>JBGVCG010000039.1:0-41530 GCA_045226255.1 Paludibacteraceae bacterium | reverse complement strand
AAACTCTCCGTTGTATGAATTGTTTTTTTTTTGTTTCCTAGCTCGGTGTCCGTATTATTCTGTCTGTGGAATTGTTGGAGCGCATATTCCTATGCGCTTGCCTCTTCCCTTGCATTTATGCATTTTCCTGCTGTCTCGATCAATTTCCTCAAAGATCTCTCTCTTCGTCCCCTCCGGCCTCCGCCCGGGGGGCTTTTCGTTTCCGAAAGCGGGTGCAAAAGTACGGCCTTCCGCGTTTCCCGCCAAACTTTTCAACATCTTTTTTTGCCACTTTTTTACAACGCGCTGTGTTTCAGGAAGAAAAAATTTAGAGGCAATAGGAGATATAACCATAGAATTATCGGTTCATATACCCAATCGACCACATTTAGGCATAAAATCCACTCCCTATTTACACAGAGAAGGTGGCGCACTTACCCACAAGTCGCCACCATCCCATGATTTCTGCACGTATGATTCGAGCAGATCAGCCTGCCCGTTCACTCCTTCCGAACCAATTATTCGACCTCAAAATCCAAGCATTTCCTGTCGGCGGTGAAAGGACGTACCTTCGTGTCCGCCACCTGCACATGGGCAGGGTGCACCGCATACGCCTTCAAGGCCTCAAAGCTCTCCAAGGTTGAGTCCAACATCACATCGACATTGGAAGTAGGCAAGCCATTGACATTCACCTTCACGTCGATCAAACCAGGGACAACTCCCTTCAATCCTTCCAAACCAGCTTTGATGCCTGCCTTAATCTCCTCTTTCTCAGACGCTGAGAAGGTGTCCTTCAACGTCCACAAAATAACATGCTTTACCATAATGTCTTCTTTATTATTATATGATTTTAACTATCTGCGATTCCGCTCCCACAAATATACTCAAAATGATGATAGGGAAATACATCCTGCAACTATTACATTAGTCTACTCCACATTCTTTTTATCCTTCAACGTCACATTCACTGTAATAACACATTATTAAAAATAAAGGATTCTACTTCCACACCTACATACTTCGAATAATTGACAACAAATAATAAATGTACAAAATACTCATTTTATCATATTAATATACGTATATTTTACATTTTTTATATTACTTTTGAGGGCAATTCAGAATGAAAGGCTTTTCATCATTCGACCTAACAGGTTCTGGCGAGCGTTGAAAAATAAATTTTTAGAACCTTCGCTTTAATATTCAATAACATGAAAAAGAGATACTTTTTATTGGGTTTCATTTGTGCATTAACATCATGTAAATCAGCCATTGACAAGTCCATCACCGAGCCCCTTAGCAATAAAGAAATGGTCAAAATTTGTAAGGATTATAGTGACCTGAATTTAGAGAAACCTCTCGCATATATTGGATCAGAAGAGTCATATCTAAGACATCTCGCTAAGGATCTATACCTAAAATATGCGGACGTGACCTATCGCGATATCATAAAATACCGTGAAATGGTAACGGACACAAATAGGATAAAGGAGCTCCAAGAAAAATACGATCAGTACGCCAATGTATGTTGTGATTCCGCTTGGAAGAAGATAACCGACATCCGCGAGAGCATAAAAAGAGACACATCGTTCAATAAATATGCAAAAATATACTATACCCTGGGAGAATCGGAAGATCGATTTCATTGCCCACCTAGAAAACGCAAAACTATAAATGCCAATATTGATCTCTATGATAATGAGATAACAAATTTTGGAGGAATTATAAGTAAAGCGTCAAAAGAAGGAGCCAGTAATCCAATTATCAAATTCCATATTTATGATGCCTATGTTGATCGATATGGCTGTAGTTTCTCTAGGTACCCAGAATATGCTGAGGACACTTTGGATTACGTCAGTGGTGAATATGATTACGCATTCAATATCCTTTGGGTGGAAAAGGGAGGCGAAACACTATACACATCCAAGGAATACTGGGATCTACTTAAATCAAATAGTAAGCCCAGATTGTTCAGTAATTCTTTTTGCGACTCGTATTTCGAGAGGGAAATAGCCATAGCCGACGAACAATTGTTTAAAATCACAAACATCGACATCAAAAGCCGAAAAGCTTACGTGGATTCCCTTTTATTCGAGCAAATGAACGAAAGAACCAGAAGAGCGGGAGAATTCTATTTAACCTTGAAACAATAAAAGGGATATAGAAAGATTTACAATTTACTATTGACTCTTTTGAGAAAAGAAATTTATGTAAATTTGCAGGGACGACGGTTGCGTGAAGCCCTTCTTCACCCCGTCGTTTTATTATCCTGTTATGCATATTTTACCATTTACAATTTACTATTGACTCAATACCTATCGCCCAAACAAATTCATCCACAACACCCTGAAAACACCCCGCAAAACAAATAATCAACCATGAAAAAGGGTAAACTAAAAAAGAATAGGTATCTTCGCGGAAAGAATTAAAAGAAATAATACATAACAAAATATGGCATTACAATGTGGCATCGTGGGGTTGCCTAACGTAGGAAAGTCAACCCTTTTCAACTGTTTATCCAACGCGAAAGCGCAAGCGGCTAATTTTCCATTCTGCACAATAGAGCCTAACGTGGGCGTGATCACCGTGCCTGACGAGCGTCTCAACAAACTGGCGGAGATCGACCATCCGCAACGTGTCATCCCTACCACGGTGGAGATCGTGGACATCGCGGGTCTCGTGAAGGGAGCCAGCAAGGGAGAGGGCTTGGGCAATAAGTTCCTCGCCAACATCCGCGAGACGGACGCCATCCTCCACGTGCTCCGTTGCTTCGACGACGAGAACGTGACACATGTGGACGGTAGCGTGGACCCTGTGCGCGACAAGGAGATCATCGACATGGAGCTCCAACTGAAAGACTTGGAGACCGTCGAGAGCCGCATCCAGAAAGTACAGAAGCAAGCCCAGACCGGAGGCGACAAGACCGCCAAGGCAGTGCTGGACATCCTCCTGAGATACAAGGCCGCATTGGAGGCTGGCAAGTCTGCCCGTACCGTGGAGCTCACCAAAGAGGAGAAACCGATCGTCAAGGACCTCTTCCTCCTCACCACCAAGCCAGTGCTCTACGTCTGCAACGTGGACGAGGCCAGTGCCGTATCAGGAAACAAATATACCCAAGCGGTAGCGGAGGCTATCAAGGAGGAGAAGGCTGACATGCTGATCGTGGCGGCCGCCACCGAAGCGGATATCGCCGAACTGGAGACCTACGAGGAGCGCCAGATGTTCCTCGAAGAGGTGGGACTGAAGGAGTCGGGCGTGGCCAGACTGATCAAAGCGGCCTACAAGCTGCTGGACCTCCAGACCTTCTTCACCTCAGGAGCGGACGAGACCCGCGCATGGACCTTCCGTCGCGGCATGAAGGCTCCGCAATGCGCCGGCATCATCCACACGGACTTCGAGAAGGGATTCATCCGCGCCGAGGTCATCAAATACGAGGACTACGTGGCCTTGGGCTCCGAAGCAGCCTGCCGCGAAGCTGGTAAGATATCCATAGAGGGAAAAGAATACATCGGACAGGACGGTGACATCATGCACTTCCGTTTCAACGTCTGAGAAATAACTCCTCGGCAACCATGAGCAAAGGGAAAGTCTTAATGGCCATGAGCGGAGGCATCGACAGCACGATGTCCGCCATCCTACTCCAAGAGCAGGGCTACGACCTGGTGGGGGTCACCTACCGCACATGGGACAGCATGAAGGAGAGCTGCCTCGCCAAGGAGAAGGGCTGCTGCACCATAGACGCCATCATGGAGGCCAAACGCATGGCCGAAAGCCTAGGGTTCGAACATCACATCGTCGACCTGAGGGAGAACTTCCGGGAATCGGTCATCCAGAACTTCATCGACGAATACATGGCGGGGCGCACCCCCAACCCGTGCGTCATCTGCAACGCCACCATCAAATGGGGCAAACTGGTGGAGGTGGCCGACCAAATGGGTTGCGACTACATCGCCACCGGCCATTACGCACAGATCAAGGAGGAAAACGGCCACCACTACCTCTGCAATGCGGTGGACAACCTCAAGGACCAAACCTATTTCCTGTGGCGCATCAAGGAGGAGTTCCTCTCACGGACGCTCTTCCCATTAGGCCAATACACCAAAACAGAGGTGCGGGCCATGGCCAAACAGAGAGGGTACGAGAAGCTATCCACCAAGACCGAAAGCCAGGAGATCTGTTTCATCCCCAACGACGACTACCGTGAATTCCTGCAGACCAACGTGGAAAACTATGCGGAGCGGTGCGTTCCGGGACACTTCGTCGACATGCAGGGACGTAAGATAGGCACCCATGAGGGATTCCAGAACTACACGATAGGACAGCGCAAAGGCCTACGGGTCGCCTTCGGGGAACCCCGCTACGTGGCAGGTATCAACGCCCAAAAAAATACAGTCAAATTAGGCACACGGGAGGATCTGCTGAGCGATAAACTGGAAGCCCGCGCTTGCCAATTCACCGACCTTGAAGCATTGCAGAACAACCCCAACGTCGAGGCCCGCATACGGTATAAAAGTCCGGCAACACCCGCCACCATCGAGACGGACGGTAACAAGATGAAGGTACACTTCGCCCAACCCGTCTGGGGAGTTACGCCAGGACAATCCGTCGTCCTCTACCAAGAGGGCAAGGTAATCGGTGGCGGCGTGATCGTGAAATAATTTCAGACCACCTAACCTATTCAATATCAACAAAAAACGACTAACCTAATTATTTCTTCGAGATATAATTCCCTCTGGAAGAACACACAACGGCAACAGAAATCAACGGAATATCTACCCTGCCACCATCACACAAAAAATTAATTATAGCCCTATTGGCATTCCACACAAAAAATCCATATCTTTGTCTTGAGGCAAGGGAAGAACCGTTGCCTCGATTCATTCACTTAAAAACAAACAAATATGGCTAGCCAAAAATTTGAATTGATGACACTCCCCTACGCCGCCAATGCGTTGGAACCAGTTATCAGCCAGCAGACCATCGCCTTCCACCATGGGAAGCACCTGCAAGCTTACGTGAACAACCTCAATGCACTGTTGCCAGGCTCGGGCTTCGAAGAGACGCCGCTCGTGGAGATCGTCAAGAAATCGACTGGCGGAATCTTCAACAACGCAGGACAAATACTGAACCATGAGCTCTACTTCGGACAGTTCCGTCCGGCTAAAGCGGACAACCAGCCTGCGGGAAATATCGCCAATGCGATCACCAGGGACTTTGGGTCGTTCGACGCCTTCAAGGAGGAGTTCCAGAAGAAGGGCGCTACCCTATTCGGCTCCGGCTGGGTGTGGCTCTCCGCGGACGCTAATGGCAAGCTCGTCATCACCCAAGAGGCGAACGCCGCTAACCCCGCAAAGCAAGGACTGAAACCCCTGCTGACCTTCGACGTGTGGGAGCACGCCTACTATTTGGACTATCAGAACCGTCGTCCGGACCACCTCGCCGCTCTTTGGTCAATCATCGACTGGCAAGTCGTGGAGCAACGGTATAATGCGAAATAACCAGCATAAATTATCAGTGCAATAGGCTGGTAAACAGAACTATACAAGATGGAGTTGAGTGGGTGGCCGTTACGCTGTCCACTCAACCTTTTTCTTTCGAGGCAAGATTACACTCCCGGCGGTTTTACTTACTGTATTAGATATAATATAACATTTACTATTTAACGATTTACGATTCCATAAACGCAGAACGAATATTCACCTTCTGCCTAATCTAAATGAAAGGGTCATGTTACACACTTGAAAAATTTTTTTATCTTTGTTACGAGAGGGAAAATGCTTTGCCGATGGTAGCTCCTCTCTTTTGTAAAAGTGGCATATCACAACTTTTTATTTCTTGGTTTTTAGCAGTCTATAAATAAAGCATAAGCGTATGAAAAAACTTTTTACCAAAATAACCACTACGCTATTCTCCTTCATGGCATGTTGCGCCATGGATGTCTGGTCGATGAGCACATTCCATGTGGAAGAGGCTGGTTCCCTATCCTCCCTCTTTTCCCCAGGCGACAAGGAGGTGAAGATCACGGGTTCCATCAACGGAACGGACGTCAAATACCTTCGGCAGCTGATTGACGAGGGGTCGGTCACGTCGCTGGACCTCTCCGAAGTGGCGATCGTGAGCGGTGGGGACGCCTATTACGAAAACCATCGGACAAGGAAGAATGCCATCGGGGAGGCTATGTTCACGGAATGCTCGAACCTGCAGTATGTAGTGCTTCCCCAATCGGTCACGAAAATCTACGCCAACGCCTTTTCCCACACGGGTCTGAAGGAAGTTGTCATCCCTCAAAATGTCGAGTCGATCGGTATGGACGCCTTTGCCTATTGCGAGGCGCTGCACACTGTCGTCATCGGGGCCAATGTCACATCCCTGGCGCAAGGCGTATTCTATAGCTCCTCCGTTAAGGTCGCCTATGTCATACCGATGTATCCTCCTCAGATCGACAATTACCTCTTCTCTTCCGAACCGGATATTCTCGTCTATTCGGAGATGGAGAACACCTATAAAGGGTCCGAATGGAACGAGTTCGGCACCATCAAGGGGACCTTGGACGAGTACTATGCGCAAGAGAAAGACCCGCTGCTCATCCTGCGCTCAAAGCTTGACACCTACTTCAAAGATGCGGCCTGCACGGAACTGAGGGACGAATATGCCGCGATGGGCGATAATGATCTCTCCCAAGCGATGAAGGGAAGCGAAATACCTGATGGAATCATTGCTATTGCCTTGAAAATCAAGAATAATGATTGGAATAAGTACGAAAAGGATTTCAGGATCCATGATTATGCGGCCTATAGCGACGCCAACTATTGGAACAACTTGCTCATGAGTTCCGGTGGCTCATACATGGGTAATCCGACGGGTATCTATTCGGCGGATAATGAAGCCATCTACGTCTTCGTGGACCAAGATGTACCGAGCGACGCAACGCTCTACTTCGCGGGATGTGTCGGCAACGCCCTCATCTCAAATGCGAAGGCAGGCACAAGACTCTCCAAGGGAGTGAACATCATCGATGGGCGGAAGGATGCCCTCTACTATATCGTCTATACCGCCGATACCCGCTCGATGACGAAGAAGCTCAACGAGTGGCCTACCCTCAAGATCCATGTCGAGGGTGGCGTGGTGAATGGTTACTATGATTTGGCGCGCCATAACGATGCCGAGTACGTGGAGTTGTTAGGCAACGCCACGCATGAGCTCTTCACCGTCAAGGGGGCGGAGACGTTGCTCAACTTCAGGACCTCCTCCTATCGGGAGCTCTTCCCTTCCTCCATCGACAAGGATGTCATCTGGTTCGATAGCCTCACCGTGTGGGAGAAGGAGCTGATGGGTATCTGCGAGTCGGTGGCCACCGGACAACGGGCCAATCCGCCCTACAACCTGACGGGCGGCGAAGCCTACTTCCCGATCTACTACAACAACCCGAACTTCGCCATCGAAGGGAACGAAACCGACGATGGATATGCCAACTCCACCACCTACCGCACATCGTACAATTCGGTGGACTGTATCTCCAAAACGTTTGACGTGAGCAGGGAGGACCAGGATGATTGGTGCGCCGGACACGAGTGTGGGCACAATAACCAGCAAGCCATCAACCTGGAAGGCTGCACGGAGGTTTCGAACAACCTCTTCTCCAACGTGATCTGCTTCCTTGACGGACGCACCACCTCCAAGGGATTGTCGCTCTCCACCACGATGAACGACTATGTGCACCATACGCCATACTTCATACGAAACGTTTCCAGCATGATGAGGATGTATTACCAACTGTACCTCTACTACCATCAGGCAAGGAAGAACACTTCGTTCTACCCGACGCTCTTCCAGGAGTTGCGTAAGGATCCTTTGGAACTTTGGGATAATACGAACAATAGCTCGCTGAAGTTCGTCCGAAAGGTATGCGAGGTGGCGCAGGAGGACCTGACCGACTTCTTCACCGTATGGGGATTCTTCGAGCCTTGCAGCCTGACCATCGACGACTACGGGGTCCGTTCCATGGAGGTGCTGCAGGAAGACATAGACCGGACGTTGGAGGAGATCTCACAATATCCGAAGAAGAACAGGGAGATCCTTTTCGTGGAAGACCGCGCCGATTATGTGTTGACCACCGACTTCCTGACTACACCAGGAGAGAAGCGAACGGGTTCGGAGATGGTCGGCCTCTACGCTAACCTGGGACAGTTCACGGACTACATTTCGGAGGTGGCGGAGCCTTCCGAGTATACTTATATGCAGGCGGATTCCTTCTATGCCATGACGGGTACGGGGGGCATAGGCTTCTTGGTGCAGAACAAGGAGGGCAAGATGCTCTACGCCTCCAACACGCTGAGTTTCTGCCTGCCATCCTCCATCGGAAAGGATTTCTCCATCTATTCCGTCGATGCAGACGGCACCCTGCATGAGGTGACCAAGCAAGAAGGCGGGAAGGAGGTCGTCCACCTGACCGAGCCAGGCACTTTGTCCGATTCCCTTACCTCCCAAGCCATAAAGGCTGTCATCACTGGTCCGCTCAATGGTACCGACGTGCAGTACCTCCGCAAGCTGATCAACGAAGGGAGGTTGCAGTCGCTGGATCTCTCCGGGGCGACGATCGTGAGCGGGGGCGATGCCTATTACGAAGACCACATGACCACTACGGATATGATTGGGGACGACTTCTTCTACGAGTGCACAAAACTTGTTTCGGTAGTCCTGCCTCAGTCCGTCACCTCCATCGGGCAACAGTCGTTTAGCCACTCAAGCCTGCAGGGAGCAGTGATACCGGACAGTGTCACCACCATAGGATTCGATGCGTTCGCTTACTGTGACCAACTATCGAAAGTGGTAATCGGCTCCGAGGTGAAGAATATCCAGCAAGGGGCATTCTATGAATCGGCGGTGAAGGACGCCTACGTTAAGGCGACGACTCCACCAAGCATTGCCAGCTATCTCTTCTCGTCCCATCCGACTATCCATGTCTATGCCGAATCGCTTGCCGATTATGAGGCATCCGGCTGGGCGGAATACGGCACGTTGGTGGGAGATCTGGACGACTCTATCTTCATCGAGCCGACACAGGTGCAGCAACCGATCAGCGACGTGACGAACATCTTGGAGGATAATATCCTCTATGACCTATTCGGACGTAGGGTGGTGAACCGACGCTATTCGACGCTATACCTATGGAATGGCAAAAAAATCGTCTTGACGAAATAATCCATTGTTGGGGCGAATCAGCAAACAACTAAAACGGTCACACATGGCAAGAGGGAAATCATTATGCAAGCTTCTCAAAAAGATTCGGGAGCAGATCGCGGAGGCCAATGGCATCGATTACGCACCTAGGAAGTGTACGTTCGAGGGAGATTGCAAGGGCACATGTCCTGCATGTGAGCGGGAAGTGGGGTATCTCGAATCGCAGTTGAGTCTGAAGCGGAATATGGGCGTTCCTATCAAGATCATAGGTTTGTCGGTCGCTTTGGTATCAGGGGCGGCGTGCACTCCGAACCTGCCGAAGGCCTGTCCGTCGGATTCGGTGGATTATGTTGATGTTAATGGCGATATGGAACCTGATTCTGCTGATAATCAAATATATAGTGAAGAATCTCCGGACTCGTTTCCTTCAAGCCAATACAACGGAGATGAGGAAGAAGACATGGAAGGTGATATTATTATTAAAAAACCGGATAAGGAAGCTCAGTTTCCGGGAGGCAATGAATTCTTAAAATCTTTCCTTAAAAAGAACGTATATTATCCACAGGAAGCAATAGAAAAGGGGATCGAAGGTAGGGTTGTTGTTTCATTTGTGGTGGATAAACATGGCCACATTTCGAATGTGGAGGTTGTCCAATCTGCTGATCCGCTGTTGGATGCGGAGGCGGTGAGGGTGGTCCAATCAATGCCTAAATGGATTCCAGCGGAAATGGATGGAAAGGCGGTTCGGTCTATCTTCAGGTTGCCGGTTAGATTTAAATTATCGAATGAATCTGAAAATTAAGGTCTAAATATTTGTACGTGACAAGATGGAATCATTATTGCTAAAGAACATATGTTTGTCTGTAATCCTGGCAATGGGAACGCTCTGTTATGCGGAACCATTTGTGGCAGATACAGCGAAGAGGGTATCTTCGCAATCGCCCAATGACAACATCGCCCTGCGGAAAGATTCCGACAGTGCGGTGATTAGGGAGGATAGCGTTTATCGACATGTGGATAAAAAGGCCCAATTCCCGGGAGGCCCTGATTCCTTGAAATATTTCATAGAAAGGAACTTTTGTTATCCGCCTAATTGGGTTGAACTCCAAGGGACGGTTTACGTTCGATTCATAGTAGAGAAGGATGGTTCTATTTCGGATGTGAAGGTTATACGATCTCTGGACCCCCCGATGGATGACGAAGCGGTGAAGGTGGTCCGATCAATGCCTAAATGGATTCCGGCGGAAAAGGATGGGAAGGCGGTTCGGTCTCGCTTCTTGTTGCCGGTTAGAATTGGTAATATTTAGGGAGACAAATGCTTATTTGTTATAGAAAATTCTATGTACACCCTAAGGTATTCTCCTCACTTTCCTCACGCTACCATCACTCATCTTCACAAGGTTAATGCCTTGTTGCATGGAAGGGATTTGTATGCCTAAAATTGAATAGTAGGCAATAGGATGGATATCTTCGGAAAAATATGCCAGTACGTTTGTGGCTTCCTCTTTTAGCTCATATCCTGTGCGGTCGGATGTGATATGGATATGGAACACAAAGGTGGCCACCGCTGTTTTCCCTCCCTTCTGATATTTGATGGCTTGACGGATCGTATAGTTGGAACCGTTCGCCACCTTGCCTGGATATTGCCCAAGGGAGAATGTGAGGCTGCTGGCGTCGAATTCGCTGAAGACGTAACCGGAGGCATAATCGCAACGGTTGCCGGAGGCGGAGAACCAATGTCCGTAGCCATTCGCCGAAGAGGCGGAGTTGTTGATCACTCCATTGGCGTCGACCGCATAGAACATGGCACGCCCATCGGTCGGTCCCGAGCTGGTCCATTGTGTGAGGAGAGAACCCACCGCCGAGGCTTGCATCTGGAAGGCTGTTCCAAGGCTGGAGGCGGCAGATCCTTCCACCTTCAGAGTTATGCCTTGGTATACGCTTGACGAGGCAGGGAAATAGACGTCGTAGGTGAGTTCCACGTCCTTGATATCCTCCGTGTCGGAGATGTTAGCCGCACCCCAAATGTTAGTGCCTTTGAACTCAACGGTATAGGGCCATTGATCATCGTTCGTGATATTCTCGTCCCACTTGTGCTGGATGTATGCGGAAGGCGCCGGCGAAACGACCAGGAACAGTTTCTTCACACCTTCCGGCACCACGCAGCTTGCCACGCCTTTCACCGCCGCATTGGCGTCGGAACTGGTGCAATATACCTCCTCATCATAAAAGTACCTCCTTGAACCATCATTCATAAGTGCCACATAGCCTAAGTGAAAACCACGGGAGGTGTATTGGTTGAACGTATTATAAGTGGATACATTAGCCGTCACGAATCGTTCCCCGTTAAAATATTGTTTCGCATCCCCCTTGGGAAGAGACGCGCCCTTCGCAAGCGATGTGAAATCGACGGAGATCTCCGTGCCGGCCTTCGGCACATTAAGCTGGATGATGTTGAAACCAGTGCTTTGAGGACAACTGCTGTACGTCACCTGATACTTAGCCGCCCCGAGCGCGATGTAGTCATAGCGGAGCGTGCCGATGTAATCATTCGCCTCATCACGTACGTTATCCATGTCCATCGTGGCCACCTTCATGGCATATTGGAAATACTCCATATACAGGTCGGAGGCATCCATGTTCATCATCTTCATAAAGCTCTCGTTCGGGTCTGCCCCATAACCAGGGTTGAAGCGCCACAGTTCACCGATGACATCGATACCATATTTCTCAGTGAGGTAATAGTGCCACCAATAGGACTGGTACCTGTGCCACTCGTGTGTCATGGCGTAATTGTGGGTGTTCATGAATAGGTTCCAGCTCTGCTCCCACTTCAATGCGGGATACGATTGGTTGGCCTGCCATTGGGCGGTCTGCTCCCAGAAGGTAGAGCCAGTGCCGATGGCGGTCCGGAAGCCCGAATAGCCCTTCAGGTCGGAATATACCTGATATTGGAAAGAGTGGCCAACCTCATGGGCAACGGAATGGCCGACAGGCTTGCTGGTGCTTGGGCTGAGCCACAGGGCACCGATGACATCATCATATCCGCCGCCATAGCAGACCCATTCGGTGGTATGGTTCAGGAGCACCATCATTTTGTATTTTGATACGTTGGAATTGTTTTCGTCACAGAAGGCCAACTCGCCAATGTTCAGGGCATAGAAACCCTCACATTTCTTCAGCAAGTCGTCAATATCCACCCGATAGGTTGAGGGGGCGTTCGTGGGGTTCGTGTTACCGTAATACTTGTCCCAATAAACGATGAAGTTGTCGCTCTCCTTCGAGCGGGACTTAGACCAAGTGTATTGGTTGTTAGGGTCGTTTTCACTATAAATCAGGGTGTCGGTCCGATTCTTCCACTCCCGGGGAATGTACAGGCTCTTTTGCGCCAATAGGGAGATCGGGAAAAGGAAGGATATCCATGCGAGAAGTGTTATCGTAAGTGCTTTCATGCTGATTCGAACTACTATGAATAATTAACACGAGGAAGAGACGCACCCCTTTGCGAAGGATGTAAACGACTCTCGCATGTAAAGTTATTATAAAAATGGAGATCTGCCAACTCATCTTTGCAACTGGGTTGCAGAAATCATACTCTACTTTTGTATCAAACAAAAATGGATAAGTTATGAGTGAGATTTTACATTTAATGAATGAGATGTCCCCCTATCTGTTGCTGGGATTTCTGCTTGCCGGGCTGATGCATGCCTTCATCCCTGGACGATTCTACACGAAGTATTTAGCGGACGACTCTTTCGGGTCTGTCCTCCGTGCCGCCTTGTTCGGCATACCGCTTCCGCTATGTTCCTGCGGAGTCATACCGACCGCCATGTCCATCCGCAAGGAGGGAGCTTCCAAGGGCGCTGTCACGTCATTCCTGATCTCCACGCCTCAGACGGGTGTGGATTCCATCATCGCCACCTATAGCCTCATGGGATGGGCCTTCGCCATCATCCGTCCCATCGCGGCGCTGGTCACGGCCATCTTCGGCGGTTCCATGGTGAATATCTTCGCCAAGGAGAAGGCGGAGCATGCCCATTCAACGGAACACGCACATGAGGACTCCCACGCCTGTTGCCACGAAGAGTCGTGCGGTTGCGGCACACACTCCCATGAACACTCCTCCTTCGGTGAGAAGATAAAGGAGGCGCTGGTCTATGCCTTCCAAGAGATGATGGAGGACATCGGCAAGTGGCTGATGATCGGACTCATCGTGGCGGGGCTCATCACGGTGTTCGTGCCAGACGAAGCTTTCGCGGTCTTCAAGGGGAACACCTTCGCCTCCATGCTACTGGTGATTTGCATCGCCATACCCATGTATCTCTGCGCGACGGGCTCCATCCCAATCGCTGTCGCACTGATTCTGAAAGGGCTCACGCCTGGGGCGGGTCTGGTGTTGCTGATGGCGGGTCCGGCCTGCAACATGGCCTCCATCCTCGTCGTCCGTAAGGTGCTTGGCACACGTACGCTGGTTACCTACCTCGCCTCCATCATCGTGGGCTCCATCTGTTGCGGCATATTCATCGATTACCTGCAATTCCATGGTATCGTGGACTTCCTCTCGAACCTTGTCGGCAGTGCCGCCTTGCACGAGGAGGGCGACTCCTGGTTCTCATGGGCATGCACGGCGGTGCTCATCCTCCTGCTGATCAATGCGCTCGTACTGCCTAAGTTAGGTATCGGTCACCACCATGCCCATGCGCATTGCTGCTGCGGCGAGGAGGGTCATTGCGACCACGAGGAGGCGCACTCATCCAACCATTCCCACTACCACATCAAGGGGATGACCTGCAACCATTGCAGGGAGGCGGCGGAGAAGGCGTTGCGCGCTGTCGAAGGGGTCGTTTCCGTCACGGTGGACCTAGCCAGCGGAGAGGCGCATGTCAAGGGCAACGCCAAGGCGGAAGACCTACGTCGGGCATTGGAGGAGATCGGCTTCGAACTACATGAGGAAGAAGCCATTTGAGTATTCGATTCATTTGTCGTACATTTGTGAGGAAAATGAATCTCAGATGTTGGTAATGTATGGCAATGATAGTGAATCCTAAGGAATCGGGTAGCGCATGTTTCGCATTGTCGGGAAAGAATCTCCTACTAAAGGAGGGAGGGAAAGCTCTATCCTTCCATGACTTGTGCGAACTAAAGGCTAAATTCGTTGAGGCTGATTTCTTCGACGAGCCCTCCTTCGGTGTCTGTGCGATAGACCTTGGCGAAGGGAAGGATTTCCCGGCGGGCTATGAGTTGAAGACAATCCGCCAGTACTTCGCGGAGCATGCGGAGGAGGACTCCTTCCGCTTGGCACGTGCCCGCGCATTGCTCGCATGGCGCAGGGATTGGAAGTTCTGCGGCAAATGCGGCAGCCCCCTCCAGGATCATGCGGAACTCACCGCAAGGGAATGTCCCCACTGCGGGAAGGTCTACTTCCCCCGCATAGAGCCTTGCGTCATCGTGCTGGTGAACCGTGGCAACAAGATACTATTGGCCCGTCACATGCAACGCAACCAGGACATATATGCCTGCATCGCGGGCTTCATGGAGGTGGGCGAATCCGCTGAACACGCCGTACGCCGCGAGATCATGGAAGAGGTAGGCATAACGGTGAAGAACATACGCTACCGGGGCAGTCAGAGCTGGCCGTTCCCCGACCAGCTGATGCTAGCCTTCACCGCCGAATACGAAAGTGGAGAGATCAAACTGCAAAAGGATGAACTGTCGGATGCCCGCTGGTTCGACAGAGAGAATTGCCCGGCGAGTCCACAACCAGGCTCTATCGCTTACAAACTGATTCACAACGAGATATAGAAAACGACCTTCCTAAAGGCCTCCGATGATTTTTATCGTAAAAAACAATTATTTTTAGTATGTTTTTTTGATTAAGATTTGTAATTTTGAACATTAAAAAAACCAAAAATTACTAAGAAATGAAACTTTTAGATGAATTCAAAGAGTTTGCCATGAAGGGCAACGTCATCGACATGGCTGTCGGTGTGATTATTGGAGGTGCGTTCGGTAAGATCGTCTCCTCGTTGGTTTCTGATATCTTCATGCCATTGGTCGGTTTGGCCGTGGGTGGTGTGGACTTCAGCGGTTTGTTCGTTCAATTGGGCGGCGACCAGAAATACGATACGCTCGCACAAGCACAAGAGGCTGGCGTGGCTACGTTGAACTATGGTAACTTCTTGCAGGTGACTTTCGACTTCTTGATCGTAGCGATCTGCATCTTTGCGTTCATCAAATTACTTAGCACCCTGAAGAAGAAGAAGGAAGAGGCTCCTGCCGCTCCTGCTCCAGCTCCAGAGCCAACAAAGGAGGAGATCTTGTTGACAGAGATCCGCGACTTGTTGAAGAACAAATAATCATTAATGTCGAGATAGAATGGGGAAGGTCGTCATGGGCCTTCCTCGTTTTTTGTTATATAAGTTTTTTCGTATGGAGAAGTTGACGGTCATAAAGGTCGGCGGTAAAATCGTCGAGGAGGAGAATACATTGAAGCAATTGCTGGAGAGGTTCTCCAAGGTTGAGGGCAAGAAGGTGCTGGTGCATGGGGGCGGACGCTCCGCAACGGCCATCGCCTCTAAGTTGGGCATCGAGAGCAAGATGGTGGACGGACGTCGCATCACGGATGCGGAGACGCTGAAAGTGGTGACGATGGTCTATGCCGGCTTGGTGAACAAGAACATCGTGGCGAGCCTGCAGGCATTGGGCCTGAACGCCTTGGGTCTGACGGGTGCCGACCTAGATTATATGCGTTCGGACAAACGTCCGGTGAAGGAGGTCGATTACGGTTTTGTCGGTGATGTGAAGGCGGTGAACGCCTCCCTCTTGGCGGATCTGATCGGCAAAGGTGTGGTACCAGTATTGGCTCCTCTGACGCATGACGGCAAGGGTAACATGTTGAATACCAATGCGGACACTATCGCAGGAGAGGCCGCCAAAGCCCTGTCACGCTTCTTCGACGTCACCTTGGTCTATTGTTTCGAAAAGAAGGGCGTGTTGCTCGACGAGAACGACGACGACAGTGTGATCCCTGAAATCACCCGTCCGCTCTTCGAGGAATATGTGAAGAAAGGCATCATCCAAGGCGGCATGATCCCTAAATTGGAGAACTCCTTCGCCGCCATCAACGCAGGCGTATCCAAGGTGGTCATCACCAAAGCGGATGAATTAGGGAAAGGATCCGGCACGGAGATCCATTGATGTGCCAATCTTAATTCAGGGTATATTGTACTTAACAACAAATAGGGGCGGAAAATTTTCCGTCCCTATCTTTTATAAATGAACTAAATCTTTGTCATAGTCAGGAAAAAATTTACGATATTTGCCATGCCTGTTGTTGCGGTAAGCATGTTCTTTCGTATCTTTGTAAGAACAAAAGCAGAGAATCATGAAAAATAAGCCACTACTTTTTATCCTAATAGTTTGTATCATCTCATGGATCGCTTCGGCGGCGTTTTATTTGCTTGGCGGTGACATGCAAGGCATCAGCGGAGTCGCCTTCTGCTCAGGTCTGATGTTCATTCCCCTGCTCTCGGTGATCATCACGCAATCCATCCTCCACGAACCTATCCTGAAGGATCTTGGCATCTCCCTCCGATTCAACCGTTGGTTTGTGGTGGCGGCACTGTTGCCTATAGCCATCAACCTCTTGGCGTTGGCGGTTTCGACTGCGTTCCCTTCGATGCGCTTCTCCACCGAGACTCCCCTTTTGCAGAAAGCGCTGGAAAAAATGTCGGAACAGATTCCTGGAATTGACGCTTACGGGCTACTGGGCATCTCCCTTCTGTCGGGGCTCTTCTCAAGTCTCACGATCAATGCCGTGGTTGCCTTCGGCGAGGAAATAGCATGGCGTGGCTGGTTGCTTAAACAGTTCGAGGGCGTCAGCTTCCTGAAAACGGCACTGGTGATCGGCGTCATCTGGGGCATCTGGCACGCACCAATCATCCTGATGGGGCACAACTACCCCCAACACCCTACGGTAGGAGCGGCGATGATGGTGTTGTTCTGCATAATGATCACACCCGTGATACAATACATCCGTATCAAGGCCCATTCCATGATTCCAGCAGCCATCTTCCATGGGGCGATCAATGCCGGTGCGGGGCTATCGATGATGTACATCGACGGATTCAACGACCTGCTGGGCGGACTGCCAGGCGTGGCCGGTTTCATCACACTGCTTATCGTCAACCTAGTCCTGTTCGCCATAGATAAGTGGGTGACCAAAGAGAATATATATACGGGACAAATAAAGCTGCTTTGATAGGACAAGCTCCTACTGAAAACTTTTGCTATAAAACCTTTGAGCAGTTCCTATGTCATTCCAACTTGAGGTCACAATTTGTGACCTCAAAAACTGATATATGACTTCATGAGCCATAATGGCGTTGTTCTGGGAACTACAGGCGTTACCCTGGGCTATATATGTTGCAGCCTTTCAAACTGATTTGTACTTTGCCTATTAATTCGAGTTATTACTTTCAAACTCGCAAACTAGATTTAGTTCGCGAGTCTTTTCTCCTCCTGTTTTTTTTTATTCCAATCGTCCTGTTACTCTAAGGTATTCTGTTTCATAGATTTTGTATTGCGTCTGCGCCTCAATCAGGTTTGAATACGACTGTTGCCATAGGCTTTGGGCGTCCAGAAGGTCTGTGAGCGTGCAGAACTGGTTTTGGTACATCTGTGTCATCTTACGGAGGTTCTGATCCGCATCCTGGAATCCGAGTTGGGCTGTCAGATACATGGAATATCCGTCTGTGAGGTTCTGTACCGTCTGCCGTACTTCAATCTGCATCAACTTTTTATTTTTCTGCAGATCTAGTTGTGAGTCTTCAAGTTGTAGCTTGGCTTTCTTAGTGTTGCGGATTGTCTTCCCCCAATCCAGCAGAGGGATCTGAACCGATAGCATGACCATTCCGAGTCCTTGGTTGAACTTGTTGGTATATGGGTAGTAGTTGCCGTCCTCCGCTTGTGCATAACCCTCCATCTTGATGTTTCCGCAGTAGTTATAGCCTGCCGAAAGGGCCACGATCGGTAATGCTTCGGCACGTTCCATCTTGATTTGGCGTTCTTTCACTTCAATTTGCTTCTCCAATAGTTGGATTTCGGGACGTAGGGAGATGTCTTCGCTGAGTTCTTCTGGTGCATTGATAGTGAGGATCGAATCGGCGGGGATAATCGTATCCTCCAAATCCGCACCGATGTGGTTGGCCAAAGCCATTCTACAGAGGGAAAGGCCATTCTGGGCCTTCTTCAGATTATATTCTATCTCGCTCTTCTTGGAGGTGATCCGTAGGAGGTCATGCTGGGTCGACATCTCAGCTTGTATACTTGTCTTGACCACGTTTTCGAGATGTTCCATCTGTTTCTTATAGGCTTCCAGCATCTTGACCTTTTCGTTAACTGCGATGCAGGTGTAGTAGGCGTTGTCGACGTTGGCGTATAGTTGCATCTTGGTCTGCCGCATTTGGATTTCGGAACATTCCTTGCCGGTTTGCGCCATTTTTATGCCATTCGTGATCTTCCCTCCGACATAGAGCGGTTGCGTCAACGATATACCCGCCATATAGACACCTTTCAGGATCATTTCGGAACCCAGCACTTCTATGTTTGGAAAGGCATATAGGAGATTGCCACTCGCATTGACGGTAGGCAACATCGACATCTTGGCGTTCTTGAGGTCGTAATCTGAGATCTTCCGTGCGTTCTCAGACTTTGTCAGTTCCTCCGCATTCTGTAGGGCTAATATCCTGCATGAATCCAGAGTCAGTGTCCGTTGTGCATGAGTAGTGGCCAGTACACCGAAAAGCAGCCATATCAATAATATTTTTTTCATCGTTTATAATCTAATATGTTAATGTTTGCTGACTTTAAACAATGCCGCATAGAAGACAGGCAACAATACGAGTGTTATGATGGTCCCGACAGCGAGTCCCGACATGATCGCCGCCGCCATAGAGCTGTACATGGCATCCGTAATGAGCGGTAGCATGCCTAGAATTGTTGTCAACGAAGCCATTACGACAGGGCGGGTTCTGCTTATCGCCGCAGTTACCACCGCTTCGTAGTCAGACTTGCCCTCCTCCCGTTTCAGTCTTCCGATTTCGTCGACCAGCACGATGGAGTTCTTTATCATCATACCCATCAACCCCATCAATCCTATGATGGCAACAAATGTAAATGGTATTTTGAACAACAGCAGGACTGGCACGATGCCGCAGATTACAAATGGGAAGCAAATCAATACTAGCAACAATTTGCGCCAGGAGTTAAAGAGCAACAGCAGGATGCCCAGAATGAGGAGCAGGATTATAGGAATGGTGCCTAATATGTTCTTTATCGCATCGCCTGCCATGTCGTCCTCTCCGATCCAGGCGAGGCTATAACCCTCCGGCAATGCGATGTTCTCGATCTTCTCCTTTATCTCGGACATCACCTTCGCTTGGGTGCCTTCGTATAGGTCAAAGTTAGGGTCGCACTCGGCCTCTATGGCACGTTCCCCGTCGACACGGAAGATATACTGCTCTTCCCATTCAGGCTTCACATTCCTGGCAATCGTTGAGAGTGGAACGCAGCTGAAGATCTTATCCTGTAACTTTGAGGCGGCGTGTGGGTTCTGCGCCAACTCCATCAGATCAGCCTCCGAGAAGTGGAGGTTCATCGTGCTCCAGACCGGTATTTCGTCGAGGTTGGTGATTGGTGTCATGTCGGCGTTCCTCACCTTCATGTTGATCAACACCATATTGTCTTGGTTGTTGATTACGCCAACAGCCAGACCTGATGTGGCAGCTGCCAATGCATTGGCCATATCGGAACGTTCTATACCACAACGAATTGCATTCTCACGGATGTATTCAGCAGTCAAGGATTTCCCCATAGGTCTCCAGTTGTTCTGTACAGAATACTTGTCCACATAAGGACATGCGCGCATAATTTCTTCTGCCTGGGCGGAAAGTGATCTCAGTACCTCCGGGTCGGGTCCTCTAAACTGTGCTTCGATAGGATGCGAGGAGGCTATCGAGAAGTTATATCTTCTAAATCGAATGTAAGCCTCCGGATAGTTTTCCCTCAGAAACTTCTGCAGCGAAGGTGTTATTCTTTTTACCGTATTGAAATCCTCGCAATCAATAATTAACTCGCCATAACTATCCCCTCCATTGTTCATTGGACGTACTAGACTATAATGCGCTGGGGCGCTTGACATACAGAAGGAGACGCGTTTAATGTCGGGGGTCTTCATAAGAGTATCAGAGATCTCCGTCAAATCTTTTTTTACCTTATCAGGACTCGTCTGTTCTGGCATCCAATACTCAATCACAAATTGATTGTAGTCGAAATCAGGGAAGAAGAGGTTCTTCACCTTTGTCATTCCAAAGCCACATACAGCTAAGAGGACTACCGCACAACATATCGTGATCTTCTTATGGTCGATGAGTTTTGAGACCATTTTCCTGACAACCTTTTGAATCTTGCCGTTTTCAGGATTCTTCTGTTCTTTCCCTGGTTTTACTTTAGGTGACATCCATGTTTTCACACACATCGGAACTTGTACTAATGCTAAGAACCAACTTGCTAAAAGGCTGACGCACAATACCATGAACATATCTCTACAGTATTCTCCCGCAGAATCTGGCGAAAGGTAAACGCCTAAGAATGTGGAAATGGCGATGATGGTGGCGGCTAAGAGAGGTAAAGCCGTATTCTTCCCGATTCGATAGAGGTAGGTCTTTGGTCCCAGGCCACGCTGCTTATCAATCAGAATACCATCCATGATGACAATGGAGTTGTCAACCAGCATACCCATGGCTACGATAAATGCTCCGAGCGAGATACGCTGCAATGTTGTTCCTACCCCATATAGTATTGGAAATGACACGCAGATGGTGAGGATTAGTCCAAATCCAATAATCAATCCACTTCGAAAACCCATTGCGAAGATCAATACCAAAATCACAATGAGAACAGACTCCAAAAGGTTGACCATGAATCCTGAGATAGCCTCACTCACCTTATCAGGTTGGAAGAATATCTTATCGGTTTTGATTCCCACAGGCACTTTCTTCATCACCTCCGCTAGTTTCTGGTCTACCGCCTTGCCTACATCGGGGACAACGGCATTTTTTTCCATGGCGATGCAGATGGCAATAGCAGGGTTGTTGTTAACATAGAACCCATTCTTTTGCGGTTCGGCGAATGTGCGTTTTACGGTTGCAATGTCTCCGATGCGGATGGTTTTACCATCCGATGTGGATATTAATACATTTTTTACATCCTCCTCATCCTCTATTGCTTCGGAGATACGCATGGAATACTCGGTATCATCGGTGGCGAAATTGCCTCCACTGACAGTTTTGCCAGCATTGTTGAGGCTCATCATTATTTGTGTAGGTATCAGACCATTACGGGATAATTTCTCTTTGCTGATAATGATGTCGATGGTCTCTTGTGGCGCACCCGAAACAATCACACGCTTGACCCCCTTCACCTTTTGGAGCTCCCGCCGTATGAACTTCGCATACTTATTAAGTTCTGGATAGGTATAACCATCACCTGTAAGTGAATAGAAGATACCGTAAACATCCATCATGTCATCGATAACAATCGGATCGTAGCAATCCTGTGGCAGTTGTGCTTTTACATCATCAACCTTGCGGCGCACAAAATCAAAATATTGTTCTATGTCACGCATCAGCACAGACATCTCGAACTCTACCGTAAACATTGCCATAGAAGGACGACATTCGGTCTTTATGCGTCGCACGTTTGGCAGTTCACGCAATTTCGTCTCCATCAGAAGAGCCACTTTGAGTTCCACCTCATGGGCTGTTGCTCCTGGATAAGGCACCACCACCATCGCTTGCTTGCCTGCCACCGCAGGGTCTTCAAGCTTAGGCATCGCCGAGAATGCCAACACACCCGCTACTATTATTGCTACCACAAACGACCAGAATATCGTTGGCCGCTTGATGAGAAATTCTGCAAATTTCAGTTTCATAACGATAAGGTTTTACATCAAATCTCCCACATTGGTTTTCGACTTCTCATTTACAATCTTCACTTTCTCCCCGTTATGGAGAGCGTTTACACCAGACCTGACAATCTTGTCGGATGTCTCGAAAGGCGTGTCGGTAAGAGCGTTTCCTTCGCTATCAACACCCAAAAGGTTAATCTCCTTTTCCCTCACGATGGTATCATTGTCCAGTACATATACGAAGGCCTTCCCGTCATGGTTGAATACCGATTTCAGCGGCAGGGAATATTGGTGGATTTTCTTGTTCTTGTCTAGTTTCATGAGGACCTCCACATTGATGCCGGAGGGGAGGGATGCCACAGGTTTCACGAAGCCTAGCCTCATCTGATAGAGTTGGTTCCCGTCGGCCTTAGGTGAGGCCGAGATGATCCTCATGCGGTAGCTCTTGTCGGGTTGGACGTTCGTGCGGCAGGTTATCTCCGATATGTTCTCCTTTTTGAGGTATACATCGGACGGGACGTTCAGTGTGACCTCCATGTTTTTGGTGTCCAACAGGGTGAAGACGGGTGTTCCCGCATCCACCATCTCAGAGTTCTCGAAGTTGGACTTTTGTATATAACCACTCGAAGGAGCATATAGTTTGGTGTATTCCAGTTTGTTCTTGTTGGCCTGGAGCTGCATCTGAAGTTGTTCAAGCCCTGCGACCGCCTTTTCGTAATCATTGCCTGAAACGCTCTGCGCTTCGTATAGCTTCCGGATACGGGAGACCTCGTTCTGTAATTGCTTGTACTGTATCTCAACTGCTTGCACTCCTATCATGTAATCTTTGTCATCGAGTACGGCTAACAGTTGCCCTTCCTTCACATAGTCCCCCTCGTGGGTGTAAATCTTTTGGATCTGCCCCGGAGTCTTGAATCCTACTGCTATTTCCCTTCCTTCGTTCACTATGCCTGAAAAACGCTTGACTGCCTCTTTCTCGGCGGTTATGGGGGAGGTTGTGATCACACTACGGACAAGATTCCCGTCTTCTTGCTTAACTTGACAACCGCATACTAACATGCAAACAGCGGCTATAACACAATAATTCCTGCTCATTTTCCTTTCTAATAAATGTGGCACAAAATTGGAACTTTTTTTAACCCGATTCTGTTCTATATTTCCTATTTTATGGTGATAATTGCTCCTTTTGCGGTCAAAAAGAGTTCTTTTTTATATATTTGCATAAAAAATGGCTAAGCATAAATACAAACACCTTGATATATTCCAGCAAAGTCGGCAATGGGAGAACTCATATTCGGCTTTAGGCAAATCCATATTGCTCGCGGATAATCTCGGTTATCCGGTCAACCATTCCGATATGGCAATGAACCTGACCGGAGATCCTTGTAAGATAATGAAATGCATTATTATCGCTATTCTGGAGGGTGAAATGGTCTATGATGTTAACTTGGGAAGGAATACAGCAAGGAAAGGTGAGCTTGTCGTCATAATGCCTAATATGATTGGACAGTTGGTATCGATGTCGGAGGACGTGCAGGTCGCGATCGTTTATTTCGAACCCGAGTTTTGGCCTATCCACGAGTTGAGCCCGGAGTGCTTGACGCTGTTCAATCGTTTTTTCACCTCTTCCATCACTGTAAATTCAAGCAAAAGTCTATTTGCCCGCTTCTTGGATATGTATGGACAGATCAAACAACTCCTCGGGAGGGAGGACTATGAGTTTAAGGAGATAGCGGTGAAGGGATACCTTCAGATCATGTTGGCCGATGCCTGTCAATGGATCGTGAACTATTACAGAAACCCAGAAAACATGTCAGGTAACAGTAATAATATCCAACGGATATACAACAATTTCATCGAGCTTGTCAAACAGAACTACCGTACTGAAAGGGCGATTCCTTTTTATGCCGACAAGCTATGCCTTAGCACGAAGTATCTTGGGCAGGTTGTTGTGAAGGCTTCGGGGAAAAGTGCGCTGGATTTGATAGCGGATTATGTCATATTGGAGGCTAAGGCGTTGTTGAAAAGCAGATGTTACAATGTTCAGCAGATTTCGGGCATCCTCAACTTCCCCAATCCGAGTTTCTTTGGCAAATACTTCAAGGCGCATACGGGTATGACGCCAAGACACTATATGATGGAATAGGAAGGACACAAATCTCTGCCACGTCACTGTCGAGCATCACTTGGACTCCTCAAATCGTGTAGATTTTTCCCTTGAAATCATCTACATTGTGTATTGCTATATTTTTCTTTTCCATACAAAGATATTTTTCAATTGATCATATCACCTTCGCCAGAATATCAGGTATGAAACCCGCATCAAACAGTTCGAAGGCGAAACATTTCTTGCCAAGGTCTTTGATCGAGGCGCCAAGGTGGTAGAGGATGCTGCTGTCGATGATCAGAAAGCGGTCATGCATCGAAGTGGTGTGCCTTACCGTAAGTGTAGGGTACTGCGCATTGAAGCTGCGGACATCCTGCGCTGTCAACCTTGTGTTGGGCAAAGTGTAGATAGTAACGTCCACACCGCTATTCTTGGTCGCCAGCCGTTCGAGCACTGTGATATCCACATAATTGTCTATCAGCACAATCTCCTTCTGGGCTTGTGCGATAAAACTTTGAAATTTCGCGTATGCATCGAATATCTGGCCTTGGAAGAAGATGCCTTGGGTGTCATCGATTTTGTAACGATCCATTCGTGTAAATAACTCATCAATACGCTTATCAGATTCTATACGGTGTATTTCAAGCGAGTCGAGCCGTTGAAATATTTGCGCATTTGACAGAAGGAATCTGCGCATAGAGACGAAAGCATCCATAATTTTGACACTTACTTGAACTGCTGTTGGACTACGCAACACTGATGATAACATTGCAACACCTTGCTCTGTGAAAGCATAAGACAAATACTTAGAATGTTTGCCTCTTAAATTCACCGTATCATTCTTTAAGGTCACAAATTGTGACCTTAAAGAAGAAGAATCGATTTCAGACTGTTCTTCTTTGGTCAATTGAAACATAAATCTATCAGGAAACCTATCGGCATTTCTTTTTACCGCTTGGTTCAAGACTTTCGTCTCCACTCCATACAGTTCAGCTATGTCTCGGTCTATCATAACTTGTTGGTTACGAATCAGTAAGATTCTGTTTTGGATTGTCGTCACTTCAATTGGTATCATTGTACTTATAGCTTTTGTTAGTCAAAAAATCAGGTATTGATCAGAAAAAACAGACAGTAATTTATTTTACATGTCAAAGATACGCATAGTTACGGGAAAAGCAAACAATATTATTTATTAAATTAACCATATCCATCCTATTGAAAACAATAGATGAATATGATTGTAAGGGGAAATAACTACAATAGAAAATTTTCTGTCCCAGCCCTTCAGGCTGGTAGGGATCATACGCTTCATCATCACCCACAGGGCGTTGCCCTGGGCTTTATCTGTTGCAGCCTTTCAGGCTAACGCATGCTTCTATCCCATCAATTATTCATCCACAAAAAAAATAGCGATGACACAAAGGCCACCGCTATTCTTGTCTTATACAACTTGTATTTTAGTACTTGATCAACCTGACGGTTTTCTCGCCATTGGAGACGAAGTATACACCTGAAGCAAGGTCTGATACGATAACCTCCGCAGCCTCTGACTCGGCTACGAATGTCTTTACCGTAACTCCAGTGGCTGATGTGATGGTGACGATATCACCTCTATTCAATCCGCTTACAGTAACAACGTCCTTGGCAGGATTAGGCACTACCACCAATGAAGCGTCATCCTCGATCGTCTCAACGCCTGTTTTATCTTCATAGAACATGTTCCATGTGTCGAACTCCAAGTCTCCACTGAATGTGAAGAACAGATCCTTTGCGGTAGGGATGTCTGACGTCAGATCGCAAGTGAACTCCTCGAAGGATGAGTTGGACTCAACATTCAGGTAGCCGAGAACCGGACCGTTAGCCGAACCCGTCGAAATCCTGATGGCTCCTCCACATGGCGCGGAAACACGTGCCCTGAACTTGTTCACATCCTTAGCCAATACACCACACAGACCGATCCAAGAACCATTCTTTCCTTTTACCGCCATCCTGGTTGACTTGCCAATGTAGTTCACCTCAATTCCACTCTGCCATGCGAAACACTCAGCTTGAATCTCCTTGGTAGCATCCACAGGCGTTACCTGGTTAACACCCTTCGTAGTACCTGCGTCCACGCCCATAATCCTTCCTGCGGATTCATCCACATTGGCATAATCGACGTGTGAGCTACGATATCCGCCCTCTACACCGATCTGGTTCTGTATCCACTGACTATGGTAGCAGATGTACCATTTGTCCTTGAACTTGAAGAATGAGTGGTGGTTGTTACCATTAGAACCCAGCCATTTGGATGGATTGTCGAACACTTTACGGTCATACTTGAAGCCTGTCATCGGGTTGGTGGAGATCATCGTAGAGATAACCGCATTACTGATGCCTATATTGTTGCCACCTGTGTTCCAGTTGGTACAATAGGAATATACATAGTTTTTACCAATCTTGTTGATACCTGCATCCTCGAAGAGGTAAGGAGGATTCAACGACTGAGCCGTACCATCGATGCTGATGAAGTCTTTGCCCAACTTAGCGATACGGGCGGTACCTGGATCCGCATTCTTTCCTTGTGGCACACCACCACCGAAATAGATGTAGCCCGTACCATCGTCGTCCACAAGAACGGCTGGGTCGAACAACCACTCCACATTACAGTTCGGCATCGAACGGGTGATCAATCCTTGTCCGTTCTTCACATCCTCCCATGGTCCGTAAGGTGTGTCGCTGGCTACGACATAGATACCGTTACCACCATTAGCAAAGTAGAGGAAGAAACGTTCCTTGCCATTCATCTTCACATGACAAGCAGTCGGCGCCCATGAGTTGCTAGCCCGGGAGATACCTCCTTGTCCAGCCACCTTCATCGGTCCGTGGTCGGTCCAGTTCACGAGGTCGGCAGAAGCGAGACAGACAATCTCAGTGATTGTGCCATATCCATTGCTTTTGATTTTACCATTGTTATCGTACTCGTAGATATCATGGGTCATGTAGATATAAACCGAGTCGCCATAAACCATCGCACAAGGGTCCGCACCATAGCGTTGCGTCATGATCGGGTTGTGGTTGGTGGTAGGTTTCACCTTAGGGTTCACATTGCTTAGAGCGATGGAAGAGAAGATGGAAGCCAACTCGACAGCGTCGCGCTTTCCGACCACACAACCATTGTCATCGTAAGGATCATTGCCATTCGACTCGTACTTCTCGAACGACAGATAGTCGATATCAAGCCAGCTGCTGGTAATCTTCAACTGGAGCGTATGCTGGCCAGCCGAGATCTCGCTTGTGCGGGCGATGACCGTCCTGTAATCCTTGAAGCTGCCCGTATTAGGAGCGGAGATTTCACCAGTAATAGCCTTGCCATCTATCAGGAGTTGGAAAGAAGCGGAAGCGTTATCGGTAGCGGCGGATACTGAAACCGTATACTTGGAAGTCTCCTTCACATCAACCGTATAGTTCAGCCACTCACCCTCTTGGTTGTAACCGATAGAGTAGCCTGTCGCAGCCGCATAGATATCCACGCCGTCGTTACGGAAGGCCTCGCCACGGTTCTCGGAATCCTCATCGCTGTATGCGACACCCTGTCCGCCGAAGTCATATTCCTCAGCCTCAACCTTGCCTGGGATGGAAGCCGGCGTTCCATTGTAAGGACCATCTCCTTCCTGAACAACTGGATCCCCTGAATCTCCCGAATCTCCTGGTTCAACTGATGAAGAGCCACAATCCAAAGAGAATCGGCGAAGGAACTTCCAGATCTCACGGACTGAATGGTACTTATCGTTTGAAGGCCAGTGTCCTTTGCCATAGATTTTGTTCAAGCAAACCTCTACGCCACACTTACCGTTTTTCCATACATAACGGGTTGCGGCACCGTCAATGACCGACTCGACGGGCTTGTTTTCACAACCGTTCGCCTTGGCCCAAGCCTCCGCCTGCGCATAAGCACCTTGTTGTTCCTGATACATACCGTTGAATTGACCCTTCCAAGGCTCGTAGTGCACCACGTCGTCGTTATCACCATTCGTGTGGATAATTGCAATCGGACGGGAAGGCTTAGCCGTCATGTCACCGATCGGATAGCCGGAGACTGGCGCACAAGCGGCGATCTGGTCTGCCATGTTGTTCGCCACAGAATAGGTGAGCATACCACCCATGGAGAAACCGGACATGTAGACACGCTTCAAGTCAATCTTATACTTGGAACTCATCTCCTTGATAATCGCCTTGATGAAGGCGATATCTGCGCCATTGGCGCCCAAATCCCACGTAGATCCGTCAGACTGAGGATAGACGACGAGGAATTTCGCCGTATCGGCTACTTGGTCCCAACGGGACTGTTGTTTCTGATAAGCTATATCCTGCCCCATACCGTGAGCGGAAATAACCATAGGTCTGTTTTCACCCATCCCACTTGGCGCATAGACATCAATGGTACGGTCCTTACCGTTCACTTTGATGGTACTCTTAACACCAGGAAGACTCTGCGCGGCGACAGATGCTGAGAACATTGCGCCAATCGCAGCCACAAGTGCAGTTCTGTAAAGTATTTTCATAATATTAAAAATTTGGTTTGTTTCACAATAGCCTAAAAAACTGTGTTTAACGCCTAAGATGTCACATCACAATATTGAACAACACAGTAGCGATACCCCGCCTAAACAAGTGACAAAAAAGAAGCGTATAAACTCTCATTAAATGACACGGCAAGTATAGCGCGTTTATGGAAAAGGGAAGAGTAAAATAGTTGCAAAAGGTTAGATTTTTGACTCAATCCGCACAAAACCACAACAAAAAGGGCATCACCCATCCGAGTGATGCCCTTCCCTATTCTTCGTCAGGAGCGAATTACTTCACCTCCCACGTATCGTTCGTCATCAAAAGCTCTTGGAAGTTGTGGTACTTCTTCTTGCTCTTGACATCCTCGATTTGCTCATCGACTGCGTCGTTGTAGGTCGGAGCCTCAACGTCACGGATGACACCCAAGGCAACTGGGAAGTCTGGACCTTCCATCAACGCCAACTTCAACTGAAGGGTAGCGTCCTCGCAGTGTGCGTCATGTACCAAGAGATCCTTCTCCGTGATACCGTTCTCACCCAACTTAACCACCTTGATGTTGAAGCCATCCTGCATCAAACCGAACTCATTGTTCTCACCGAAGATCATCGGCTTGCCATGTTGCAAGTAGATTGCATCCTTCTTACGTCCCTCTGGCGTGTAGATACTTCCGTGGATACCGTCGTTGAACACAACGCAGTTCTGAAGAATCTCACAAACCGAAGCACCCTTGTGCGCTTGAGCCGCCTTCAACACCTCGATGGTGCCTGGCGCATCCGTCGCAACGGCACGGGCGAAGAAATGGCCACGTGCGCCGAAGCACAACTCAGCTGGACGGAATGGATCCTCCACCGTTCCGTAAGGAGACGACTTGCTGACGAATCCACGTGGAGAAGTTGGAGAATATTGACCCTTCGTCAAACCATAGATACGGTTGTTCAAGAGGATCATATTGATGTCAATGTTACGACGGTTCGCATGGATGAAGTGGTTACCACCGATGGCCAATCCGTCACCGTCACCAGAGATCTGCCAAACGGTCAACTTAGGATTAGCGATCTTCGCGCCTGTGGCAATCGCTGCGGCACGACCGTGGATCGTGTTCATACCATAGGTAGCCATATAGTGAGGCAAACGGCTGGAACAACCGATACCCGAAATAACTGCTGTATCGCATGGAGCAACGCCTATCTCAGCCATTGCTTTTTGAAGGGACGCCAAGAAAAAGTGGTCTCCACAACCCGGACACCAACGTGGTTGGCCCTTTTTGAAATCTTTTGCGGTTAACTCGCTCATAATATATTGATTTTATATCGGTTATACTTTATTTGTTATAAACTGCGGTGAAGTTCTCCACAAGATCAGCTACCATGAAAGGCTGTCCCTTCACTTCATTGAATTGGTAAGGAACGAATCCATCCACCTTCATGCGCAACCAACCAGCCAACTGACCCATGTTCTGCTCAGCGACAACCACCTTCTTGTATTTCTTCAAGACAGCGGCAGTGTTCTTTGGAAGCGGGTTGATGTACTTGAAGTGAGCCATAGCGACCTTCTTACCGGCAGCCCTCATCTCGTCCATCGCAGCGTGCAAGTGTCCGTAAGTACCACCGAAACCAACGATCAACAACTCAGCGTCCTTCTCGTCGCCCTCAACCACCAAGTCAGGCACTTGGATCTTCTCCACCTTCTCGGCACGGAGACGAGTCATCAAGTCGTGGTTCTCAGGAGCGGTAGAGATGGCACCCGTCTTGTTGTCCTTCTCCAAACCACCCAAGATATGCTCAAAGCCCTCGCGACCAGGCACAGCCCAGTAACGTGAACCCTCCGCATTACGCATGTATGGAGTCCATGTACCCTTCATCTCGGCAGGCACGTATGGAGGATTGATGGCAGGGAACTCAGCCAAGTTAGGCAACTTGAAGGCACCTGAACCATTCGCCACATAAGCATCCGTCATCAAAACCACTGGAGTCATGTGCTCCAAAGCAATCTTACATGCCATATAAGCCGCATCGAAACAGTCTGTTGGAGAGGTAGCGGCGATCACCGGCATCGGAGACTCACCATTACGTCCGAACAAGCATTGGAGCAAGTCGGTCTGCTCAGACTTCGTAGGAAGACCCGTTGCAGGTCCACCACGCTGTACGTCCAAAACGACCAAAGGCAACTCCATGATGACAGCCAAGTTCATCGCCTCAGACTTCAAGCAGATACCAGGACCAGAAGTAGAAGTACATGCCAAAGCACCAGCGAAAGAAGCACCAAGTGCAGAAGCGCAACCAGCGATCTCATCCTCACACTGAACAGTCGTCACACCCAATGATTTGTGCTTGGAAAGTTCATGAAGAACATCCGTAGCAGGCGTGATAGGGTAAGAACCGAGGTAGAGCTTCAAACCAGCCTTCTCAGCCGCGGCGATCAAACCGTATGCGGTAGCCTTGTTACCGTTGATATCCATATAGACACCCTTCTTAGCGGACTTCGTCTCCACCGTATAAGTGTGGGAAACGGAAGAGTGCGTATTGTGTCCGTAATCGTAGCCCGCCTGGATCACCTTGATGTTAGACTCAGCCACACCCGGTTTCTTAGCGAACTTCTCCTTCAACATGTTAGCGGCGATGTTGGTGTCACGGTTGAACAACCAGCAGACCAAACCGAGGGCGAACATGTTACGGCACTTCAAGATAGCCTTAGGATCCATGCCTGAATCAGCCAAGCAATCCTTCACCATGGAGGTGATAGGAGCCGCGATGACATCGTTCTTGATGCCCATCTCAGCGATGGCGTCCAAAGTCTCGAAGTTAGCCTTCTTCAAATCAGCCTCCTTGAAAGAGTCCGTATCGATGATGATACAAGACGTAGGCTTGCAGAACTTATATTGCGTCTTCAAAGCGGCCGGGTTCATCGCAACGAGCACGTCGCACTTATCGCCCGGTGTGAAAACCTTATTAGCACCGATGTGTACTTGGAAGCCGGATACTCCCGTTAATGATCCCTGTGGGGCGCGGATGTCAGCCGGATAGTCAGGGAAAGTACAGATGTCATTACCCACTGTAGCGGAAATCGTAGAGAAAATGTTTCCAGCCAATTGCATTCCGTCACCGGAGTCGCCGGAAAAACGAACCACCACCTGGTCCAAATCTTCAACTTTTGCCATAATAAATATTGGTCTTATTTAATAATTTTACGAATTTCGAATCCATGTTACGAAAGCGCAAATTTAGGAAAATATGCACAACCTACAAAAAGTTTGTATTTGTTTTGAATAAAAATCCCCCAAATCAAGCATAACGTCGCATATTTATACACGCAATATGCAAAGAAAAGAAAGGCATGACCATGAAACATCGTCACACCTATCTAAGATTACTGTGGTTGTACTAGGGAACCATTCCGCCAAATACCCTTCGCGATGACATGTCCTAAAGTGTCGGAATATACACCATAACCAGATGGCGTGCCATTTTTATATTCGCCTTCATATTTCTTATCGCCATAGAAAGCGTAGCCCTTTCCATCCAAATAGTTTCCGGCGCGCCATGTTCCTTTGAATTGAAGTTTCCCGTTATAATCATAGAATTCACCTTCACCATCAGGTCTATCGTTCACATAATTTCCGACGTACCGACGTCCATCCTGATAGTTAAAGACTCCATACCCCTCTTTCTTGCCATTGACAATCTTACCGTCGAAGCCCCACTTATAGTTATATTCAATAATATAAACCGGATTGACTTTATTAACAGTATCTACTTTACCAATGGTATGGAGCACCTTGAACTTTTCCGGGTATTTCTTCACGGCAGGATAAAGGGTCACATAAGCATGCTTAAACCAATTGTCCAAAATAATATTCGTGGCATTCACCCGATTCAAATAACTAATGACCGTGTCCACCGGCGCATAGTATGGGAAGGAAGTGGACTTCTTAAACCCAGAATAGATATAATACAGCTCCGGTTTACGGCATACCATCCTCGAACTATCCGGCAAGTTTTTGCCACACCAGTCCATCGCTTCATAATAATTCAAGAAATTCTTATCGCCTACCATTTGCTTGTAAGAATATTTAGCAAGCTGGCGATAGTTCGATTGCGCCTCACTCTGCAAAGGAATCAACCAAAAGAATGTGGCAATAACAACCGCAGCAGCAGCAATCAAAGACGAGTGAGACTGAATCCGCTCCGTTTTAATCTTAGAGGCGAGGAACGAAACAATGTTCCCTATTCCATTCACAAAAAGGAATAATATCAATGGAACAGTCGTCACATAATAGCGGACGCTTGTGTATTGCTCCGGCCAGAACAGCAAAACGGAAAATGATACAGCCAAATAACTGAATAGGAGGAACCCTCCCCAGCCCGTATGGATAAATCCGATGATGACAAGAGCGAAAACGAAGAAACCAACCATTATGTCATACCCTGTGATCGGATCCTTCTTCTCATAAGGCTTCGTCAACACCGTTTCCGGTATCAATTTCGTCAGATAAGACTTCGCATTGCTGTATACACGCTCCACCCAATCAGACCATGTCGTCATCACCTCACCGTTTCCGCCTTTTTTCTTGAAGTCACCAATATAATCGGTTTGCACATGTCCAATGGCCTGATTTCTCGCTCCCCATGCAGCCTTTGAAATGCCGAAAGGCAACAACACCAAAACGGCCATACATGCATAATAACAGAGCCCTTTTCGATAGGTAACGCTTTCTGCCGATTCTTCCTTCTTGGTTTTCAGATATTTATATCCTTTCCACAAAGCTAACGCCATATACCAACCGCACAATGCGAGGATCATTGAAATACCCATCGTCCTCACAAAATAGATGTAGGCAATAGACAACAACATCGCCCCTAAGGCAACAAAGTCCCACTTCGAATATTCCTGGAAAGATTTCCTTCTGTGCAATAGAAGCGCCACGGATATGACAACTACAGTAAGGAATAGGAATAACATTTCACTCATCATAATGGTGGACCAACGCAATAGGTCTTTATGGAAACAAAACAAAATGGCGGCAGAAAAGGCAACTATGACATTATTCCTCGTGATCTTCTTCATCACATAAAACAACATGACAATGGAAAGGAAGAGCATGAATCCGTTCGCTTTCTTGATCGGAAGATAGTTCCCGTCCCTCGTGAAATTCAGCATGGCACTAATGAAAGCCGGATAGCCAGGAGGAAAATGTGTATGAGGTTTCACCTCAAACCCCATGATATCCGAATAGCCTGTACCATTATGTAGGGATTGGCCCAAAGAATAATAGACAATGTTATCACCATTCATGTCCAACTTCTTATCGAAAATCGCATTGTAGTTAATGTAGAAAACCACGGCGACAATGACCATTAAACCAATATGGAAAAAGCGATTGGACAAAACCATCTTCACCATATCCTTAAACGAACGTTTAGGCTGGGTTGGATTTTGTTGGCGCGAAGCGGACGAATAATTCTTTTTTTGTTTCATGTTTATTTCTTAAATCGATACTTAACCAATGTATAGATGGCGTGCAATCCATCTCTCCAGCTAATCTTTTTTCCTTCTTCAATAGAGCGCGGGGAATACTCAATGGGTATTTCTGGAATGACATAACCCAATTTAGCGATCTTCGCCGTCACCTCAGGGCAAAACTCGAAACCCTCGCACGTTAACGGAATACTTTTCAGCAAAGAGGCGTCAAACATTTTATAGCATGTCGGCTCATCAGTCAGATGCTGGCCATAAAGGCAATTCGTTATCGCCGAAACGATTCGTCCTCCCCAATAAAAAGACATATAGGAATGCGAATTGCGTTTGTTCAGAAAGCGAGACCCATAGACCACCTTCGCATCCTGCTCCACCATATACTGCAAAAGCGAAACCATATCAGTGGGGTTGTACTCTAAATCAGCATCCTGCACTATCATCACATCTCCCGTGGCACAACCGATAGCCGTACGTATCGCACGCCCCTTCCCGGAATTTTTTTCGTGTCGCACATATCGTAGCGGAGTATCAGGATAAACAGAACGGAAGCGCTCCACCTCCTGCGACGTGTTATCGTACGACGCATCATCCACTACAATCAGTTCCTTCCCTATACCATACGGCAAGACTATTGCTTCTATTTTTTCCATGATATGGAAAATCGTCGTCTGCTCATTATAGGCAGGGATTAATATGGATAGGGTCGAATACATTCAGTTCTAAGATATTTTTTGCTACACTTCCGTAATTATACCGCGAAATTACAAAATTTTGAAATAGAATCAACTGACAGCAATATTTGTTGACTGAAATATAGCGTAAATAAAAAAACAGAAAGCATAAAAGTCACACGAATATATGCGAATGAGTAACGTTGTCAATGCAAATGCGGTATTCGCGTATCACTTTCCACGAGTTCATAACAAATCATAAAATTGAGATAATGTCACGCAAGGAGGAAACCTCATATTTAACAGCCTCATGCGACACAAAGGATTCCGGATGACGATTGAAGAAAAGGGCATCTATGCCGTATTGCATCGCCCCCATTATATCGGTGGAGAAATTATCTCCGATCATCAATGTCTCCGATACGGAGGCTCCCGATGTACGGATGGCATAGTCGAAATACGTTTTGCTCGGCTTGTTCGCTCCCGCGTCTTCGGAGAGGATCACACCATCGAAAGCATCCAGCAGACCACAAGCCCTCAACTTGCGGTATTGCACCTCATGGAATCCATTGCTACACATATAGAGTTCATAACCCTTCGCCCTCAGATAGGCCATCAGCTCATGCGCTCCATCGACCACTCCGGGCTTATCCGCACACATGTCCAGGAAAACATCGCTGACCTTCAAACAGTACTCTCTCGTCGGTTCGAACGGTTGGCCCTTCTCGTCGCGACCTTCGGCCAACGGACGACGGAACCGCTCCACTATCAAATAATCACGGTCTATCTCTCCTTTCGCATAGGCATCCCATAACTCCACATTCGTCTTCCAATAGGAACGATAAAAATCCTCAGGATTAGGAAAATATTTTGATAACTGGAAATGAGCGAACATCTCCCGCAAGGACAACTCAGCATTCCCACGCGTGTCGTACAACGTATCGTCAAAATCAATAAATAAAGTCTTGTACATTTCTATTCCTTCTAAATATATAAGCACAAAGTTAGGAATTAAATCACAAAAACGACTATGCTTTCCCATTTCCCGTACACACAAGCCATCCATACCCTAGATTATACATGGTCAGATTAATATTATGAACAAAGGTCAACTCGATATAATGTCACCCGAAAATTGACTAATATCCATAAAAATAAATGGGACTTGTATTTTCGTTGAAAAAAAAAGATTTTTTGTACAAAAAATTTGGCCATTAATATTTTTTTGTATATTTGTGCCGGTTAAAAGTTGTCAATATTATAGTATATGCTTATGAAAAACACGCGGACTATTTTATGGGCGGTGGTGTGTTTACTGCTCAGTGGATTTGTGAGTGCATACGCAGCTCCTGATCCGAATTTCCACATTTATTTGTGTTTCGGCCAATCCAACATGGAAGGCCAAGGTGATATCGGAAGTCAAGACAAGACTGTCGATAGTCGATTCCAAGTACTCTGCTCCTATGACAATTGCGGAAGCCGCAAAAAAGGAAGCTGGTATGACGCTACTCCCCCACTTTCTTGCTGCAGCGGGGCGCATCTCGGTCCTGTGGACTATTTCGGAAGAACGATGGTGAAAAACCTCCCGGAAGAGGTTAAGGTGGGTGTAATCGTCGTGGCAATCGCCGGATGTGACATCCAGCTCTTCGAAAAGGAGAACTACAAAAGTTATCGGGCGGAATCCTACATGCAAAGCACCATCCAATCCTACGGAGGAAATCCTTATGGACGTTTGGTGGAAATGGGTAAGGAAGCCCAAAAGGTGGGTGTGATCAAGGGTATCTTGTTGCACCAAGGCGAGACCAACACCGGCCAAAACAATTGGCCAAGCCGTGTGAAGGCGATCTACAACGACCTGATCTCCGACCTCGGACTGAAAGCATCCGACGTGCCTCTGCTCGTGGGCGAGGTGGTTCGTAGCGACCAAGGCGGACAATGCGGTAGCATGAACAACATCATCGCAAACGTGCCAAGCACCATCCCTAACTCTTACGTCATCTCTGCCCAAGGCCTTGGAAACAAGGGCGACGGCTTGCACTTCTCTTCCGCAAGCTACCGCACATTGGGTGAACGTTATGCGGAACAGATGCTGAAGGTGCTGAAATATGAACCTTCTTCCAGCTCTAGTGAAGGCGGTTCTAGCTCTAGTGAGGGCGGATCCAGCACAAGCGAAGGCGGTTCAAGCACAAGCAGCAACTGTGCTCCAGACCCATGCTCCCAAAAGACCAAACAGTCTGGTGGTACATCATATTCCAATAAACACGCAATGGAAAAAGTCGGCAACGGGTATCACGTTGAGTTGTGGAGTGAAAGAAACTCGGGAGCCACTGTAACCTGCTTCGGTGGAAAGACGGACTGCGCATTCAAAGCTAGCTGGAACAACTCGGGCGACTACCTTGCACGCGTAGGTTACTATGACGGGGCAGCCACCAAGAAGGTTAAGGACATCGCCCCAATTTACGCCGCTTACAATTACAGTAAGTCGGGTAATGCTGGAACTTACTCCTACATCGGAGTCTATGGTTGGACCAAGAACCCATTGCTCGAATACTACATCGTGGACGACTCCTACAACGGAATGGGCACCCCTTATAACACCAGCCGAGTCGGGCAATACACGGCGGATGGCGCAACCTATACCCTCTACAAGGGAACAAGAGTCAACGCCGCATCTATCGACGGCGACGGCAAGACCTTCCCTCAGGTGTTCGCTGTGAGATCCAGCGCACGCCAATGCGGAACAATCAGCGTTTCTGAACACCTTGAGAACTGGCAGAAACTCGGCATAGACCTCGGTGGCATATATGATTGTAAAATCGTATGCGAGGCCGGTGGCGGATCGGGTTCCATCGAGTACACCTACGCCACAATGTCTTGGAAAGGCCAAAATAGTTCCTTTGGCGACCTTAGCTGCACAGGCGAAGGCGGCAGCAGTAGCGGTGGCGGATCCACTCAACCATCCGTTCCACAAGGTCCTTACAAGGATAAAGTTGCCTCTGTCCCTGGCACAATAGAAGCTGAAAATTATGACGTGGGTGGCGACGGTACCGCCTACAGCGACAATGATAGCGAAAACCGCGGAGATGCTAATTTCCGTGATGACGAAGGTGTGGACATCGTAAACGGCGGAACAGGAAAGGCTATTGGTTATACCTCTTCCGGCGAATGGGTGGAATATACCATCAACGTGACGGAAACCGCTAATTATGATATTGAGGCCAACGCATCCAACGGAGGCGGAAGCATCGGATTCACGGTGTATGTTGATGATAAGGAAGTCGCGGATTTCTCTGGAGACAAGACTGCCGACTGGGATTCATATAGAAAATTACTGGAGACTTCTTCATCTGAAATCAAAAAGGGTGATCATATCCTGAAGGTGAAGTTCACTAGTAGCAACACCAACCTAGATTACCTCAAATTCTCTAAGGCAGGTAGCGGATCCGGAAGCGGTGAAACCGGTGGCGGTGAAACTGGCGGCGGTAGCACCCATGGTGGCGGCGGATCTGTCAACGAGTCTGGCGTATACCCTCTCAACTACTCTGTGGAGAACACAGGTGCGGATTGCCCAGACCCTTCTTCCCTGAACAAAAACAACCTGAAGTCTTGCAAGAATCTCCCTAACCCATTCGAGTGGGCGGACGGTAGCGGCAAAGTGACAGACTTCTGCGACTGGTCTTGCCGTCGTAACGAAATCAAACGTGAGATCGAGTACTGGGAGATCGGCGAGAAACCTACGTTCGATAAACTGGAGGCATCCCTATCGGGAAACACTATGACTGTGAAGATTACGAACGGAAGCAACACGCTGACCCTTACAAGTAAGCTTTCCATTCCTTCCGGAGACGGACCTCATCCAATCGTGATCGGTATGGACGGCAATACTGGTAGCATAAGTTCCTCTTATTTCTCTAAATGTATCCAAGTTCCGTTCACGCATTCCCAAATCGCCGAATACAACTCAGGATTCGGTGGTGGCGGTAGAAGCCAAAACGATCCATTCTACAAGCTGTATCCTGGTACATTTAACACCAAAGCGGATTATTGCGCATGGTCTTGGGGTATCAGCCGCTTGATCGACGGACTTGAGATACTGAACAAAGAAGGCAAGTTGAAGGCTGATATGGGACGCATAGCAGCAACAGGTTGTTCGTATGCCGGAAAGATGGCTCTGTTCGCAGGAGCATTCGATGAGCGTATCACGCTGACAATCGCACAAGAATCCGGTGGTGGCGGTATCAACGCATGGCGTGTAAGTTCTGAAATCGGTACTAGCATCGAAGGTATATCCAACACCAACTACGATTGGTTCCTTAATAGCTTCAAGAGCAACTTCCAATCACAGATTGACAAGTTACCATACGATCATCACGAATTGATCGCTATGTGTGCTCCGCGTGCGTTCTTGGCGTTCGGAAATCCGAACTACGAGTGGTTGGGCGACCCTGCCGGCATCGCATCCTTGAAGGCGGCCGAAGAGGTATGGAAAGCCATGGGAATCGAAGACAGATTCGGTTATGTGATCGAAGGAGGACATGAACACTGCCAGGCTTCCAGCAACCAAAACAAAGCCGTCCAAGCATTTATCAACAAATTCTTGTATGGCGACAACTCACAAAACACAACGATACGCAGCAGCAGTGTAAGTAGCAACCACAGCTCTGGAAAATATGACTGGGGAGGACATAAGATCGTGAACAACGGCTGCGGCACATCAGGTGACGTCAATATCGAGAATACACCGGAGGGTTACTCCTTGTCTCAGAATACGCCAAACCCGACATCCGACGAGACGAGCATCCAATTCTCCATCGGCGACAATTCGTTCGTCTCCATCTCATTGTACAATGATCTGGGTGTAAAAGTAATGGATATCACTTCCGATGACTATACCATGGGCACCTATTCCGTGGACTTCTCCGTGAAGGGTCTCGCAAGCGGAATCTACTACTACGTGATGAATGCCAACGGCTTCGTCGCTAGCAGAAGCCTACTCGTAAGGTAACAATAAAAACTTTCTTAGATTTTTTCTGAAGGGGCGCCCTCGAAAGGGGGCGCCTTTTTTTCATACCCCATATCCACCCCCCCCTCTCTCTCTAAGAAACTTAAATGATTGAATATTAGTGATGTAGCATTTGTCATGCAAATTTTTCGCAGGCATATTGCCGAAAAATTCATTCATATTTGCCGAATAACTCATATTTGGGGAAAGCGAACGTCCCTATATTTGCCGATGTAGAGTTGGAAGATGTGTGGATGATTTTGAAGTATAGATGCAAAACGAAATCAATTGGCCATGTAAAACATTTAACACACTAAATTATGAAACATTTTAACACTACTATTGAACGCAAAGAGATGACGTTGCTTGACTCAGTCAAGAAGCGTATAGGACATTTCGGTTTCCGAACCTCTAACTTACAACAGAACAATTTATCAACTTTAAATCAAATAGAAAACCAAATGAACAAAAAAGCATTCGAGTGGCGACGTATGGTTACGGGCGCACTCACAGCAGGATTTTTGCTCTTCTCCGGTGTGGGTTACGCAGTTGACCCATGTACGGTGACTCCTAACGTGAGCGGAGGGCAAAAAATCGATTTCTCAGGAGGAAATCAAAAAACAGGTAACACCCAATCGGGCTATAGCTACGAGTTGTGGAGAAACGGTGGTGGTTCTGGATCAATCACCCTCTACAATCAAGAGGCTGCCTTCAAAGCAGAATGGAACAATGCGGGTGACTACCTCGGACGTGTAGGAAAATCATGGGGTAATAAACCTTCTGTCGATAACCTCGGCGGTAACTTGGTGGTTAACTACCAATTCACCAAATCAGGTAACGATGGTGGTTCTTACTCTTACGTGGGAATCTATGGTTGGATGGATAACCCGCAAATCGAATATTATATCGTGGACGACTGGTTGCATGACCGTGGTACACCGGGTGGATCATATATCGGTTCTAAAAAGGGTACTATCACTGTTGATGGTGAAGAGTATGCAGTATGGACAGGTACTCGTACGGGTGAGTCCAAATGGGGTACTTCAACCTTTACTCAAATCTTCAGTATCCGTCAATCACGCCGTCAATGCGGTACAATCCACGTTTCTGAGCACTTCAGACAATGGAAGAAATTGGGTCTGAACCTCGGTGGTTTGATGGAGTGCCAAATTTTGGCCGAAGCAGGTGGTGGACAAGGTTATGTTGACTTCAAGTACGCTACTATGGAGATCAACAGCGACTCTGGCGATGGAAATGATGGTGGTAGCTCAAGCCAAGGCGGTAGCTCAAGTCAAGGTGGCAGCTCAAGCCAAGGTGGTAGCTCTAGCCAGGGCGGTAGCACCAGCCAGGGCGGTAGCTCTAGCCAAGGCGGCACAACTAGCGCAGAGCCAGTTGACCCATGCTCTCAAAAGACCAAACAATCCGGTAGCGCTTTGACCGTAACAAGCAATGGCGTGAAAGAAATCGGAAACGGTTACAACGTTGAGATGTGGAACGAGAGAGGTAACGGTTCCGTTACTTGCTTCGGTGGAGACGCTGAATGTGCTTTCAAGGCTAACTGGAACAACTCTGGTGACTACTTGGCACGTGTTGGTTACTAT
>JBGVCG010000038.1:0-29234 GCA_045226255.1 Paludibacteraceae bacterium | reverse complement strand
ATGTTCGGATTCTTGGGTTATGACTTCGACCTTGTGAACGAGATTACCCTCGAACCGGCTGCGATGTTCAAGTTCAATACGGAGAAGAACAGGCAGTTGGACCTCAATCTGAAGTATATGCAGACGATTCCGGACAACAAGGATTTCTCTTATTGGTTGCAACTTTCCTACCGCCACACGCTGGACAAGAGCGAGAACAACCCTGCTCCGTTGGCGTTCTATGCGATGGGAGGTATCCGTTACAAGGGATTCCATGTGGGTTACGCCTACCAGTTGGGTCTGACGCAGTTCCAACGTAAGAATGGTGGATCACACGAGATCATGCTGGGTTACACTTGGTGTGTGACGAAGCACTTCTGTAGATAGTAATAAAGGAGATAGAGATGCTGTCAGGAGTCGCATCTACGGCTTCATCCTGGCGACATCTCTATGTTGCCTTCACCCTTTGGTGGGTATGGTGGTTCTTGGGTGAGTAAGACCAATCGATTGTCGAATATAAGGAGATATAATGAGAGATAACCTAATTCATCTTGCATCGACATCTTCTACCAACGATTATTTACATCATCTAATTGCTTGCGATGATTCGTTGACGGAGGGTTTGGTGGTATGGTCCGATTTCCAGACGGAAGGGAAAGGCCAGATTTCCAACACATGGGAATCTGAGGCGGGTCAGAATTTGACATTCAGTATGTTATTCTTCCCCTCTTGCGTTTCTGTAGCGGAGCAGTTCCTGCTTTCTCAGTTTGTCTCTTTGGGCATTGTGGATTATCTGCGCGATTGTGTGGGTTTGTCCTCTGTCTCGATAAAATGGCCTAATGACATATATTGGAAAAATAAGAAGATCTGCGGCATATTGATTGAGAATTTGCTTGTCGGTAGTTCCATCTCCCATACGGTCGTGGGTATCGGCTTGAATGTCAATCAGAAAAAATTCCTCTCCGATGCGCCTAATCCGGTTTCGATGGCGTTGGCCACGAAACGAACCTTCAATCTGGAGGCGGAACTGCCGAGGTTGGTGGCGTGCATTAAGGCGAGATACCTGCAACTCATAAAGAATGATTTTTCGACGATTAGAGCTCAATATTTCGCTTCCATGTACCATGGTGACAATTTCTATTATTACACGGACGAGAAGGGATCATTCGCAGCTAAAATCGATTCTGTGGCTAATGATGGCATCCTCTCCCTTCGCTTGGTGAGTGGTGAGGTTCGAAAATACGCTTTCAAAGAGGTTTCTTTTATAGTTTCAAATAAATAGTTTATGAACATAATTATCATTAACGGGCCTAATCTGAATTTGTTGGGCAAGCGGGAGCCTGAAATCTATGGCTGCTGTTCGTTTGAGGATTATCTGGAAAGTCTACAAGAAATGTATCCTGACATCACTATTTCGTATTATCAATCCAATATCGAGGGGGAGTTGGTGAATATCATACAGGAGACTGGTTTCATTTCGGACGGGATCGTCTTGAATGCGGCGGCCTACACACACACCTCCGTGGCGATTGCGGATGCGATTCGTTCGGTGAAGTGCCCTGTGGTGGAGGTCCATATCTCCAACGTCCACAAGCGTGAGGAGTTCCGTCATTTCTCATACCTTTCCCCTGTCTGCATGGGTGTCATCGCAGGTTTCGGGTTAGACTCCTATCGTCTTGCGATTGAGGCGCTAATCAACGCCAATAAGGAATTGCAGGAAGATGAACATTGATCCGTTCCTCTCCGACCGTAATATATCAGGTTACCGTACCTATTTGCTGCTTGAACGCTCCTTCTCGGAGAATACGTCATCAGCTTATTTAGAGGATCTTTCCAAGTTGCTGATCTATTTGCGGGAAGCGCACATCGATTATCTCGATGTGGACTTGGACGTGTTGCGTGATTTCCTCGTCGGCCTGAGCGATATTGGTATCTGTGGTCGTTCGCAGGCTCGTGTTGTCTCTGGCATTAAATCTTTTTATCACTATCTTATTCTTGATGGCAAGTTGGAGGAGGATCCGACCGAGTTGTTGGAATCCCCGAAGATTGGTCTGAAATTGCCTGAGGTGTTGACCATAGGGGAGATTGATTCCATCTTGGATGCGATTGACCTCTCTTCCCCCCAGGGACATCGTAACAGGGCTATGCTGGAGGTCTTGTACAGTTGTGGTTTGCGTGTGTCGGAATTGGTCAACCTGCAAGTCTCGAATCTATATTTGAAGGATGAGTATATCGTCGTCATAGGGAAGGGCGACAAACAACGTATCGTGCCGATCTCACATTGTGCGATCAAAGAGTTGAATTATTGGATGCAGGACCGTTCCTTCATTGAGCCTAAAAAGGGGGAGGAGGACATTGTATTCCTCAATAGACGGGGTACGCGTCTTACCCGTAACATGGTGTTCCATTTGGTTAAATATTACGCTGAGTTGGCTGGTATTCGGAAGAGTATTAGTCCGCACACTTTCCGCCACTCTTTCGCGACGCATCTGCTAGAAGGCGGGGCTAATCTACGTGCGATTCAGGAGATGCTCGGACATAAATCTATCCTCACGACAGAGATTTATACTCATGTCGATATGAATTTGTTGCGGGATCAGGTCAACCGATTCCACCCGATGAACCAATAATAATTCTGAAACGTTAGTCCGACGTAGCCCATTATGAATTGATTTGGGCAAGTGCTATTCTCCGTGGGTGGCGTTCTCTCCGTTGATTTTATTTTTTCTATCGTTCTTCACGGTGGCTCCTGTGTTACCGTCCATCCCTTTTTGCCCTCCGTTTTTCTTGGTGGCTCCCGTGTTGGCGTCGGTCTCTTTCCTGTTCCTAGGGTCGCTGATTGATTGGACGATCTCTTGGTTCCACAGCACGTCGTAGAAGTCTGATTCGTTATAGACTACTCCTGCGTTGGCGAACTCGACCATGTTGTACAGTTTAAGCCTTTTTCGGTCGGTTTGAGGGTCCTTGTGGGGCAGTTGGAATGGCTTTGTGCATTTCCCTGTGCTATCGATGTATGAGATGTAAGCTCTTCCGTAGTTGCCGTCTTCCCTGCGTGAGTAGAAAACGAACCAGTTGGATTGGGAGGAAAAGTCATGGTAGCTTTCCGCCTCGTCGCTATTGGCCTCGTCGCATTTGATGAGTTCCTTCGTTTCCATGTTCATGACATAGAGGTCCGCCTCTTTGTGTGTGTGAGGGGATGCGCCGAAATTAGATATGACCACCAATAGGAATTTGTTGTCTGGGGAAATCCTAGGGAATGTGGCGCTTCTATTGAATTGGTTCATGTTCAAGACGATTTCAGGTTGACTGAAAGATTTGTCCTCAGGATTGAATTTGATTCTGGCGATATCATATTTCAGCTTGGGATACTCGAATTCAGGGAAATTATCCCTTCTCATTACCGAGTCTGAGTAAGCGAAATAGACATATTGACCGTCTGGGCTCCATGTCGGGTTGGTCTCCATTTGTCTGGTTTCGTTCACTATGTATGTCTCGTTCTTCTCGATGTCGTAGAGGATAAGGTCCGCCTGTCTATCATATATTTGTACCTTTCCCTTCATCATAGTAGGGAAGTCTTGCTGCACCTCGTTCTCGGAGAAGATGATGTAGGGCAGGAAAGGATGCCAAGCGGGGTAGGTTGTGCCTCTGAACATGCAAGCGACCTTGGTTTCTATTTTAGTTATTTTGCCGTTGTAGGTTAGGAGCATTCCGCCATCCTTTCCACGGTAGTAGAACATCTTGTTTTTAGGGTTTTTCTTCTGTGCGCAATGGCAGTTCACGCAGCTCTGATCGTGCATCTTTTCTGTGGTCTGGTTCTGGCATCTGCGCATGATGATTTTCTCCGTGCCTGTTGTCATGTTAAATTCGTACAACCCTATTTGCCCTGTACTCATGAAGGAGGGTTCTATGAGACGATAGGTCACGAAAGAGTCGATTGGCACATCCAATACGTTGATGGTGAATGGTTTGAGTTTCTCCCACTGATCCCCCTTTTTCAGGTATGTGGTGCAATGTAGGTTGCCGTTCCCCGTTTCCGACAATAGCTTTTTCCATTCCTTTTCGTTGAATAGGATTTCGTTGTCGTTTGTGGCCTTTTGTATGATGCATCCTCCGTTTTCATTCTTAATCTCCACCATCGATTGGTCAGATTGGTTCTCTATGATAAAGTTGAGAGGTGCGAGGCTTTTAGGTATGGTGACACCTTTCACATCCGGGTAAGTAGTTACTTCCTGGTTTGTTTCCTTCGCCTCTTTGGGTAGTTGTGATGTGCAGCACGACAAAATGCATATTCCCAATGATGCGATGTAAAATCTGAATAGTCTTTTCTTCCTCATTTTTCCTCTATTTTTAGGTTGGCACCAACCCCAAAGCTGAAAAAGTAACTATAAGAGTACCCGAATTTTTTCTTCATCTTTACATCCAGATCTTTTTCCATGTGGTGTTTCACGTAGTAGTCTGTAAAGTTTATCACGTACTCGTAGACATCCTTCTCTATGGGGAATCTCTGTAAAATATTCATGTTGTTGGTGAGTCTCGCCTTCAGTACTAGTCCTTCCTGCACATATTTCGGGAGTTTCCCTTTCTGCAACATATGTGATCTCAGCGTTTCTTTTTCCAATTCGTCCAACTGCCTTCTGTAGAGGCGTGTATATAATCTTTTGATGGCGGTGATGTTGGGGAGTGCGGTGAACCTGTCATAGACGGTTGTGGCACCGTTGAAGATTCCGCTCCTCTCCATGGTTGGTATACCAGCCTTCACTCTTACGAGGTATGGGTATTTCTTGTAGTAATCGTCCGGATTGTCCAGACAATTGGACATCTCTTCCGCCCATTGCTTGTAGAATTGGGTCTCTTTGAGAAGTCTCAGGTATCTTTGGGTTAATTCGTACTCTTCGTTGATGAAGGAGCATAATGCCATGTGTTTGACCAAATAGAGCTTCTTGTCGGTATCTGTGAAGAACTCCATACACCACCTGTAACTAACTTGGGGCATGGATCCGAGTAGCAAGAGTTCGGGATAGTAGGAAACCTCCTCGCAGTAGTGGGGGAATAGCGAGTGGTAGTATCTATAGTCGTAGTTGAAGATCTTATCGACTAATTGGTCGGTTGCTATGAGTGCGACGGCCCTATAGGCAGCGATGACCCTTGTGGTCTCTTGCATCTTCTTCATTTCTTTCGTCATCTGTTCCCACTCTCCTATGTGGGCGAGGTGTTGTAACCTGAGTTCGTCGTCGAACGTTTTATGATGTTTGCATCCTACGGCTACGCCCACCATGAGAAGAAGTCCGATTGCCATGTTCGCATAGGGTTGTAGCTTGTGTATCGTTCGCTCTTTGTAGAGCTGGAAGCTTGTCAGTGCGATTGCGATGATGGTATGGGCGATGATTGTTTTGATATGGAGTGTGAGGTAATAGTCGATAGGCCATGGTTGCAGCAATGCGTACGAGAAGTATCCTGGCGTGACATGATAGGATGCGTAGCGTGCGGATAGATAGCTGACGATGATCCCTATTGGGAGAGTTATGCCTGCGATCGGGTATTTCTTGCGGAACAGCGCGTCCGTGAAGAACATCAGCAGCGCAACCATCGGGTATGGTCCCATCCATATGGTGGTTATGGGTGCTAAGAGGGCGAGAATGGCGACTCCCACAATCGAGTCTTTCATCCTCTTGTATATCATGAATAAAAGCAAGATATAGTAGAACCCTATGATATTACATATTCCGTAAGAGATTTCGAAGGTGTCGTATATTTCATACGTGACCGAATTGAACAGATAGAGCAAGAGCACAGGAGGAAGAAACCCTATGACGAACCATTTCTTTCCGGTCTGGAACATCTTGGAGACAAGCATTTCAATGCCTGATAGGAGCAAGGCTATAATGGCTGCCCCTAGAAGTGGATAGTAGCAGAATTGGAGAATGAATCGTGCGGCTAGAATGATGAGCCCGGCCTTGCGGGATGCCAGTTCCTGTAGGAAAAGACGGTCATAGAGGAAATAGTTGGATTCTTGTATTTTGTAGAGGAAATCCTCCTTTACAATGCCCAAATAGAGCCATGCGAATAGGAAGAAGAGGATGCGTAGTCCCCATCGCATCAGCGTCTCCTGATCTATGCCTTGAAGTATCCCTTTCTTTTTCGTTTCGCTCATATAGCCTCCCCTCTTATTGGTGTTTCAAAATAGATACATGTAGTCGTAGTGGACGATCGGACGTTTGCCTTTCTTGCCGATCAGTTTGGTGGCGTCCTCGTTGGAGTATTGGGTTTTCCCCACACCTAACTGGTTCTGCTGGTCGTCGAATATCTTAACGATATCGTCCTTCTCGAAGTTGCCCTTGATGGCGGTCACGCCGACCATGAGCACGGAGTTGTTTCCCTCCCGAAGGGCTTCCGCTGCCTTGGCGTCGAGGTGTATTTCCCCCTTGGCGAATCCTTCGCTGTGGGCGATCCATTTCTTGACGCTGGTGGCGGGTGCGTCGCTTGGCAGGAAGCGGGTGCATACGATATCCTCTTTGCCGGTAAGCAGTTTGAGGAGTATGTCGTCCTTCTTGCCGTTGGCGATGATGACCTCCACGCCTTCGTCCGCCACTTTGCTGGCGATGTTCGTCTTGGTCTGCATGCCTCCTCTGCCGAAGGATGATTTCGAGGCTTGTATGTAGGAGGAGAGGTCACGTTTTCCCGGATATACCTCTCGGATGACGGACGATGCGGGGTCCGACGGATTGCCGTCGTAGATGCCGTCGATGTTGCTGAGGATGATCAGTTTCTCGGCGTTCATCATGGTGGCCACCATGCCGGAGAGTTCGTCATTGTCGGTGAACATCAGTTCGGTGACGGAGATGGTGTCGTTTTCGTTGACGATAGGCACCACACCGTGTTGCAACATCACCTCCATGCAGTTGCGCTGGTTGAGGTAATGGGAGCGTGTGCTGAGGCTCTCTTTGGTGGTCAGTACCTGTCCGCAGAGAATGCCCTCCTTGGCGAAGAACTCATGGTAATGGTTGATGAGTTTCGCCTGCCCTATCGCGGAGAAGAGTTGACGGGCCGATACCGCATCCAGCTTGTCGTCCGTTATGAGCGCGCGGCCTGCGGCTACGGCTCCCGAGGAGATCATGATGATCTCGAAGCCCTGTCTGTGCAGGGCGGAGACTTGGGAGACCAGCTGCTTGATGCGCGCCAGGTCCAATCCCCCCTCTTTCAGGGCGAGCACGTTGCTTCCTATTTTGATGGCGATCCGTTTTTTCATTTCTTCTTGTCTTCTTCGCGTATTTCAGACCTCTTGATTTTGCCGCTGATGGTCTTTGGCATCTCATCCACAAACTCCACCACACGTGGGTATTTGTAAGGGGCTGTGGTATGTTTCACGTGGTCTTGGATCTCCTTGATCAATTCGTCTCCCGCTTTGTCCTTGTACTCTTTGGTGAGGACGATGGTCGCCTTGACCACCTGTCCGCGGATCTCGTCCGGCACGCCTGTGATGGCACATTCGAGCACGGCAGGGTGGGTGAGCAATGCGCTCTCCACCTCGAAAGGACCGATACGGTAGCCGGAGCTCTTGATGACGTCGTCGGTACGTCCGACGAACCAGTAGTAACCATCCTCGTCACGCCAAGCGATGTCGCCTGTGTGGTAGGCTCCGTCGTAAAAGACCTCCGCGGTCTTCTCCGGGTTGCGGTAATATTCCTTGAATAGTCCGACCGGTCTGGTAGGCTCGGTACGGATGATGACTTCTCCTTGTTCACCCTCCTCCACTGGCTGGCCGTCTGGCGTTACCAGGTCTATTTGGAAGTTAGGGTTCGGCTTGCCCATGGAGCCCGGTTTAGGTTCGAGCCAAGGGAAGGTGGCGATGGAGACGGTCGTCTCGGTCTGTCCGAATCCCTCCATCAGCTTGATGCCCGTCTCTCTACGGAAATCCTCGTAGATGACAGGGTTCAGTGGCTCTCCGGCGATGAAGCACTGCTTCAGGGAGGAGAGGTCGTATTTCTCCAAACCTTCCTTCATCATGAAACGGAAGACGGTCGGAGGTGCGCAGAACGAGTTGACTTTGTATTTCTCGATGATCTTCAGCATGTCTGCCGGGTTGAATTTCACATGGTCGTATACGAAAAGCGTGGCGCCGGAGATCCATTGCCCGTAGAGTTTTCCCCATGCACATTTTGCCCAACCGGTGTCCGCCACCGTGAGGTGCAGGCTCTGCTCGTTCAGGTTGTGCCAATACTTTCCCGTGACGATGTGTCCGAGCGGGTAGGTGTAGGTGTGCACCACCATCTTTGGGTGACCAGTCGTTCCTGACGTGAAGTATAGCAACATCAGGTCGTCGTTGTCGTTGCGGGCTGGTGCCACGAAGGCAGGAGCTTTCTCCACCTCCTTGTGGAAGTCTAGCCATCCTTCCGGGATGTCCGGACCGACGGAGATGCGGTACTTGAGCGAAGGAGAATCCGCCACGGAGTCGTCGATGTGCTTCGTGATCACCTCTTCGCCTACTGCGACAATCGCCTTGATGTCCGCCGCGTTGCAACGGTAGATGATGTCCTTGTTCGTCAGCAGATACGTGGCTGGAATAGCGATGGCTCCGATCTTATGGAGCGCGATGATCGTAATCCAGAACTCGTAGCGACGTTTCAGGATAAGCATTACCATATCACCCTTCCCAATACCGATGGATTGGAAGAAGGCGGCTGTCTTGTCAGTTTCCCTTTTCATGTCCGCAAAGGTGAAATCTATGTGCTCTCCTTTGTCGTTTGTCCAGCAAAGCGCTACTTTGTTGGGTTGCTCTTCCGCCCATGCGTCAACTACATCGTACCCGAAGTTGAAGTGTTCGGGTACGATGATTTTAAAGTTGTCCTTGAAATCTTCGTAAGAGCTGAATTCTACTCTATTAACAAATCGTTCTATCATTTCTTAGGTTTGTACTCTAACTATCTATTTTTGGTTGTTTCGAAGTTCTGAACGTTTAATCTTTCCGCTGATTGTCTTAGGCATTTCGTCTACGAATTCCACCACACGAGGGTATTTGTAAGGTGCGGTAGTACGTTTGACGTGGTCTTGGATGTCCTTGATCAAGGCGTCGCTCTCTTTCCCTTTATATTCTTTGGTGAGCACGATGGTTGCCTTGACCACCTGTCCGCGGATCTCGTCCGGCACACCGGTGATGGCACATTCGAGCACGGCAGGGTGGGTGAGCAATGCGCTTTCCACCTCGAAAGGACCGATACGGTAACCGGAGCTCTTGATGACATCGTCGGTACGTCCGACGAACCAGAGGTATCCGTCCTCATCACGCCATGCGACGTCTCCCGTGTGGTATACACCACCCCTGAGACATTCGGCCGTCTTTTCGGCGTCGCGGTAATATTCCTTGAAGAGTCCGACTGGGCGTTCCTTCCCTAATCGGATGATGATTTCACCCTGTTCACCGTCCTCCACGGAGTGTCCGTCCGGAGCGATCAGGTCGATGTCGAACACCGGACTTGGTCTGCCCATGGAGCCTGGTTTAGGTTCCATCCAAGGGAAGGTGGCGATGGAGACGGTCGTCTCGGTCTGTCCGAATCCCTCCATTAGCTTGATGCCTGTCTCTCTGCGGAAATCCTCGTAGATGACTGGGTTCAGCGGCTCACCGGCGATGTAGCATTGTCTCAAGGAAGAGAGGTCATATTTCTCCAAACCTTCCTTCATCATGAAGCGGAAGATGGTCGGCGGTGCGCAGAAGGAGTTGATCTTGTACTTCTCGATCATGGCGAGCATGTCCGCCGCGTTGAACTTCTCGTGGTCGTAGACGAACACGGTAGCGCCTGAGATCCATTGTCCGTAGAGCTTGCCCCATACGCACTTTCCCCAACCGCTGTCCGACACCGTGAGGTGCAGGCAATCCTCGTCGAGGTTGTGCCAGTATTTACCCGTGACGATGTGGCCCAATGGGTAGGTGAACGTGTGCGCCACCATCTTCGGATGACCGGTGGTACCTGAGGTGAAGTAGAGCAACATGATGTCGTCGTTGTCGTTGCGGGCAGGAGCCACGAACGGTGCGGCGGAGTTGATTCCCTTGTGGAAATCGAGCCAGCCTTCCGGAATGGAAGGGCCGATGGATATACGATACCTGAGCGAAGGAGACTCCGCTACGGAATCGTTGATGTGGTTGATGATGATGTCGTCGCCGCAAGCGATGATCGCCTTGATGTCGGCGGCGTTGCATCGATAGATGATATCTTTGTTGGTGAGGAGGTGGGTGGCAGGGATCACCACTGCTCCAATCTTGTGGAGGGCGATGATGGAGAACCAGAACTCATAGCGGCGTTTCAGGATCAGCATGACCATGTCACCCTTCCCGATGCCGAGGGATTGAAGATAGGCGGCGGTCTTGTCCGTCTCGCGCTTCATGTCCGCAAACGTGAAGTCTATGTGTTCGCCTTGGTCGTTGGTCCAACGAAGGGCCACCTTGTTTGGGTTTTCTTTCGCCCATGCGTCGACTACATCGTAGCCGAAGTTGAAATGCTCAGGAACATTTAATTTGAAATTGTTTTTGAAGTCCTCGTAAGAGTCGAACTTCACCCTGTTTACGAATTTTTCTACCATAATTTTTGGTATTTGAAGTATAGTGCTTTGATTACATGATGATAGCGAGGAACTTGACGGTCTTGTTGTTGAGCGCCTTCATTCCATGGAGTTTGTTAGCGTCGAAGTAGATGCTGTCGCCCTCTTCGAGAGTTAATTCTTTTCCATTAATGCTAATAAGCATGCTACCTTCAAGTACCATGTTGAACTCTTGTCCCGGGTGTGAGTTGAGGTGGATAGGAGCGTCGTTAGGCTCCACGGTCACGATGAACGGGTCACCTTTCCTGTCGATGAAGCCGGCGGCCAAGGATTGGTATTTGTACGCTTTGGTACGTTCCATGGCTGTACCCTTTCCCTTGCGGGTGAGGTAGTAGGTCTTCATGTGAGGGTCCTCTCCGAAGAGGAGGGAGGTCATCTCGACTCCACACTTTTGTGAAATGCAGTGCAAAATACTAACAGGGATATCTTTTTCGCCGCTTTCGTAGGCGATATATTCAGCTGGGGTAATGGAACAAGCTTCCGCCAGTTCTACCGTTGTCATTCCGATGTCCTCACGCAAGCATTTCATGCGCGAAGCGATTTGTTTGATTTGATCGTTTACCATATTGTTCGTTGATAAGGTTAATCTTCTTTGTGAATTAGTTGTTGGCCTTGATGCCTTTGATGACCGCGTTGGTGAATCCGTATTCCTCCATGGCGTTGAGTCCCTTGATGGTCCATCCGCCAGGGGTGGTCACCTTGTCGATCTCGTATTCCGCATTGGTCTTGTTCTTGAGGATGAGCTCCGCCGCACCGACCATTGTTTGGGCGATGACCTCCTGGGCGATGTCCGGACGGATGCCCAATTCCACAGCACCCTCTGTAGCGGCGCGCAGGTAACGCAATGCGTAGGCGATACCGCAGGAGGAGACGGAGGTGAAGGCGCTCATCTGCTTCTCAGGAATGATGATGGCCCTACCCAACTTGTTGAAAAGGCCGAGGACGAACTCCTCTTGTTCCTTGCTGGCGTTGAGCGAGCACACGAAGTTCATGCCAGCGAGCAGGGCGACCGCCGTGTTAGGCAATACTCTGAAGAGGGAATATTCCTTGCCGATCTTCTCGGCGATATGGCTGAGGTCCACGCCAGCGGCGATGGAGATGATAGTCTGTTTCGGGTTAATGGCGCCTTTAATGCCGTCGAGGACGGTGTCCACCAACCATGGTTTCACTGCGATGAGGACGTAGTCGGCCTTCTTTACCGCCTCGCGGTTGTCCGTCGTGGTGAAAATGTTCTTATTGATTTTTGAGATGTTCTTCAGTGTCTCTTCACTGGCGTCAGCGACGAAAAGCTCGTCCGCCTTGCACGCTTTACTGAGATATAAGCCTTTGACGATGGCGCCTCCCATATTTCCGGCGCCGATAAATGCTATCTTCATATCATTAATAATTAAAAACCAATACTAACCAATTTGCAAATTTAGAAAATAATCCAACAATAATGTTTAATTTCGCCATCGAATAAATAATTGTGCGATGAAACCAATTGAATTCACACTGAGAGAGGGAGAGTCATTCATTCCATTGATCCAACTACTGAAGGCGACCCATGTGGTTGGTTCCGGTAGTGAGGCGCAGACCGTCGTCACGGAGGGCATGGTGTTGCGCAATGGTGCTGTCGAACTTCGCAAGCGGGCCAAGATTGTCGATGGCGATGTGATCCGTTTTGCAGACTTTGAGATCGTCGTGAAGAACTGACACTCCTGTGGGTAAAAAAGAAGGGGCGTCGTTTCATCGAAACGACGCCCCTTCTTTTTCTGTATCCTTGGTTAATCGTTCAGGAAGTACTTGTTGCAAATAATGTATGCAATCAATCCGAGAACGAACATAATTCCTGCAATGGCCAAAATACCGTTGCCTCCAATCACGCCAAAGAAGTGGAACATGAGGAGCAACACACCGATAAGGATGATGATAATGCCTAAGTATCTCAATAATTTATTCATCTTGAATTGTATTATCAGTTAATACTTTATGAATTGTTGTGTAACCCATTTCAAATTATTCCTCTTTGCTGGGGATCCTCCTTCATGGTATCGCACATACCCTGCATATTCAGGGATTTTGTTGCGGGAACAAGACTCGAACTTGTGACCTTTGGGTTATGAGCCCAACGAGCTGCCAACTGCTCCATCCCGCATATAGCCGATTGCTATCGAATCGTGGTGCAAAGGTACGGTTTCTTTTTGAAAAAACAAAAAATGGGTTGCTTTTTTTGTGAAAATGTTTTTTCGCACCTATGCCGGATGTGGATGTGTCGTGCTGCTCCGCAATCTTTTAAAGCGGGCTTCGAAACAAACTTTTTCTTCTCGTCGCGGCATATGAGCTGGAGTGCCCATTTCCCGGAATGAACTGACGGCGGAATGCCTCCGCCGGGGAATAACCATTGACCGGCAAGATAGAAATGGTCCAAATTCGGGATCTTCTGATCCAATTGTTGAATCACGTTCTTAGGCGTCGGAATGAAGCCTTCGTAAGATCCCTTCCATGCCCCCGTGTAACGGATGGTGGTCAGCGGAGTGGCGACGTCACATACTTCGATGTGCTGGGAGCTGCCGGGATAGTGCTTCTCCAATATCTTGATGGCATCCTCCTCGATTTTCTTTTTCTCCCCGCTATACTCCTCCTTGCTCATATTCTCCCAGATGCTATACGGACTGTCAAACCGGATGATGATGCAGGATTTGCCTTCAGGAGCCATCGTCGGGTCGAAATTGTAGTTCAAAATCCTATAGTTGTGATTGAGCACCGTGCTCCCGATTTTTTCGCCACGTGCTTGCACAACCTGTATGTTGTAGTCGGTGTGTAGCTCTTGGTTGATGCCGAACGAAACTTGTACGATGGAGGTGAATAGTTTCCAATTGGAATATACACGGTCGATCATGGCCGAGCGGAACTTCCCTTTCAGTAGTTTGTAGAGCGTTGTGTAGCCATCAGCGGCGCTCACGACGTAATCGGCTTTTAAAACGCTGCCGTCGGTCAGCCTTACCCCTCGGGCGGAACCGTTCTCCACGATGATCTCTTCCACCTCTTTCTTGAAGAGGAATTCTCCTCCTAATGATTCATATTTACTCTTCATCCGCTCCGCGACGGCCAAAGAACCGCCGATCGGGTAGCCCGCATTCTTGCGGAAATACCATCCCATGATCAGGAGGAACGCATAGCAGGCATAGTCGCCTTCTCCGTAAATATTCAGTAATTTTTCTTTTAAGATGTCGCTTTTGATCTTGAGCGACTTAATATATTGGGTGAAATCCTTTCCCCTGTGGTGTATGGCGATGTATAGGGAAGGGAAGCACCGAAAGAATGCTTTGAAGTATTGGAATGGGGTGCGGAGCGCCGGCGCAATGTCGAACGGGTGGAGGTGGGATGCCCAACGGATGTTCCGGGCTAGTTTGTTGATGGCTTTTCCGTCTATGGGTGAGATGGACAAAAGATGCTTCTTCCATCGCTCCAAATCCGTGTAGATGATCAGGTCTGTTCCGTCTTTCGCGATGTTCCTGTTGTGAATCTCCGCATTGATGACCTGCACCTGATCGTTTAGGATGTTGGTCTCACACATCGTGTCGTGGAAGGCACCTTCCTTCGTCCCGACTAGCCATTGTATGCTGTAGTCGAACCGATAGTTCTTGCGGTGCCATGCCGTGCAAATGCCTCCTGCTATGCTGTGCTTTTCAATGATTTGTGATTCAAATCCATTCATCTGCGCATAAATGCCCACAGACATACCTGACACACCTCCGCCTATAACGATAATCTTCTTTTTCTCCACTATATAACCTCCATCTTTCGTATGGTTGATGAGTCTTCAACCATGTGTTTGTTGCTTGAATCGCTCCAATTGTTTTTTACTCAAATATGCATCCTTTTGATTTGTAAAGAATTAGTTACGTAAATCTATTGAGTGCCTCTCATGGATATGCATAATCTCGTTGCAAATTTAAGAAGAATCCTTGGAATATGTATGCAATACGTGGAAAATAGGTAGATGAGGTCTCGGAAATCATCGTCACCATAAATAGTAAATCGTAAATAGCTAAATAGTAAATAACATCATGTCTAATGCGATAAATGAAACCTCCGTGTAGACGTGGCTCCACATGTTGCGGGGAGGAGATGTTAAACTTTGCCCATCGCTATGGTATAACGTTGTCGAATCCCTATCTTTGTGAAAAATATTGTTCATGAAGAATATCGTGCAGAGGGTGTTCCGCTATTTTGAGCGGCATCGTACATTGTTGAGGGTTTCGCTTTGCGCCGTGATCGCTTTGATGGTCGTGGCGGTGGGACGTGTACGCTTTGTCGAGGACATCAGCAAGTTCCTTCCGGAGGACGTGGCTGGCGAGCGGATGGGGGATTTCTTCCAACGCCTCAGCACCTCCAATCGGGTGATGGTCTACGTCTCGATGGCGGATTCCTCCGCGGTGGATTTTCCTCTGCTGGAACGTGCTGCGGATGATTTTGCCGAGGCGTTGCGCGCTACTGATTCGACAGGCCTCACTTCGGAGGTCTTCCTGAAAACGGACCCTGAGATGGTCACGAAAACGATGGATTTCATCTTGGAAAATCTTCCGTATTACCTTGAACCTGAAGATTATAACCGTATTGATAGCCTATGGGCGGATAGTGCCATGGCTCATCTGATGGCGGGTAACCGTGACCGTCTTATGTCTCCGACGGGGGGCTTCCTGCAGGGGATTGTGGTGCGTGATCCGTTGCACCTCTCTTACCCTGTCCTGGAAAAACTGAATGCGCTCCGTCCTTCCGAGGGGGAGCATGTCCGGGATGGTTATCTGCTGGATGCGGAGGAACGGTCGGTCATGATACCGCTCACCTCCTCTTTGCCTTCCAGCGAGACTCGGCTGAACAAGCAGTGGATCGCCTCCATCGAGGCCGCTTCCCACGCTGTGACGGAGAAGTATGCAGGGAAGGTGGCTGTCTCGTACATCGGACCGGCGGTCATTTCGGTGGGTAATGCGGAGCAGATTAAGTCGGACACGATATGGTCCACCGTTATCGCCCTCTCCCTGATCGTCATCTTGCTGGCTTTGTTCTACCGGGATGCGCGAGCGATTCTTCTGATTCTTTTCTCCATCGCCTTCGGCTTGCTTTTCGCTGTGGCCTTCCTGGCTTTGTTGAAGGAGGGTGTGTCGGTCATCGCGATCGGTATCGGTTCGGTCATCGTGGGTATAGCGGTGAATTACCCGTTGCATTTTCTGGCGCACCTCAAGGAGGGTCATTCCCGCCAGGAGGCGATGCGTGACATTGTGGACCCGCTTGTGACGGGCAACATCACGACGGTGGGCGCCTTCCTCAGCCTCCTATTTATCCGTTCGGAGGCGATGCGTGACATGGGGCTCTTCGCCGCCTTGTTGCTTGTGGGTACGATCCTCTTCGTGCTCTTCGTGTTGCCTCATTTCTTTGCGGATAAGCTTTTCAAGGGACATACGGGTGGTAAGCTGATGTTCGGCAAGATCGCCAATGTCCAGTTCGAAAAGAACAAGGTGGCGGTTTGCCTGATCGTCCTTCTGACCTTCCCGCTCCTCTATTTCAGCACCAAGACCCAGTTTGAGACTGATATGAACGCTATCAACTACATGACGCCTGACCAGCGTGTGTGGATGGCTAAGCTGACGAGCGAGACGGAGTCCGGGCTGGCGAAGTCCTTCTGCGTGGCGGAGGGCACGTCGCGGGAGGAGGCGTTGCGCAACCATGAGCGTGTGCGGGCTTCCTTGGATAGCCTGCAGGCGAGCGGTACGGTCGCTAAGGTCTCCGGCGTGGGCATCTTCTTGCCGTCGGAGGATATGCAAAGCGTGCGGACAGAGGCGTGGAACAAATATTGGGCGGCGCACCCGGAGGCGGCGGAGACCATCCGACGTCATGCGGAGGCGTGCGGTTTCGCCCCTGGCGCTTTCGACGCTTTCATCGCGATGACGAAGAGGCAATATGCGGTGGCGGATCCGCACCATTTCGATTTCATATCAGGCAAGATCGCTAAGAATTATGTGGTGGAGGACAACGGAAAATGGTACGTCTATTCAATCTTAGAGCATACCCCGGAAAGCGCCGAGACGGTCTCTTCTTCCCTGCAGGATCGGGGCGATGGCCTCTTCGTGTTCGGTAGCCGTTCCATGCTGAATAAACTGGTGGATTCCTTGTCGAGCGACTTCAACAATGTCTTGTACATCTGCGGATTCATCGTCTTTATTTTCCTGCTGATCTCCTTCGGAAGGGCGGAGTTGGCGCTCCTCTCGTTCGTTCCGCTGACGGTGGGGTGGATATGGATCTTAGGCATGATGGGGCTGTTGGACATGCGTTTCAACATCGTCAATGTCATCCTCGCCACTTTCATCTTCGGGCAGGGCGATGACTATACCATCTTCGTCACGGAGGGGTTGATGCACGAGTACGCATACGGTAAGAAGGTGCTGGCCTCTTATAAGAACTCGGTGATGCTCTCCGCCCTGATCATGTTCATCGGAATCGGCACGCTGATTATCGCCAAGCACCCAGCCATGCGCTCGTTGGCGGAGGTGACGATCGTGGGCATGTTCACCGTGATTCTGATGGCTTATTTCTTCCCGCCGCTGATATTCAATTGGTTGACTAAATCAAAGGGTAAAAATAGGCTCATGCCTATCACGCTGAAGAACCTGCTGCTGACCATCGGTTGCTTCGCAGTCTTCTTTGTGGGGACAATCTACATGTCGCTTCTCGGCTTCTTCGTCCTGACGGTCGGAGGCAAGACGGAAAGCCATAAGGCATTCTATCATAGGCGATTGTGCGGTATCTTCCGTGTGCTGGTCAAGCTGATGCCTGGCGTGGAGTGCCATGTGCATAACCCGGAGGGGGAGACGCTCGATCGCCCTGGCATAATCGTCTGCAACCATCAGTCTCATTTGGACTTGCTCTATACATTGATCCTAAGCCCTAAGATCGTGTGTCTGACGAACAAGTGGGTGTGGAATTGTCCGTTCTATGGGTGGATCATCCGTTATGCGGAGTTCCTGCCGGTCTCCGATGGGCTGGAGCAGCACGAGGAGGAGCTGAAGGCCGCGATCGACAAGGGATATTCCATCCTGATCTTCCCGGAGGGCACCCGTTCGGAGGATTGCTCCATCCTGCGTTTCCACAAGGGAGCCTTCCATTTGGCGGAGCGCTTCAACGTGGACGTTATCCCGGTGCTGATCCATGGCATCGGACATTTCTTCCCGAAGAAGGAGTTCCTGTTGCGTAAGGGCAGGGTGGATGTGAAGTTCCTGCCGAGGATCTCCCCGGAGCATCCTTTCCGTAAGGAGGTGAAGTCGCTGAAGAGCGCCCAGTTGACGCAACATTACTATGAGGAGGAGTACGCGAAGTTCGCTTCCGAGCTGGAGACACCCGCCTATTTCAGGGATTTGGTCTTGCATAATTATATCTACAAGGGACGGGAGGTGGAGCGTAATGCGCGGCGCACGTTGGAGGCGTTCGATTCCCTCATCGCCAAGATTGCGGCATTGCCTGACGAAGGGGAGGTGTGCCTCCATGAGGAGGGGCAGGGAGAGTTCTCCCTGCTGGCGGCCTTGACGAAGAAACGGTTGCATATTGTGGCGGAGATGGATGACGAGAACCTGCTCGCCCTCGCCGACAATTGCGCTTCCAAGCCAGCGAACCTGACCTATCGGTTGAGAGTAGGGGAGAGCTGATTTTATGTAAACCCCTTTGAAATGAACGTTTTATGACTTTTGTTAAAGAATTTTTGTGAAACATTTGGCGGGATAGGAAATAAGCATTAACTTTGCGCCCATAAAAAACGAAAATAAGGTTCCTTGGCCGAGTGGTTAGGTACCGGTCTGCAAAACCGTTTACAGCAGTTCGAATCTGCTAGGAACCTCAACGCAAGCGGAATCATCATGGTTTCGCTTGTTTCATTTTAATACCCCGCTATTATGGAGCATCCCCACAAAAACAGAGAAATGGGACATTCGAGCCGCCCGGACATGGAGCCTTTTTCCATCAGGAAATTGGACGCTTCTTGTCAGAGCATGGTCTTCCCTCTCACTATTTGCTCAGTAGTGAATTGCTTCGTTTTCGTAACGGAAGGGGAGATACTTGTCGACTCGAACGAGAGTAGCCTGTTGATTGGTGCGGGGGAGTTGCTCCTGGTTCCGCAGGGTGTCCCTTTCACGATAAAGCATTACAAGGATTGTGAAGGCTACATGGGTGGATTCCATAGTAGTTTCATCGGGAGCGGGGTGTTCACCCAAGCTGAGCTTAGGCAGGTGAAGGTCTTGCAGGAGCGTTCGATGAGTAAGTTCTCCTTCCCGGCGGCGCAGTCGGAGTTCGTGGCCTCCCTTTTCACCCGCATGGGCACGGAGTTTCGTAAGGAGCAGAGCAATAAGGACTTGATCAAATGCCTGATGATGAGTGTGCTTGCCGAGACGAACGCCTTGAGTAACGGGGCGGAGAACCTCTTCCTGGAGAATTGTTGCGACCGCTTCCTCCGTGAATTGTTTGACGACTCCCAGCCTATTCGCACCATCCCAGACTATGCGGATGCCTTAAAGGTATCCCCTAACCACTTGAATAAGCTGGTGAAGAAAAATACGGGCAAGACGGTCTCCCAATGGATCGATGATTCTCTCATCATCCGAGCGAAGGCATTGCTTTGCGAAACGGAACTCTCGGTGGCGGAGGTGGCTGAACAGTTGAATGTCTTCGACGTCTCCTATTTCATCCGCAAGTTCAAGAAATACACGGGTCTGACTCCTCTGGACTTCAGGAAACGTTACGGTGGGCATAATGGTTGAGACTTCTATCAGGTATAGGACTATAATTCCTCATGGAGAAAAGAACTCACGAAATTTGCTGCGAAATCATCACATCGTAAATAGTAAATGGCTAAATAGTAAATGAGGCCGCCGTGTGTCAGGCATAAAAAATCCTATTTTTCTTTTCTTCCCATCCTATCGTGTGAGGATGATTCGTACTAATTTTGCGGCGGATATAATGTTGAAATGGATATGTTTAAGAGAAATTCCCCGATGTCGCTTTGCCGCTTCCGTACGGCCAGTGTTCGTCTGTTGTGCATGATGACGTTCGTCTTCCCTTCGTATGTTTTTGCCGAGGAAAAGATGGAAGAGAACCTGGAGGAGATAGAGGTGTCGGCGGATGTCAAGTACAGGGAGAAACGGGTGGCGGAGTTGCCGGTTTCGTCCAGCACTTTCACGATGTCGAACTTGGAGACTGGTGTGGTCTTCTCCTCCAAGGATATCGCAACGTATGTCCCGAATTTCCATTTGCCGGACTATGGATCGCAGATCACCTCCTCCATCTATGTGCGTGGATTCGGTACAAGAATCGAGCAACCAGTGGTGGGTATGATTGTGGACAATGTGCCGATCCTCAACAAGAATTGTTTCGATATGGACCTTTTCGACCTCCAACGCATGGAGTTCCTCCGTGGTCCGCAAGGTACGCTCTATGGCCGCAACACCATGTGTGGTCTGATGAATATCCATACCCTTTCGCCTTTCTCATACCAAGGCATACGCCTGTCTGCTGATTATTCCACAGGCAATACGGCCCGGCTGAAAGCCTCTTTGTATCGTAAGCCTACGGATAAGTTCGCCTTCTCCATTGCGGCGAATGTCCAGCACACGGACGGATTCTTTCAAAACTCGTATAAGAACGAGTTGTGCGACCCTTCCAATAGCCTTTCCCTGCGCAATCGGTTGATGTGGAGGCCCTCCTCTTCCCTCTCTCTCGAGAACAACCTATCCTTGGGTGTGGTGAACCAAGGGGGATATGCTTATGCGAAGGTCGAGGGCGACGATCGCCTTCCTGTCAGCTATAACGATGAGTGCAGTTACGAGCGCTTCAATCTGAATGATGGTTTAGTGCTCTCCCACAAGGGGGAACGGATGACGTTCTCTTCCGTCACGAGCTACCAGTTCCTGAACGATGATATGCACCTTGACCAGGATTTCCAACCTACCTCCATCTTCACGTTGGAGCAGCGTCAGCGGGAGCATGTGGCGACGCAGGAGGTGATTTTCCAATCCTTGCGGAAGGAGAAGAAGTGGAATTGGAAGACGGGTGCCTTCGCTTTCCTGAAACATAATGATATGACCGCCCCCGTCACGTTCAAGCGGGATGGTATTGACCTGCTTATCCTTTCGAATGCCAATAACGGTATCCATCACGTCTTCCCGGACGATCAGCTGATGATCCAGGATGATCAGTTTGCCGTGAATAGCGAGTTCGATTTGCCGACGTACGGGTTGGCGGCCTACCACCAATCGGAGTTCAAACTACAGCGGTGGACCCTGACGATGGGGCTTCGTCTCGACTATGAGAGAGCGCGGATGACGTATGATAATGACGCTCGGTTGAATTATCTTTTCACCCTCTTCATGAACGACTATAAACCGTTGTTTTCGCAACTGAACGGTGAGACGGAGAAGTGCTTCTTCGAGGTGTTGCCTAAGCTTTCCGTGCAGTATGACTGCGGAAGGGGGAACCATCTCTATGCATACGCCGCCAAAGGCTACAAGGCGGGTGGTTTCAATACGCAGATCTTCTCGGACATCCTCCAGAATGCCCTGATGAACGATATGATGAGGGATATGGGCGTGAGCTTCGACAATATGGGTGTGCCGGATTATGATCCCGCAAAGGCTATTTCGTATGACCCGGAGTATTGCTGGACCTATGAGTTGGGGGGACATTTCAAGGGAAGGAATATCAATCTGACAACCGACTTCGCCTTTTTCTACATCGATGCCCACGACCAGCAGTTGACTGTTTTCCCTGCGGGGAAGAGCACTGGACGCATGATGACCAATGCGGGAAGAAGCCGTAGCTGCGGTGCCGAATTGTCCATGAACTACAAGGTGAAGAACCTGAACCTGACGGGCTCCTATGGCTATACCAACGCGCGATTCGTCGATTACAACGATGGGAATCATGTCTATGATGGCAATTATGTCCCATTTTCTCCCCTGAATACCGTATCTTTGCATGCCCTTTACACGTTCTATCTGAACAAGAAGCTGATCGATCGGATGGAGGCTTGTGCGGATTGGCAGGGTGTTGGGAAGATTTATTGGGACGAGGCGAATGAGGTCTCCCAGAAGTTCTACTCCCTGTTTGGTCTCTCCCTCGCACTGAGGAAGAACCGGTTTACGTTGAAGGGATGGTGCAAGAACTTGGCGGACGAGCGGTATGACACCTTCTATTTTGTCTCCATGGGCAACCGGTTTTGCCAGGTTGGCAAGCCGAGGAGGCTGGGGGTCTCTCTCTGTTATGAATTGAAATGATAGGTTGAATTTTATTAATTGTTTAATATATAATAATTTAGAAAAATGAAAAGGAGATTTTTTATCTTGTCAGTGATCGGATTGTTGTCGCTGGGTTTCGCTGCTTGTGGTAGCGATGATGAGGAAGAGGGAAATGAAAATAATCAAAACAACGTTGTTCAAAATAGTGAAGATCCTTTCTTTTCCACCTCATATTTCGGTAAGATGCAGGTGGGTACTGGCGAATCCTCTTTTGTGAACGACTCTGCCGTGTGCGCTTACTCGGTCGAGGAGAAGGCCCTTGTGTTGGTGAACGCTAAGTTGATGACGGGCATGCCAACCCTCGATACCATCAGGGTGGATGGTGTTTCTTTCACGGAGAAATCGGTGGCTGATGTCACTTTCGCGGGAGAAAACATTGTTCCTACTTGGAAGGGTAGACCTTTCGAGCAATATACGTTGACGTCGTTGCAGGGCTATGCTAAGAACGACTCCCTTGTCTTCTCTTGTATGATGGGACAATTCCCGGTTGAATTTGCAGGCAAGTTGATTCTGGTTGATATAATGACCCGATAACTATATGCGGGAAGGAGTAGTGCCTTCTCTGTCATCATCTATGCCCGATGTGTGTTTTCTCATGCGTCGGGCGTTTCTTTTTATGGATTGTTATGCCTGTTTCCCTGCCCCCGCCATTTATTAAAAAAAGTAAAATTGCCTTAAATATGCCAAAAAATGCCCCTTGCGCAGTGCTCTAGGCGGGGTTATTGCCGAAAACATTGTATCTTCGCGGTGGCGGATGGGGGCTTCGCTTATGCACATAGTGTGTTCCCTTTTAACTTTGTGGGCGTATGGTCAATTTGCGCTCGGTTGTTTATCTCATATAATCCCCGCCTAAGATGAAACGTGCTTATGAAGAGGTTATTTTTATTGGTCTTTATGTACATTCCTTTTCTTGCCGTGGCGCAAGAAGGTGAGCAGGAAACATCGTTAACATTAGACTCTTTGATGGTAGAGGATGAGACAGCGGATGAGGATTTGCTGTCAGACTCCCTCAATGCGGACTGGAACACCGAGAAGTTCGTTTTCCATGATTCCATCCCGTGCGATTCCATGTACCATGGCATCTGGGACGGTACGCGTGTGAATCCTTATCAGATACCGATCGACTCCGTGCCGGACTCTTTCTTGGTGGATTGCCGTGGCTTCTATCCTCCGAACGTGAATTTGGTCACCTCCGAGTGTGGCGAGCGTTGGGGACGTTTCCACGCAGGTACGGATATGCGCCTCAAGGTGGGCGACACGGTGCGCGCGGCTTTCGACGGCATGGTGCGCCTGACGCGTGTGGGCATGAAGAAGAAGGGCTACGGCTACTTCATCATGATCCGCCACTACAATGGCTTGGAGACGTTGTACGGACACCTCTCCAAGGTGTTGGTGGAACCTGGACAGAAGGTGAAGGCGGGTGATGTGATCGCCCTCGGCGGTAATACGGGACGCTCCACAGGACCACACCTCCATTTCGAGTTCCGCTACCTCGGCAACCCTATCAACCCTCGTAAGTTGTTGGAGATGAAGGAGGACAGTGTCTATGCGAAGGCGGACACTTACCTGATCGAGCGTAAATCCACATTCAGCGAATATTATGCTTTCTTGCACTCTCCTGCCCGTTACCACAAGGTTAGACAGGGAGATAATTTGGGTAAAATCGCAAGGAAATACCATACGACGGTCGCCCGTCTCTGCAAGCTGAACCATATCAAGAGCACGACGCTTTTGCGTGTGGGTCGCAGGTTGCGCGTGTCGTAAGATCATCTATTTCATGGTTTTTGGGTGATGGATGAGAGCCGTCAAGGCGGTTCCATTTACCGCAAGATATAATGTGGCATTTACTGTTTGACGATTTACTATTTACGATTAATGCTGATGCGATAATTACGTGTCAAACTTCATGTACTCTTTCTTCTGCGAGGAATTGTAGCCCTCTGCCTCGTCTAAACTAAAGATTCGTGAGAGAGCCGATGTTTTTTCGGAAAAAATATTTGCAAGTACAGAAAAAAGCGGTATCTTTGCACCGCCTTTGAAAAACAAGGCGAATGAGGGAGAGCTAGTAGCTCAGCTGGTAGAGCACATCCCTTTTAAGGATGGGGTCTTGGGTTCGAGCCCCAACTGGCTCACCAAAGCGATCAAGGTTTCTTGGTCGCTTTTTTTTGTTACTTTTCGGACATGCATCCCCATTTGTTGGTACTCTTCTCTGTTTCCTCCTGTAATTCTTCTTCCTTTGTCTCCTTTTTATCGTTTTTTGTTCTTAAATTTGTCTCCAAAATATAGGTTTTGACATGAAATATTTAATTATACTCGGAGACGGTATGGCGGACGAGCCGATCGCCTCTTTAGGAAATAAGACGATTCTACAGGCTGCTAACATCCCGACGATGGATATGTTGGCGAAGAAAGGACGAAATGGCCTCTTGTCCACTGTGCCTCCTGGATACCATCCGGGAAGCGAAATCGCTAACCTTACGGTGCTTGGGTACGACGTGAACAAGGTGTTCGAGGGACGTGGTTCCTTGGAGGCCGCTAGCATGGGCGTGGACATCGAACCGGGCGAGATGGCGATGCGCTGTAACATCATCTGCGTGCAGGACGGTAAGATAAAGAACCACTCGGCGGGCCATATCTCCAACGAGGAGGCCTACCAGTTGATCAACTACCTCAACGAGGAGCTGGGCGACGACAAGGTGCGCTTCTTCCCTGGTGTCTCTTACCGTCACTTGCTGAAGATAAAGGGCGGCGACAAGCATGTCTCCTGCACTCCTCCGCACGATGTGCCGGGAACTCCTTTCAGGGATGTCATGGTGAAGGCGGATTGCCCGGAGGCGGAGCCTACCGCTAGGTTGCTGAACGATTTGATCCTCCGTTCCATGGAGATCTTGCCTAAGCATCCGGTCAACGTGAAACGTGTGGCGGAGGGCAAGGATCCCGCCAATAGCATCTGGCCTTGGTCGGCTGGCTATAAGCCTAGCATGAAGACGTTGATGGAGACTTACGGGCTGAAAAGCGGTGCGGTTATCTCTGCCGTCGACTTGATCCGTGGCATTGGTGTCTACGCCGGACTGAAATCCATCGAGGTGGAGGGTGCCACTGGCTTGTACGACACCAACTACGAAGGCAAGGCGCAGGCTACGATTGACGCACTGCGGGAAAATGATTTCGTCTACCTCCACATCGAGGCGAGCGACGAGGCCGGACATGAGGGTGACGTGGCGCTTAAACTGAAGACGGTGGAGTATCTGGAGAACCGTGTGGTGAAACCGATCTACGAGGAGGTCTCCAAGTGGGACGAGCCGGTGGCGATCGCTATCTTGCCGGATCATCCGACCCCTTGCAGGCTGAAGACGCATATCTCCGCCCCGATTCCGTTCCTGATCTACTACCCTGGCATCGAGCCGGACGCGGTGGATCGCTACGATGAGGAGTCCGCGAAGGCGGGTGCCTACGGCGTGATGGAGGGCGATGAATTCATCAAGACATTGTTAAACAAATAAGACTATATGACCATGAAGAAATTTGTTATTTTGGCGCTTTCGGCTCTGTTGTCCATGTTGCTTGTTTCCTGCACGGATTCGCCTAGCAAGGTGGCTAAGAAGTTCTCCCAGGCGGTCGCTACGGGACAGGTGGAAGAGGCGAAGAAGTATTGTACCGAAAGTACGGGTAAGATGCTGGATATGTCTGCCGCTTTGGGAGGCATGGAGGAGAACCCGAACTACAAAATGAATATCTTGCGCGACTCAATCGTCGATAATCTCGCTTACGTCTTCTACACGGAAAATGATAGCGATAAGGAGCAGGTGATGAAGCTTAACAAGATCAATGGGGAGTGGAAAGTCTCTATGAGCAGTAGAAAGTAATGCCTTCCTCTTTCCGTAATGCGATATTTGTCATTGGATGCCTCGTCGCATCCGCATGTTCTAGTCCGTCAGATGGTTCGCCATCGGACGGACTTCCTTTTGTTGAGGCTGATTCCGTGCGGAGCGGCGACTTGGTGTGTCGATTGGGGAACGGCTATTTCTCGGGCATTTTCAGACGTTTTTCGGGCGATTCCAAACGATTCTCCCACATAGGGGTTTTCCATCGTAAAGGAGACTCTTGTTTCGTGATTCATGCGGATGCGGATGAGATGAACGGTGTCGGTTCCGTGAGGATGGAGAGCTTGTCTGAATTCCTGCGGCAGTCCCTTGACCATCAGTTCTACCGTTTTGTCTCCGATTCGATCCGATGTGGCGTCGATTCGATAGCCCTCGACTATTTCCGTCAAGGCATCCCCTTCGATAACCGTTTTGACCTCTCCAGCGACTCTTCCCTCTATTGCACGGAATTGGTCGCCGTCGCGATTAATATCTCTTCTCATGACGATTCTATTGTGCCTCCCTTCTCCCTATCGGAATCCTTTCGTTATTATAGGATCGATGACATCCTAAATTGCGGTTTGCTTGAACCCATTCCAGGAGAGGGAAAACCCTCTCGTCAATGATTTATTAACATTCCGCACCTTGTATGCTAATATTATAAAATAAATGCGTTTTTTTTAATATTTATTTATGTTTAATATCTAATTTATAAGCACAAATAATTTGATTATTACGTCAAGAACGATTAACTTTGTTCATGTTTTAGGGTAGTTTAATGCATGCATGTAGGGTAGTGAAATATCTATCGATTTCTATCCGGATAAATAGGTGTTTAATTTGGGGTGTTTAGGGATTAATGGACTTCTCCCGTTCATCCTTGTTTTTTGTGAGTCCTGTAAAGTTTTACTGTATGTTTAAAAATTGTTTAGCAAAGGGGATGCGAGCCTGTGCTTTAGGTTTGCTCTCGATGAGTTTTGTTAATGTTAGTGCAGCAGATCAGATTGTCAAGTTACCTGCTATTATTCTTAACTGCGACGATCAGGATGGCGGATCAAGCCTCGATCAAAGGTTGGCGGATATGGTTATCTCTTCGATCAGTGTGAAGGATTGTGCGGACTACACTTACTACTGCGCTATGCAGTGGGGATTGACTCATGTGAAGGATGATGGAACTTTGGAGCCTGAGGAGTGTGGTTATTCTGGATTGCAGCAGTTGGGTGACGGTAGGCATGTCGCTATTTTCTCCAATTGGAATCCAATGGTGAGATGGAACGGAGAGCCTATCTCTTCTTCTACATCTAGGTTTATCGGAAACGATGTGGTTACTGTGACAACTGGTAATGAAACCCTGAAGACATTTGACAGATCATGGGATAAATTGAAAGGTGACTCTGTTTACTGTTACAGCCACGATGGTATTGTCCGTTTCTACACCTACCCTAACGGTACGCTTCCAAACGTGAGCTACAAAAACGGAAATTGGATTGAGGGTGACAACATGGAGCTCTTGTTCCAATCTACGGAAAGCACGAATATCTCTTACGAGCAAGCCAACGGAATCTCTTACGGAATCAAGCCATTCTCTGGCGAAGGCAGGGGTTTGCAGTCTTACTACCACTTGGATTGGAAGGCGAATAGCTGGTATACTTTCGTGACGAAGTTCTGGCAGGACGGCGACAACACGAAGATCGGATTCTGGCTTCTTGACTACGATGCGGCGACTTGGTCTCACTACATCACGATGATCTATCCTGAGCGTAATGTCTATGCCACATCTTCTTTCGGATCTTTCCTTGAGAACTATGTAGCTACGGATGGCGCTGTAAGATCTATGTATGCGGCTCCTAGATTCTCTCGCCTTCTTTCTGGTGATTGGTATTACAAGGGAAAGGGTATGGTTTATGCATCAGGTAGTGGCAAGGAGTTCAACGAGAATTATGTCGCTCGTGTGGAGGATGCTACATTCTTCATGCAGTCTGGTGGCAATGAGAATGACCACTCCGAACTCGATCAGCGTAAAACCATCGATTACGCAACATTCTATGCTTCTGACCTCTCTCTCGCAGAGCCATTCTTCGATCCAATCTCAATTCAATCAATCGCTTACGAGAACGGTTCCCTCGTTTGGGAAATCGCTGCTGATAAGTTGCCTCAGTTCTCTTATGAGTACAAGATCTCCAAAGTGGTAAGGGAAGGGGATGATGTCTCTTTCTACCCTGTTATCGAGGGCTCTTTCGTTGACCCTGATTGCAGAAGCAAGGCGATCGACCTCTCTACTTTGGAGCCAGGTCAATACGACGTGCAACTTACTGTATATGATATCTTCGGCACGAAATCTACTTCCGCATTCCCTTGGTATGTTAACGAGGACCCTGAGTCTTCTTGCGTTGAGATGATGTATGGCTTTACTCCTCAATACGGAGGTTTGCTCGTGGAAGTTCCTATCGAGAAGAACAACACGGAGGTTAACTTGAAGATCGAGGATGAACAAGGTAACGTAGTCGCTCAATTCAATAGCCCTATGAGCGTTGGTTATGGACAAAACTCCGCTACCGTTTATCTGAATACACAGAACCTTTCTCTGACGGATAAATATTATTTCTCAGCTTCTGTGGATGACAAGTCTTGCAAGTCTAAGTTCTCTGTGATCAACGGTGCATATGACGGCGACGAGCCTGTTGCTGACAATGTTCAAGGAATCAAGTACATCTACGCTAACTGCAACAGCGCTGTGCTCGGATTTGAGGCATTGGAAGAGACTACCGCTACGGTTGTTATTTCTTCTGTTTGGGGCTGGACGGCTAAAACGGAGACCATCCAATTGCAAAAGGGATTGAATTCATATGTGATCAACTGCAACGGACTTTCTGTCGGCCAAACATTTACTGTCAACGTGTTTGTCGGTGGTGAGAACTATAGCGAGATGTTCATCGTTAGATAATCATCTCTTTTATCTCGTTATTTAATCGGAAGAGGGCGTATCTTGGGATATGCCCTCTTTTTTTGCATATGTTTTAGGAAATTTGACGCTGATTTTATAATTATTGCGTAGTTTCTCGTCAAACATCAAATAAAAAAGGTAAAAATATCCGAGTCTTTCCCGAATAGTTGTTATATTTGCACATTTGTTGGATTATAATTATTAAAATATCAATTATATTGGTGTATGAGGGGTGTGCCCTCGGAAACGGATAAATATCAGGTGAAAATGGCAAAGATTGACATTGCGACAAACGGATATTCTATGTTTAGAAAGTCCATCTATATAGTTCTTCTCTCGTTCACGTTTTCCCAAACATCGATGGGTGGACCGAACCAAAGCTCTTGGCTGAAAAACCAGACGAAGTCGAACGTCTCGTTCGACGAGGTGGCCGCATTGGTGGATCGAGGCGGCTCGGGCTATTGCCTGGTGCAGAAGGACGGTGCGATTTTCTGGAGCGCAGACGGCTCTTCGTGGAACTCAAGCACGGGGACGGTGTCG
>JBGVCG010000037.1:0-38794 GCA_045226255.1 Paludibacteraceae bacterium | reverse complement strand
CTGCAGCTCCATTTTGCAGAAGGCGAACCATTTCTTCCCGAGGTCCTTGATGGAGGCGCCGATGTGGTAGACATCTTGGTCGATTATTAGGAAGCGGTCGTGCGATTGGGTGAAGATGCTCAAATCGATCGGTGCGTATTGGTTGTTGTGTTGCGCCAAGGCCACGTTGAAGGAGGGGGAGGTGCGTTGCGTGTAAATCTTAGCTTGAACATTCTCCTCCCGTTCCGCCAAACGTAGCAACACGGTCTCGTCCACATAGTTGTCAATCAGGACAATGCGTTCCCGAGCCGATCGTATCAGTTTGTTGACGAAGGCGAAAGGCTCAAGCATGTTACCGTCATAGAAGATCCCTTCGACGGGAGGCAGGGCTGTGCGCACAAAGAAGTCTATCTTTTGCTGGTGGTCCGCAAGCTGTTTTTGCTGATTTTCCAACTGATTTTCTATACTTTTCAATTTGTTGTTTAATGCGTATCCTCTTAATAGATAGTCTTTTAATATGCTATTGGCCCATATTCTGAATTGAGTGCCTCTTTTACTTTTTACTCGATATCCAACAGATATAATAACATCTAAATTGTATATCCGTGTGCGATAGTTTTTCCCATCAGCAGCAGTTGTCAAGTAATCCTTGACAACTGAATTCTTTTCTAATTCCCTTTCCCTGAATATGTTATTAATGTGGAGGCTAATATTTTGTTTTGAGGTTTCAAAAAGGATGGTCATTTGTTGTTGTGTGAGCCAAACCGTTTCCTCGCTCATCCTCACTTCCAGCTTTATCGTTTCATCAGGCTGGTACAGTATGATTTCGTTCTTGTCGTTCATAGAATTTGAAGTGCTTATTGGTCAAACAAATAGTAGATGAAAATCCTTAGCCTGTGGATTGTTATTGTTTCTTATACCAGGTGTCAATTTTCAATGCAAATATAATGCTTTGTTTTTGTGCTACAATGCTTTCAGTTGTAAATATTGTATAATTAACGCTAATTTACAGATTGGGGCTCCTTCTTCCTCAACCCATTCCCTTCAAGGTCTACGGGGAGGAGGTTGTGCTTTTGTCGCAACAGCAGATTGAGATGGCCATGAGGCTACCCCTGATCGTCTCCTGCTGAAACTCATGGAGATGGAAGATGAGAAGAAAGCGGAACAAGACCGTGTCGTTTGGATGAATCACAATCTGTTGGAACGAGGCAATCCAGTGAAGATTTTCAAGGGGAATCTATGACGCTTTTACGGCTAATTCATTAGGGATAGCCTTGACAAAACATCATAACGGACGATATACGTTAAATTTTCTTATGATAATTGCGGTTATATCGTCCGTTTTTATTATCTTTACGTATTCGACGGATGTTAGAAGATGACCTAAAATCGTTTTCTGTCAGATTTTAGGCAACGTATTTTAGATTTATGAATGACACGGGAAAGTACATCGAGTAGATTGATTGTGCGTTGAGATAAGTAAATAGATGTTTTTCCTGCGAAACCGTCGAACGGGGACGGTTGCCCAACTTGCAGTGGCTTGAGAGTGAATGTTTTAACCTTAAATCATAATACATGAATCAGAACATGAAATCACTTGAAAGAAAGGAATCCCACGCAGTGAGTGTCGTGGTCCTGATGGAATTCGCGGCCCTGCTCTGGTGCTGCGCGCAGTTGATGGGTTGCCAGCCCAAATCGGTGGAAACGACGAGTGGGGTGGAGCCGAGCGTCAGTGATACCGTCGCCGTGGAGAGGGAGACGAATTATTTCCCCGCCATTGAACGTTTCTTTGTGAATGAGATCGGTGGTCAGTACGCCGAATCGGAGTTTTGTGTGCCTTTCCATAAAATCGTGGCGGTCGATGAACGTGATGCGGAGAATATTTTGGTGTGGGGCGATTTTTGGGTGTTCAACTACAATCGGTCGGGCGATACGCTGAAGACGGTGTCGGGCGGAAACCATCCTGGCTTGCTGCATATCCGTCAAACCGACACGGGCTATGAGGTAGCCTCTTTCGACCAGGTGGCTGACGGCTCCGATAACTTGAAGAGCGCCCAACAGATCTTCGGGGATAAGTATGAGGTTTTCCATGATTTCCATAGCAATGAGCAGAAACGTGAACAACGTAGGTTGGAGGTGCTTGCGGAGTATGTACAGAAACATAACCTTCCGGTCTCCATGGTTCTGGATTATGGTTGGCCGGCTAAGCCGTTGAAATGATGGATTAGGGTTGTATGATAGAGAAAAAGATAACCTCGGTTCATGCTGGGGATCAACAACTGAAGCGTCTCTACGAAACGGCCTTCCCTGTAGAGGAGCAGATCCCTTGGCAAGACCTTATGCGGCTTGTGGAGACTATGCCGCTTGATTTCACGGCTTATTATGACCATGAGTCTTTGCTGGGTTTCACCATCGTATATCCCCGTAAAACGTTCAATTGGTTCTGGTACTTCGCCGTGCCGGATGAGTTGCGGGGCAAGGGTATTGGGCAACAGATCCTTTCACGGTTGATCGATAAATACAAATCCTCCACCAACATCCTCGATATGGAGTCACCGGAGCAGGTGTGCGATAATACCGAACAACGTCGCCGCCGCCATGCCTTCTACCTGCGCAATGGCTTCCGTGATACGGGTGTCGGACGTTCCTTCGGGGGTGTCGACTATACCATCATGATTATGGGGGAAGGAACTTTTACTATGCGTGACTATGATCTTATAATCAACGAATTGCGCTCCTTCTGGGAGGCTATGCCCAAAGAGGGGGAAGATTCTTAAAGTGTGGACTCTCCCGTTTCGGGATCCTCCACCTCCTTCTGGTACATGCTCGCCGCTTGCCTCATTTTGTCCCGCATGAATTTTCTGGCAGTCGGTGGGCGTAGAATCTGAATGCCTGGTCCGTACGACATGAAGACGGAATACATCTCGAAATTGATCACCACATTGATGCTAAAGGTGCAGCTGCCATCCTCCTTATTCTCTTGGATGATCTTCTGAGAGGGATGGATAGGCTTTGTCTTGATGTATTTGCTTTGCTCACGTGTTGCCCAAAAGATGATTTTCCGAGGCGTGCTGTTGATGTTTTTGCTTACACCCACCACATCATCAAAGAAATGCTCTGGGTCAAAGTCTGGGTTCTCTCGGAACGGCACATTCGAAGGTTCAATGCTAACAATACGGTCTAGTGCCAAATTAAACATCATGAGATTACTTGCCTTTGAGCCAAACAGGAACCAACGGTTGCGGAACTCCTTCAGCAGGTAAGGGCATAGTATATACTCGACAGGCTCTCTGGCGTTAAAGGATTGATACATAATCCGCAACGTCTGCTTGTTTGCAATGTGATTGTATAGCGGAGTGAGCAAACGTATGCCTACTAGGTTGGGTACGCTGTCAAAATGAATAATGGGTTTCCTATTATTGCGGGAAATAGCCAATTTGTCTTGCAACCGACTAACTACATCTGCCATCTCGGAAAATTGTCCAAAACCCTCCAATTGTCGCAGCATATCTACCGCCTCCTGCATGACATCGTAGTCGTTTTGCGACATGGGCATGTTCATGATGGAATAATCCTCTTCCGCATAACGGTAGTATTTGTGGTCGTACACCTCGATGGGCGCATTGTACCCTAACTTGTCGGAGCGCATCATCTGTATGTCGCTCTGTACGGTTCGCACGGATACTCCTTTGCTGATCCCCTCCATCTCGTAGAGTGCGTCGGAACAGGCCTCGACTAAATCCTCGAGCGTCCACCGCCGATAGGGGTTGCGTAGACAATTGTCTATGGTCTTGTAGCGTATCAACGCATTCTTGTTGGCTGGCATATTATCTTGTTTACATCTATGCTAATATAGCCCTTTCTGCCGAAAAAATTCGTTCGAATGTAAAATTTTTTCAGGTACGCAAATAGATTGCGTAGTGGGTATTTTATTTTGCAGTGTGTTTTAAAGGAGACCGATGTTTGGGGTCTGATATTGATAAACAAAAAGAAGAGAATGATGGAAACTGGAAATTTGAACAAATGTCTTGAAATGACGAACTTCAGTGCGGATTACATGGAGAAAGTCGCCATACCTACGCATCTCAGGGAGGTGGAGGAAGAGTTTGGCGTGAAGATCCTGCTGGCTGTTGAGTCAGGCAGTCGCGCATGGGGCTTCGAGTCAAAGAACAGCGATTGGGACGTGCGTTTCATCTATGTGCACAAGCCTGAATGGTACTTTATGATCAGGGAGCAACGTGATGTGATCGAGCGTATGTACGACGACGATGTGGACTTGGCAGGATGGGAACTGCGGAAGGCGCTCGTGATGTTCAGCCGTGGAAATCCATCATTGCTCGAATGGTTCAATTCGCCTAAGATTTATTATAAAAATGAAGAATTCATCCGGCGAATTTTAGAGGTGGAATCACTTTGTTTCAATCCTATCAAAGGTATGTACCACTACAACAGCATGTACAACAAGCACAATGAGCGATACCTGCAGAAGGATGGCTGCTCTGCTAAACGTTTCCTATACTACCTTCGGGGTGTATTGGCTTGTAAATGGATCGAAAAGAACCTGTCAATGCCTCCTGTAGCGTTCAAGGAACTTGTGGAGGGTGTTGTGGAGGATGAGGAAATAAAGGTTCAGATAGACCGTTTGCTTCAACTGAAGAAGAGTGGAAACGAGTGTGATTTACAGTTGGTCGATGCCGGGTTGCAGCTCTTCACCCATCGGTTGGCGGACTATTACGATGCGCGCATCGGTTCATTCCGGCCGGAACAGCAAAGGGTTTCACACGAAAAGCTGGACGCTATATTGTATGATATGGTCCTATCCCAATAGGGAAAAATAGAGTGTTTTTAAAAAAACAATGTAAATTTTTTCAGGTATGCAAATAGATCGCGTAGTGGCATGTTTACTTTGCATCGTGAACCTTCCATTCGGGTTGCCGGGTGGGGGTGCCACAAGAAGAAAGTGTAATTTAAAAGATTGATAGAGATGATTATAAAAACAATTAACAACCGTTTGGTTAAAATTTGGACCGACAATGTGGAGGAGTCGGCCATGAGTCAAATTGAGAACTTGACCACCCTTCCTTTCCTCTTCCATCACCTGGCCATCATGCCTGACGTGCACGCTGGTATGGGTATGCCGATCGGTGGGGTGCTCGCCTGCAAGGATGTCGTCATCCCTAATGCGGTGGGCGTTGATATCGGCTGCGGAATGTGTGCGGTGAAGACGAACTGGAAGGTGAGCGACATCCCTGTGGAGGTGCTTCGTAAGGAGATCATGCGAGGAATTCGGAAACGTATTCCTTTGGGTATGGACCACCACAAGGCGGCGCAGGACGAGAAATACTTGCCTCAGGGATATGACTTGGATAAGCTGGAGGTGGTGAACCGTCGCCAGCACTCCATCCGCCACGAGGTGGGTACGTTGGGAGGTGGTAACCACTTCATCGAGTTGCAGAAGGATGAGGAGGGAACGCTTTGGATCATGATCCACTCGGGTTCGCGTAACTTGGGAAAACAGGTGGGTGATTTCTACAATAAGTTGGCGTCCTCCCTGAACGCTCGTTGGTACTCCAGCGTCCCTCCGGAGCTGCGCTTGCCTTTCTTGCCTCGTGGATGCAAGGAGTTCGGTATGTATTGGGAGGAGATGAAGTATTGCGTGGACTTCGCCCTGTGCAACAGAAAACTGATGATGGAGCGTATCGAGGAGGTCCTCGCGGATGCGCTCAAGGGTATCGAGTTCGAGCCGATGATTAACATCGCCCACAACTACGCAGCTGTCGAGAACCACTTCGGGGTGGATGTCATCGTGCACCGCAAGGGCGCCACGCTTGCCCGAGAGGGTGTCGTCGGTATCATTCCAGGCTCGCAGGGTACTGCTTCGTATATCGTCGAAGGCCTTGGCAACCCTGACTCGTTCTGCTCCTGCTCGCACGGCGCGGGTCGTGTCATGTCGCGTAAGATGGCCATTGACACGCTGGATATGCGACAGGAGGTGGAGATGCTGGAGGCGAAGGGTATCGTCCACGCTATCCGTAGCCAGGATGATATGCAGGAGGCCTCGGGGGCATACAAGGACATCGATACGGTCATCGCCAACGAGGCGGATCTGGTCAGGGTGAAGACGAAATTGTTGCCGGTGGCGGTGATTAAGGGGTGATTGTACAGACGCAATATTTTGCGTCTCTACGTCCCCGATACCCGATTGATATTTGGGAACACATTTACGATTTTTTCGTCTTATTTTTCGTGATTAAACAAAATGTATGTATTTTTACGTTCATAAGACGGACTAAATGGTTCTTACTTCTATTAGTATGAGACCTTCGGGGCTCCTACAGGGCAGAACCGTAATTTCCGTCTTTTTTTTTATGCGGCGGTAAGCTTTGTAATTGCCTCTTTCAAGGCCTAAACGTATGCTTACTCCTAATGGTTACTGTTGGTTCGAATCCAACCCGCCGCTCAATACATACTGGTGCGGTAGCTCAATTGGTAGAGCAATGAGTTTTTGTGTCGAAATTTTCTTCCGACAATACCGATGGAAGGATCAATTGACTCATACTCAGAATCATTCATATGTTGGCAGTTCGATCCTGCCCCGCACCTCAATAACAAGGTCAAGGTTGGCATACTTCAGATCCTAGATTGTAGTTCTATTGCTAACCAATTACCTTTTAAAGTTTTATGTTATGGAAATTAATGTTTTAACAAAAGTAGCCTTGCGCTACAAGGCGCTGTTCCTGGATGTGAACCGTGCGGATATTAACTTACAGTCGGAGGCGACCGCTCCCGTCTTGGCTTTCGTCCGCCGTTTGCAGGAGAATGGATATTGCGTCAGCGAGGAGTTGCTCCACGCGTTGTGCAACGTCCCTGTGGATCGCTTGGCGGAGATTACTTCGTGCATCAATGAGGTGATGGGGGTGGACCTCAATTGGACCCCACTCGTCAAGGGTTGGGATGTGCCTACGGGTGAATCCCTGGCCGATCATCTCATCACTTTGATCGCTAATATTTTTGGCAAGAAGGCTGGTTTCAAAGGCACTACATTGCCTTGCGGTCACCTGATTCCGGAGGGTACTTTCCCCCTGGAGCGTTACAACGGATGCCCTTTCTGCGGCGAGCCTTTCGAAACGTCCGACTTTGTCTACAAGGGGCAGGGTAGCAAACTGAAGGAACTGCGCCTCTTCACGATGGAGGATATGGTGTATGTGTTCCGCTCGCTCCTGACGTCCGCCACACCGTTGGATGGTACGCAGCAGGATTCGTTGAGCCAGTTGTTGAGGCTCTTCCCGCTGCCTGACGATGTCGAGGTCACGATGAAGGAGACCGCCATGCTCGTCATCAGGATGCTGGTGGAGCAGGGTAGGGCTGACGAGGCGATGCGCTTCCTGAAGACTCCGACCGACATCCTCCGCTACCTCTGGTTCGAGAAGACGGGCTTCGCGCAGATCATCGAGCCGAAGACGCTTGTGGCCCACGCCAGCAAGTTGTACTTCCACATGTGGGGACCGCTCGACAGAAGCCAGGACGCGGCTATTGACATGAAGCGTAAGCTGATGCTGAAGTACGATCGCAAGGCTTGCCTGCGTGTGGCGAAGTGGCTGAACGATATCCCGATGACGGCTGCCCAGTCGGCCGAGAACATGAACCCGAAGCGTGGCATGTGGGTGCGCATGATCCGTGCGCTCCGTTTGGGCGAATACTCCCGCAAGAAGGGCTTCGACCGCTTGGCGGAGATCCTCGATGTCTTCTACAAGCAAGACTATTCCACATGGCAGGGGCGTGTCGACAAGGCTCGTTCCGCGAATGATGCGGAGGCCACGCTGGCGCTGCTGAGGGAGCGTCCGGGACTCTTTGCCCGTTGTCTCTTCGCTTCCATGTTGCGTTTCGGTGCCGACAAGACGCTGGCGGCCTTCTCGGAGGTTGTGGATCGTATGCCTGCCCGCTTGCTGCTCTCGCTTTGCAATGCGGCGGAGACTTACTTCGACCCGAAGGCGGAACGTCTGGCTCGCCCTATCACGGGGGGCGTCAAAACGATTGAACCGAATAAACTGCTGGTGCTCTACGACGAGGAGACCCTCCAAGGAATGATGGAGGCGATCAAAACGCTCTACCAACGTTCCATGAACAAACGTTTCGCGGCGCAACCGTGTGAGGCGAAGCGCATCTATATCGATCCTTCGCTCTACAATATCCCTGTGAGTGTGGGCGACCGTTCCGCCACCATCCAGGACGCCTCCTGCGCATTGATGGGTACGCGCTTCCCGGTGTCGGGCGATGCGGTGCGACTCTTCCTCCACTGGGGAAAAGGTCTCGGTTGCCGCCCGATCGACATGGACTTGAGCTGCCGTGTCGCCTTGCCGAACAACCAAATCGCTGAGTGCGCCTACTACAGCCTGACCTGCGTGGGGGCGAAACACTCGGGCGACATCCGTTGGGTGCCAAAAGGCGAGATGGGTACGGCCGAGTACATCGAGCTCTCCCTCCCTGAGTTGGAGGCTGCCGGCGCCACATACGTGACCTTCACTTGCAACGCCTACTCCTCGGGTACGCTCTCGCCTAACCTCATAGTGGGTTGGATGGATTCCGCCTACAAGATGAAGGTGTCGGAGGAGACAGGTGTGGCCTACGACCCGTCGTGCGTGCAGCACATGGTGCGCATTAGCGAGGGGAACCTCACCAAGGGATTGGTCTTCGGTGTGCTGGATGTGGCGAAGCGTGAGATCATCTGGCTTGAAATGCCTTTCACGGCGCAGACGTTGCGAGGAGCGGACAGTGCCTCCATCGAGGCGTTGCTCCGTCGGTTGGAGAACAAGGTCACGATCGGACAACTACTCGACATTAAGGCGCAAGCGCAACATCTTACGCTTGTGGAGAATGTCGACGAGGCCGATGAAGCCTACACGTATGAGTGGGCGCTCAACCCTGCTGAGGTGACGAAGCTGTTGGCGGGGTAAAAAATCGTGGGTCATTAGATCCGTAAAATACAATACGATGAATGTTTGATAAAACTAAATTGATTTAAAATGATAAGAATACAGAACGATAGAGAAGTTATACAAAAAATAAGGTCAATAGATCTTAATAATGATTTTGAAACTAAAAATATTAGAGATTTGCTGTTTCAACTCAAAACAGTTCCTGTAATAATGTGTAATCTGGATTCCGGAAATATTATAGTACGTTGCAGAAGAGGAAGCGGTTATACTAAGCGGGAAGATATGAGTTATAAACCATCGAGCTTTTGCCAATCCTACCAAAGAGCAACATTGCCTGGGCAAACCGCTTTTTATGGAATACTATCTGCTGACGAAAAATATCTGGAGGATGCAATGATTGTTGGTATAGGCGAATGTTCTAGACTTTCTTCCGTGGAGTCTGGTAGAGAAGATATGTCATTTTCTCTATGGAGAGTAAAAGAATCTATTGAGGTAGCTTATATAGTGTCTGCAAATTCTTATTTGAGTAGTAATAATAGTTTATTAGAAACCATTAGAAATATATATAGAGAAAAATTTTCTAATAATATAGAAGCGTCATTTGTTGCTGACTTTATTGTAGGGGAATTTAGCAAAATTGTTCGTGGAGGAAATGATAATGAGTATAAAATTTCTGCAACATGGGCAGATATGTTTTTAAATGAAATACGTTTGTGTGATGCTATTGGATATCCGTCGGTACCATTGGTGGGGCAAGCAGGCCTAAATTTGGCAATTCGACCAGATGTGGCTGATTCCAAACTTGTACTTGAAAAAATTGTAGACGCCTGTTGTTATAAAAATTCTGATAAGATTGAATTAGTTTGGGAATCATACCTCGATGTTATTAATAATCGTAGAGTTGGAAATAATAATAGGTCGTCTGATTTGAACGAAATGAGTGAAAGATTAGGTGTATTAAATGCTAATGAATTGCAATTGTTGTAATAAATGCGTCATACATTCGGTAAATACTATTAATTTTACAATCGAATGATGAGACAACAAAAGATATTATTCCTTCATGGATTCTTCGCCAGTGGGCAATGCGTGCCCGCCTTGGCGTTGCAGGAGGCTTTCGCCGATAGGGCGCAGGTGCTCTCGCCCGACCTTCCCAGACATCCTAAGGAGGCGCTTGAACTGATAGGGGAGATCATCGACCGTGAGCGGCCAGACCTCCTATTGGGCAATAGTTGCGGCGCTTTCTACGCACAGATGTTGGCGCCCGTCGTGGACCTTCCGGCCTTGCTCGGTAACCCTCATTTCCAGATGACAGCCTTCTTGAAACAACGTGTCGGCGAACATGAGTACAAGTCTCCGCGAAGGGATGGCAACCAGCACTTCGTCATCGATGAGGCCTTGATCGAGGAGTTCGCCGCCTTGGAGCCTATTCAGTTCGATAACTGCACTCCCCGCCACAAAGAGCGTGTTTGGGGCTTGTTCGGCGAGCAGGATAAGGTGGCGCATTTCGAGCCGCTCTTCCTGGAGCACTATAGCCACTCCTTCCACTTCCCGGGGGCGCATACTCCGACAAGAGAGGAGGTCCTCGCTTGGTATGTGCCATTGGCGGAGGAACTGATGTCGCGTTATCGTGTGAAAATTGAAAAATAGATAAAAACAATATAGATGGATCGTAGTTCTCAAATCATTCGTACCAGTTGGGTGGGTATCTTCACCAACGTGTTTTTAGCGGCCTTCAAGGCGGTAGTGGGTATTCTCTCTAGTAGTGTGGCCATTGTGATGGATGCAGTCAATAACCTGAGCGATGCGCTTTCGAGCGTCATCACCATCGTCGGCACCAAGCTCTCGCAGCGTCCTGCCGACCGCCAACATCCCTTTGGCTATGGGCGCATAGAGTATTTCAGCGCCATCATCATTGCGGTCATTGTGCTCTCGGCGGGTATCACCTCGCTCATCGAGTCGATCAAGAAGATCTTCGACCCTACGGAACCTAACTATACGAAGGTGACGCTGGTGGTCATCATAGTGGCCATTGTCGTGAAGATCATACTGGGACAGTATGTCAAGCGGAAGGGCGAGCAACTGAAGAGTGACGCACTGATCGCTTCTGGCTCGGATGCGCTGTTCGATGCGGTCATCACGCTGGCGACGCTCGTCTCGGCGGGTGTCATGCTGCTGTGGAACGTTTCGCTCGACGGTATCCTGGGTGCCCTGATATCCGTGGTTATCATCAAGGCGGGTGTTGAGATGCTGGCCTCGCCTGTCAATGAACTCTTGGGCAAGAGCATCTCGGCGGAGCTCACCGATCAGATCAAGGAGGAGGTCTCTTCGATCGAGGGCGTGCACGGGGTGTTCGACCTTATCCTGCACAACTACGGACCAGACGTGAAGATCGGTTCGATGCACGTCAACGTCTATGACACGATGTCCGCCCACGATATCCATGGTCTGACCCGCAAGATCTCCACGCTGATGCATGAGCGGCATGGCATTATCATGACCGTCGGTATCTATGCCATCGCTACGGGCGAAAACAAGCAGTCTGAGCTGCAGTCGAAGGTGTTGCGTGTCTTCGCCTCCCACAAGGAGATCATCCAGGTGCACGGCTTCTATTACTCGGAGCGTGATAACTTCCTCTCCATCGATGTCATCCCTGATTATACCATTCACGATGATGATGCGCTGAGCTCTCAGCTCACTGCTGAGATCGAACCGCTGGTGCCTGGCATGCGGGTGGCTGTCGTGGTGGAACACAATTACAGCGAGGAGCCGAATATTAGCCGTTAATCATAAAAATCGTAGGCTGTTATGATAGACCAAATCATTGATTACAACAAGACTTTCGTGGCTGAGAAAGGGTATGAGAAGTATGTGACGGACAAATACCCTGACAAGAAACTGGCCGTGCTATCATGTATGGATACCCGTTTGACCGAGCTTCTTCCCGCGGCGCTCGGCTTGAAGAACGGTGACGCTAAGATCATCAAGAATGCGGGGGGCTTGGTCATCTCGCCTTTCGACTCGGCCATGCGTAGCCTGATCGTCTCCATCTATGAGTTGGGGGTGAAGGAGATCATGGTGGTGGCGCACTCTCATTGCGGCGCTTGCCACATGAGCTACGACCATTTCCACCATGAGATGATTGCCCGTGGCGTGACCGACCAGACGCTCGACACCATCCGTAAGTGTGGCATCGACCTCAACACATGGTTGGAAGGTTTCAAGGATACGCCGACCTCTGTCCGCAGGACGGTGGAGACCATCAAGACTCACCCCCTCGTGCCGAAGGATATTGTGGTCAGGGGCTTCATCATCGATTCGGAAACGGGGGCGTTGGAGGAGATTAAGGATTGATAAGATGTTGGAATATAAAGATATACATGAATTTAGGAAGGAAGACTTGGAGTCGCTGTTCCTTTCCGTCGAATGGTCTTCCGGCCATTATCCGGAGAAACTGGTGGTGGCCATGCGCAACTTCGAGACGGTCTATACCGCCTGGGACGGTGACCAACTCGTAGGACTGATCTGCGCGATGGATGATGGTGCCATGACGGCCTACGTCCACTACCTGCTCGTCCGCCCGACACACCAACACTTAGGCATCGGGCGACGCTTGGTGGAGATGATGAAGGAGCACTACATGGATTACCTGCGCATTGTCATTGTCGCCTACAACGAGGAACTGGACTTCTACGGATCGTGCGGTTTCAAGAAGGCGGACGATGCTAGTCCGATGTTCATCACTAGCCTGTGGACCTGAAATGTTTTTGTGTGATTTATGAATTCGATGGAGACGATGTGCAAATCGTCTCTACAAAATGACCAACGTTCGTATATGATGACCATTGACACCACCAATATGTGCTCGCATCTGCATAAGAAACTGTTCGAGGCAGATGGCGCCTATCATCCCCTTTGGCAGGCCATACAGGCAGACCCCGAACTGACGGCTGTGGTCCGTTCTCGCCAGCTACACATCTACCGCAACGGCAAGAAAGTGCTGGTGTTGGCGGGGAAGTCCGCCCCCAAGATCATACGGGAGGATCCTATCTGTGCGTTGATTCCCTGAAGACTGATACCCTATTGTGGAAACGATGCGCAATTTGTAGAGACGCACGGCCGTGCGTCTACATCATCATGCGATCCCCAACAATTCCACCTCGAAGATCAGTGTCGAACCGCCCGGGATGCCCGGCTGGGAGAATTTTCCGTAACCCATTTCGGCAGGGATGTAGAGCTCCCATTTATCGCCTATGTGCATCTGTTGCATGGCGATGATCCAACCCTCGATCAGGTCGCAAAGCCTGCAAGCCAAAGGCACGCCGCCACGGCTGCTGTCGAACTCTTTGCCGTCGATGGTCTTCCCTGTGTAGTGGGCGGTGATGACGCTGCGGACCGTCGGTTTCGCGCTAGTCTGGTCGCCTTCGCTCAGCACCTTGTAGTAGACACCCTTGGGCAATGCCTTGACGCCCGCTTCCTTCGCTTTCTCCTCAAGCCATTGCTTGTTCGCTTGTATGTACTCTTGTTTCGCCATTTCTGTGTTTGCGTTTAAGTGAAAATGTAATGAATTTAGGATTCGAGGTGATAGCCCCTCCCCAATATGTTGGGACTATTTTTTCTTCTTCTTCAGCTCCTTGATGGATTCCTCCGCCATGGCTTTCGTTTCCTCGTCTCCGCTTTTGGCCAACATCTCGTAGTATTTGATGGCTTTTTTCGTGTCGCCTTTTTTCTCGTAACAGGAGGCGATGTTCGCGATGACAGTCTCATCGTCTGGATAGTCCTTGTGTATGGCGATGAACCAGTCTGCCGCTTTGTTGTAATCCTTCTTCATCGCTATCAGGTAACCTTTGTCGTTTCGGAACTTCAACGTCTGCTTTTTAGTGAGCAGTTTGTCCACCAGTCTCTCCGCCGCATCCATGTCGCCAAGGGATATTAAATCGGCGAAATAAGATTGCATGCTTTCGTAAAAGACGTCCTCGCTGTCGTTGATCTTTTGATCGTTTGACCACTGCCAGTTGTTATGGTCTTTCGTGTCGATAAGTTTGCACAAATAGTCTGTCACATCGCTGGCGGTTGGTTTTTCTGGCCAAGGTGATGTTATCGTATCGCCACATGAGCTGACCTTTGGCCTGTTAGCCATTTGTAGCATCACATGTATGCGTCCAAAGTGCAGATCCAATCGTTGCGGGTTATTCGACAACCCTTTTTCTGTCATTTGGAAGGCTAGATTTATGGAGTCTTTGCAGTAGGTTTTGACGGGATAGACATATCCGGTTATGGCTCCGGTCGAATCGGTAAGTGGCATGTAATCGTCAACTCCCTCCGGCAAGGTGGTGGCGGTTCCGATATGTTCGGTCTCCCCGACCCAATAGTAGTAGTTGAACCATGCGGCATAGAGGTCGGCCGACTTGGGTTCCTCTTTTTCCCAAACCAAAAGCTCGTTTCTAGCTTTAATGGTATCCTTCGCATGAATGTGTTTGAAAACCTCGTCGTGGTGATTGGCTGCCGAAAGACTATTGCAAACCATGATAAAAGACGCTAAAAGAATTTGTTGGGCGATATGTTTCCTCATGACTTCGTTATTTTTTTGCTTTATACAAAAATAATAAAGTTTATGATGTGTGTTGCAATTAGGGACTAAATAAATCCTTGCCCATATTTTAATCGGATCATGCGTTTCCCTCTTGTTTCCCTTGGTTTTGCGGTAGATGATGCGTAATTTTGAGAGATTGTAAACGTAAACGAAACTTTTGATGACTCATATCCGAAAAATACAGAAAGAAGAGATACTCGTGTTGGACGATTTCCTCTACGAAGCCATCTTTATCCCTCAAGGCGTGGTGCCGCCGCCACGTTCCATCATCGAACAGGAGGATTTGCAACTCTATGTGCGTGGTTTCGGGGAGTCGCCCCACGACCATTGCCTGGTGGCGGAGTGTGACGGCAAGATCGTCGGTGCCGTATGGGTGCGGGTGATGGACGATTATGGGCATGTGGACAACCAAACCCCTTCGTTGGCCATCTCGCTCTATCCAGACTATCGTGGACAAGGTATTGGTACACAACTGCTTCACCAGATGCTCGAACTCCTCCGCCAGAAAGGCTATGCGCAAGTATCATTATCGGTGCAGAAGGAGAACTATGCGCTCCGCATGTATCAAAAGGCGGGTTTTGAGATCGTGGAGGATAGGGGAGAGGAGCTCCTAATGCTCGCACAACTTCCCCCTCCTCGTTGTTAATCCGTTATGTCTCCACCCCGCCATGTCGTCACCCCGCCAAGTCGTAATGTCCCATCATTATTTTTCCCCCCCCCTCCCCATAAAAAACACACCCTATGCCACGATTTGGCACACCCCTTTCATATATTTGCAAAAAAAATCATTCGATATGGCAGGGAAAGGACCAAATCTAATTAGAAAGTATGTCTGGTTGGTAGACACTATCAACCGCAGTCAAAAGATCTCCTTTGACGATCTGAACAAGAAGTGGAAGGGAAACGTGGACCTCAGCGGAGGAGCCGATCTCCCTAAGCGCACCTTCGAGAACTGGCGCAAAACTATTGAGGAAATGTTTGATATCAATATCGAGAACGAGCGTTGTGATGAGTATCGCTACTACATAGAGAACAGTGATGACCTCAATAACGGTGGTCTGCGTTCGTGGATCATCAACACGTTTTGCGTCAGCAACACCTTGCTCGGCAGCCAAACCATCAAAGACCGTATCCTGCTGGAGTACGTACCCTCCGGACAGGCATACCTGCAAACCATCATCGAGGCCATGAAGGAGAACCATGTGCTCAACATGACCTATCATAGTTTCTGGAAAGACAAAGAGGGAAATTATGATGTGCACCCCTATTGCGTTAAGTTATTCCGTCAACGATGGTATATGGTGGCACAGGGAACCTATCATGATGAGCCAAGGATATATGCATTGGATCGTATTCAAGAATTGAATGTGAAGGACGAGACATTTGAGTTGCCAAAAGATTGGGATGCGAATGAATACTTTGATGGTTGTTACGGTATTATCACCAATCATCATGTGGAGAAGCAGGCAGTCAAGATAAAGGCATCGGCGAGTCAAGCCAATTACATACGTAGCCTGAAGATACATGAATCGCAAGAGGAGGTGGAACGCAATGAAGAATTCAGTATCTTCACCTTCTTCCTCCGTCCGGAGTTCGATTTCCAACAAGAGTTGTTGAAGAATGGGGAAGATGTGGAAGTGCTTGAGCCTCAATGGCTTCGTAATGAGATAGGAGAAAAGATAAAAAGGATGTGGGATAAATATAAGGAGGAGTGATTATGGCATTTGATTTTAGCAAATACAGTTTTATAGGCATACAAGAATTATGTCGTGAACATTATAAGGAAATCATGCAATCTCATGATAGTGACAAACTAAAAACTATCCTTGATAACAGACGGGTGAGGTTCATCAACCCCTTGGGGTATTTTGACTATGCCTATTTCGGGGATTTCACGTTCGATGGCGATGTTATGATTCTTTGGTCGAAAGACATAGAATATACAAGATTCCATAAGCCTTTGCACACATCCACTTTGTTGTCACAGGTACCTGTCATCTTTGCTGGTGTAGATACCAAATACAGAGATGATCAGAATCAGGAAATATTCACAGGCGATGTTGTCACACACAGAGGGTACACTTCATTGGTACGCTATTTCGGAGATTCTACGACTCCCGGACTTGCAGGAGACAACTGCGAAATACTTTTTGAAGAGAACTGGGAAATACACAAGGTAGGTACAGTATTCTCAGACATTGAGCCCACATTATTCACAGAGTTTATGATTGGAAAACTATATTGGCCGATTGACCAATTCATGCCATACGGCATCAGTCAAAAAGAAGTGATTGCAAGGGCTTCAAAGTCGGAGAGTCGTCCAAAGTTTACAGATGACTTCAAGCCGCAAAGAAGAGGTCGGCGACTCATATACAAACAGTTGTCTGATGTACTTCTTGAAGAAGATGTTCTATGCTATTTGGCGAAAGAAACGACAGAAGACGGTGAAACACCCAACACCATTATGTGCGCAGACAATATCCCCGATGCCTATCATGGAGAGTTGCACACTATTAAATTTGCGACGACTGACGACTTTTATGATTCAATCAGAACAGCCTTTCATGAATTTCTGCAATATGCCCATAACAATCCAGAAAGGACATTTGTCTTGTGCGATTTCAAAGAAGCGTTGGAGATTGACGACAAACATGAGGAATTCAAGACCGCAATGCAATTCGTAGAATGGTATAAATACAAAATCCACAATGTCATCGTACCCTTCTGGATTCTAAATAATATTTTGACATGGGATATGATAGGGAAAGACTAAAACAAATAGCTTTGTAACCTAAATTACTTTATTATATGGATAAGAATTACATCATTAGTATTCAGGACTTATTGAAAGGTCGCAATCGCAATGCAGAATTTGACATTGCCAATGAAAGGCGTATTAAACTCATTAGACATAGCTCATTTGTCAAAGACGACAGCTTTATTTCTGAAAAATATGATGGCCCAGTCTATAAATTATATCGTTCAGACTATGATTCGTTTCTTAAATGGCAGAGTGAGCAATCAGATGAAGATATGAAGAATGTTGACTATCTGGTAGTGTTTCTTGGAGAGGAACATTGCGAGTGTCGTTTCATTGGTGTTTTTAAGAACTTTGGAAGATTACATCCCACAAGTAATGGAAATTCCGTATATGATATCCGAGAATTAGATGGATTCGAAATATTAAAGGACAATGTCGTTATTGATTGGGGTGGATCTATGCGAAAATGGATGCAGAACTGGACGACAAGTAAGGAAGTGAAACGAATAGAGCAGATTAACAATACAGATGGCATTCCCCCTTTCACTCGTTATGAGGACGTCGTGCTAAGTTTGCCGCAATTGAGAAAAGTAGTGGAGAACAAGGATTGGAAATCTAAACTTGAAAGTCTGAATTGTGTATATCTTATATTAGATAAATCAAACGGCATGCAGTATGTAGGTGTAACATATAAAGATACGAAAGATGCTAAAAATGGTATTCTTGGAAGATGGACTGAATATGCGCAGACAGGGCATGGAAACAATAAACGTCTTGTGGATTTACTTAAAAACAATGGCATAAGCTATGCAGAACAAAATTTTCAATGGACCATTCTCGAGACGCTTCCTCTCAATGTCACACCTAAAGTAGCCATAGATAGAGAAACTATGTATAAGATAAAGTTTGGGACACGGGATCACGGATATAATGAGAATTGAGCATGTATGAAAGACTTTGCAGCAATAGATTTTGAGACGGCCAACAATGAGCGCTCTTCCGTGTGTTCTGTCGGCATTGTCATCGTGCGGGATGGTGAGTTCGTGGACTCGTTCTACTCCCTCATTCAGCCAGAGCCCAACTATTACAACTACTGGTGTTCGCAGGTTCATGGCCTTTGCCCCGAGGACACGGACGACGCCCCCATCTTCCCCAAGGTGTGGGCGCAGATCGAACCGTTGATAGAGGGATTGCCCCTTGTGGCGCACAACAGCTCATTTGACGAGAGTTGTCTGAAGGCAGTATTCCGCACCTACCAAATGGACTATCCTGATTACGAGTTCCATTGCACCTGCGTAGCGGCCCGTAGACATTTCGGGAAGCGCTTGCCCAACCACCAGCTGCACGTCGTTGCCGAAGCTTGTGGCTACCATTTGGAGAACCACCATCACGCACTGGCGGATGCGGAGGCTTGCGCTTGGATTGCTAGGGAGATATTGTAGGTGATTCATTGTGTTTATTTTTGTAGAAATACGAATTGTGATTAAATGATTGTTTAGTAAGGTGTTATAATATAGAATTGAACATTTTGTAATAAACTTTTGAAGATTTTGTTGTGTAGAATTGAACATTTTGTATATTTGTAATGTTAAAAAAGAAGACTGCAAATGGATGGATATGTAAGACAAAAATACAATGAGATTGTTGAAAGAATTAAAGAGCCAAGGCGATTCATTCAAGTGTTAGCGGGACCACGTCAGGTAGGTAAGACTACGTTAGTGCGACAAGTTCTGTCCAACATTGACATTCCGTATGTCAGTGAGAATGCGGATTTAGTGGATCCTACGGATACAGATTGGATAAGGAAAGTATGGCAAGCTGTACGGATGCAGATGTTGTTGGAGGGACAGAAGGAAACGATTTTGGCAATCGATGAAATTCAGAAACTGAACAATTGGAGTGAAGCCGTAAAACGAGAATGGGACAATGACACGCGTAATAATATAAACATCAAAGTGGTGTTGTTGGGAAGTTCCAGATTGCTTTTGAAAAAGGGACTTACAGAGTCATTGGCAGGCAGATTCGAGCTTATCCGCATTGGACATTGGAGTTATCAGGAGATGCACGATGCATTTGGTTGGGATGTGGACAAGTACATCTATTATGGAGGATACCCAGGAGCAGCAGCTTTTGTCGACAATGAAAAGCGGTGGAAACGATACGTCAAAGACTCGTTGGTGGTACCGTCCATAGAAAAGGATGTGCTTATGACATCCAACATCTACAAGCCAGCCTTGATGAAGCAATTGTTTGATATTGGGTGTAGTTATTCTGGGGAATTGCTTTCTCTGACCAAGATCGTTGGTCAGTTGCAGGATGCAGGTAATGCAACCACCATTGCTCACTATATCAATATTTTGGATGAATGTAACTTGATAGCCGGATTACAAAAGTATGCGATGGATGATGCACGAAAATACAATTCAATTCCCAAGTTTCAGGTTTACAACAACGCACTCTTAACTGCATTCAAGGGACGGTCATATAAAGCAGATCGGATAGACACGGAGGTGTGGGGACGATGGGTGGAATCAGCCATCGGAGCGCATTTGCTCAGTCAGACTGCCGAACTGGATTATAAACTCTTTTACTGGAGAGAGCGTGCCGACGAGGTGGATTTCATCATAAAATCTCAGCACAAATGCATAGCCATAGAGGTGAAGAGTGGACGCAGAGGCACCAACAAAGGATTACCACTCTTCGAAAAGACCTTCCATCCAGACCTCAGCTTTGTCGTTGGTACGGGAGGTGTTGACATCGAGACATTCTTGAAGAGCGATGTGGGGCGGTTGTTGTAAATAGCATCGCTGGCGGATGCGGAGGCTTGTACTTGGATTGCTAGGGAGAGATCGTGAGTACGTCCTAAGTTCGAATTTCAAGTTGCATATTATCTTGAAATAAAGTAATTTGTTAAATTTGCATATTACTCTGACGAGAGATGAGCCAATGGTTGTTGTGAAAAATTTGGTGACGTTGGACTCTTTGTCAACGAAAATTTGTAAGTCGTGAAATATAAATAGGATGGACTATGGAACCAAACATATTCAAATTTCCATACACTGAATCTGTACAAGACGCATTTATTGCATGGATGTGCGAGTGCTTCAACTCCAACAATGAACATAAAAAAAAGATCTCTGAGCTGTTCATCAAAGATTTACTTGGCGTCGATATCGATTTCAAGAGAGTCAAAGTGGAACAACAAGTGAAAAACATTGACATTTTGCTCACACTTGACACTGATAGCGAAAAGGAAGTCAATGTCATTATTGAGGATAAGACAGATTCCTGTTTACATGACGATCAACTTCAAAAGTACGTTGACAAATTAGACAAGCGAAATCAAATATATGTTGTCTACTATAAAACCGGTCATGTGAATGAGATAGCTAATACCGTTTTCTTTGATAAAGATGGATATCATTTCGAACCTTCCATCAAGTCAGAAGCCAGTCAAGCCCTTGGAACTCTGAATGTTCATAAATCTAAAATCTGCAAAATCAAGGATATCCATGATTTCTTCTCTCAAAAGAATGTTATGGATTCAATACGGATTTGCCACAGCGAGATTCTTGAAGATTATGTTGAAAGTATTAAGTATCAATATAATTCCTACTATTCCAATAAAGTCAATAGAAGGGACAGCAAGAATATAATTTGGGGGAGAATCTTCGAAGACCTCATCAAACAGGCTGGCAAGGTCTTCCCCGATTTGTTGTTTGCAAATTTAGCATTTTACCAAGGACAGTATTGGGAGATATATGTAACCCGCAGGATTCCTGAAAATCAGAATCCTGAATCCAATAGATCAAACAACCTGTTTACGGAACCTATTCTAAACATCAGGTCTGATTTGTTTGCCCTAAAAACTCCCACTATTCATTTTTTTCATCTCCCGAAAGAAGAAAAGGAAGGAAAATATAGAAACTTACGCTTCAATTCTAAATCTCAATCATATACTCTTCTGTTTGGACGTTTCAAAAATACAGACTTGAACTACCGTTCCTTTCAAGAAGACAATATTAACATAGAAGACATTCTCCTTTTGTTTCAAGCTATATGTGAAGAATTTAACCGCCTTGTAATAATGGGCGAAGAAGATCCATTTGAATTACATCTCCATGACAGTTAGATTGATTGAAAAATCCCATAAGTAGCCCAATGAATAGTGACTGGCAGTAATGTCAGCCACTTGTTTCTGTGGAGGGGTATCTGCAATAAAATGCTTTTGCCTGATTTTTATTCTTTTGGATTTTTTTGTTATTATTGCAGAAGAAGAGCGAGGTGTTTGGATAGACACTCTTGTGGAATGAGGGGTAAAGAAATGGATTGTCGTTGAACTTAGATTAAATTATTATGATATGAAAGACATTGGTAATGAACTCGATACTCTGTTTGAAGAGTGGAAAAATCGTTTGGGTACATGTTTTACTTATGATGGTATAATGTATCAGAACAGCAAAGAAAATAAACAGGTTGAACAGGAATGGTTGGATTCGCCTAAACGTGTTCTGTTTCTTCTGAAAGATCAGCATCAGTATGGTGATGGTAATTGGGACGAACACATCCATTATTGGTTGAAGGACTTGCCAGATGACAAGCCATCTGTGCTCGAAAATAAGAGAAGAAATAGGAATCTTATCCCTCCTGTATTCAATAACGGGACGAGGGCAAGAAAATCAATACTTAAACCCATTGCTTTTCTCCTTTGGGGATTGTCTAAGGTTGAAAAGAGCACAGACTGGAAGTTCGATGATGTTAAGGCGAACATGGAAGAAGTCAAAAGGTTTATTAACTCGCAGCCGTTTGCTATAGTGGAATGCAAAAAGGACCCAGGAGGTCATGAATGTAAAGACCATATTTTACAACAACATATTGTTAAATACGGAGACTTGCTTGAAAAAGAAATCAAGATTTTAAATCCTAATATGATTGTCTGTACAAGTATGATCATCTATAATTCAGTAAAAAAGATGTTCCCCCAAAACGAAGTCTCTGAATTTGGGGATAACCCTCGTTTGGGGAAAATCGCCTACCATAAAAATTCTGGTACACTTATTTTTAGTTCATTCCATCCGAGTGCTAGAAAATCTTACCAGAATATGTATGAATATGTCATACAAAACTATCGTGTATTCTTGCAGTCGAACTAATTTCTTGCCTTCAACATACAGATAGAAAGGATTAGCATTGCGATTTTTTTAACAGCGCCATCGGAGAATCTCCGTTTGCGCTGTTTTTATGTCAACAAAAAAATTGCTGTTCTGTTGTGTTGCGAAATATATATATATCCATTCAATGTCCGAAAATATTAAGATGATGTGAAATGCTGGTACTTTGCCTATATCAGTGTTTCAGACGATTGTGCTGTGCCTATGGTCGTACAGACGCAAAATTTTGCGTCTCTACAATTACAATGGGACGTATTTACAAAACGCTGCGATAGCCTGATTATGAGATGTTTGTGATTAAAATATATTAATTTCTTAACCTCTGCCACAAACTGGCAGACCCTCATCCTTCCTTTGTACCATAAAACATCAAAAAGGAGGTAATTATGGAAACAATGGAAAAGAAAACGGAACAGATGGACCTGCTGATGGCAGTGGAAAAGGTAGTGGAACTGTCGAAAGGCTCTCATTTGGATGAGGATTTCTTCCAAAAAGCGGCGTCGCCTCTCAAGATGATTGGCGACACGTTGGATCTCAGCGTGGAACAAAGTGTGTTGATGTCATTGTTGATAGAGAAAAGTGAGTCTGGTTATGTCTCGATTTCTAATCTGGCAGACTATTTGCAATGTACCACGACTCGCATAATCCGCTATACGCCTACCATTGATGAACTGAAAGAAAGAAAATTAGTACGTTATCGTCATTACGATGACAAATCAGTAGCATATCGGGTTCCCGCAGATGTTGTCGAAGCCTTTAAACGGGGAGAGAAATATACACCCAAAAGTAGTACATGTCTAAGTTGTGTTGAATTCTTTTGCTCCGTAAATGACATCATGGAAGACAGAATTGATAAAGAAATAATTACAGAGGAAGAATCTATTTCAAATCTTCTGGATTTATGTGAAGACAACAAACATTTGCCGTTTGTGAAAAAAATGGATGAATATGGTCTGAATAGAGACGAAAAGACGATTCTTCTCTTGTTTTCTCATAAATGCGTTAACGAAGAGAAAGATATCCATTTCTATGATTTCATTTCCTTCTATGGCAAACCGATTATTGCGCGGCATAGGTGGAATCCATTTGTGGAAAACAAACATATACTGCAACAATTGGGACTTGTTGAACATTGTAATGAGAATGGTTTTGCCAGCATTGATTCGTTTTGCCTAAGTAAGAAAGCTAAAGAGACTCTATTCCCTGAATTGAAACTGACATCAAATAGTGGGGAAAAGGTGAGAAACATTGTCAGACATGATAGTATTGTCCCTAAGCAACTCTATTACGATAGCGGGGTGGCGACACAAGTGTCAGACCTGAACCGCTTGCTGGAGGAAACCACCTATCGCACCATTTGCGAACGGATGAAAGAGAAGGGCTACCGCTATGGATTCACTTGCCTCTTCTACGGGTCACCCGGCACGGGAAAGACAGAGGCAGTCCTCCAATTGGCTCGCCAGACGGGGCGTGACATCCTGCAAGTGAATATCCCTGATATTAAGAGTTGCTGGGTGGGCGAAAGTGAGAAGAACATAAAGGAAGTTTTTGATCAATATCGTATGCTGGTTGCGCAATTAGACATTGCCCCCATCCTGCTTTTCAACGAGGCGGACGCTATCATCGGCAAGCGACGTGAAGGTGCGGACCAAGCGGTTGACAAGATGGAGAACGCCATCCAAAACATTATTCTACAGGAGATGGAGACCCTCGACGGTATCCTTATCGCCACGACGAATCTTGCCCAAAATATGGATAAGGCTTTTGAACGACGGTTCCTCTACAAAATCCAATTCAACAAGCCTACGCTTGAGGTTCGTACTAGCATTTGGCACACCATGTTGCCGGATCTGGCGGAGGAGAATATCCGCTTGTTGGCTGAAAAATATGATTTCAGCGGCGGTCAAATAGAGAACGTCGCTCGCCACTATACCATCGACACCATTCTCCATAGCGAAACATCATCGTCGATGGAATCTCTCTTCTCTCATTGCGAGAATGAACAGCTGGGTAATGCGACAAAGAGACGTGTTGGTTTTTAAACTGATAAATATATAATACGATGTTAGGTGCAATTATAGGTGACGCGGTTGGTTCCGTGTACGAATGTGACAGTATAAAGACGACAGAGTTTCCCCTTTTCTCTCGTGAAAGTAGCTATACGGACGATTCTGTGATGTCGGTTGCCGTGGCGGATTGGTTGTTGCGAGACTCGTCGCATAGTTTCGAGGAACTTGAACGTTCAATGGTCTCGTTTGCCCAAAAGTATCCTTGTCCCGTGGGTGGCTATGGTGCCATGTTTTATAAATGGCTGTTTTACCCAGAGCAAATACGTGACACACAACGCAACGGCGTTGTTAGTTCGTTGGGTGATATATTAAGGCAGGGAATTGTGGGGAACAGTAAAGTCCCCAATCGACATCCCTATAATTCGTATGGGAATGGTTCCGCTATGCGTGTAAGTGCAGTCGGATGGATGTTCGATACCTTGGAGGAAACGACTCGTGTAGCTAAGATTTCAGCGGAAATCACACATAATCATCCCGAAGGAGTAAAAGGTGCACAGGCAACCTCTGCTGCGATATTTATGGCTAGAAAGGGAAAAACGAAGGAAGATATTCGGTCGTATATTGAAGATACGTATGGTTATGATTTAGATAGGGGATGTGATGAAATTCGTCCCACGTATTGTTTCGAAGATAGTTGTCAGGAGACTGTTCCACAAGCAATAATAGCCTTTTTAGACAGCAGTGATTTTGAATCGGCAATCCGTCTGGCAGTTTCGTTAGGTGGTGACAGTGACACATTGGCTTGCATTACGGGCGGTATCGCTGAAGCGTTTTACAAAGAGATACCGCAACCCATTGTGGAAGAAGTATGGCAACGATTGCCAGACGATTTCAAGGATGTCCTTCGTATGATGGAACAACAATCTGAATATAAATTGCCTAGAATATAATTAGATATGATGAAAGCTTTGGGGTGGAATTTAAATGTTTGTGATATAAAAAACGGGTTGTGTTGGTGCTGTGCACCGTACAGACGCAATGCATTGCGTCTCTACAATGCCCCGGGGCTGGCGAAAAATAGAATGCTCGTTCGTTTCCATGTTATGGAATTTTAGCGTATATTTGTCAACACTAGCTGGATCTTTGTATGGATGCACTGATTTCCCGTTTTTGCCTCTTCATCGCATTGATGTTTGGAATGCCCGATGTTCTGCCGAATGTCGGGGCGGATTGTCATGTGCCAGATGAACTGGGGAAAGCGGAATATGTTGATGCCCAACATGACGAGCGACAGAAGGATGCACTGACGGAAGATGCACAACCTCTCTCTGGGACATTATTAAGCACTAAGACTTCTCAAAGGGTGGGGCACTCGCGCCCTGCTAGACCACATCTTACAGGTGGTGGTAAAAATAATCGAATCGCATGTTACGGAGTGGCTCACTCCATCAGTTGTTTATCATATTTACCTGATCTTTCTCTACAGCCTCTTCGTTTGGGAATCTGTGGAGGAAGTGCGTCTCCTCGCTTCTATTATATCATTGCGTTGAGGCGCATTCTTTGTTAGCTGTTTCTTCCGATACAACAGAGAAATGAATGATGGTGGGTCTTGCCGATTCACCATGGAAGAATTTTACTAACAAAGAAAAAAATAAGATGACAAATATCAAGAACCTGCAGATGTGGAATGACATCTGCGCTGATGCTCGTGTCTGTGTCAGCAAATCGTTTATGGGTCTGAAGACCACCGTGAAATATGTGCCAACCGGTAGTGTTGTCGATGTGAAAAACTATGAACTCTCTGTTCAAGATGGAGGATGCCTACTTCACATCCTACACTCTTCACGTGACAGGTTGTTGAATGAGATGGAAACGTTCCGCCTGAAGGAAGTGCCGAATGGAAACTACAAGTTGGAGGCTTGCGTTTCCCAAGACGGGGAGTTCGTCGCCTTACTTCTGCTTCATTTCAAGGATTACTCTTATGAGCGAGTGACCGATGTTCTTGTCTATGAAGGAGAAGATGCGAAAATCATCTGCAAAATGTTTTAAATAAAAAGGTTCGTCGCCATAATGGTTTGTGGCGGCGAGCCATATAATGTTTATAGACTTTGTTATTCAATAAATTATATATACATAAATGGAAGAAGAATTCAAGACACCTGATACGTGCCAAAATTCAGTTTACATAACCCAGACACGTGTCTATAGAAATTGATACCCAAATGCACATTTCCCCCGACCTCTGTCCCCATCCGGCAGAGGTCTTCTTTTTCTTTGCGCAAAAATAATGAATCACAAATAACGCTGTAACAGACCTCGTGTCCAGTTACATGACAATCAACACATAGATTAGAGAAATATTAATTTGCAACTGAGTTGCATAAATTAAAACGTAACTTTGTGGCAAAGATTAATTGATAAAGATATGAAACACGTGTTTTTCCCAAGTGTCATGATATGCTTGATGGTCTGCGGATGCAACAATCAAAGACAGCCACACATAGAAGCCGAGGAGGATCATCATGAAGATGGTGTTATTGAGTTTCCCGTGGAAAAACAGGAGACCATAGGGTTGCAGACGGAGACACTGCTTCCAACTACCTTCCGTAGTGCCTTCAGGGTAAGTGGACAGGTGCGAGAGTCCCAAGGCGACGAAATGGCTGTTGTAGCCAAGAGCAGCGGACTACTGCAGTTTACTCGAGATCACATGTCCGATGGTTCACCCGTTCGAAAAGGTGAGTTGTTGGGCTATATCACAGCTGATGGAATAGCCGGAGGTGATGAAGTGGCACAAGATGCTGTTGAGTTGGAACGGACACGACAAGCCTTTGAACGTGCCGAACGGTTGGTTAAGGAGGGTATTGTTAGCCGTAAGGAATATGAGGAAGCAGAGTCAGCCTACAAACAGGCTCAACTCAGAAGCAGAGCTGGAGGTCAGAAAGGAGGTAGCAGCGTAACCTCGCCTATTACGGGTTACATACGCAACATCATCGTCAAACAAGGTGAATATGTGGGAATGGGCAGTGTAGTGGCCTACGTTAGCAAAAATTGCGACTTGCAGCTTTCTGCAGAAGTACCCGAAAAATATTTTGCGCAAATGAAAGATATAACCGGAGCTAACTTCTGTATGAGCTATGCCCCAAACGTGGTGTATAATACCAAGGCATTGAATGGTCGTATAGTGGGAATAGGCCGTCGTGCCGCCGAAGGATCTGCTTACATCCCTGTCACCTTCGAGTTCGAAAACATGGGCGATATTGTCCCTGGTTCCTTCGCTGATGTTTGGTTGCTGGGCACGGAGCGAAAAGATGTTCTTTCTGTTCCCATCTCGGCTCTTACAGAAGAACAGGGCCTCTATTATTTATACGTACAAGGCGATCATGCCGATGACTTTGAGAAACGTGAGGTTGTTCTGGGAAATAGCAATGGTGAACGAACGGAAATCCTAAGTGGAGTTAAATCTGGAGAAAAGATTGTTACACAAGGTGTCTATCAATTGAAGTTGGCCTCTACCAACAATGTTATACCAGAATCTCACCACCACTAATAAAATGGGGAATAAACCAAATTGAAAAAAACTTAATAGTAAATGTTAATGTGATGTTAGATAAGATAATCCATTTTTCCCTACATAACCGCCTTACCATATTGGTAACGGCATTGCTCATCTGTATTGTCGGTGTCTATACGGCAATGACGATGGAAGTGGATGTGTTTCCCGACCTAAATGCTCCGACGGTGGTGGTGATGACAGAGGCCTCTGGCATGGCTCCAGAAGAGGTGGAGCGCATTGTGACGTTTCCTATTGAGACAATAATGAACGGCGCCACGGGTGTGAGACGGGTGCGCAGCACATCAAGTACAGGATTCTCTTGTGTATGGGTGGAGTTTGAATGGGGAACCGACATCTATCGCGACCGACAGATAGTGAACGAGAAACTATCGGAAGTGACCTCCTCACTGCCTGCCAGCGTTGGCAAGCCAACAATCGGTCCGCAGAGTTCCATCATTGGAGAGGTGATGATTATCGGACTTACTGCAGGTGACACCACCTCGCAGACTGATTTGCGGACCCTGGCCGACTGGACTATCCGACCACGCCTGCTGAGTATTGGCGGTGTGGCGCAAATCTCTGTTCAAGGTGGTGAGCAAAAAGAATATCAAGTGTCTCTTCACCCCGAACGTATGAAGCATCATGGGGTGAGCGTGCAAGAAGTGGTGGATGCCGTGCGGGACATGAATCAGAACGTGTCGGGTGGCGTGTTGTATGAGTACGGCAACGAATACCTGATTCGCGGAGCTCTTAGCACCAACGACGTGGAACAGTTGGGACAGACTGTGGTGAAGACCTACAACGGTTCTCCCGTAACCCTAAATCTCGTGGCCGATATTTTGATTGGCAACAAGTCCCCCAAGACAGGCACCGCAAGTAACCGATGCCGGCCTGCAGTGCTGATGACGGTGGCCAAGCAACCCAATGTTTCCACGAAAGAACTGACAGAACGGCTGGACAATGCCCTTGCATCATTGCAACATCAACTGCCCGCCGACGTAAAGGTGGATACGCAGATTTTCCGTCAGCAACGTTTTATTGATGCCAGCATCGGTAATATTCAAAAGGCGCTGTTGGAAGGCTCTCTGTTTGTCATCATCATCCTTTTCATCTTCTTAATGAATCCGCGCACCACAATCATCTCGTTAGTCAGCATCCCCGTAAGTCTATTGGTGGGCATTCTCTCCTTGCGTGCCATGGGATTGACTATCAACACTATGAGTATTGGCGGAATGGCCATTGCCATCGGTTCGCTTGTCGATGACGCAATTGTCGATGTGGAGAACGTCTGGCGTCGATTACGGGAAAACAAAGCCCAAGCTTCTACACTAAGCGAGAAACTCTCCATCATCTTCCATGCCTCTCGTGAGGTGCGAATGCCGATTCTCAACAGTACGCTCATCGTTATTGTTAGCTTCCTGCCTCTGTTCTTCCTTTCTGGAATGGAAGGTCGCATGCTGGTTCCCCTCGGCATAGCGTTTGTTGCCAGTTTATTGGCCAGCACGGTGGTGGCCATCACGCTCACCCCTGTGTTGTGCAGTTATCTGTTGAGTTTGAAAGGCAAAGAGAAACAAACCGATGTACGTTGGGTTCAACGGCTGAAAACCTCATACGCAGCCTTGCTCAAGCGTTCCTTTCATCATCGTCGTGCCATTCTGGGAGGCATGGCCGTGCTCTTTGTGTTGGCCGTTGTGCTACTTTGCCAGATGGGACGCAGTTTTCTCCCCCCTTTTAATGAAGGTAGCTATACCATAAGTTTGAGCACGTTGCCAGGCATTTCGCTGGAAGAAAGTGACAAAATTGGTCGCCGTGCCGAGGAATTACTCTTGGAGATTCCTGAGATACAGACTGTAGCTCGCAAGACGGGACGTGCCGAGTTGGATGAACATGCCTTTGGCGTCAATGTCAGCGAGATAGAAGCTCCCTTCCAACTAGGTGGACGCAGTCGTGAAGAACTCTTAGCCGACGTACGTAAGCAACTCGGTAGTCTGTCGGGTGTCAGCATAGAGATAGGTCAGCCCATCTCGCACCGTATAGATGCCATGCTCTCTGGCACTCGCGCCAACATTGCCATCAAGCTTTTTGGACAGGATCTAAACATCATGTATCGGTTAGCCAACCAGATAAAATCCGAAATAAGCGACATTCCAGGTGTTACCGACCTAAATGTGGAACATCAGGTGGAACGTCCGCAGTTGCGCATCACCCCTCGCCGACAACTGATGGCGCGCTATGGTGTTACACCCAAGCAGTTTGCCGATTATGTGAGTGTAATGCTGGAGGGTGAGACAGTGTCGCAAGTTTATGAGGGCAACAACGCCTTCGACCTCACGGTGAAAGTGGACGAGGAAGACCGCCGTACAATGCAGGATATCCGTCAACTGATGATCGACGCTGGTGGACAGAAGATTCCCTTGGAATACATTGCCGATATTGTTAGCACAACTGGACCAAACTCCATTAATCGCGAGAATGCCCAGAGACGCATTGTCATCAGTGCCAACGTAGAAGGTCGTGACCTCCATAGCACTGTGGAGGAGATTCAACACTGCGTGAATGAGCATGTCACGTTGCCCGAAGGCTATCATCTAGAGTACGGGGGACAGTTCGAGAGTGAACAAGCCGCTAGTCGTACTTTGCTGTTGATGAGTCTGCTGAGCATTTTAGTCATCTTCCTCCTACTCAACAATCAATTCCATGATTTGCGTCAGAGCGCCATCGTGCTTATCAATTTGCCACTGGCACTCATAGGTGGTGTGTTTGCCATCTGTTTTACGAGCAATGTGCTCAGCATCCCTGGCATCATTGGGTTCATCAGTCTCTTTGGTATTGCCACCCGCAATGGTATCCTGCTCGTAGATCGCTACAACGAGACGGGCGATGTGTTACAAGGCTCGCTAGATCGTCTTACACCCATTTTAATGACAGCTCTCACCTCGGCTTTGGCTCTGATACCCCTTGCTTTACAAGGCGATCTGGCAGGCAACGAGATTCAGTCGCCGATGGCTATTGTGATGTTGGGTGGACTCGTTAGTAGTACCTTTCTGAACATGATTGTTGTACCTCTAATATATACAAGAAAAAAATGAAACATACTATTCCTCTGTCTCTTTTGATTTCTTTATTCTCTCTTTCCGTATCAGGTCAGCAGAATTACGAAACCATAGAACAAAGCATTCTCGCCAACAACACGACGATAAAAGCTTTGCACGACAAGATGCAGGCCCGGCAGACTAGGAATCATATAGGCCTCACACTCGAAGACCCACAAGTAGAATACAACCACTTCTTCGCACCAACGACTCCCGATGGACTGCACTACCGCAACGATTTCAACATCACACAGCAGTTCGATTTTGCTACACTCTTCGGTCTGAAGCGCAAGATGGCACGCAGTCAGGACGAACTGGCACAAGTAGAATATGAAGTTGAACGACTACAGGTTATTCTCACCATTCGTCAGACTGTAGTGAGCGTCATCGCCTACAACCGCTGTTTGGCACGACACAAGGAAGAAGAACAGCTACTGTTTCAAGCTGTAAAGAAAGCACGCAAGGCGTACGAGGAGGGAAAAGTCAACTTGCTTCATTTCAACAAGATGCAACTTCTGCTAACCAATCTGCTAAGCACCATTGCGGAGGAAGAAACGGAACGTACGGTCTGCCTACAGAGACTCACAGTCTTGGCTGGCGATAGTACCCTTGGTACAAACATAGCTGGCAGTTTAGCTAGCGACACCCTCTATCCGGATTTCACAGCCGTACAACTAAGTCGTCTGGAAATTTTCAAGGAGTTTGCGCAAAAGCAGGACATTGACGGACAACTACAACAACGCTTCGCTCGATCCGAAAGCATTCCGAGGCTGACGTTGGGGTACGTCTCTGAGCTCTCCACAGAAGAGAAGTTTCGCGGTTTCACCGTCGGAATGAATATCCCCCTATGGAGCAACAAGAACAAGGTAAAGTCCGCACAACAGCAATGGGTGGCACAGGAACTTGAAATCGAAAATCAAGTCCAACAAATCATTCAACAAAAACAGGAACTACAAGCCCGTTCAGCTAGTCTGAAAGTGCAGAATATTCAGATGCAGACCGCTCTCCAACAATATTCATCGGCCGATGTGCTTTATAAAGCTTACATACGAGGCGACGTTTCAGCAACAGAATTCTATTCAGAGTTTATAAACGAGATGGAATTCCATCATCGAGTTTCTCAATTGGAACGCTACTACCAGCAAACACTGGTGGAACTCTCCGTTTTTTAACGGATATTGATTAAATAAGTATCAGTTAAATTTACCAAACGGACACAGTCTAACGTTCAACTCTTTGGAAGAGTTGGACCTAGCATGTAATGCATATTGATGAAAAGTCTTCTTTTAAAATTTGGCACGGAAAGAACCTTCTTCATAAAATTTCAGGAAAATTTTGGCGGAGGCTTTCTGGTACGCTCCTCTCATGGTAAGCACAGAAGCGAGCATTCCGTCTTTTTTGTCTGATATGGGAATCGCTTTTAGCTCCGATCTGCCTATGATAGTAGTTTTCGACAAAACAGTTACATATAGGGAAGACTCCACCAATTGAAGCAATATGTTGGCATCGTTCATCTCCACATGAGGATCCAATGTTATGTTTTGTTCACGGAGGAGATCGTCCAATACGCTCCTCGCACTTAATCCGCGGGAAGGCAACACGAGAGAATACTGCTTTAATTCTTCCAAGGTGATTTGTTTCTGAAAGGCCAACGGGTGACGAAGGTGGACGATGGCACACAACGGCACCTCATAAAGATTTGTCACCTCGATCTGGTCCTCATTCAGGGACATGTTAAAGGAAAGGACAAAGTCCAGATCACCATTTTTAAGCATCTGCGCCAAATCATAAGCGGTATTATAAAAGACCTCCAATTTTATGTTGGGGTACTCTTTCATGAATCTCAATATAATTGGAGCTAAACCGAAACTCAAACTATAGGTAATGCCTATACGGAGTTTACCTATTCGAATTCCTTGCAAATCCCGTATTCTTTGCATGGCCAAGTCCGCATCTCCGACCGTCTGTTTCGCTAGGGGCAGAAATTCATTGCCTGCCTCCGTCAAGAATATTTTTTTACCTATTCTGTCGAACAATAACACGTTTAATTCTGTCTCCAGTTGTTTTATTTGTTGCGATAAAGTACTCTGTGTGATGAACATTTGTTTCGCTGCATCCGTAAAGTTCAGTAATTCAGCTGCTTTTAGGAAATATTTTAGTTGCCTTAATTCCATGATAATCGATTTTTTCGATTGTAACAATAATGAATAATCGGTTACAAAGGTAGATAAAGTGTTTCGAATCGCTCTAATTTTGCCATGAAAAAAATGAACGGCATGCATTTCGGTAATTTTTCGGTAGTAATTTTTTTGTTGAACTTTTTAACATTTAGGATTATGGCATTATTAATTGTATTCGCAACAGTTTTACTTTTAGCTATTGCTCTTAAAATGTATTTGACACATGGAGGAGAGAGGTGATGGATTGGTTGCTTGATTTGTTTACAAAACAAGGGATAGGTCAGTCCATTTTCTTGTTGGCAGCCACAGTTGCAGGTGGTGTCGCATTAGGAAAGATAAAGATACGGGGCATCTCCCTCGGTGTGACATGGGTTTTGTTCTTTGGCATATTTGTCGGACATTTCGATTTCATACCATTGGATTCGAATATCCTGCATTTCGTGAAAGAGTTTGGTCTTATTTTATTCGTTTATTCTATTGGACTACAGGTGGGACCAGGTTTCTTCTCATCTTTCCGGAACGGAGGAGTTATACAGAATCTTTTGGCCGTCGGAATCGTGTTGTTGGGTGGAATCGTGACCTATACCCTGGCAAAAATCACCCATGTCGATCTAGTTGCGATGGTGGGAGTGATGTCTGGTGCGGTCACAAACACACCAGGGTTGGGTGCGGCACAACAGGCATGCAATGATTTGTGTCAAACCTCAGCCGATATACTGTCCGCCGGATATGCCATTGCGTATCCCATGGGTGTCATCGGTGTCATTCTTTCTTGCATCGTCATCAATAAACTCTTTTCTAAAAGGGATATGATAGACGGATCAAATGCGAAAAATGTGGGGATGGATATGTTTACTGTTGAATTAAACAATAAGGCTTGCGACGGAATTACATTGAGGAAGTTGAAAGAAGCAATCGGGTTCGACTTTGTCATCACCAGATTATACCACACTAACACTCAATTTATGGAAATTCCTAGCAACGAGTCCATTCTCCAGTTGGGCGATCGACTTTTCATTGTATGTGCAAGGTCTGTGGCGGAGAAAGTGGAGATATGCACTGGCCCTAGAATTGAAATGGACGTCAGAGATTGGGAAGTGTTGGATAAGAAGTTGATTTCCAAAAAGATTACTCTCACAAAAACAGGAATCAACGGGAAAAGTCTAGGCGAAATCAATTTCAGAGAGAATTTCAACATCAACATTTCCCGCATCATACGGGCCGATGTCAGTATTTTCCCTTCCGAATCATTGAAATTGGTGATGGGAGATATCCTTGTGGTTGTCGGCAACGAACAAGGTATTCAAAAGGCGGCCGACTATGTGGGTAATAACAAAGGCAAACTATGTGATCCTTTCCTGATCCCTATCTTTTTAGGAATAGCGTTGGGTGTTGTCTTAGGTTCCGTCCCATTTGCCTTCCCTCTCATGCCTATCCCTGTCAAATTGGGGTTGGCTGGGGGTCCTTTGATCATCGCCATACTCATGAGTCGGTATGGCACACAATTGGGTATTGTCACTTTTGCCACGCATAGTGCAAAGAAGATGTTGCAGGAGGTGGGCATATCCTTATTCTTGGCAGCTGTCGGATTAAGTTCTGGAAAGATATTCTTCTCGACACTAGTCAGCAATGGAGCATCATGGTTTGTCTATGGAACATTGATTACATTGATACCATTGATTATCATTTTGTTCGTCGGAAGATATTTCTACAAACTGAAGGCTAACCAACTGATGGGCTTGATTTCCGGAGGTATGACAGACCCCGCAGCATTGGCATTCGCTAATTTCATCACAGAGGGCAAGGCATCTTTGTCATACGCAACAGTTTATCCTCTGACGATGTTTATGCGTATCTTTTGTGCTCAAATGCTGATTCTATTGTCCGTGTAGATTTTATTTGTAATATAATCACAAATAGATATTTAATAGGTGCCCACCACTCGATGAGTCTAATCATTGGAGTGGTGGGTCCGCTTTTATCTCAAATATTTGTATATTTGACAAACAGAATTTTAGCCCATGAAACGTAAAATTATAACCGCAATAATAGGCATAGCCATCCTGATTCCTTTGGGACTGATCTCAAGGCGTATCAGTTGGATCCCGGCGGAAACGGGCGATGCGCTTTGGGCGATGATGGTCTTCTGCTTCTGGCGCATCATCTTGTGCAGGAAACCCTTGCTTACCGTTGCGGTCGTAGGCTTAGCCACCGCCTACCTCGTGGAGTTCTCGCAACTGATCACCTGGCCGTGGCTCGTCTCCCTTCGCAGCACCACCCTCGGTCACTTGGTGCTCGGACAAGGCTTCCTCTGGGTCGATTTGCTGGCATATACGATTGGGGTCGGGTGCATCTATTGGGTCTTTAGTCGGATGCGGCACGAAAGGGCGTGTTGAACGTGAGAATGGCGGTATGCTTGTTGGATTCTGATTCCCGTTCAATTATTCAACTATGTTTAGAGTAATGCTTGAGAGGTGACGGAAAAATAACTTTTAAAAATGTTTTGTACCTTTATGCCCATACAAAAACAACAAAAAGAACAAGAAGACTATGACAAATGTTACAACGAATCCCACAAAAGGTCAGATATTAGTTAATATCGAAGACATGTCGATGCTGAAGGATATAAAAAAAGCCATCAGTATGGTCAAAGGTGTAGGGAAAATTACCCTTCCCCGCCGTCGTCGAATGTCCTCTTATGAGCGTTCGTTGAACGACCTCGAGGAAGGAAGAGTCTATGAGTACGACAGCTTGGATGATCTTATAAAGGATATCTCCCAAAAACAATACTTATTTTGGAAATCCGTTGACAGAGTCGTGTGAAAACAAATGGAAGAATATCTGGGAAGAATAACAGGCGTAATACAAATAAATGTCTTAAATGTAATAAATATAATATGTCTTTCAAACCCCCAATACTAATTCTATTTCTATTTCTATTTCTCCATCTCCCTCTCTTATCCTTTTCTCAGCAATTGCAAGTTAACATATTTGGGGGTGAGCCGACTGCATTCCTACAAGATACGGTCACGCAAAAAATCATCCTTGAGTTTATCGAGGAGGCGCAATTATCATCCGACGACATCTTGGAAATACGAGGAAGAGGACCGAAGGATCTCCGCGAAGCCGCTATGAAATTGTCCCAAGCGAGAGCTGATTGGATTAGATGTTGGTTGCTTGAAAATGTTTCTTCCTCAATAAAGATTATCTCTGTAGGCATTTCCGATCATGACCCCCTAATAAAAGATCCTCAAACGGACTACGAGCGGGAAATGAACCTATTTGTAGACTTTAATGTAATTAGGGGAAAGTAAAACAGGTTTTGACATAAATGTAAGGTTATATGAAACAATGTCTATCGCACAGCAGGATTCGCTTTCCGTGCGGTTTTGAAATAAAATCCATTGTATGCAAGATTTTATCCAAACTGACAAACTAATCAAAAAAAGCACAATCGAGAAACATGGTTATAAAATAATTGAGTGTTTTGATTATGGGAGTAAAGATACTTTTTTTGCTCCAGTGAGTTCGTTTATATACTTACGTGAACATCTTATCCAGGTCAATCTCCATGTCGCATCTTTTCAGCAATTCAGTAATCGGAGCAGACTTGTCAAAAATCACATCCAGAATAGGTTTTGGGAAATGGATACAGATATATTTAAACATTATCTGATAGGCCTTATCGCTAAAATCCCAGTCATACATCCTATTCTTTCTTAACTTTTTCAGCTCAGGTGAATTGTTCACGGCTGTTGCGACGTAATCACACCATTGAGAAAAAGAGGTTGCTGCAGGCTCGATCCTCATCTCTTTCACATAATTTAATGCTTTATTTAGATAGTATATCGTAGTCGGATGTAGCCATTCATTTCGACGTACAGGCACACATGAATTTACACCTTTGTTTGACATGGCATTAATTATTATCTTATACAACAAATCTTCCGCCTCATTACTCTCCATTTTAAGTTCAAGGCGGTAATGTAGATAGATAATGTCTTCAGGGGTTAATTTTCTTTTATCAATGACAAACTCTTTGTCTTTACCAAAACGTAAACAGATGTGAAAATAATTTTTATTGAAATGAAAAAAAACCAGTTGATTCATAATATAATCTTTGGGGAAATACCGTATAACAACCCACGAACAACATTCATCATGATACTCTTCCCATATTCGTCGAACCGGCGGAAGGAAACTGTCATCCCAAAGTTTCAACAGACGCATACATGCCCACTCACGTTCTGTACGCGAAGCCTCCAAATGTGCCAAAAGGATTTTCCTTTGGATACTCCAATCAAGTCCATCAAATCTTCTGTGCAATTCCTCTCTCGCACCAACGATCTTTCCTTTTTGGCGTTCGATATACTCTTTTAAGACCAATCGTATGGGACGATTCCTTTTTTGCTTTACTTCCATCATAATCTTCGTTAGGGAAATCTATTTATCTCCCTTGGTTATTGTTTTGATGGAGGCAAAAATAAAAGAGGGTTGTGCGGGTTTGGGGCACAACCCTGTGGAAATTTGGGTTTATTTACAACCTCAGAATCAGATCCCTTCACCTTCACCACCATATCCCCCAACGTCATCATGGCATTGATAAGGCTTACGCTCTGGAAACACTCCTTGTTATCGGAGGAACTGTCTGATTGTTATGGATGTAGCTATTAATATGCAGATTTCCGGAGGTTAATTCGTTAACATTTGCAGATTTTCGGAGGTTATTTCGCTGAATTTTGCAGATTTTTGGTGGATATTTTGCTGTTTTTTGCAGATTTTCTCAGTAATTCTGCATCCTGAAGCTGTCTGCCAAGTGCATCATCGGCAGCAAGCAGGGTGATGTGTTTTCCTAATTTAGCAGAAGAGTACTCTTTACTATAATTTTATTTTATTGAATGCTATTTGGATGTGCCTTCGAAAATGACTTGTAATAGGTGCTAATCGGTATCTATTTTCCCACGCAGAATCTACTTTCCGATGCAGAAGTTACTATATGCAAATATAAGTAGCTGATAATCAGTGTAAATTCCTTTGTTTTAGGGTATCTAAAGTGACTCCGAGGGACGGTGGGGGGACGCAAAATAGGCAAAAATCTGCAAATATGACTGCCGTCAAAAAAAAGAAAATGCAAACATCTGCAAAATTGATTTTCCAGTTCTTTGCACGTTTACACTTTTTAACGCAGGTTTTTGCACATTCTTTCATTAAGGTTTAGTTTAGGTTATAGATATTTAATATGGGTATAAACTAAACCAAAGGGTTGCGCTATCATACAGAATAATTGGCTTCTCTTTCTTTTGGACGGCAATCATATCTCATATTTAGAGTTATATGCGTGTATTTTGCTTTCAAATTCGATAAAAATGCGAATTTGGAGATAAAATTCTATAAAATAGAGTGATTTTAGGCAAAAACAGTACAAAGCTAATATTTTTTTTATTATATTTGCACCAAAATTACTTAGTATGACATTACAAAAGTGGATTGAAGATAGAGCTATTCATGGCTTTCCTACGT
>JBGVCG010000036.1:0-67587 GCA_045226255.1 Paludibacteraceae bacterium | reverse complement strand
AATCATCAGGATAGTTGGTGAACCTATCTCTGCTGCACAACGCAATGAGAGTTGACGGGCAAGGAATGCCATCGTATAGGTCTTACCGCATCCAGTGGCTCCAAAGTAAGTGCCGCCCTTACCGCTTTTTGTCTTTACTGATTTGATGACACTTTCGCGCAATAGTCGCGTGGCGAAGAATTGCGGATAGCGGCATACTATTTCCTTTTCATCGCTGTCAAAGTTCTCATCTTGGAAATACACATAGTCCCTGAATATCTCCAAAAACCTTTCTGGACGATAGACACCTCTCACCATAGTCTCCAATTCATCGAAAGGCATGGTACTTACCTTGTCGCCATTCTCCACACGTCTCCAAGCATAGAAATGCTCGTATGGCGTGCGGACAGTTCCTAATCGTGTCTTTACTCCATCGCTGATACAAGCCAAAGGACAGTAATGAAGCAGTCCTGGAATATCTCGCCAATAGCGGATATTGATTTGTTCCCAAGCATCTTCAATCGTGGCATTGGCATCAGCAGGATTCTTCAGTTCTATCACGCAGACGGGTATTCCGTTCACGTATAGCAGCACATCAGGACGGCGGTTCTTTACTGCACCATTATTGATGTATTCCACTGTGAACTGGTTGACAACGCGGAAGATATTTGTGTTCTCTTTCTGCGGATTATCTAAGCAGCTAAAATCTATCAAGTTGACAGTCGTTGGCCTTCCGTCCTTATCAACGGCAGGCACACCATTCACCATCCACTTATAGACCTTATGCAATGTGGCAAAATCAGAATCGGCACCCACCAATCTTACGTTATCTGCTATTCGTTGCAGTTCCTCGTCCTTCACGTTCTTGTTACTATCTTTCAAGAACTGAAGCAGGTCGTCCATATTGAGCACTTCTTTCCTGCTAACTCTTATTATAGAGTCACCAAACAGATATTGCCATCCTTCTCGTTCAAGGAAAGCAATGAGAGCATTCTCGTAATCGCTCTCCACGAAGTGGCCGTTGATGTTCTTTGATTTTGCCATAATCCCTTGCTTTAGATTTCATCGTAATAATGTAAAATCCTTTTGTAGGATTAACCTGATTGTATCAAAAATCGGCTTGAAGTTATTCCAGCTTTCTTCCGATATCTTTATTTCATCTGCTGAGATAGCATTTGCGAAGTCATCTTTTTTTGCTAATATATTTTCTTCTTTCTCATTATAAACAGCTTGTCCTCCATTGTTTTCAACAATTTTATGCTTGCCTCTATCTGATTGATTTGATAGTATAAGCGTTTTATCAATGTTATGCCAGCCTGTTTTTACGGAAAATTCATCACCAAAGAACAAACTACAACCATTATTCAGTTTAGTGTGGATTTCGTCGTCACTATAAAGATATTCGATAGAAATATCTTCTTGTCCTTTTCCTTTTCCTTTCCTGGACTCAGGAAGAGGGATACAAAAGGCATAGACGTTGTTTCCAAAGTCTTTTATCTGTTGTCCATTCTTTTCTATTTCCTTAACTGTCTTTTCGACATCTCGATCAAAAATGCCAATAATTTTATTCTTGTTATCAATATGAGCCGCTTGTTCTAAAAGCTTTTCCAAATTCGAATCCCCATCAGGCTGTTGTCTCTCTTGAATAATATCAAAGTCCAAGTCGGTTATGCCTAATTGTTCTTTTGCTTTTAATATGTGTTTAATATCCGTTTTGCCCTCCGTAATAATCAAAGGTTTTGTCAATGATTTTATTTTTTCATTCAAATTCTCGTATAATTTAGCGAAACGCTCGTTTTCGCCAATCATCATTGTATATACCTCCTCGAATCGTTCGTTTTCAGTTGCGGAACAAGAAAGACCATTATGGTCTAAATCAAATATTTTATGTCTTTCCGACAATTTTATTGCTAATCCCATATTCAAAAATGGCGAATGAGAACTTACAATGAATTGCACATTTGGGAACAGAGCAAACATCTTAGGCAATATTTCTTTTTGTAAAGTAATATGCAAGTGCTTCTCAATTTCATCAATTATAACTATGCCTTTAATATTTTCAAGAGGGGTGTTGTTTACATTGTTATCGGCTTGATGTATAATCTCCCCAAAGATAGAGATTAATGCTAATTCTCCAGAAGATAATTGAAATATCGAAGGACAAACCTGATAATGATGTTCGTTATCAACATCATTCATTATTGCTATTCTTGCCATTCCTCCATTTCTCTTTCCGATTCCAAATCTTACACGACCTTGATATTTTTTTGATGATAGTGTGTTTGAAAGAATATTGTTTAAATTCGTTAATACAATATTCTCTTGGGCAGGTATGGTTACAAGTCTAGGTGTAAGATTGTTGTTATTATTATTGAGATCATTAATAATTTCTTTTCTTTCACTGATTTTCATGTCTAGCAGGACATCTAAGAGCCAATTCGCAAAAGAAGAAATGTCAGATATTACTTCAATTTGATTCGGTAAATGCCCACTAAATTTACTCTCGATAGAGTATTTTAAGGAATTAGAATAAGAATCAGTTAAATATGCGGGCAATTCAAATCGATAGGACGGAAAGTAAGTTAACACATTCTGTTCAAATGTCTTTTTCTTTGTGTCATTGTTCTGAATATCCCAGTCTTTAAAAAAATTTTGCTCTGTTAACTCGGATTGAAAATAATTATAGTCAATTTTATCATTGAGGTTTATGGTATTTTCGTATTGCTCTTTTGTACATTTACCTCGTATGTCTAAATAATCATAGTTTGTTTTACCCTCTTTGAATCTAAAGTATACTATGGATGGCCTTCTTAAATCCATGTTATACAATGATGAAGACACACGATATAGCTTATTTTCCTTTCCTTCAAATTCTTGTGGATAAGCAGGTCTGGCAAGTTCATAAAAAGCATCTGTAATGTGTGATAATATGGTTGTTTTACCTTTGCCATTTATTGCAGTAATTACGTTTACTCCACAATCTTTGAAATCTATTTCAAGATGTTCAAAAGGAGCTCTATTATCGAAGATTATTTTCTCTAAATACATTGTTAGTTTCCTCCGTTTATTATTCTGTTAAACTTCCCTGAATCAATACTGGGCATATGTTTTTCAATTGTTCTTTGAGTGCTTCTGCTATGCGTTGGCGCTCGATATAACACTTATGTATATTGACTATCTTACGTTGAACTGAAATGTTTGGAATTGGGATTTCCATTTCACAAAAGCGCTCTAAATCCAAATTTGAACGAATGCTTCCATCGCTGGCGAACCAACCATAACGATCAATTTGTTTCCGAGAGAACCATAGCATAATATAGTGACTTAGAACAACATTATCGTCTTTTATTCTAAAGACTGTATAAGCTGGCGAGATAATTACAGGCTTCGATTCTTCATTTAATGCTATTCGGATACACATATCACGACCCGTTTGCATTCCACTAAAGGCAAACTGATTATTTTCAACCACCTTATAGTTTCGAGTATTGCTTTCATCTATGTTAGCAACAGTTGGGAAGAATGTCTTGTTAATATTAATTCCCTGTACATTAGTATAGGTCAATTCGCTATTACGTTTATCTACAGTCTCCAACAAGTCACCAACCTTTTGCTTTGGAATTTTCACTTTTAGCTGGTCTATATACCCATCACACACCATCTTCAATTCTTCCACTTTGCTCTGATAGGCAGCAAGATTGTTTTGGAGAGCCAAATAAACATCAACGTATTTGCGTTGCTGTTCAATGGATGGGAGAGTGATGTCAAAATCAACAAATCTTTCCCAATCCAAGTTTGAGCGAATGCTTCCATCGCTACAGAAAGCACCAAAACGGTCTTTTTCTTTCGATAGAAAAAGCATGAAAAAATACTCTGGAATGACAAGATCTTTCCGAGTAACTTCAAAAGTCGTATATGCAGGAGATACGATTATTGGCTCTTCTCCATCATACATGCTTATTCGTATACATTCATCTCTTCCTGTTTGCATGCCACTAAACACAAAACGTTTCTTCCGAACCACTTTATACTTCGATTCGTCAAGCCCTTCTGTATTAGCCCATGTCGGCATAAACTCTTTATTGATATTCAACCCATAAAAGTTGATATAGCCATAAGAGTTACGCTCGTCACATAAGGATATCAGGTCTCCCAATTTATACTTCTTCAATCCCATAGCCTTACTCTTCCTCTTCTTCATTATTTTGTAAACGGAATATTTCTTTTTGTTGTTCTATTTCACGTGCCAAAACTTCCTTTGACGGCATATACGTAAGATACTTTGAAGCATACATCTGCTTGTTGGTGGCAAGAGTAGAAAAACGTGCCACATCGGCATTTGTCTCTGAACAAAGAATTATTCCGATTGCTGGATTATCGCCTTCGGGACGCTTGTAGGTGTCAAAAAGTTTAAGATACATATCCATTTGCCCCACATCCTCATACGACACTTTGGTGGTCTTGAGGTCAACCAAAACGAAACATTTCAATAGATAGTTATAGAATACGAGATCAATGTAGTAATCATTGTCTTCTGTATGTATGTGCATTTGCCTATCAACCAAAGCATACCCTTTGCCCATCTCCATCAGAAAATGTTCCAAGTGATCAAGAATGGCTTGCTCCAGTTTGCTTTCTGTGAATGCTTCCCGATGTTTAAGCCCCAGAAACTCAACAAGCATAGGGTTCTTGACAAAGGTAGATTTCTCGTTCTCATAATCAGCAGTCAAACGGCACATCTCGTCAATCACTTCTTGTCTCTGTGACTTTGGGGTTTGAGCAAGGCGATAGTAATATTGAGAATCAATATTGCGCTTCAGCGTGCGATAGTCCCATTGTTGTGTGGCGGCCTCATGCATATACCAAAAGCGTGCATCAGGATCAGCCACACGTATCAGTCTTTCATAATGACTCCATGAAAGCTGAACTGGCATTGCGATTCCATTGTCGGAAGATTCGGCAGGCATTGTCTGCCGAATCTGTCTAAGTCTCGATTTGAATTCGGCAGGCATTGTCTGCTGAATTTGCAAGTCGCTGAATGTCAAGTAGAACTTGCGAAAACTCTTTATCTGTGTTTCAGAGAAGCCTTGCCCAAACTCTTTTGTAAGAACTTGGGATGCCAGTTCTACAACGTGCTTGCCGTATTCCGCACGAATCTTTCCCTGTTGTTCCTGCTCTACAATACGTCTGCCGATAAGCCAATTTTGCGCAACCTGCATTAAATTAGCCATACGGTAGCTGGCGTCTCTGGCAGCAGAGACGATTGTCCGAAGGTCGTTTACAAAAATTGTCTCTTTACCTTCTTGATTATGCAGCGTTATATTCTCCATGGTCATACCTTCTCTTTGTTTATGCTATAGCCAATGCCTTTAAATGCTTCTTCAAGCATTTTTTGTGATTCCTTCTCGCGTTGCATCAGTTCTTTCATTTCCCGCTGAATGCGAGCCATTTCCTTGGGATAGTCTATCTCCAAATCGTGGTCGATGAACTCGATGTACTTGCTTGGCACAAGCGTCCAATTGTTGGCTTCGATTTCATCAATACCAACACTACGATATAGCTCTGGCACAGCAAAGTTGTTGCCGTCTGTACCCTCTGACTGCCATTGATGATAGATGTCTGCCACACGCTGAATCTGCTCCGTAATCAGTTGCACTTTCTTCTTTTGTTCGCCCTTGACAGGGTTATCAGTCCATTGGCGCAAGTCCATAAAGAGAATTTCGTGCTCTCTATTGCGGAGTTGACGACCATGATACTTGCCGCCCTTCTTGCTCTGATTGAGAATCCAGAAAGTAACGCTGATATCCGTTGTGATAAAAAGTTCTCTTGGCAAGATGATGATGGCTTCTACTTTGTCGTTTTCTATCAACTTCTTGCGGATTTCAAGGGCATCCGTATCGCCCAATGCACCATTGGCCAACAGAAATCCTGCCACACCAGAAAGAGGCTTCAGGTGAGAAAGCATGTGAAGAATCCAGGCATAGTTGGCATTACTTTCTGGGGGAGTGGCATAATCTGTCCAACGAGAGTCGTTTTTCAGATTGTCGTTCCACCAGCCTTTCAAGTTGAAAGGAGGATTAGCCATAATATAGTCGAAGTACAAACCTTTGTGAAGGTCATTGGTGAAAGAGGAATCGCTTTCAGAACCCAAATTATGACTGATGCCGCGCAGAGCGAGGTTCATCTTTGCCAGACGATAGGTGGCAGCCTCCTTCTCCTGACCATATACGTTGATACGGCTAATGTCACCTTGTTTGGCTTTCACAAGGTCGGTACTCTGTATGAACATTCCACCAGAGCCACAACAAGGGTCATACAATGTGCCATCAAAAGGCTCGATAACAGTAGCTATCAACTGCACCACGTCATGTGGTGTATAGAATTCGCCTTCCTCCTTCGTGGCATTAACGGCAAACTCCTTCAAGAAATACTCATACACACGGCCTATCAGGTCTTTCTCTTCACCAAACGTCTTATGGCTTATTTTGTTGACCTCATCCACAATCTTCTTCATGTCATTGGCTCCTAGGTTGCGTTGGGTGAATGTACCCTCAACGAAACAGCCCTTCAGCGTGGGATTCGTTTCGCCAATACTGCGCAAAGCGGTATCAAGAGCCACATTCAGTTGAGGTGCAGCCGTATTGATAATGGTTGACCAACGAGCCTCTACTGGCAAATCGAAAGTACCATCTGCAAAAGTAGCATCATCAAAGAAAGCCTTGATAATTTCCTCATTGTCCGGGTCTAAGCCTTCCTCAATGAGCCGCTTACGAAGCGATGCTACGCCATCCTCGTATTTCTCACCCATAAAGCGGAGGAACACGAGAGTAAGCATCATGTCGCGTTTTTCAAAGAACGAGCCTGAGTTCTTCGCCTGTCTCAATATATCCCTGCACTTGAAAAGAATATTGTCAAGATTGAGAGTTTCTTCTTTTGCTTTCTTTGCCATACTGTTATCTTTCAATTTTCAGTCACAATGTATTGTGCTTATATTTTTTGTAAATATACGATTTATAATGCAAAAAAGGTGCGTCCCGCTAAGAAACGCACCTTCATTCCATTATTTTTCTCCCTTTTAATATTCGAACCTTCCGAATTCGCTCTCGATGACCAGTTGCGTCTTCTCCGATTTCTCCACGAAGCCTACGATCTGCGCGTCGATGCCGAATGATTGGGAGATGCGGATGATATCCTCCGCCTTCTCCTTCGGCAAATAGATCTCGAAGCGATGGCCCATGTTGAAGACCTTGTACATCTCTTGCCAATCTGTTCCGGACTGCTCCTGAATGGTCTTGAACAATGGAGGAACAGGGAACATATTGTTCTTCGTGATCTTCACGTTCTCCACGAAATGGAGCACTTTCGTCTGCGCACCGCCGGAGCAGTGTATCATGCCGTGGATGGAAGAACGGTGGGTGTCGAGGATTTTCTTGATGACCGGCGCATAGGTGCGGGTAGGGGAAAGAACCATCTTTCCTGCGTTGACAGGGCAGTTCTCAACTGCGTCCGTCAGTTTCAGCTTGCCTGAGTATACCAGTTCGTCAGGAACGGCAGCATCGAAACTTTCCGGGTATTTCTTCGCCAAGTATTTGGCGAATACATCGTGGCGGGCGGAGGTTAGTCCGTTGCTTCCCATACCCCCGTTGTACTCCTTCTCGTAGGTGGCTTGTCCGTAAGAGGCGAGTCCCACGATGACATCACCCGCCTGGATATTCGCGTTGTCGATCACGTCCGCACGTTTCATACGGCAGGTGACGGTGCTGTCCACGATGATGGTGCGTACCAAATCGCCCACGTCGGCCGTCTCACCGCCTGTCGCATAGACGCCCACGCCCATCTCACGGAGTTCCGCCAAAAGCTCGTCCGTTCCGTTGATGATGGCGGAGATGACCTCACCTGGCACCAGCAATTTGTTGCGTCCGATGGTGGAAGAGACCAGGATGTTGTCCGTCGCACCCACGCAAAGCAGGTCGTCGATGTTCATGATCAGCGCGTCTTGGGCGATTCCCTTCCAAACGGAGAGGTCTCCCGTCTCTTTCCAATAGAGGTAGGCGAGGGATGATTTGGTGCCTGCACCGTCCGCATGCATGATGTTGCAGTACTCTGGGTCACCCCCTAAGATATCAGGGATAATCTTGCAGAACGCTTTAGGGAAAATACCTTTGTCGATGTTTTTGATCGCGTTGTGTACATCCTCCTTGCTGGCCGACACTCCACGCAGATTGTAACGTTGATCGCTCATAATATGTATATTATTTTATTTTTTATTCATCCTCACATTGCCTAGCCGTGCGTTTCCCGCTCCGAAAAAGGCACCACAAAGTTACGTAAAAAAACGACAAAGCGTTCTTTGCTTTTCTATTTATACTTGATTCCTTCGCGAAGTTCTTTGGGTTAACTTATATTTTATTTATAATCAATTATTTGCGATTTTAGGTAATCGTTTTTAGGGGAAAACGGAACGGATGTTTTGGGAGGAGAAGGTATGGGGATAGATTGCATGGAAGAATGAAAAAGTTAGCGAAGGGTGATTTGTTTGGCGGAATCCTTAATCGTGTGGGTGGTTTTTTCGTGTTGTCTGATGGGGTTGCATAGATTTTTGTTTGGACGGATGAGTTTATGGAAATTTTTTGCGTGTTATTTGGAATTTGGTATTACATTTGCATAGTCTAACAAGTATAATGTGTAAGAAATGATCTGGAACGAGACGGTAGAATGTATGGACCGGCAGCGCCTAAGGGATTTGCAGAGTGTCCGATTAAAGAGAGTGGTCGAAAGGGTGTATCACAACTGTGAGCCATATCGCAAACGAATGCAGGAGGCAGGTGTGTCACCGAGTGATATTAACGGCATAGAGGACATCGCAAAGTTGCCCTTTACCTCTAAGCAGGATCTGCGCGACTATTATCCATATGGTTTGCTCTCTTCTCCATTGTCTGAAATCGTCCGTATTCACGCCTCTTCCGGTACGACTGGTAAGCCAATTGTGGTCGGTCTGACCCGTAACGACCTCTCCGTTTGGTCGGAGGTGGGTGCCCGTTGCCTGACAGCGTTCGGATTGGGAAAGAATGATACGGTCCAGGTGGCTTATGGCTACGGATTGTTCACTGGAGGTTTGGGTGCCCATGCTGCGGTGGAGAATATCGGTGGTACGGTGATCCCTATCTCCAGCGGTAATACCCAGAAACAGATTTTGATGATGCGCGACCTTGGTGCGAAAGCGCTCGCCTGCACGCCTTCTTACGCAATGTATTTGGCGGAGGCGATGGAGGCATCCGGCTATCCAAGAGAGGACTTCCAACTGCGTGTCGGTGTCTTCGGCGCAGAGCCTTGGACGGAGGAGATGCGTCGCACCATCGAGGCGAAATTGAACATTAAAGCATATGACATATATGGTTTGACGGAGATCATGGGTCCGGGCGTGGGCTATGAGTGCGAATGTCAGCATGGTACCCACCTGAACGAGGACCATTTCTTCCCAGAGATCGTGGATCCTGAGACGGGCGAACCGTTGCCGGAAGGTTCCCATGGCGAGTTGGTGTTCACGACACTGACCAAGGAGGGTATGCCTCTGATCCGTTTCCGCACGCATGACCTCACCGCTCTCCACTATGAGAAGTGCAAGTGCGGACGTACGTTGGTGCGCATGGATAAGATCATGGGCAGGTGCGACGATATGTTGATTATCAGGGGTGTGAACGTCTTCCCTTCACAGATCGAGTCTGTCCTTTGCGAGGCGGAGGAGTTCGAACCGCACTTCTTCATCACGGTCGACCGTGTGAACAACACGGATACCTTCGAGGTGAAGGTGGAGGTTAAGCCAGAGTATTACAAGGATGATATGAAGGGTATGTTGGAGTTGAAGAAGTCCATCACCCATAAGATTCAGAACGTGATAGGCATCATGCCTGACGTCAAGCTGGTGGAGCCTCGTTCCATCGAGAGAAGCGAGGGCAAGGTGAAGCGTGTGCTTGACAAACGTGTGTTTAAAAACTAATGGTATTTTTAATTCTATTTTGATTATGGCTAATGATAATATGATAGTGAAGCAACTCTCCGTGTTCTTGGAGAACAAGACAGGTCGGTTGAATCATGTGGCTGAGATATTGGGTAAGGAAGGTATTAACATGACGGCTTTCAGCGTGGCTGATAACTCTGACTTCGGCATCCTCCGTGTGATTGTGCACGAGCCGGAACGTGCCGCCAAGATTCTTCGTGATCACCTTTTTGCGGTATCGCTTACGAATGTTATTTGTTTGAAAATCAGTAATACGGCTGGCTCCCTTTCTTCTGTCTTGTCTATTTTGGAGAAGGAGGATATCTACATCGAGTATATGTATGCCTTCTCTGAGGGCGACGATGCGAATGTGGTGATTCGTCCGGACAAGTTTGAGGAGTGTTTGGAGGCTCTGAAGAGGAACAATATCGTGATGTGGAATCGCGAGCAGATTATTTAATGGATTGGAGAGGGTGTTCATTCACCCTCTCCAATCCTCTTTTTGTATCCTTCTAAGGATGATGATTTTTACGGTGGAATCGAGTGTATTAAAGGATAAGGACTTCCGCATGTATTTGTGGGTCTTGCTGTTATGCGTGCTTTCTGTTTTCGGCTCGTATGATCCTACGGTATGGCTTTTGGAGGTGGCTCCTGCCTTGCTGGGAATCCTTGCTATCCTTATTTTGATAGCCAGAGGTGTGCATTTCCCACCGTTCCTGAATGCTATCTTCATTATTCATGCGTTCATCCTTACCGTGGGAGGCTATTTCTCGTATGCGAGGGTGCCGCTGTTTAATCCTGACGATTTCTTGGGACAAACATTGGGGTGGACCCGCAACAATTATGATAAATTGGGCCATTTCATGCAGGGTTTTACCCCTTATTTGGCTTGTAGGCAACTGCTTGCGGTGAGGGGTGTGAGACAGACGGGTTTCTTCCCGATCTTCCTTGCGGTGAGTGTCTCCCTTGCGGTGAGTGCGCTCTATGAGTTGATCGAGTATTCCACATGCGTTTTCTCTGTGGATGGTGCTGATGATTTTGTGGGATCTCAGGGTGATCCGTTTGATACGCAGACTGATATGTTGGGCGCATTCATCGGAGCTTTGGCTGCTGTCTTCATTTTCCTGAAGTTCCGTTGGAGCACAAATTTAAATTCTTGTGATGAGACTGGTTGCTAATATATTTTTATCTTTTTCGTTACTCTTTGGGGGCGTGATGTCCATTTTTGCCTCCGAATCGGACACGTTGTCTGTGCCACGATATGACACGCTGGCGGTGGCTGATTCTCTGCCTCATGTCGTGCGGATAGATTCCGTTTCTCTTCAAGAGAATGTTTCTAAGGCTAAGGCGGTAAAGGATTCCTCCTATTTGGCGTTGAAGAATAGGCAGGTCTATTGTTGGCATTCTGATGGCGCTTTGGGCTTCCGTCGGGAGGCTGATTTGGATACAACGATGGATCGTTTCTATATTAATGACCCTGCGCTTCGTAAAACGATTAACTTGCAGACATTAGGTAATTTGGGTTCTCCGTCCCAATCCGCGATTTTTGCGGATCGCTCGCTTAAGACGAACTTCTTATTCTTCCGACCATACCAGTCTTACTATAAGTCTATGGCGGAGGTGTTGCATTTCAACACGAAAGATCCATTTTCCATCCTTGAATACTATGGGGGAGGTTCCCACAACAGGGATAATCGTTACATTGATGGAATTTTCACCGTGAATGCGAGCTCGAAGCTCAATTTCGGCCTCTATGGAAATTGGGCGAAGGCCTATGGTTCCTACCTCTCTTTGTCCACGAAATACCATAATGCGGGCTTTTTCTCCTCTTATGTGGGTGGAAGTTTCGAATATATGGCGGCAGTCTCGTTCAATGGCTTCGAATCGTACGAAAATGGCGGTTTCATCGATGATAGGTATATAACGGACCCGAAAAATACGGGTAATATGGATCCGGTGAATGTGCCCGTCTTTTTTACGGATAATTCGTGGAATAAGTTGCATAACTGGAATGCCTACCTGAATCTCAAGAAACATTTCGGGTTTGATAGGGAAGTCCCTGTGACGAAGGATTCTTTCACCTACGAGTTCGTCCCTGTCACTTCCATCGTTTATACGTTCGATATGGAAAGCGATTGGCGCCGTTACATCGTGAATAATCTCAACGTGGGCGGTGTCAAGGTGGATAGTTTCTATCATTCATATGGCTTGAGTGACAAGTTCATGTACGACTCTCTGCGTACGATTGATTCGACCCGTTTTTGGCAATTGAAACAGAACTTAGGCATCACATTGAACGAGGAGTTTAACCGATTGATGAGGTTCGGATTGGCTGGCTATCTGGCGTTCGATGTGAAAAAATATACGTATTTGGATAGGGAAAAGTCTTTGGCTTCCGGTCCGACAACCCGTGAGAATGACTCGTTGGGTTTCCTGATGAATCCGCAATATAGTGTGGCATATAAGAAGAAATTTGGTGTGGGAGCGAATCTGTCCAAACACGCAGGCGAGGCTTTCACGTATGATTTCTTCGGTGAATACTACTTTTTAGACGAAAAGGAGAAGGCGGGTAGCCTTAATTTGGGCGGAAAACTTTCTAGTAAGGCTAATTGGGGGAAGCAACGCGTGGAGATTGATGCGGATGCTAGATATGACCGTGAATGCCCTGATTTCTTCGAGGAATATTACTTCTCGAACCATATTTCGTGGAACAGGGATTTCGACTATAAGAATACTTTGTCGGTCGAGGGTTCTCTTCGTTTCCCTTCTTTCTCTTTCTACGATAAATTGGGACTTTCCGCTTCTGTGGTAATGAAGAATCTTTCCAATTATGTTTACTGGGATAAACATGCGTTGCCACAGCAATATGATGGGACAATCCAATTGCTCTCTTTCTCTCTGGGAGAACGTGCGTGCGTATGGCATTTCCATTGGGACAATGATCTGGTGTTCCAAAAATGTAGCGAGGAGGATGTGTTGCCTCTGCCTGCTTTGAACTGGTATACGACCGCTTACTTGCGTTTCGATCAGTTATTCCATGTGCTCAACTTGCAGGTTGGTGTGAATGCCCGTTGGAATTCGGCTTATTACGCAACGAATTATATGCCTGCGACGGGACAGTTCTTCTTGCAGGATCCCGACAGTGAATCTTATCAAAAATATGGCGACTATATGTATATGAACGCATATGTTAATTTTCAACTGAAGGCTGTGCGTTTCTATTTGCAAATGAACCATCTGAATAAGTTATGGACCAATAAGCATAATTCTATGTTTATGCGTGGTTATGCGATGGATCCGTCTTATTTGAAATTCGGTCTGTCCGCAGTACTGCGACATTGATTCTTTTTGATTTGGGAGGATATCTATGAATGCTGAGCAGCAACGTATATTGTCATTACGTGAGGAGTTGAATCGTCACAACTATGACTATTATGTCTTGTCTAACCCTACAATCTCTGATTTTGAGTTTGACCAAAAGATGAGGGAGTTGCAGGATTTGGAGGCTCTCCATCCCGAGCTGGATGACCCTAATTCTCCTTCCCGACGTGTGGGAAGTGACCTTTCCATCGAGTTTAAGCAGGTAAAACACCAATATCCGATGCTCTCTTTGGGCAACACCTATTCTCAATCTGAGGTGGCGGATTTCTTCGACCGCGTCAATCGTGGTTTGGGGGGTGCGCCGTTTGAGATTGTCTGTGAGTTGAAGTATGATGGCACCTCCATCTCTTTGGTCTATGAGGAGGGAAGACTTGTGCGCGCGGTGACCCGTGGTGACGGTGAAAAGGGAGATGATGTGACCGAAAATGTTCGGACGATTCGTACAATTCCTCTGGTGTTGTCTGGTGAGGGATACCCTGCTAATTTCGAGATCCGCGGTGAAATCCTCATGCCTTGGGCTTCTTTCGAGGAATTGAACCGTAAGCGGGCGGAGCAAGAGGAGCCATTGTTCGCTAACCCTAGGAATGCCGCTTCTGGTTCCTTGAAACTGCAGAACTCCAAAATCGTGGCGGAACGTAAGCTGGATTCTTACCTCTACTATCTGTTGGGTGAGGAATTGCCTGCGGATACTCACTACGATAATTTACAAGCCGCCAAATCATGGGGCTTCAAGGTATCGGACGCCATGCGTAAGTGCCGTACCTTGCAGGAGGTGTTCGATTTCATTAACTATTGGGATGTCGAGCGGAAAAACCTTCCCGTGGCGACTGATGGTATTGTTTTGAAAGTCAATTCTATAGCTCAGCAAAAGGAGTTGGGATATACATCCAAAACCCCTAGGTGGGCCATTGCCTATAAATTCCAGGCGGAGCGGGCTTGTACCCGACTGAACTCTATCTCTTATCAGGTGGGTAGAACAGGTGCGATTACGCCTGTCGCTAATTTGGACCCTGTCCAGTTGTCTGGAACGGTTGTGAAGCGTGCCTCTTTGCATAATGCCGATTTCATCGAGAGTCTTGACCTTCATATAGGGGATATGGTTTACGTCGAAAAAGGCGGTGAAATCATCCCTAAGATTGTTGGAGTTGATATGGATGCGCGGTCAAATAGCGGTGAAAAGGCTCTTTTTGTGGATGTCTGCCCTGAATGTGGCGCCAAGTTGGTTCGCATGGAGGGGGAAGCCGCCCATTACTGTCCTAACGATGAGGCTTGTCCGCCTCAAATCAAAGGGAAGATGGAGCATTTCGTTAGCCGTAAGGCGATGAACATCAACATCGGCGAGGAAAGCATCGATTATTTCTATAAAAAGGGTCTGTTGAAGGATTCGTCGGACTTTTATTCGTTGAAGGAGACTGATCTTTCCGGTTTGGAGAGATGGGGTGCTCAAAGCGCTAAGAATCTGGTGGATAGTATCGCCGATTCTAAAAATGTGCCTTTCGACCGTGTTTTATTCGCCCTGGGTATACGTTATGTGGGGGCTACGACCGCTAAGAAGTTGGTGACCGAGCTGCGTTGCATAGAGGAGATCGAAACGGCCAACTTCGATAGGTTGGTGCAGGTCGATGAAATCGGTGATCGTATCGCTTTGAGCATCATGGATTATTTCCGTAATCCTAAAAATGTGGCTTTTGTCAACCGTCTGAAAGAGGCTGGACTCCAATTTGCGATGAAGGACGAGGAAAATCGCTTGAGCGACTCTCTGGGAGGAAAGAGTTTCGTAATCAGTGGAACATTTGAGCGCCATTCGAGGGATGAGCTCAAGGAACTTATCGAACGTCATGGTGGCAAAAATGTCTCTTCCATATCCTCGAAAACAGATTATCTTTTGGCGGGCGCGAATATGGGTCCCGCTAAGCTGGAAAAGGCTCAGAAGTTAAATATTAAGATGATTTCGGAGTCTGATTTCGAAAAAATGATTGCGGAAGTCTGAAAATGACTATATTTGCACATCCGTTGTTCGGACGTATTAATGAAGGGACTCATGTTTTTTGAACTGAAAAGGAAATACATCGAAAGTTGCGCCAAGTCTTTCGTCAAAAAGGCGAAGCAACCTCGTGAAAAAAAGTTTATCAATTGGAATGACGTGAAGAGCGTTGTCCTCTTGATGGACGCTGAGCATATTAACCATGCTAAGTTGTCGAAACTGTATCAGATGGTTTCCGATAAAAAGGCGAAAATTTGGTGCATGATCCCTAAATATGACCCACGTACGGGTGATTCCGAGAAAGTTTTCTTTTTCGATACGAAATCCATCTCCTTCTTGGAGAAACCGAATAATATCATAACGGGGAAGTTTGTTTCCGTCCAGTATGATGTTCTGATTGACCTGACGCGGAAGGAATCCTTGCCACTTAAGTTCCTGGCATCTATCTCTTTCGCCCATTGTAAGTGTGGTATGGATAAGCCATTCTTCGATTTCTATGATTTGCGGATGTCCATGCAGGGCAATCCGACAGAAGAACAATTGTTGGAACAAATATTATTTTACCTTAAGACGATAGGGACAAAGGCATAATTTTGTTATCTTCGCGCCCGAAAGGAAAGTTTTGTGATAGTCTATGGTACAGACGAAGTTTACAGGATTGGGAATCGCTTTGATAACCCCATTCAAGGAAGATGAGAGTGTCGATTTTGATGCGCTAGGTAGGTTGTTAGACTATCAGTTGCAGAACGGAATCGACTATTTGGTCGTGTTGGGTACTACGGCTGAAACGCCGACATTGACTGATGATGAGAAAAAAACTATCATTCGATTTGTGCAAAATAAGGTGAAGGGCTCAGTGCCTATTGTATTGGGCTTGGGTGGTAATTGCACCAGGGCGGTTGTCGAAAAGCTTAAAAACGACGATTTCACCGGCATTGATGCGATCCTTTCCGTTGTGCCTTATTATAACAAACCTTCCCAAGAGGGTATATATCAGCATTATAAGGCGATCGCGGAGGCTTCTCCCGTGCCGGTCATCATGTATAACATTCCGGGTAGGACGGGTGTCAACATGCAGGTTGATACAACTATCCGTTTGGCCCGTGAGTTCGATAAGATCATCGCTGTCAAGGAGGCGAGTGGTAATATGGACCAAATCAATGACATCATCAAGAAAAAGCCGAAGGACTTCATAGTCATATCGGGCGATGATGGCATCACCTATCCGTTGATCACAATGGGTGCCCAAGGTGTTATCTCTGTCATCGGAAACGCTTTCCCTAAGGAGTTCGGCCGAATGGTTAGACTCTCATTGCAAGGGGATTACGAGTCCGCTAGACAGATCCACCAGAAGTTCACGGACCTTTTCGACCTCTTGTTCGTGGATGGTAATCCGGCGGGTGCCAAGTGTATGCTTTCATTGATGGGTTATATCCAGAATAAACTTCGTTTGCCGCTTGTGCCGACTCGTATGGTGACCTACGATAAAATCCGCGAGGTATTGAACGGATTGAATATCAAATGTTAGCGTTTCCATCGGATTTTTCCATGCGTTACTTGATATGTTTTTCATATAAGGGAACTAATTATCATGGATGGCAAATCCAACCAAATGAGGTGACCGTCCAGTCTGTCCTCACTTCCTCTCTTTCTTTGGTCTTGCGTAAGGAGATTGAGTTGGTGGGTGCGGGAAGAACTGATGCGGGTGTCCATGCTAAACGGATGTTTGCCCATTTCGATTTTGACGGTGAAATCGCTGATTTTGATTCTCTTGCGAATAAATTGAATAGCATCTTGCCTTGTGATATATCCGTATATGACGTGAAAAGGGTGGCGGATGATTTCCACGCTCGTTTCGACGCTAAATCGAGAACGTACAAGTATTACATTTCCAGAAGGAAAAATCCTTTTTTGAGCGATTTATCCGCTAAAATGACCTTCCCACTTGATGTGGATCGGATGAATGAGGCGGCTAAAACGCTCTTCGATTATACTGATTTCACCAGCTTCAGCAAGGTTCATACGGATGTGAAGACCAACAATTGCAAGATTATGCGGGCGGAGTGGAACTTTGAGGAGGATTGCCTCGTGTTCACTATCCAAGCTGACCGCTTTCTCCGGAATATGGTGAGGGCTATCGTTGGTACTATGCTGGAAGTGGGGAAGGGTAAACTGGATGTGAATGGCTTCAGACGCATCATCGAGGAGAAAAATCGTTGCTCGGCTGGTACCTCCGCCCCTGCGGAAGGTCTCTTCTTGTGTGATGTAGCGTACTGATGACGGGTGATATTCCCCTGCATTATTGCACTGATTTATTGTAAATTGCCTAAATACTTCGCTTATGGAACAGATTCCCATGGTTGACTTGAAAAGTCAGTACTTGAAAATAAAGGACGAGGTGGATACGGCCATTCAGGATGTATTGGATTCGACCGCTTTCGTTAGGGGAGAGTCCGTGTCCCGTTTCCAAGACCACTTTGAGGAGTATCTGGGTATAAAACATGTCGTTCCGGTGGGCAATGGAACGGATGCGTTACAAATCGCACTGATGACTCTTGGTTTACGCCCTGGGGATGAGGTTATTACGCCTACTTTCACGTTTATCGCTACTGCTGAGGTTGTTGCCTTGTTGGGACTGACGCCTGTTGTCGTGGATGTCGACCCACGTACTTTCTGTATGACGGCCGAGGCTGTCGAAAAGGCCATCACACCCAAAACGAAGGCGGTGGTGCCCGTTCATCTCTTCGGTCAGAACGCGGATATGGAAGCTATCCTCAAATTGGCGGAGAAATATCACCTTTTTGTTGTGGAGGATGCCTGCCAATCCATCGGTTCGGATTATCATTTTTCCGATGGAATCGTGAAAAAATCGGGTTGTATGGGTCATATTGGTTGCACTTCCTTCTTCCCTTCCAAGAACTTGGGCTGCTTCGGAGATGGGGGTGCGTTGTTTACGGATGATGACGAATTGGCAGCCATCGCCCGATCTATCGCTAACCATGGAATGACGGTGCGTTATCATCATGATCGGGTGGGGGTGAATTCTCGACTGGATAGTATCCAAGCGGCTGTGTTGGACGTGAAACTGAAGCATTTGGACGAGTATGTCACCAATCGTCGTGCAGCGGCTGCTTTTTATGATGCGGCGTTGTCGGACGTACCTCAGATTGTTATTCCTTGTAAGGCCTCCCGCTCCACCCATTCGTACCACCAGTACACGATTCAGGTGCCAGCGGAAAAGAGGGATGCCCTTCAAAATTTTTTGAGGGAGAACGGTATTTCTTCTATGATATATTATCCAATTCCATTACATTTGCAAAAGGCTTATGCGGATGTGCGTTACAAGGAGGGGGATTTCCCCGTAGCGGAGCATCTGTCGAAGGTTGTGTTGTCTTTGCCGATGCATTCGGAGTTGAAGGAGAATGTCCTGACGTTTATTGTGGATAAGATACATGCTTTCTTCTCTGATAAATGATAAGGGGCTTTTTATGAGATGTTTATAATGAATTTTAATTAATAGTTTAGAGAGAATATGGCTTTTAAGAGAAGTATTGTGATTACGGGCGGTGCTGGTTTCATCGGTTCTCACGTTGTTCGATTGTTTGTGAATAAATATCCTGATTATAAGATTATTAACTTAGATAAGCTGACTTATGCGGGAAATTTGGCGAATCTGAAGGATGTGGAGGATAAGCCGAATTATAAATTCGTCAAGATGGACATCTGTGATATTGAGGCGTTTTATGACCTGATGCAGACCGAAAACATCGATGGAATCATCCATCTTGCGGCGGAAAGCCATGTGGATCGTTCAATCAAGGATCCGTTCACATTCGCGAAAACGAATGTCCTAGGTACCCTTTCCCTTTTGCAGGCTGCCAAAACGTATTGGGAGTCTTTGCCTGAAAAGTATGAGGGAAAGCTCTTCTATCATATCTCGACCGATGAGGTGTATGGCGCTCTGCAGATGAATCATCCTGAGGGTGTAGAACCTCCGTTCTCGACCACAGCCTCCAGCTCTAAACATCATTTGGCATATGGAAGTGATTTCTTCTATGAGACGACCAAGTATACCCCACATTCCCCGTATTCGGCGTCAAAGGCTGGATCCGACCACTTCGTGCGCGCTTTCCATGACACATATGGAATGCCGACCATTGTGACGAACTGCTCTAACAATTATGGTCCATACCAGTTCCCTGAGAAGTTGATTCCTTTGTTTATCAATAACATACGTCAGAGAAAGCCGTTGCCAGTGTATGGTAAGGGAGAGAATGTGCGTGATTGGCTCTTCGTTGAGGATCATGCCCGTGCCATCGATACGATTTTCCATAAGGGCAAGGTGGCTGAAACGTACAATATCGGCGGTTTCAACGAGTGGAAGAACATCGATATCATCAAGGTGGTGATCAATACGGTAGACCGTTTGTTGGGTCGTAAGGAAGGGGAGGATATGAACCTGATTACTTACGTGACAGACCGTTTGGGTCACGATGCCCGTTATGCCATTGACTCTACTAAACTGCAGAGGGAATTGGGCTGGGAACCAAGCCTGCAGTTTGAGGAGGGAATCGAAAAGACGGTGAAGTGGTACCTCGAAAACCAGGAGTGGATGGATAATATCACAAGCGGTGAATACGAGAAGTATTACGAGGACATGTACAAGGGTAGATAAAAGACCTTCGATTTGTTTGAATAGACTTCGCAAAATGGGGGGAAAAAGCATAGTATATGTTTTGTAATGTTATCGATTTGTCGTAAATTTGCATACTTCTTCTAGGGGTAGGGTGAGTTGTCACCCTACCCATGGAAGTGTTTTTATATGGGTATGTGTTCCTTCGTTTCATTTTAGTTCTTTTTAGGGTGAAATTTGGAGATATATCCGAAAATATTATTAATTGTCTGTGAATGAGTGATTTGTATTGTCTTACATGTTACTCACGATAACGAAGTTTTTGCCAAAATTTATCCGATAACATGTCTTTTATTCATGAAACCGCTGTTGTGGACGAGGGTTCCGTGATAGGTGAAAACGTAAAAATATGGCATTTTTCCCATGTCATGTCTGGTGCTCGCATTGGCGACAACTGCAACATTGGGCAAAATGTGGTCGTTTCACCTGATGTGAAAATCGGCAATAATGTGAAAATCCAGAATAACGTGTCTGTCTATACGGGCGTTATTTGTGAGGACGATGTGTTTTTGGGTCCTTCCATGGTATTCACTAACGTCATCAATCCGAGAAGCTTTGTGAACCGTAAGTCTGAGTTTAAAACGACTTTGGTGAGGAAAGGGGCTTCGATTGGTGCGAATGCGACGGTCGTTTGTGGCGTTGAGATTGGTGCTTATGCGATGGTGGGTGCCGGTACGGTGGTGACGAAGGATGTCAAACCTTTCGCCCTGCTGGTTGGTAATCCAGGTAGACAAATTGGCTGGGTGAGCGAATATGGCCATCGTTTGTCCTTTGACGAAACGGGGAAGGCTGTTTGCCCGGAAACGCATTCTTCTTACGAACTGAGGAATGGAATGGTGAGAAAAATCGATTGATTTCATGGTTAGATTTGCAGTAGTTGGATATGGCCACATCGGGAAACGCCATGCGGAGATGATCCGCAGGAATCCTGAGGCTGAATTGGTGGCGGTATGTGACGTTTTGCCGAAGGAGAAGGTGGATTTCACGGATGACCTTCCGTATTTCTCCTCTATTGAGGATCTGTTGGCTTCCGGGCTGCAGTTCGATGTGGTGAACATCTGCACGCCGAACTTCTTCCATGCTCCTTATGCGTTGATGGTCTTGGAAACGAGGCATCATGTGGTTATCGAAAAACCTATCGCACTGAGCAAGGCGGATGCGGAGAAACTGGTTAGTAAGTCTTTGGAGGTCTCCAAAAGGGTCTTCTGCGTGATGCAAAACCGCTATTCTCCTCCTTCCGTGTGGTTGAAACAGATGGTGACGGAGAAACGGCTGGGCAAAATCTTTATGGTCCAGTTGAACTGTTTCTGGAACCGTGACGAGCGTTATTACAAGAAGGGGAATTGGCATGGGGATGGCCGCTTGGATGGCGGGACTCTCTTCACCCAATTTTCCCATTTCATCGATATCATGTATTGGCTATTTGGTGATATTACGAACATCACCGGACATTTCAACGATTTCTCGCATAAGGATCTGACCGATTTTGAGGATAGCGGGGTTGTCACGTTCGACTTCATGAACGGTGGCATGGGTTGCTTGAATTATTCCACCGCTGTGTGGGACACCAACCTGGAGAGCAGCATCACTATCGTCGGTGAAAAGGGAACGGTTAAGGTGGCTGGTCAGTACATGAACGAGGTGGTCTATTGCCATGTGCAGGATTACGAGATGCCTGAGTTGGCGCCTAGCAATCCACCGAACGATTATGGTGCGTATAAGGGTTCTGCCCAAAACCACCATTTGGTCATAAAAAATGTGATTGATACTTTACAAAATGATAATTCCATCACAACCAATGTGTTGGAGGGTTTAAAAGTTGTTGACATCATCGAACGAATCTATGCGGTTCGCGATGGAGTCTGGTCAAAGCGTGTTTAATTATGAGAGATTTTAAGGATTTGAGGATCGCTGTCGCAGGAACAGGATATGTGGGGTTGAGTATCGCCACATTATTGGCTCAGCATCACTCTGTTGTCGCAGTGGATGTGATACCGGAAAAGGTTGACTTGATCAACAATCGTAAGTCGCCGATTCAAGATGATTATATCGAGAAGTATTTGGCGGAAAAACCATTGGATTTGAAGGCTACGTTGGATGGGGCTTCCGCCTACAAGGACGCTGATTTTGTCGTAATCGCTGCCCCTACGAATTATGACCCCGTGAAGAATTACTTTGACACGAGTCATGTGGAGGAGGTGATTGATCTTGTACTGGAGGTTAATCCGGATGCGGTGATGGTGATTAAGTCTACCATCCCCGTCGGTTACACGCGCAACTTGTATGTCCGTTATGCGAAAAAGTTCGCCGAGACGGCTAGCCTTGCGGGGAAGAAGTTCAATTTGCTGTTCTCTCCTGAGTTCTTGCGTGAAAGCAAGGCGCTTTACGACAACTTGTACCCGTCCCGAATTATTGTGGGATACCCGAAAATCATTGATGTACCGGCTTTCAAGGAGGAAAATGATGCGATCCGGATGGTGGCGAGTGACCAGGCTGAGGTGTATGCGAAAACTTTTGCGGCGCTCCTGCAGGAGGGTGCGTTGAAGGATGACATCGATACGCTTTTTATGGGTATGAAGGAGGCGGAGGCTGTGAAGCTTTTCGCTAATACATATTTGGCGCTCCGTGTCAGCTATTTCAATGAGCTGGATACATATGCGGAGGTGAAGGGTCTCGACGCTCAGGCGATCATCCAAGGCGTAGGCCTGGATCCTCGTATCGGAACCCACTATAATAATCCATCTTTTGGTTATGGTGGATATTGCTTGCCGAAGGATACGAAACAGTTGTTGGCGAATTATAGCGATGTGCCACAGAATATGATGACTGCCATCGTGGAGAGTAACCGGACCCGTAAGGATTTCATCGCGGATCAGGTGCTTCGCAAGGCTGGATACTATGATTATAGCAATCAGAATGGTTATAACCAATGCCATGAGAAACCTGTCACCATCGGTGTTTATCGCTTGACGATGAAGTCCAATTCCGATAATTTCCGCCAAAGTTCTATCCAAGGTGTGATGAAAAGGGTAAAGGCGAAGGGCGCGAATGTCATTATCTACGAGCCGACGTTGGAGGATGGTTCCACTTTCTTCGGTAGCGTGGTGGTGAATGACTTGTCGAAGTTCAAGTCGCAGTCCCAAGCTATTATAGCTAATCGTTATGATAGTTGTCTGGATGATGTGGAGCAGAAAGTTTATACGAGGGATTTGTTTAGGAGAGATTGATTTAGATGGGTAAGTACGATTATTTGATAGTTGGTTCCGGCCTTTTTGGCGCGACATTTGCATATCGTGCTTTTAAGCTAGGGAAGAAGTGTTTGGTGATTGAAAAGCGTCCAAATTTGGGTGGAAATCTGTATTGCGAAAACATTGAGGGAATCAATGTACACAAATATGGAGCGCATATTTTTCATACGAATAATAAAACAGTTTGGGATTTTGTAAACTCAATAGTGGAGTTTAACCGTTATACGAATTCACCTGTGGCGAATTATAAGGGCGAATTGTATAACCTTCCTTTCAACATGAACACCTTCTATCAGATGTGGGGCGTCAAAACGCCTGAGGAGGCTTCTAGGAAAATCGAAGAACAAAGGTGCGAGGCGGTTCGAAATCTAAATGGACGTGAGCCTCAAAATCTGGAGGAACAGGCCTTGTCTTTAGTCGGTAAGGATATTTTTGAAAAGTTAATAAAAGAATATACTGAAAAACAATGGGGTAGGAAGTGTACGGAACTCCCTGCTTTCATTATTAAAAGGTTGCCTGTCCGTCTCGTCTTTGATAATAATTATTTCAACGATTCTTATCAGGGAATTCCGATTGGCGGATACAACAGACTGATAGATGGCCTGTTGGAAGGCGTCGAATGTAGAGTCGGAGAGGATTTCTTCCATTCTGTTTGCCCTTCAACCGGAAGGGTATGGAAAGATAGCTGGAGGGAAATGGCGGATCGTTTGGTCTTTACTGGTCCGATCGACCAATACTTCGATTACTCATTGGGTAAATTGGATTGGCGTACGGTTAGTTTTGAAACTAGAGTGGTTGAAACCTCTAATTATCAAGGGAATGCGGTGGTGAACTATACTAGCCATGATGTCCCTTATACGCGTGTGATCGAGCATAAACATTTTGAAATGTTCGGGCAACAGGTATATGATTGTCCAAAGAGCGTGATCAGTGAGGAATACTCCACTGAGTACAAGGATGGAATGGAACCGTATTATCCTGTGAATGATGAGAAAAATAACGGTTTGGCGGATTCCTATCGTGAAATGGCGGCGAGAGAGTCGGATGTCATCTTTGGCGGTCGTTTGGCTGAGTATAGGTATTATGACATGGCACCGGTGATTGAACACGTGTTACAGATCATTTAATGGATTGTCTGAATGATAATATATATTTCAGGTATGTCTTATTGAGAAAGTGGAAGTATGAATTTAGATGAAGAGATAAGATGCGGATATAAGGTCTCATCCCAAATGAAGCATATTTGGAATGTGCAGATGAATTTGCTGAAAAAGTTATTGGAAGTCTGTGAAAAGCATAATTTGAGGATTTGGGCTTCTAGTGGGACTTTGTTAGGTGCGGTTAGACATGGAGGTTATATTCCGTGGGATGATGATATCGATATGGTGATGATGAGGGATGATTATAATAAATTGCTCTCAATTGCATCTTCTGAGTTTAATTCTCCTTATTTTTTTCAGTGTGCTTATACAGAGTCCGTTCCGTATCATAGGGGCCATGCTCAGTTGAGAATGGATGGGACCACGGCAATTCTTCATTCGGATTATAAGTGGGATTTTCATCATGGAATCTTTATTGATATTTTTGTTTATGACACATTCCCTAACGATACGAATGTGCAAAAGCGTTTCCTAAGTGATGTGGGAAAGAAAAAGGAAAAGGTGATGTGCTGGTTCCCGTATTATAGGAAGACTTTGAATCCTTTGTATTATATTAAACTTATGTTTACTTATATATACACACATACTCATAAGTTTATTGATTGTTACGAGCGATATGAAACAGAGTTGTCTAAATATAGTTTCTCGGATGATAGAGATGTTTTTGAACTTGGTTTGACGTTGAATATAGATGTTATTAGGAAAAAGAAATTAGACAAGGAATGGTTCTGTGAAACTATTTACTTGCCTTTTGAGGATATTCGAATACCTGTTCCTAAGGAATATGATAAGGTGTTGACTGTGCTTTATGGTGACTATATGAAACCAAGTAAACAACCGACATATCATGGCGGATATCTAGCTATTGATACGGAAAAAACGTATGAACCGTATCTGCAGGAACTTAGAAGAACTATGTAAAAAGAGGCAGGTGTGGGTTTAAAACAAAGTGTCGTAAGTGGAGCTATATGGACAGGACTTGAAAAAGTCTTGACCCAGGTAGTCCATTTTGTCATTGGTGTTATATTGGCGCGCATTCTATCCCCTGGTGATTATGGCGTGGTTGGAATGTTGACTATCTTTATCGCAATAGCCAATGTTTTTACTGATAGTGGATTGTCTAGTGCATTGATTCAAAAAAAGGATCGGACCGACACTGATTATTCCACTATTTTTTATTTCAATCTACTGGTGGCTGTCTTCTTTTATTGCTTGTTGTATGTGACATCTCCGCTCATTGCGGATTTTTATAATATGCCGATCTTAAAGGATGTGACAAGGGTTGTCGCACTCTCGTTGATTATAACAGGTTTTACCGCCGTACAAAGTACCCGATTACGTATCAATCTGCAATTTAGGAAATTGTCCATAATCACAATTTCTGGAATGTTGGTGACGGGAGCGACAGGCCTGGTCCTCGCCTTTAATGGTTTTGGCGTATGGGCCTTGGTTATTCAGACGATTGCCGGGAATCTGTTTTGCTCTGTATGCATTTGGTATGTCGCTAAATGGCGGCCAAGTCTTGTGTTCTCGAAGGATTCGTTTAAAAGTTTATGGGGGGTTGGCTCCAAACTTCTGGGCTCAAGTTTGATTAATACTTTGTACAGTAATATGTATACGCTTGTGATAGGAAAGTCTTTTTCCAAGGAGCAGGTGGGATATTATAATAGGGGTAATCAATATGCGTTACTGCCGATGCAGTCTGTGCAGGATATGGCCGTAAAAGTGAATTTCCCCGTTCTGTCAAAACTTCAGGATGATGATGAGCGCTTAATTTCCGCATACAAAAAACTGATGACGGTTCCGTTGTATCTGCTTTATCCGATTTTAGTCGGATTGGCTGTCATCGCTCCTTATTTAATCCCGGTAATGATAGGGGAGAAGTGGATTCCTTGTGTGCCTGTGTTACAGGTCCTTTGTATTGGATATATGCTAAGTCCGTTGACAAGTTTGAATCTTAATCTATTGTATGTGAAAGGTCGTACGGATTTGGTCCTGAAACTGGAGTTTTTTAAGAAACCGATCGGCTTCCTCATCCTATTCTTGAGTATTCCTTTGGGTTTGATCGGAATGGTGGTGGGAAAGGCCTTCTATGAGTTTGTCGCCTTTTCGTTCAATTGTTATTATACAAAGAAATTCTACGATTATGGTGAGTGGAAACAATTGAAGGCTTTGCTGCCAATCGTGATTAATTGCGTCATCATGGCAGTGATAGTTTATTCCTCCATGTATTTCGTGGAATCATATTTGATAAAGGTGTGTGTGGGTATCCCTGTGGGGATTATTTCATATCTGATGTTGTCCATTATTTTCGGAGATGAAAATTATAAGGAGCTGAAGAATATTATTAGGGGTAAATTACATAAGAAGGATTCTGAGAGTTGAATTTTAGAATTTGTAATAAGGGTGTAGGTGATGCCGAATGATAGAATCTTATCGATTGACTTGGTTAAAATCATAGCAATGTATATGGTTTTAATGTTGCATCTTGGCGTCCATAGAAATTTGTGCACGGATTTCGATTATTCGCCCAAGCCTTTCTTGTATTCGATTTCGGGTATCGCAGTTCCTTTGTTTTTTATGGTTAGTGGATACTTGTTGTCCGGACGAACAATTACGTATAAGTACGTTTTGAAAAAGATTTGGGGAATTATCAGGTTATGCCTTCTCGTATGTGTGTTGTGGAACATAATTAATTATATTAGGTTTGACGCATTCTATTGGGATTTCCCTTTGTGTTTTATTCAACAGGGTAGATTCGGACATTTTTGGTATTTCGGTGCGATGATGATATTGTATATGCTTATGCCTGGAATATTAAATGTCCTGAAAAAGAATGCTGTAGTTTGGCTGTCGTTGCTGGGAATAGTCTGCTTTCTTATGTTTGTCATGGATTATTTATATGGCATAGAGAAAGACTACATCATACAAACGTTTAGGGTCTGGTATTGGGTCTTTTATTTTAGCTTGGGCGTATATATCCGACTCAATCCAAATGTGGTGCAACGTGTGAAATGTTGGCATCTGATTTTAGCCATGATTCTTTACGTCTCTTCTGTCCAGTTGTTGAATACCAAAGGAATCGAATTCCATTTTGGTGACATCACTTGTATCGCCTATGCGACAAGCGCTTTTTGTATGTGTCTTAAAATAAGGCAGTTCAGATCTGAGGCGGTCATTAAGGTGTTGTCCCAGTGCTTCCTTCCGATTTATGCGCTCCATGAGATATTATTGGGTATGTTAGTATATCATGAACCGTTTATTTCGATTGATGGATTCTTGCCTAGTTGGGTGGATTTCGGAGTGGAATATATCCTTGCATGTCTAAGTATATCCTTGATTGCTGTCGGGATAATGAAAATCCCTTATTCTGATAGATTATTTAGAATATAGGTTCCTCATCTTTACTTGAGAAAGTATGGCGGATTTAAATACGCTGAAGTGATTTGATTATAGATGGTGTCGGAGAAAAAGTACATATTGTTTTATATCGCATTTGTATTATATTGCATAGCTGCTTTTTTTGATGCTTTGCATAAATCCGCATTCTCTTTTTTGCCGATTGCGTTGATGTGCAATTATTTACGATTGCTATCCGCAATGATTGCGTATGTTTCGTATTTTAAGCAGAATAAAAGTGCGATAAGTTTATTGATCGCAGTCGTTTTTGTTATTCTATTACCTTGGTATTTCAAGACGGCTTATTCTTCGCAGATATATGCTTCATTGGCGCTTATGTTGGCAGCCAAAGACGTAAAATTCGATGTGATTGTTGATTTGCTGATAAAATATTTATCGATAGCGTTGATTGTGGCCGCCGTATTATCCTTCTTGGGTATTGTCCCCAATGAATTCCAGTATAGGGAGGTCCCTTTGTTGGGCGCATGGAAAAGTTATTATTTGGGTTTCCATTATTATTCAACGCCTGCATATTATGGTATGACACTCGTTTTCTTGTTGTTATATAAGAGAAGATTCGATTGTTCATACCTTTATTTGTCCTTTTTAGTATCTCTGTCTTTGCTGATATACGTCATTAGCTTTGCCAGATTGCAGCTGTTTTTAAATTTAGTTGTTTTTATCGCATATGTTGTTTCGTACAAGTGGCAATGGATAACTTTTGAGGGGAAAATATGGAAATATTTTTCCATGACGGCATTTACTGTCATGACGCTGGTTGTTGTATTATTGTCGTTTTCATTGTTGTTGCTGAATGACTCAAGTTTTTTTGAATTTATAAATGAGTGGACGAGTACTCGAATGTTGTTGAATATTCAGGCTTTTCTTACTTATGATATTAATCTTTTCGGCAATTTGATTGAGATTAAAACACGAGATTTGATTCCCGGAGAGAGTTATTTTTACATAGATAGCGGTTTCGTTAGTTTCTTGTTGTCCTATGGTGTCGTGTTCTATGTTTTTTTGCTGGTGATGTATGGTCGGGCTTTCTACAAGATATGGAAGTGTAATTGCAAATTTTTGTATATATTGTTTGGTGTTTATTCCATTGCGAATATTTCTAACAATTTCATGTTGGGGGTGATTACATGTCCGATTACATTTTTATTGTTTGCGGATGTGAAGAAGCAAGACGGCTTGTATGAGGGACATCCTGCAAAACTGAGGAAACTGAAGCAATTATTAGTTCTTAAATATAAAGGAGAAACGTTTTTGGCATGAATGATAAAGTCGGTATAGTTGTTGTAACATACAATCGATTGGCATTGTTGAAGGAGGTTATTTCATCTCTTCGTAACCAAACTTATCAAAACAGGGATATAATAGTAATCAATAATGGTTCGACTGACGACACGAAATCGTGGTTGGAAGGACAAAACGATCTTATTGTGTTGACTCAAGATAATTGTGGAGGCGCAGGAGGATTCTTTACTGGCATGAAATATGTTGCGGAGAATGGTTATGGTTATTGCTGGGTGATGGATGATGATGTGATTTGCAATCCAGATGCGTTGGAGCAACTTCAGAATGCGTATCATTTGAAGGATAACATTGGTTTTGTGTGTAGTCAGGTGCGGGGTATAAACGGAGCTCCGATGAATACGCCTCAAGTGGACCAACGCAAGTCGGAAAATGGTTACGCTTATTTCTATGATATGATTGACAGGAATATGATACGGGTTCTATCCTCAACTTTTGTGTCAGTATTCCTTTCCACCGCCATTATCCGTGAAGTGGGGTTGCCGTATAAGGAGTATTTCATATGGGGAGATGATGCGGAATATACGATGCGTATCAGTAAAAAGTATGTCTCTTATATGGTTTGCGATAGCATCGTTTTGCATAAAAGGGCGATTCAATCGGACTTGTCTTTCTATACGGAAACAAACGACGTGAGATTGCGGAATTATTACTATAGATTTAGAAATGAGGGATATAATCTGTTCAAGTATCAGAATCTTTCGAAAGTCTCTAAATTCGTCTATTATGTAAAGCAATTTGGGTCGATTTTGCGTTTGGCTTTACGTGGGGATTTCAAGCGTGCTAAGATTTTATATAAGGCGACAGCGGCGTTGATCTCTTTCCATCCTTTAATGGAGTTCCCTCGCAAATAAATTTTCTTGAGAGAATGATAAATATATTGTACATAAATCACGAGACGAACTCGATGGGGGGATGCTCATATTCTCTAGAGAATATGTTGCAGTCTGTTCGGGATGTTGTTAAACCATATATCCTATTCCGGGATTATGGCGCTGCCTACGATTATTTCGTCCAAAAAGGGTATGAATGTATTGTTATTCCTTTTAAGTTAAACATATTGCCGAAAGATTTCAACTATTTGAAGTATCCTTTCCGGTATCTATTCGATAAATGGTATAATTATAAAGCTTGTAGAAAAATTGAGCGTCTGGTCTCTTTGTATTCGATTCAGATCATACACTCAAATACGAGCGTTATGACAATAGGTATAGAGGCTGCGTTGAGATGTAATGTTAAACATGTCTGGCATTTTAGGGAGTTTCAAGATTTGGACTTTGGTATGAAGCCATTTTGCGGAATGAAAAAGTTCCGTTCCTTAATGGAAAAGTCGGACCTGAATCTGTCTATTTCTGAATCGGTGCAGATTCATTGGGGATTGGATAAATTTCCTAATGCTAGGGTGATTAGAAATGCTGTGATGGGGATTGACGATGCGTGCTATGTTGAGAATAAGGAGAAATATATATTGTTCTGCTCCGCATTGTTGATAAAGACCAAAGGCGTTGAGTTGGCGTTGCGTATCTTTGCGGGTTCCCAAATCTATAAGAAAGGATATCGACTCATTTTTGTGGGCAAGATTGTAGATGAAGTTTTGATGTCGAAAATGTATGATTTTATTCGAGATAATGGTCTGAAGGACTGTGTCGATTTTGTCGGATACAAGCGTGATTTGTCCAGTTATGTGAAAAATGCGACCGCCTTTTTGATGTGTTCAGACAACGAGGCATTAGGCCGGGTTACTGTGGAGGCAATGTTTTGGGGATGCCCGGTAATTGCGAAAAATTCAGGTGGTTCAAAGGAGTTTATCAAGGATGGGTATAATGGTTTCCTTTTCAACAATGTTGACGATGGAGTTTCGATATTGAGTTCTTTGGTTGAAATGGATTGTAAACAAGTCATATTGAATGCGAACAATACGGCAAAGGAGTCGTTCTCAATAGAAGGGTTCGGTTTAATGATGATTAAGTTATATCGCGATTTGTTATGAAGAAGGTTTTCTCTATAGTATTTGTGCTTTCCGTTATTGCTGGTGCCTTTTTTGCATTGAAGGTTCATGCGAAGGATAAGATAGTGATAGAATCATTGTCTGATTTGCAAAAGCAGTTAAGCAAGAACGGAATGGTATACGAGATCAGATCGGATATAAATTTGGGAGGAAAAGAGATTTCTATGCCGAGTAATTGTGTGCTGGATTTCAATGGTGGTTCCCTATTCAATGGTAGCATTAAAGGGGTGGTTGATAACGAGTATTTGTGTCCGGAGTGGTTTGGCGCAAAGGGGGACGGAATAACAGATGATACGGAAGCGATTCGCCAATGTATCTCCCTGACGAAAAAGATAAACTTCAGCAAAAAGAGATATTGCATAAAGAGTAGGACTGTTCACGATGTATTCCTTGTGGACCATGATCTTGAAGTGGACGGAAATGGTGCGACGCTCGTATTGCCGGAGGAATTATACCAAGATTATAATTCCAGTATATGGCTTTTCCATAATGAGGAAAGCAAAAAGGTTAAGCATAATTATTATCACGATTTTAATATAGAAGTTAAAGTCAATAAAACTCCAGAATTTAAGGGGAATTTTTATATGTTTAATCTATATGCTGAAGACATAAATATCTCCAATGTGAATATCTATAACAAGGGAAAGTATAATAATCTGAATGCATTCACGGTCTGTTATGCCAAGGATATAAAAATCCAGGATTGTAATGTGGAAAATGAGAGCCTTTCTACTATAGGAGGTGTTGTGTGGGTGATGATGAAGGATAAACCCGATGGGGGTAAAACTAATATACGGTTAAGTAATTGTCATTTCTTTCATGATGCGAAGGACGAAACGATTTGTTTCTCTTCTAGTCAGGTTAATAAAACGGATTGTGATATTCGGTTTGAAGTGTCGGATTGCGAGTTCGTCTCTTCTAATCAGGTGAAGGGATCCGGCTTTTTTATTTTATATGACAACAGAAAGGATTCAGGATATCACTATCAGGTAGAGGGAACTGTGAATAATTGCAAATTCCTGTCGAAGAGAAATGATAGTCGTCCTGATGTGTATAGACGTGTTTTAGCCATTCAAAGAGCAGGAGACACTCATGCCTCCTGGAAAGTCGGATTTAAGAATTGTGAGTTTGTTGATATGTCTAGTTATAAACATATTAATGGCGATGATGGCAAATGGGATTGTAATTATATGTTTGGCCTACCATCTTACAAGGTGGGGAAAGATAATAGCTATAGTATTAAAATCTCGGATTCTAAAATAAAGACAAATAATTCTGTGTTTAATGCTTATACGGGAGGCACAGTGGCCGATGTCGTGTTGGATAATTGTGATGTGGAATGTAAAGCGCTCCGCTTGTCAAATGCTAATAGTGAGGTGTGTATGGCGAATGTCATGGTGGAAAAATGCAGGATAAAGACGGACTTCCCGTATTCGTTTGGAGGAAACGAAGTGTGGCGTGATTGTAAAATAACCTCTCCTTCGTATAATTTTTTCCTTGTCCCATTTTCGAAAAAACTGAATTTGAAGAAACAATTTACCAAATGCAGTATAAATGGAACTCAGTTATATGTTGATGTGAAAAATGGGAAGAACGAAATGCATGTCAGAAAATATTGTTCGTGGAAGCATCCTATTTATAATCAAAAGACGGAAGTGATAGATGGTATTTTGGCGACCGATGCCTCTCCTCGAGATGCTAAAGTTTCCAAAGATTTGGTAATTAAGGGGGCGTTGAATGTCATCAAGAAATGAGTTAATTGATTGTGTGAAGGGTGTGGCCATTTTACTTGTAGTAATTGGACATATGTGTGATACGGGGAATTTCCTATTCTCCTTTCATATGCCGTTGTTTTTTATCTTTTCCGGCTATTTTTTTAAGCTTAAGGAGTTTAAACGAGTTGCTGTCGATGGGTTTAAAAGGCTGATATATCCGTATATTTTCACCTCATTGCTGATATTGCTGTTTTGGTTAACGTATGATATCTTCAGGGGTGGAAATGAGTTTTTAAGGTATCTGATTCTTGTTTTGTGGGGAAGTGGATCGAATAGTCATACATCAATCTATTTCTCTGATATTCAATCGATAGGGGCCATTTGGTTTTTATGGGCACTGTTTTGGTGCAAGATCGTATATAATGAACTCTCCCGATATATATCGAATCGTTTGTCCCAATTTATATTTGTTCTGGTGATTTCCCTTGGGGCTGTTTGTTTAGATAGATATTATGTTAATTTGCCATTTGCGATATTGCCGGGATTATCGGCTCTGATTTTTTATTGGATAGGGGTACAAATTAAAGAATATAATGAGTCTATACGACTTGGGAAATTGGAGCTATCGCTAGTCTGTGTCTGGATTGCGGTGGCGATTTTTTCCAGTATGTCCATGGCTCGTTGTTATTATAAATGTTGGCCGATTGATGTCTTGGGCGCGGTTGGCGGAACAATGCTGCTTTATCGAATCGTGAAGCTTATCTGTGATTGGAAAAGGATTCCTTTCTTAGTATGGTTGGGGAATAATAGTTTGGCGATTCTTTGTTTCCATTGCCTAGAGTTTAAAATACAATTGCTCTCAAGAATTAATTGCCCGAGTTATTTGATGTTAGTGGCGGAGTTGGCTTTTTGCATAGGAATGACTATGTTAAGTGGCATGTTCCCTTTGACGAGAACCATTTTAGGAATTCGCAAATAAATATTTCATGTTATGGTCGTATCTATTGTTATAGTATGCATGAATAATCTCAAGAATCTGTATTTGTGCTTAGATAGTATTAAAAAGAATACAAATGTAGATTATGAGGTCTTTGTTGTTGCATATTTGTTCAGTAAGGAGAATCTCCAAAAAGCGAAATCTGATTATGACTGGGTGAATTTTATAGAGAGTGATGAGATCAGGGGCTTTTCTGAAAATAACAATTTGGCATTACGACAGGCGAAAGGGGAGTATTGTTTTGTCGTGAATGATGACACGGAGATGCGTATGCCAGTCATTGACCAATTGGTCGAGACGATTAAGCGACTGCCTGAGGATGTCGCTATTGTCAGCCCGAAATTGATTAATCCGGATGGATCCTCTCAGGTTTGCGGCAGGGCGTATTTGGATTGGTGGATAAATATGAGGAGCGATTGGGGCTTTAAAGACAAACAAAACATAGCGAAATATTGTAACAAACAGGGTGTGTTCCAATCGTATAATATTGTTGGGGCTGCCTTCCTGATAAAAACTGAGTTGTTTAGAAAAATAGGTTGGTTTGATGAGACCTATTTCTTTTGCCCTGAGGATATTGCAGTGTCGGATACATTGAATAGGTTGGGGTACAAGTGCTATGTGAATGCCGATTTGGAGATCATACATTATGAGGGCATGTCGGGTAAGTCTTTGTCTATGGTGCAAACGGCCACTCGCCCCGCGCATGCCAAAGGCGGTGTGATTTTCTATTCTCATGGGAATAGATTCCTGTTCTATTTTTTGTCGGTATATTACTTCGTACATTTCTCCTTACGGTTTATTTATCATAGGATAAAGGGACTTTTAAAGGAAAGGCCTAACGTGGATTATATCCTTTCCATTGGAGACATGAATGTTTGTCGCACTATTTTGACAAAGAAAACGCCTAAGGAGATTTTCATAGAATGTTATAATAAGTTGAAAAAATAAGCGCATTCTGCTATGTTTGTAATAATTATAGAGTGTAATACAGAATTAATAAAAATATAGATATGCTTAATATTGGTGTAATAAGTTATAATATTCATTGTAATTTCACTAATTACGGTTCTGCTCTGCAATCATGGTCTCTTTGTAGAGCCATTGGACAATTAGGTCATCGGGCTATCTTGGTCGATTATTGTCCTGATTGTCTGAAAGATAAGGATCCTTTAAATCCCATGAAGAATATGTGGGATACAGATGCGGAGTCTCGAAGAATGTGTGAATTGTCTCTTCCTGCGATTCGTGAAAATTATGCGAAATTTGACAGGTTTTATACGGAAGCGTTCGAGCGTACAAAGACATTGTATACAAGGGAAAACTTTGACCAAATTGTCGAGAATGAGAATCTGGACGGATTTGTGTGTGGAAGTGATACGGTCTTTTGTATCGACGAATTCGGTTTCGATGATGGCTATTATGCGAATTATCCTGTGATGAAGAATGGCTATGCCGTATCCTATGCCGCAAGTTTCGGGGATGCGCATTTTGACGAGAAGACGTATCCTATTCTTAATGAACGCCTTCAGAACTTCAAAGCGCTTGCCATTCGCGAGAATTCAATGCTGGAGTATTTGAAATCGCATACTAGTGTGCCTGTTAAAAGAGTGGTCGATCCGACATTGCTTCTGAGCAAGAGCGATTTCGACACTATTGCGGCGCCTCGTCAGGAAGAAGGCAAGTATCTTTTATTGTATGCTCGTCGTCATAATCCGAAGATGACCAAGTATGCGGAGGATTTGGCCGAAAAAAATGGGTGGAAAGTTATTGAGATTAGTCTTCGTGCCACGCAGGCTGAAAAGCATAGGATGTTCTATGAGGCTGGAGTTGAAGAGTTTTTGTCCCTCGTTAAGCATGCAGAGTTCGTCGTGACCAATTCTTTCCATGGAATGATCCTTTCGGTTCAATACCGTACAAAGTTCGTTATTTTCTCACGAGAGCAATGTGACAATAAAATCGACGAATTGCTAGACCTTTTTGGGTTGCGTGATCGTAAAATGATAGATGGCTCTGAGGCTATTTCTGAAGATATTGATTATGGCGCTGTCCACTCAAACATTGATTCTGCCCGCAAAGAATCGTTGGCATTCCTGAAACAAGAACTTGATAATTGCAGATAAGTATGAGTTATTTGTCAGATGGCAACAAGGCGGATTGCGTGGGCTGTGAGGCATGTGGCCAAATATGTTCCCGTGGTGCGATCTCATTCCCGGAGGACGTGGAGGGGTTCCGTTATCCCCAGATTGATAAGGAGAAGTGTGTCAATTGTGGATTGTGCGAGAAAGTTTGTCCCATAATAGTAATGCCAGATCGATATGCGGATAATAAAGTTGCTTATGGAGGCTATCATTTAGATGATAAAGTTAAAGATGAGAGTACTTCTGGTGGTGCTTTCTCTGCGATTGTTGAAACATGGTGCGATGAGAATTATGTGATATTTGGTGCGGAAACTAGAGGCTTGGAGGTTTACCATTCTTTTATTACGGATAAGTCTGAATTAGGGAAATTCCGTAGGTCAAAGTACACTCAGAGCCATATGGGAGAGTCGTATAGGTACGTGCGTAATTTCCTCAAGGAAGGGAAAAAGGTTGTGTTCTCTGGAACTCCGTGTCAAGTTGCTGGTCTTAGGTCTTTTTTGGGAAAGGTGGATCAATCCAATTTGCTTACCATAGAAGTAATATGTGAGGGAGTTCCTACTCCACATTATGTAAAAAGGTTTAGTGAGTATATTAAAGATAAATATGGTGATTTTATAAGTTCCATAGATTATCGATACAAGGATAATAGGAAATGGGATTTCGAAGTCATGTTATTGAACGTGGACTCGTCGTCTCATCCCAATCGGAGATTAACGTTAAAACGAGATAGATGGTTTAATCCATTTTGGTCAATATGGTTGAATCATTTGATGAGTAGGCCATCTTGCTATGAATGCAAATTCGCTAACACGGCGAGGGTGGCTGATGTGTCTTTGGGTGATTTGTGGGGTGTGCATCTCTATTGTCCTGAATTGTACGGTAAGAATGGTGGAGCTTCATTAATAGTATGTAATACCGAAAAGGGGAAAAAGGCATTGCAACTTGCTCAAACGAAGATGTTTGGACATGAACTTAGGTTTGAGGATGCTCTTAAGTATCAATCCCCAATGCGTAAAACTATTTCCAAGAATGAGAAAAGGTCTGAGTTTATGTCCGATGTCCTTTCGATGGATTATAAATCACTGACCAAGAAATGGGCGAAGAAGCCAACTCTTAAGCTTTTATTCCAAAAGTATGTGTGGGGTAATAGGCAGAAAGTGTGGTTGTGGAATATTATAAATAAACAATAGGAGTCATATGATAAATTTTACAGTCGGCCCCGTACAATCCTCTGATGCTGTACGTGCCATAGGTGCCGAGCAAGTGCCATATTTTAGAACTGCAGAGTTTTCGGAGACAATGTTTGAGAATGAACGTTTCGTGAAAAAGTTCGCTCACGCAACCGAAGATTCTCGTGTGGTATTCATGACTTGCTCTGGTTCGGGAGCAATGGAGGCTGCCATTATGAATTGCCTTACAAAAAAGGATAAGGCATTGGTGGTGAATGGTGGTAGTTTTGGTGAGCGTTTCGTGGAATTGTTGACGCTGCACGAAATTCCTTTCACGGAAATCAAGTTGGAACATGGGAAGTCATTAAAGCCGGAACACCTTGCTCCGTATGAGGGGCAAGGATATACCGCTTTCCTGATTCAGAAACACGAAACATCCACAGGTGTGCATTATGATATCAACATGGTTGGTGATTTCTGTAGGCGGAATAATTGTTTTCTTATTGTTGATACTATTAGTACATTCCTTTGTGATCCATTCGATATGGCAGAAGTCGGTGCTGGTGTGATGATTACAGGTAGTCAGAAGGCATTGGCTTGTGCTCCTGGTATTGCTGTGATGGTTCTTGCACCTTCTGCCTTAGAACGTGTCGAAAAGGCGAAGTGTTGCTGTCAGTATCTTGATTTGAAACTTGCGCTGAAGAATATGGAGAGGGGACAGACTCCTTGGACTCCAGCTGTCGGGATCTTACGTCAAATCAATGTTCGATTAAAGGAGATAGAAGCCATGGGTGGTGCAAAAGTCGAAATTGAACGATGTGCGAATTTGGCCAAGTATTTCCGGGGGAAAATAGTGGAGTATCAGTTGCCTTTTGAGATAATTTCCGAGTCTTTAAGCAATGCGGTTACTCCTCTTCATCCCACTACACAAAGTGCTTACGAAATATTTCTGAAGATTAAGGATGAGTATGGTATGTGGATTTGCCCGAATGGTGGTTCAATGAAAGACAGTGTATTCCGTGTTGGACATATTGGCTATCTTCAAAAAGAAGATTATGATAAACTTATTGCTGCATTCTTGGATTTGAGAGAGAAGAAATTTATATAATTAGATATTTGCAAATGAAGAAAGTAATAACATATGGCACCTATGATTTGCTTCATCAAGGCCATATAAATCTGCTTCGTCGTGCCAAGGATTTGGGTGATTATCTGATTGTTGGTGTAACTGCGGATGGCTTTGACCAAAACCGGGGTAAAATAAATGTTCGTCAATCCTTGATGGAACGCATAGAAGCTGTTCGTGCGACAGGTTTTGCCGACCAGATTATAGTAGAAGAGTATGAAGGTCAGAAGATAGATGACATCAAACGTTACGATGTTGATATATTTACGGTAGGCTCTGATTGGGTGGGAAAATTCGATTATTTGAACGAGTTCTGCAAGGTGGTATATTTGGATCGGACCCAAGGTATATCTAGCACTGAGTTACGTGCGAAGGAGCGAGAGTTGTCCATGGGGCTAATTGGAGGCACTAAGTATCTGGAAAAGTTTATTCGTGAGAGTAAATTTGTGAATGGACTTAAAGTATCATCCTTTTGTACCATCGATAGTGGTATCGTAAATATGGGCGAGGTAATACCTTCTGATATGGCCGTTTACGACAATTATTCTGACATGTTAGATGATGTAGATGCTGTATATGTGATATCTCATCCTTCTTTGCATTATGATCATATAAAAGAGGCTCTCGAAAAAGGTAAACATGTTTTGTGTGAGTCGCCGATTACTCTTGATGTAGAGCAGTTGAAAGAACTTGAAGATTTGGCTTCAAAAAAAGGCTGTATATTGATGAATGCTATTCGAACTGCCTATTCAACGGCCTATAATCGATTGCTTGTGTTGGTGAAAAGCGGAATAATAGGAAAAGTTTATTCTGTAGACTGTTCTTGTACTCAATTGAAGAACAGAAATGCCACACAAGCGGATTTCGGGAAAATATGGAATAGTCTTTGCACATGGGGACCTAATGCATTACTTCCTGTTTTCCAAATTTTTGGCACTGAATATCTTCGTAAATGCATTACATCACACATTGTTGATGAGGGTACCATGTATGACACCTTTACAAAGGTGGATTTTGTTTATCCTGAGGCGGTTGCGTCTATCAAGGTAGGAAAGGGTGTTAAGACCGAGGGTGAGTTGATCGTTTCTGGAACGGATGGCTATATATATGTGCCTGCACCATGGTGGAAGACCGATTATTTTGAGGTGCGGAGAGAGGATCCGACTCAAAACAAAAGATATTTTTATCAATTAGAGGGCGAAGGCATCAGATATGAATTGGTTTCTTTCTTGAAATCAATAGAGACCAAACGACATTCAATGTATATTACGGATGAAGAATCTGAGTCTGTCGTCAAGCTATTGTCAGATTATTATAATAACATTGATTTGGTCCGCATTTGATCATGAGGGAAATTTCTGTTGATGAATTGAAATATATCCAATTGGATATTTTAAAGTCAGTCCACGAATATTGTTGCAATAACGGTTTAAAGTACACATTGGCCTATGGATCCTTGCTAGGGGCGGTTCGACATAAAGGCTTTATTCCGTGGGATGACGATATAGATATTGCGATGTTGAGGTCTGATTATGAGAAACTCATATCAGGATTTGAGCACGAGTATATAAAAATATATGATTACAGGAAGGATGAGGAGTATTGCTATGGGTTTGCGAAGGTAATCGATACTCGTACTGTGTTGGAGGAAAATACGACAATGGCAAATTTTGGCATTGGAATAGATGTGTTTCCTATTGATGATTTGTTTGATGATGAGCAGTCATGCAAGGACTTCATAAAGTCTATTATCCCATTGAAAAAGAAGTACAGATACAAATTGTTGAAACCTTCCAAAAAGAATGTCTGGTGGAAGCGAATCGCAATCCGTCTTGCGAGGTTAACTGTCTTACCGTATTCTCTAAAGGAACTTGTGATTCAAATCAATGATGCGGTGAAGAAAGGTGGCAAGGAAAATTCCAAATATGTCGGTGTCTTGACGGGAACTGCCGTGACAGAGAAATGTATTATGCCAAGGAAGTGGTTCGAGGAGTATTGCTATATGGATTTTGAATCGAATAAGTTTATGTGCATCAAAGATTATGATGAATGTCTTACGTATGAATATGGCGATTATATGCAGTTGCCTCCAGAAGGAGAAAGAACCTCTCCTCATACGATTAACAATGTTTATTGGAAATGATTGGTTGGAAGAATGAAGGTTCTATTAGCAAATAAATTCTATTACCGTAGGGGCGGAGACTGCATCTATATGATGGAGTTGGAGCGGTTGCTGAAGGCAAAGGGTCATGATGTCGCTATATTTGCGATGCAGTATCCGCAAAATGAACCTTCTGAATGGAGTAAGTATTGGCCATCGAATATGACTGCGATAAAGGCTTTCTCCCGTCCGTTTGGGGATTCGGAGGTGAAGCGGAAATTTACTGCGTTGTTGGACGACTTTAAGCCTGAAGTGGTTCATCTCAATAATATTCACACACAATTGTCGCCTGTCATTGCGGAGATCGCGCACGATAGGGGCATCCGTGTTGTATGGACGTTGCATGACTCTAAATTGGTTTGCCCATGTTATACTTGCATGCGTGACGGGAAGTGGTGCACGGAGTGCTTCACGGACAAAAAAGCGGTGATTAGACACCGTTGTATGCCAGGAAGTGTGCCTGGTGCTATTGTCGGTTATTTGGAGGCGAAAAAGTGGAACAAGGAAAGGCTACAGAAGGCGTGTGACTTGTTTCTGCCACCTAGTCAATTCATGGCGGATACCTGTATTCAGGGAGGCTATGATGCGTCGAAATTCAAGGTGCTATGCAATTTTATCGATGTGAAGAAGGTTGAGAATCCGTCTTTTGAAAAATCTGATCATTTCGTGTATTTAGGCAGGCTGACAAAGGTGAAGGGAATAGAGACTCTTTGCGGTGTCGCTGCGGAATTGCCTTATAAACTTATTGTGATTGGCGGTGGTGACCTGGAATCGGAGTTGAGGAAGAAGTTTGAAGGAAAATCCATTGAATTCCTAGGCCAGAAAAACTGGGATGAGATCCGTCCTGTCCTAGAATCCGCACGGTTCATGGTGATACCATCGGAGTGGAGTGAGAACAATCCGTTGACTGTTATTGAGTCGTTGGCATTAGGCACGCCCGTGCTGGGGGCTGATATAGGAGGTATACCGGAACTTATAGACGTTGGAAAAACTGGTATGGTGTTCGATAGTGGTAATTCTTCGGATTTGAGACGCAAGATAGAAGAGATGTGGAATCACCCGTTTGATTATAAGTCTATCGCCAATACTGCGCAAGAACGCTATTCTTCGGAACGGTATGTGGATGATGTGGTTCACATATACAAGAATATGAATGTGTGAAATCTTTTAAGACCGTAATTTTTTGCGGTCTTTTTTTATTTGTTTAACTTTGCGGACAGATTGGATGCAATGTTATTATGGCGGGAAAAAAACTAAACGGAACTGTAATTGTAACCTATCGATGCAACGCCCGTTGCTCGATGTGTAATCGATATAAAGCTCCTTCTAAGGCGGAGGAGGAAATTTCAATAGAGACTATAAAGAAGCTTCCCAAGATGTATTTCACGAACATTACGGGAGGTGAGCCTTTTATCCGTACTGATCTGAAGGATATCGTGAGGGAATTATACAAACTTAGTGATCGTATAGTAATCTCTACGAACGGATTTTTCACGGATCGTATTCTTGATCTTTGCAGGGAATTTCCCCAGATTGGAATTCGCATCTCTATTGAGGGATTGGAAAAAACGAACAATGAGATCAGAGGCCTAAACGATGGTTACCAGCGTGGTTATACCACCTTGAAGAAACTTCGTGAGATGGGAATGAAGGATGTCGGTTTTGGCATGACGGTTCAGGACAAGAATGCGCCAGACCTTGTTCCTTTGTATAATATCTCTAACGAAATGGGAATGGAATTCGCTACCGCATCATTGCATAATTCCTTCTATTTTGTCGAGTCGAAGAATATCATCCATGATCGTCCGATGGTGGCGAAAAACTTTGAGGATTTGGTGAACGAGCTATTAAGGAGTAATTCACCCAAGAAGTGGTTCCGCGCATACTTTAACCATGGCCTTATTAACTATATTTATGGCCAAAAACGTCTTTTGCCTTGTGATATGTCTTTTGACACTTTCTTTATCGATCCATATGGGGATGTGATGCCTTGTAATGGTACGAAGGACAAGGAGGTGATGGGCAATCTTAATAGGCAGACATGGGATGAACTATGGAACTCCCCTGAGGCGGAGATGGTGCGTAAGAAGGTGCGTTGTTGCAATCGTAATTGTTGGATGATTGGATCTGTTTCTCCTGCGATGCACAAGTACATCAGTACTCCGTTGTTGTGGGTTGCCAAGCATAAGGTGAAGTCTTTGCTGGGAATGAAATATTCGATGTACGAAAATCCAATTTGTTGCGATTATCGGGATGGAAAGGTGACGAAGGAAGACTTGGATAAGTTGTCCACTTGCGATATGAATGCTGTAGTAAACGATGGACTTTCCGACGATAGCAAAGAGGCTTTGAAGGGGAAACGAGGAGAGGATATTGTGAATGCGGATGTGGAGTCGCAAGGATACGAGGGGACGAAGACTGATTCGGGTTGTGCTGTTGATTAAGTAGACAGTTGGTGAAATCTGTAAAAGATCTATTGTGACGGGGAAATACCCGGACATTATATTTCAGATGATCGATGTGCGAATGCTCTATGTTAGAGACGGGGATGTTTTGGGACGTCTTGTAAAGCACATGGGGATAGTGTGAATAATGAGGTTGTTGTCTCCTCAGAGAATCCTTTGGGAACGATCATTTTGCTTTAAGAGGATTTTGATCCTTTGATGGTGTGACTTTTGGGTATTTTTACAATGAAAAATAATATGGAATCTGTAACGAATAACATATGTGCAGAGAATAACGCCATGAACGAATCTTCGGGGGGGAAAGCCTGCGGGAAAAAGAAGATCGAGTGGCTTTCTGTCCTTCAAGGATTTAGTATGTTATTGGTAGTTATTGGACATGTGTCGTTGACGAATATTCCACGAGATCCCAATACCCCTATAGCATCAGAATTGGAAAGGATAATATACACCTTCCATATGCCGTTATTTATATTTATCTCTGGGTGGCTTTTCTATTTTACATGCATTCGTAAAGAGAAAACTTATGCTGAAGTTTTCATGGCGAAGATAAAAAGATTGGGACTTCCGTTCTTGGCGTTTACCCTGGTGGCTCTTGTTCTGAAACTCATGTTCCCTTCTTTGATGAATAGACCGGTCACGATGCAGGAAGTGATGGATACGTTTCTTTACTTTAGGTCAAATCCTTTGGGGGAGATGTGGTTCATTGTAGTGTTGTTTGTCCTTATGATGTTGTATCCACTTTATTGCTACGTGGTTAAATCCAAGTGGTTGGCTCTCGTGGCATGTGTTCTCAGCATATTGGTCTGTGTCTATCCCACATCGTTGACATATTTCCAATTGAACAAGGTCTGTCATATGGCACCTTTTTTTGTGGCAGGCATCTTGTGCTGCCGATATGGGTGGCATAAGTGGTTGGAGAATTTTGGGGCATTAGGCATTAGCTTTTTGATGTGGAATATTATGCGAGTGATGTACGATCCTATGGGCATTTTCTCTGCTACTGCGGGTATTCTCTTCTCGTTTTCGCTTTGTTTGAATCTGGCAAAGCGTTGGCCTTCGTTGTTTTGCTCATTCCGAGATTATACGTTCCAGATATTCTTGATGGGGATTTTCTTTCAGATGGTTGTCCGGTGGGTATATGTGAGGATGGGATGTGATTGGCTGTTCGTCCCGTTTTGGTGTTTGAGTGTTGTGATAGGCGTGTATGTTCCGGTGATGATAGCAAAACTGGTTGAGAAGAAAGCACCCAAGTTCATTCGTTTATGTATGGGCCTATGATGTTATTCGGTTTTTACATATCGTTTGTGGGTCGCTGAATTTAAAAAAGAAATGTTTATGGCAAGTAATATAATGAAGAAAGTTGTTGTGACGGGGACACGGGGTATTCCGAACATTATGGGTGGAGTTGAAACCCATTGTGAGGAGCTTTTTCCTCTGATTGCGGGAAAAGGGTATGATGTCACGGTGATCCGTCGTTCCGAATATGTGAAGGATGATCTGCAAGAGTGGAATGGAGTGAGGTTAGTGAATGTTTCGTCTCCCAAGAAAAAAACATTCGAGGCGATCATTCATACCTTTCGGGCGATTAACAGAGCAAAGGCATTGGGGGCGGATATTTTGCATATCCATGCGATAGGCCCTGCCATTTTAACTCCATATGCGAAAATGAGGGGGATGAAAGTTGTTTTCACGCACCATGGACCAGATTATGACCGAGACAAGTGGGGAAAAATGGCTAAACTGATACTGAAATTAGGAGAGCAGTTAGGTTGTCGTTTTGCGGATGAGGTGATTGTCATATCGGATGTCATCAAGAATCTGATAGCGGAGAAGTGTCGAAGAACGGAGCGAGTCCATTTGATTTATAATGGGGTGCCAGATCCTGATTTTGTTGATAGCCCCGAATATTTCTCAGAGTTAGGAATAGAATCAGAGAGATACGTGTTAGGCATGTGTCGGTTCGTACCAGAAAAGAATCTACATCATTTGGTGGAAGCTTTTGCAGCTTTCAAGCAGAAACATAAGGAGAGTAATGTGCGTTTGGTGTTGGCGGGTGATGCGGATTTCGAGGATGACTATTCCCGAGAACTTAAAAAGATGGCGAAGGAAAACGGAGTTGTCCTGACGGGGTTCGTTCGGGGAGAGAAGCTCCACTCGTTGCTTGCTCATGCAAGTTGTTTCGTTTTGCCCTCATCCCATGAAGGTCTTCCTATCGCCCTTCTGGAGGCGATGAGTTATCATTTACCTGTCATTGTGAGTGATATTCCTGCTAATTTGGAAGTCGGATTACCTCAAAATGAATACTTTAGGGTGGGGGATGTGTCTCAACTCACGGAGAAACTGGAATCTTTGTTGGTTGGTGGCACGCAGATGCGGGTACAGTATGATTTGGAGAAGTACCAATGGAGTCACATCGCAGATCAAGTGGCTTCCGTCTATGAGCAAGTGTGAGTTTTGTATTTGCATTTTTAAAATAATGTTGGCAATTTTTGTAATGATTGATTAAAATCGCATTATCTTTGCCTTGTCATAAAAACGAATAGATATTAATGGTTGGTATGAAATGTGTATGTGAGCATATAAGGATTATCCTATTCCTATTTCTTTCCCTGTTCTGTGGGAATGGGACTGTTTTTGCTTTGCAGATAAGTGAATTGATGCCTCGTAACATATCGTATGAGATGTATCACTTAGATAATATTTACAATTTCTCCGGATGGGTGGAATTGTATAATGATGGACATGACACCTTGGATTTGCGAGGATATCGTTTTGAGAATGAATCGGGGGATACTTGGTCTTGCGATTCTTCGTTTGTGATTCTTCCAGACTCTTTCTTTGTGTTTTGGTTCAGTGAGCAGAATCGGGCGAATCATACGAGTTTTAAATTGAATCCGGAAGGTGGAAAGATAAGAATGTATGATTCTGTCGGTGTTTTGGCGGCGGATGTTACTTATCCTATGGTCTTTGCGAATGTCTCGTATGGTGCGCTTCTGGTGGATGCGGAGTATGAATATGGCATGTTGAGTCGTCCATCTATGGGGAAGCGGAATGACGATGCCCTATTTATGGAGGAGCAGGCCGGTATGCCAGTCTTTAGTTTGCCAGCTGGATTTTATGAAGAACCGATAAGTTTGACGTTATCTCCGGAGGAACGAGGTACGAGAATATATTATACGCTGGATGGTACAGAACCATATGAGGCAGACTCGTTGCTATATACAGATACGATTAAAGTGAGTCGTAATACGGTTGTCCGTGCCATCTGTGTCAATGACGAATATTTGCCGAGTGAATCTGTCGCCATGTCATATTTTATTGGGGAAAGGAAGATTGATTTGCCAGTGGTCTCATTATGTGTGGATCCGAAATATATGTTTGATGAGGAGCTGGGAATCTATGTTATAGGGAATGGTCGTTATAACCCTAAATTTTTAGGATGGACTCAAGTGCCGGATGCTAATTATTGGGGAGATGAACTCAGACCCTTGAATTTTGAATTCTTTGATGAGGAAAAGACGGAGAGATTAAATCAAGAATTGTCTGTTGGAATATTTGGTGGATATTCCAGAAGTTATGACATGAAATCATTGAAAATAAATCCTTCGAAAGTCTATGGGGACAATCAGTTGCGTTATGCGATATTCAAATCGAAACCGAATTTGAAGTGGAAGAATATCGTGTTGCGTAGTTCGGGTCAGGATTATAACCATTCATACATGCGTGACGGTTTTATGCAAACGTTAATCGATGGTCGTATGGATGTAGATATACAGGCATATACGCCATGTGCGATATTCCTTAATGGAGATTATTGGGGATTGATGAATCTTAGGGAGCGCCATAGTGAGGATTATTTGTATTCTAATTATGGGTTATCGGAGGAAAATTTAAGACCAGCTTTGTCAAGTAGTTCTTCGTGGTCGAAATTGAAGAAGGTAAAGGACATTAACGGAGATGTCGCTAATAGTATGATTGATTCTTTGTTCGACGTAAACGAGCTTATGAACTTTGTGGTGGCTCAGATTTATTTCGCTAATACGGATTGGGGGGCTAATAATGTGACGTTCTGGTCTCGGTGCGATCATGAATATTGGAGAGTCATCATGTATGATACAGATGAAGGTTTTTCTAATTCCGGCGACAAAAGTAATTTAAATACATTCTCATATGTGGAAAAAAACGAATGTCTGAAGCTTTTGTTGAAGAATGAACGCATAAGGAAAATGTTGTATACGAAATTTATCGTACATCTTGCGACTTCTTTTTCTCCTGAGCGGGTAGTGCATATATTGGATAGCATGGCATCCAGGATACAATCAGAGGCGATTTACTATCAGGATTATCGTAAATCGAAAGGTTTAGGTGCGGATAGTTGGAACAATCAAATAGATAAAATGCGTTCTTTCGCGGAGAAAAGACCTTTGAATGTCTTTTCGCATCTTCGGGATAACTTCTCTTTAGGGGACATTTCCAGCATGCGCATATATTCCGATAAGAAAGGAACGGAATACCTTTTCAATGGAGAAAAAATTGATACGAGTGATTTTTTCAGCAAATGTTTTAAAGGCTTTGATTTTACGTTGTCATGTATTCCTCCTGAAGGTTATGAGTTCGACCATTGGGAGATCTTAGATGCCAAATCATCGTACACTAGCGATTCTTGTTGTTTGGATGTGACGTTTAACGGACCTATTATATTTCGGGCTGTGCTCAGAGAAGATTCCCTATATAACGAGGATGTTCCTCTTTTGTACCTCAATGAGATTTGTTCAACGAATAAGCAGTATGTGGATGAGGAGAGGGAATCCGATGATTGGATAGAGATCTATAATGCAGGCTCTTCTCCTGTGGATTTGGCAGGAATGTACTTGTCTGACAGTAGGGGGAAGTTGACGAAGTGGCAGGTGCCGGAGGGATCACCTGAACAGACAGTGGTTGCGGCAAAAAGTTATATCACAATATGGGCGGATGAGCAGGTAGAGCAAGGGGTTATGCATGCTTCATTTGCTCTGTCCTCATCAAAACGTCAGACCGTTTCTCTTTCGAAGAGGATTGGGGATTCCATTGTTGTGATAGATTCTATTCGTTACGAATTGCATGAGAAAGGAGAGACATATGCTCGCTTTTCTTTGTCAGACGGAGGCAGGTGGATCAAAACGAAATGCCCTACGTTCTCAGCGCCTAATAGGAGTTTGGGTTATGAGTCGGATATTTTTCAGAATGACGAGAAACTGGATACGCTTGTTGTGTGTCATGATGGTGTGACCGAAGTGCCGCAGTTTATCTCGATGTGCCCTAATCCGGCAGGTGATTATGTGAGTATTACCACGCCATGGCAGGATCCTGTTTCATTCTCTGTTATAAGCAATGGAGTGTTGTTGAAAAGAGTGAATTTCAGGGAAGCGTCTGTTGTGAATGTTCGTGAATTGCCTACGGGTATTTACGTAGTACAGGTGTCTAACGAAAGGACAGGGGAAGAGTATTATTTGAAATTAGTAAAAAAATAAATCTATATGCAATGAAAACTGCTTTGATCACAGGTGTCACGGGACAGGATGGTTCTTACCTGTCTGAATTCCTTTTAAGCAAAGGATATGATGTGCATGGAATCATCAGACGCTCGTCTGTCGATTATCGTGAGCGCATCGCTCATTTGGAGGGCCAACCCAATTTCCATCTCCATTATGCGGACATGGGCGACTCCATGTCGTTGGTCAAGGTGGTTGGGCGGGTGCGCCCTACGGAGATTTATAATTTAGCGGCGCAGAGCCATGTTCAGGTTTCGTTTGACTCTCCCGAGTTCACTGCGGATGTGGACGCGACCGGTGTGCTTCGTGTCTTGGAGGCGGTGAGGGCTTGTGGATTGGAAAAGACTTGCCGCATTTACCAGGCATCCACGTCGGAGCTTTACGGGAAAGTCGAGGAGGTCCCTCAGAATGAGAACACGCCGTTCCACCCGTATTCTCCCTATGCGGTGGCCAAATTGTATGGTTTCTGGATTGTGAAGGAGTATCGAGAGGCATACAATATGTTTTGTTGCTCAGGTATTCTGTTCAACCACGAAAGTGAAAGACGCGGCGAGACGTTCGTTACCCGTAAAATCACATTGGCGGCGGCACGTATTTCACAAGGCAAGCAGGATTGCCTCTATTTGGGCAACTTGGATAGCCTGAGAGACTGGGGATATGCGAAGGATTATGTGGAGTGCATGTGGTTGATTCTACAGCATGAGACACCGGAGGACTTCGTGATTGCAACGGGTGTTCAGCATACGGTTCGTGAATTCGCTACTTTGGCTTTCCATTATGCGGGCATCGAGTTGCGATGGGAAGGCTCTGGCGTGAACGAGAAGGGTATTGATGTGAAGACAGGAAAAGTGGTTGTCTCCGTGTCGGAGGACTTCTATCGTCCGACGGATGTTGTCAATCTCTGGGGCGATCCTACGAAGGCGAAGGCTAAACTGGGTTGGAACCCGTCGAAAACAACTTTCGAACAATTGGTGAAGCTGATGGTGGAACACGATGTGGCTAAAGTGGCGTCAGAGGGTGCGGCGGAAAAGGTTAGAATGAACTTGGCGGAATATTTGGAGAAAGGAATTGTGAAATGATGGAGAAGAATTCGAAGATATATGTGGCGGGCCATCGGGGTATGGTCGGAAGCGCCATTGTGAGGGAGTTGCAAAGACAAGGCTATTGCAATATTATCACCCGCACGCACAAGGAGTTGGATTTGACAAGGCAGGAGGCTGTCGAGAAATTTTTTGCGGAAGAAAAGCCGGAGTATGTTTTCCTTGCTGCCGCTAAAGTAGGTGGTATTGTTGCCAATCAGTCCGCATTGGCTGATTTCATGTATGACAATATGATACTGGAGATGAACGTGATCCACTCCGCATGGAAGAATGGTTGCAAGAAGCTCGAGTTTTTAGGCAGTAGTTGTATTTATCCGCGCATGGCACCTCAGCCAATGACAGAGTCTTGTTTGCTCACGAGTGAGTTGGAGAAGACGAACGAGGCGTATGCGCTCGCAAAAATATCAGGCTTGAAATATTGCGAGTTCCTCAATAGACAATATGGTACGGACTACATCAGCGTGATGCCCACCAACTTGTATGGGCCTAATGACAATTACCATCCGGAACATTCCCATGTATTGCCGGCACTGATTCGCAGGTTTCATGAGGCGAAGGTGGCGGGTTTGAAGGAAGTTACTTGCTGGGGAGATGGAAGTCCACTGAGGGAGTTCCTTTTTGTCGATGATCTGGCTAACCTTTGTGTGTTCCTCATGAACAATTACAGCGGTAATGAGACGGTGAATGCGGGCACAGGGAAAGAGTTGACCATCAAGGCGCTTACTGAACTTGTTGCAAAGGTGGTTGGCTATAAAGGGGCGATTAAGTGGGATACCACTCGTCCAAACGGTACACCGAGAAAACTGTTGGATGTGAGCAAGGCCGAGAAGTTGGGGTGGAGATACAAGACTGAGCTGGAGGACGGCATCAGGATCTCCTATGATGATTTCCTGAATAATCCGATGAGGGCGGAAAGATAGGTGACATATGTTTTTCATAAGAATAGAAGAGGGCATCCGAAAGGTTGTCCTCTTTTTGTTTGGGAGGAAAATACCTTCTGGGATAGAGGATGTTTCGATGTCTCAAAACCCTTGCGTACGTCTTGCGTCGTGCCGAAAAGGTGCTATCTTTGTGTCCACATTTGAACCGTCAATATGAGACCCAGATATTCAATTGAAAAGTATTGGTTTGAATCCACGACGCAATACAAAGGAAAACCGGTAGATATATTTTACATTTATCCCACCATCAATTCCGAACCGCTCACGAACCGAGGAAGTGTGCCCACTTATACGGATATCAGCAGGGTTGAAGTGCGGAATGCGGCAAGGAAGAATCAATTGTACAATAAAACCGTTTATGCGGCGGAAGACTTTAATTTCTTTGCTCCCTATTACCGTCAGATGACGACGAAAGTGTTTGCCATGAGCAATACGGAGCGTAAGTTCAGGGCGAAGCTCTCCGCGACGGACGTGAGGCGTGCTTTCCAGTATTACATGCGCACATTCAACAACGGACGGCCCTTCATCCTATTGGGGCATAGCCAAGGCTCCCAGATGTTGTTGGAGTTGCTGAAACATGGTATGACAGACAAACAATACGACTTGATGATTGCAGCCTACTTGATGGGCTATGAGATCACAGAAAAGGATTTGGATAAATTCCCCCATCGGATCAAACCTGCTCTGGGCGAGACGGATAGGGGAGTAGTGGTTTCCTACAATTCCGTGACATCGTTGGAAGGAAAGTCTCCCTTGTTCGCTGACACTGTGGTCTGCATAAACCCGTTGAATTGGCGCACTGATGGTGCTACAGCTCCGGCAGGATTGCATAAAGGCATTGTCCGTTACGACAAGAAAACACAGTCCTACAAAACCACGCCGGGGTATACTAGCGTGCGGATAGAGGAGCATTTGCTCGTTTGTGGGGAGGTGGATCCGAAGGTGTGTTACAACGAGAGCCTCAAGGAGCCTTTCCCTTGGGGAAATCTGCACTTCGCGGATACATGGTTGTATGCGGAAAACATAAAGGAGAATATGCGTAGGAGAGCAGGCTTGTTAGCCTGACTCGTTTCATAGTTATTAGTTATAAAAAAGCACCCATGATTTCTCATGAGTGCTTTTTCTTTTGTTGTTTTTTTGTGTTTACAACTTCACGAACTTAGTTTGGTAAGTTGTGCCGTTGATGGAAATCGTCATGATGTATACGTTGTTCTCCAAGTTGCCTACATAGATGCTAGAGCCGTTCTTCACACTCTTGGAGAGCAGTATACGACCTGTCATGTCCGCAATGAGCACATCCGCCTTTTCTCCGTTTATGGCGATCCAGAGATAATCCGTAGTTGGATTAGGGAAGATATGGAGGGCAGGAGTACCCGATTCATTATTCTCAACCAAGTTGTGTCCTCCTGTTTCTGTGGATGTCAACAATGGATAGTAAGCGTTCTTCTTGGCGTATGTTGGGCGGGAAGTGATAGCCCATGAACCATTACTGCTATAGGAGAAACGACTGTATGACTCTCCGTCCGTGTGAGGTTTGTAGCGGATGGAGTCGATGACGGTTATTGTGCCGTTTACTTTCCTGCTCAATGAAATTGTCTGCTCCTTGTCTTTCGCAAGCTCAAAGTTCGTATGCAGAGGACCTTGGTCGGAAGAGTCCGCATCCGCCCAGAATACGAGGTATCCCTTGGCAGGTATGGTCGTTTTTGCAGGATTGCCTGTTGGAATCATGAAACGATCCAATGTTTTACGTTTGTCGGAAAGGTACATGCCACCTAAATCAACAGGCTCGTTGCCATCGTTATAGATTTCGATCCAGTCCTCGTCTTGGCGGAACTCGTCCACATACTGTTTGTTGGCGGCGCACACCTCGTTGATGTAAAGTTTGTCGTAAGCGTTTGAGTTGCCGTCCTTCTCGAATACTGCACGGAGCACACAAGCGTCGTTTACGTTGCCGGTGTATTCCTCATTGTTAGATGTACTGTTGGATGTCACTCCAGTCTTTTCATCCAGCATGGAGAGGTCGAACGCTACGGAAGCGGAGTTCTTAGCGCTATGCAATTCCACTGCGATCACGTTTCTTCCTTGGGAGAGGTCGCTTCTGCGGATTTTGAAAGATACCGTGGCGTAAGAGTCCATCTCGTATTCTGCTCTAGTTGTGTCGGTTACATTGCCACTTAAGTTGTAACGGTAAATCTCTTTGCCGTTGAGATAGATGATAGCTCCGTCGCCGATGTGAGCCAGACACTGGATTTCGTCGTCCATGGCGTTGAGGTTGTTGATGTTAAATTCTTTCCTCAGGTAGATGGTCTTTGCGGCTTGTGTCATGCCGAATCCGCCCCAATCGCCACCACCGATGCCGCCAATGCCACCACCGCCAATGCCACCGATACCACCACCGCCGATGCCATCTCCGGGAGCAGGTTGGATGCCCATGTTGCCACCAGTGTTCCAATTGTTGCCGTTGTTTCCACCAGTCCAGTTTCCGTTGTTGTTTCCGCCGGTCCAGTTTCCATTGTTACCACCGTTGTTATCGCCATTGTTATTTCCGCCGGTCCAGTTTCCGTTGTTACCACCGTTGTTATCGCCGTTGTTGTTACCACCGTTGTTGTTTCCGCCGGTCCAATCACCCATGCCACCGGTCCAGTCACCCATGCCACCAGTCCAGTCTCCGCCCCAAGTACTACCGCCGTTACCAGTGACGTTAGTCTTCACGTAGTAGGACATATTACCGCCAAGAGGAGCCTCTCCGGATTCCCAGCTGGAGTCGTCGAACGAACTCTCTTTCCAATTGTAAGGGGTGCTTACGGAGTCGCTCAAGTAGAGATACTTCCAAGAATCGTTCGTGTTGATGATGTAGCTTTCCCTACAAACTTCCCAGTTCTTGAATTTGTAGCCTATAGGAGCTATCGCCTTTACGGATATTTGAGAACCAGAGAAGTATTTGCTTCTGAAGTCGCTCTTGTTGATAGGCTCCAATCCGTTCAGCAAGTAGGATGCGCCAGGGATTTCGGAGTAGATTCTCAGAGGCACAGGAGAACCGTAGTTCAATGCGCTGGATACATGATCGAACACCACATTTTGTCTTGCGACAAGGAAGTTGCGCACCTTCATGGACTCATCCCTCCATGTCAAGGATGTTTCCTTGATGTTCTTCTGTGCGAGGAAGTTCCTGAAGTAGTCCGCTTCCTTATTCAAGATGGTTATCATACTGTCCAGGATATAGGCAGTGTTCTCCGCCCCGAAAGTAGTACCAGCGTGGGCGACAAATTTCGTCATGAGACGTCTGCTCATTTCCGGATTCTTAATCAATTGGCTCAAGTAAGTAAGTTTGTTCGCATTAGAAGTGAATCCGTTACCCGTCATATTCTCCTCATACAAAGAAGTGGAGTATTCTGTGTCGTAAAGGATCCAGCGCCACTTGCCGTTCTCGTTGCGTTTCCAGGCCTTGTTGTTGTTGTCGGCCCAGTCCTTGTTGAAGATGTATATTTCCGTCATCATGTAGTTCAGGAACTCGTCCACGTCGATGATCTCGTCGATCTTGCTGAAAGCATCGGCGGAGCTGGCGCTATTGGCGATGTTCTTAACTTGTTGGAAGTCATCACATTCTCCGGTTCCGGTCTTAGAGGTGATTTGGATGCAGAAATCCTCCTCTTTTAGTCCGTAGTTGGAGTATACGAAGTCCTTGTTAGTACGTTCGCGCATACCCAACATGGCATAGTATTCACCGTTCATGAAGACCACGGTTGGTTCGTAGGCTTGGTGGTCAAGATCCATGCCGGAAGCCGCCACGGTTTGGATGTAACCATCCCTGAACAACATTCTTCCGAAGTCGTTACCCGAGTTACGGAGTACAATGCCTTTCCATTTCAGGGCAGGTTTCTCTCTGAATATTGCGCAGTCGAATTTGTTGTTTCCAACCGCCTTGCTTGCTTTGACGGCCATTGACTTGATGGCTTTTGTACGTGAGCAGGCTCCGAATGTGCTGATTTTCACCTCTTGGTTGGCCATGGTCTTCTTGTTTTCGTCATACAACTCGAAGTTGCAAGGGCGATCCCAATCGTTCATGTAGTTGGCTGTTCTATCCATGGCTCCACAATTGGAAGGAACCGTTGCTCCGTTTCGACCCACAACCAATGCACCCAACTCATCTCCGTATACGTAGTCACGGTCTGTCACCAAAGACACTACCTTTATGGAGGTAGGTATGTTGTTGATGCCGATGAAGTAAGTTGCGGTTGTGATGTCACTGGCGACTTCCCCATTTACGACAGCAATGGCACGCAGAGGCGTGGTCGTGTTGATTGAGATAGGGGAGGAGTATTGCATGGAGTTGATGGTCGGTTCTTTACCGTCCGTCGTGTAGTAAATCCTTGCATTGGCATCGTCAGCGAAGATTCGAACCGTTTGTGCGTTAGAGTAGAATCCTCCTTCCAAACTGAATTCAGGTGCGGCGGTTTGGTCCGTCGCAGGAGTCGAATTGTTGTTCGATGCCTCCATGGTAGGTGTGACGAAGTGGGCCATGTTAGATCCTCCGTCCTGAGTTCTTCCGTAAGAGGCGTTTCTGAAAGGTTTTGGATAAGTTACTTTGTCCAACAACCGTCCGTTTTGGTCAGAAAGGATTAGTGTACCGCCATCGCTATCCAACTTGAAGTTAGCGTGGTTGGTTTTATCTTCTTCATCAAAATAGAAGATGGCGTAACCCTTGGGCTCAATTTGGGAGTTGTTAGCGCGATTTTGCCATTTGTATATATCAGACTCCGAGTCGGAGAAGAAGCAGTTGCTCAAATCGACTATTTCGTCCCCCGAGTTATATAGTTCCACCCATCCAACGAAGTTGAAGTCCTCGTTGACTTTGAAGGATGAGTTTCGCACCATGATTTCATTGATATGAATCGATGCGAATGCGGGACCTGCCATCCATGCCGTTAATAATAAGTAATTCTTTAATTTCATGATATTAAGCTTTAAAAAACTGTATGTATGGTTTACCAATACAAATGTAAGTTTTTCCTTGTGTCATTCCCAAAAACAATCAATCAAATATGTCTTTTCCTTTTCCAATAGTGTTTTTTTTTCAAAAACATGGGTTGCTCTTTAAAAATAGGGGAAAGATATGTACAACAAAGGGGGAAAGTTTTCGGCTTTCCCCCTCTATGTCAAACACGTAATGACTGCTTACAGCCCTTTCACGAGTGTTGCTATAGCCAATAATGCGAACGCAGCGCTTACGAACCAAAACCGTTGGCTGAAACGAAAGGAATCGCTACAAAATAACTTAAAATGCCCAATACGCCGAGAATTACGGCTATAACCCAAATGATTTGTTTAGGAGCTGAAAGTGTCATAATACATAAATTTTTAGTTAATAATAAAGTTCCATTTTGCGAAGCCGTTTTTATTTGTTTCCGACTTCCATATACAATATTACTAATTTTATTTAAGAATTGCAAATAAATGTTAGAGTTTTTTCGAGGGAAAGTGGAAAGAATCTATTTGCCCCCACGTGAAAGTATTTGTTTAAATAGTTTGTAAGATATTGATTTATAGTTTAATAAAATAAATCTATAAACACGTTGACTCACAGACGATAGATCCTTTCAATTCGTAATTGATTACACCATAAACTGTAATTCATAATTCAAAATTAAAAAAGAGACACCCGTATCACGGATGTCTCTTTTGTTGCATAAAGGTCTGCTATTTACTCAGCTGCCTTCTCTTCAGTGGCTGGAGCCTCAGCTGCTGGAGCCTCTGCCTCGGCGATTGCCTCAGCTGCCTCTGCCGCTGCTTCCTTGGCTGCTGCCTCAAGTGCTGCTGCAGCCTCAGCTCTCTTCTTAGCGAGAGCCTCAGACTTAGTCTTGTTGATAGCTTGCTCCTCCTCCAAACGTTTCTTGGCGGATGCAATCTTCTTCGTGTTCTGCTCTGTAACGATAGCGTTGTTCTTCTTCTCCTTCTCGTTCAACCAAGCTTGGAATCTCTTCTCAACCTCTTCCTCCTTGAATGCGCCCTTCTTAACGCCACCCAACAAGTGCTTCTTCAGGTATACACCCTTGTCGCTCAAAAGGTTTCTTGTTGTGTCAGTTGGCTGTGCACCGGTCATTACCCAGTACAATGCTCTGTCGAAGTTTAAGTCAACTGTAGCAGGATTTGTGTTCGGATTGTATGATCCGATTCTCTCAATGTACTTACCATCACGTGGTGCCCTGCTATCTGCTACGACGATGTGGTAATACGCGTACCCCTTGCGGCCGTGTCTTTGCAATCTAATTTTGGTTGCCATTCTTTTTAATTAATAATTTGTTAAACTTCTTTCGCTTAAAAAGCGGCGCAAAGGTAGCATTAATTTTCCGAATATTAAAAACATTTTCTTATTTTTGCGCTGAAAAAAAGGAAAATAGGTATAAAAGGCTATGCTCGCATTATTTAAAAAGGAATTCTGCAATTTTTTCTCCTCTCCGATGGGGTACATCGTCATTGGCGTGTTTCTTGCCCTGACGGGTCTTTTCCTGTGGGTCTTCCCTGGTGAGGAAAATATTTTGGATAATGGTTACGCCAACATGGACGGACTTTTCTACTTTGCGCCTTGGCTCTACCTTTTCCTTGTGCCGGCGGTGACTATGCGTCTTTTCGCGGAGGAGCGTAGGACGGGTACCATAGAATTGTTGAAGACGCGCCCTATTTCCAGTTGGAGCATCGTCCTCTCTAAATATCTGGCGGGCGTGGCGCTGGTTTTGTTCTCCTTGGTGCCGACGTTGCTTTTCTTCTTGTCTGTTTGGCTTTTGGGCGATCCGATGGGTAATATAGACATGGGAGGTACCTGGGGCTCTTATATTGGACTCTTCTTTCTGGCCACTTTCTATACGGCGGTGGGTCTGTTCGCCTCCTCGCTCACGGATAATCAGATCATTTCGTTCATCGTGGCCGCGGTGTTGTGCTTCTTCGCATACATCGGGTTCGACATCGTTTCCGGCATGGCGTCCGACGGACAGACGGAGAGTTTCATCGCCTCGTTGGGCATCAGTGCTCATTATGAATCGATGAGCCGCGGCGTGATCGATAGCCGTGACGTCATCTATTATATTATCGGTATTGTCATCTTCCTGTTCTTCACGAAGGAAATCATCGATAGAAAGGGATAATTCCGTAGCCTATGCTTTATCATTGTGACAGAAACGCCGACGGGGAAATCCTCTCCATTTGGAAGATGGATGAGCCTGTCGAGGATCTGCTTTCCCTCTTTTCCGATAAAAAGGGTCTTTACCAGTCTGAGGTGGAGCGCCATAAGTCGGTGAAAAGGAGGCAGGAGTACCTCTCTGTGCGTGCCTTGTTGCTGGATGCGTTGGGGCATGAGTGTGACGTTTTCCACGATGAAATGGGGAAACCTTTCCTATCGGAGGAGCATTTGTACATAAGCATCTCTCATACAAAAGGTTATGCGGCTGTTCTGCTTAGTCCGCACCGGGAAGTGGGCTTGGATATAGAGCAATTTTCCGATAAGATTTTCCACGTCAGGGATAAGTTTCTGCGTGCGGAGGAGCAACGGATCATCGATTCCACCGATAGAATTCCTCTTTTGCTTTGCTGGTCCGCCAAGGAGGCGATCTATAAGTTGTTTGAAGGGTTGCGTCCCGAGTATTGGGAGCAGATTACCATCAAGGCGTTGGATATGGAACAATGTACGATAGAGGCGGATGTGGAGGATAGACCGTCTGTCACCCTTCGTTTTTGTATCTTCCCTGATTTTGTGATGGTGCATAATTGATGACGGACTATGAGGTGCCACTATTTCAATCCCGAAAATGATTTGGCGTTGGCCCATGGAGGCGGGCATTACAATCCGCCAGCGTCGGCCGTGCAACTCGCCACGGACTTGTCCCTGTTGCCTGTCTGGTTTGCCCGGAACGGTGAATTGGTCTTGTCGCGGAATGTTGTGCCTTCCGATTGGCATGCGGATGTCTTCGCTCGGTTGGGAATCTCGGTGGAATGGACTCCTTTCGCAGAACGGTGTCGCCACCAGTCGGAGGAGGATGAGCTGGTGCCTTGGGGGTGGAACGGAGCGTTGCTCAATGAATGGAACAAGTATGCGAAGCGGAAAATCTCGGTGGATGTGGCCACTTTGAGGAATTTGTCCCACCGCCGCTTCACCATTGAGGTGCTTAAATGTTTGGGAAACAATGGGTTGTTGCCTCGTTCGTTTGGTATGCCCCAAGAGTTGGGTTCTTTGCAGGAAATCCGCCAATTCATCGATGCTTCTCCGCATTGTGTGCTGAAGGCCCCGTGGTCATGTAGCGGAAAAGGTCTGCGGTGGGTCAACGAGGAGCGGGGCGGTTCGTTGGAATCGTGGTGCTCCAATGTGTTGGCTAGGCAGGGAAGCGTTATCGGGGAGCATGTTTATGGAAAAGTGGCGGATTTCGCCATGGAGTTCTTCAGTGACGGCAAGGCGGTCTCTTTTGCGGGGTATTCCTACTTTTCCGCCGATGGAATGGGCACTTATCGAGGCAACTATTTGATGCCTAACGAATTGATAGAGAAAAAATTGGGCGAATCCATCGGTGAAACAGCTTTTCGGGAGGTGGCGCATTGCCTGGAGGTGTTTTTCGCCTCTTCCGTGGCACCTTACTACCAAGGTTATTTCGGGGTCGACATGATGGTGGTGGAAGACGAGACGGGTAGGTGGATCCATCCTTGCGTGGAGGTGAATCTACGGATGAACATGGGGGTGTGCGCGAGGATCATAACCGATAGGTATCTATCTCCTTCCTCCGTCGGTGAATTCGTGATATGGGCGAACAGATCGTCCGATGAATTGGCGAAAATTTGTTCCGATTATTCGAGGGATTATCCCCTTGTTATTCAGAATGGTAGGATACGCTCCGGCTTTTTACCGCTCACTTTTGTCGGTGAAAACGCCCGTTATGCGGCGACGATCCATGTGAAGGAAGAATGATGCGTCTTGTTTTGCGCAAATCTTTCTTTATATAAAAGTAAGGTGATTCACGGGGAGAATAGGGTAGCGCGCCTCTCCTCTTATTCGGACATGATGTTCAACTCCGTCAGTCCGCTGAGCAGGAAGTCCGTGAAGGCCTTTTTGTTTTCCGGTAGTGAAAATTGCGCCAATTCACCGCGCATGAACGGCACCTCGCAACCCTTCAGGGCGCATTGGAACAGGGCGGCGGCGAATTTAGGATTCTTCACGTTGAATACGTTGCGCGCATTGCCCTCCAACAGGATTTTTTCCAGCATCCTGCGCTCTTGCAGGTCCAGTTTGTGGCGAACCTTCTCCACCAGGTGGATATTGCTGAAGAAACTGGCGCGTAGGTTACCGTTTCTGCGGACAGCTTCCTGGAAGAGGCTCATCCTCATGAAGATATAGTTGATCAGATTTTCCGATGGACTCTGGCTTTTTTGCATTACCTCCTGCAATTTGTGCGCCAATTGGAACAGCTCGTTCTCTATGACGGCGGAGTAGACCTCTTCTTTTGATTTGAAATAGGTGTACAATGTCCTTCTCCCCTTTTGGGCGGCCACTGCGATATCGTTCATCGTCGTGTTCTCCACACCTTTGGCGGCGAAAAGTTTTCTTGCTACATCAATTAATAAATTTCTTGTTTTAATTGTTCCCATATCATTTCTTAGGCATATATCCATACAAAAATACAGCATTTTCCTAAATCTTGCATAACAATCCTTAAAATTTTAAATTCGCGCCATGTTACTTTTTCCGAAACATATTGCTTTTTGCGTGCTTGCAGTGGTCGGAGTGATATTTCTCCCTTCGTGTCGTGATGCGAGGCGGGAAACCTCTTCTCCTGATACACAGTCACATCCGTTGTCGCTTCGGTATGCCACCCATTTCGGCGTGGATGAGACGTCTTATGGGTACCTTGCCACTATCTATGCGGGCGGGTCGGATCAGCAGGTGACGTTCAGGTATGCATTGGTGCGCGGGGACTCCGCTCAGGTGCCTGATGATGCATGCAAAATCAATATACCGGTTGAGCGTTTGGGCACCAATTCCGGCACATTGTTCGGGTTCCTGGAACTTCTGGGGGTTATGGACAAGATGGTGGCCACCTGCGACGCGAAGTTTATTTTCTCCGATGAAATCAGGGGAAAGGTCAGCCGGGGGGATATCATCTCTTTGGGCTCCTCGTTCGATATCAACGGGGAACGCTTGTTGTTCGCTCATCCCGATGTCCTGTTCCTCTCCGATTTGCGAGACGATCCCCATGCCAATGTTTGTCCGGTTGTCCACAACTTCGAGTGGAAGGAGTCTTCCGCACTTGCCCGGACGGAGTGGATTAAATTCATCTCCCTCTTTTTTGATCGGTATGCGATGGCGGATTCCATCTTCCAGACCATCGAGCAAAGATACGTGGATCTAAAGCAGATGGTGGATACGGTTCAGGCCCGTCCGACGCTCTTCTCCGCAGGATCTTACGGAGACACGTGGTACATGACGGGTGGGGAAGGCTTCATGTCTAAGCTCTACCAGGATGCGGGCGGAAATTATCTGTTGGCCGATACGATGGTGCCCACTGTCACCTGTGGAACGGAGTGGTTGCTGGCGCATTATTCTGAAGCGGATTTTTGGATGAACTGCGGGACGGTCAGACTGGAGGATCTGGATCCCCGTCTTTCCCAGATGAAATCGTACAAAAACGGTAATCTCTTCCACTTCCAGAAGCGGGAGAAGACGACGGATGGTCTGCACATCACCGATTTCTACGAAAGTGCGGTGGCGAGGCCGGATGTCGTGTTGGCGGATTTGATATCAGTGCTTCATCCCGAGGTGATGCCTGAACATGAGACCGTTTATCTGGGACGTTGCGTCAAATCAGGAGAGGGGAGGTAGTTCGCCATGAATCGTAAAAGGTTGGTTTTCATAATACTTTTTTCCCTTTCCATCGTGCTTTTTGTGGTGGATGTGTTGTTCGGGAGTGTGGATATCCCTTTCAGCGAATTCGTAGCCCTGTTCAAGGGAAGTTGCGACCCCATCCATCGGACGATTATGGTAGACATTCGGATTCCCAAGGCCATCACCGCTGTTTTGGTAGGCATATCCCTCTCCGTTTCGGGACTATGGATGCAGACGCTTTTCCGAAACCCATTGGTGGGTCCGTATGTGTTGGGAATCAGTTCCGGCGCGTCGTTGGGAGTCGCCGTATATCTGTTGTTGTTTTCCGCCTTAGGCATATCCTCCGTATATGTATCCGGCTGGGGTGTCGCGTTCTCCTCCATGATAGGGGCGGCGCTTCTCTTCTTGCTAGTCATTTCGGTATCGTTCCGGCTGAGGGAGAAGGTCTCCCTGTTGATTGCCGGCATCATGTTAGGGTGTTTGTCCACATCAGCCATATCGTTGCTGCAGAACATCAGCGATCCGGACTCCGTCAAGATGTTTGTGAATTGGACGCTAGGTTCGTTGTCCGGCGTCACGTGGGAGAAGTTGCGGGTCATGGCCCTCTTTGTGGGCATAGGCGTTGTTTTTGTGCCCTTCCTGCTCAAACCGTTGGATGCGATGCTTTTAGGGGATGATTACGCCAGCAGTATTGGGGTGGATGTGCGGAGGATGCGCTGGATGATTATTCTCTCTGCCACATTGTTGACGGGAGCGACCACAGCCTTCACGGGTCCGATCGGTTTTATCGGCATTGCGGTGCCGCACATCGTCAGGGGGCTTCTGCAGACCTCCGTCCATCGTTTGCTGACTCCTTGCTGTATGCTTTGTGGGGCGGTGTTGGTGCTATTGTGTGATATCTTCTCCCAACTGCCTGGGGATGGGTATGTCTTGCCTGTCAATGCGCTCTCGTCATTGATTGGTGCACCTGTTGTTTTGTGGATTATTCTGTCCAATAAACGTTGAAAAGCGGTTTTTCTAAATCAATTTTTTGTGCAATATTTATATATAATTTATTAATAAGGGGAAAGAGGCAACAAATCGGGTGTCGTTGAGGTGTTGATAGATGACCTTTGCTGAAAGAAAGAGTCTGTTCACTGAAAATTTCATAAAGAAGGTGAAATATTGTAAAAAGTTAGAAAATAAATATACATCTTTGTAGGTGAAAAAGAAGGGTTAAAGGGATATACTGTTATGTTGAGATAATGGTATTTGAAGGTATGAGATTTAGAAGAGTGATTAGGAAGTGAATGCTTATAAGGGAGTGTATGTAAAGGTTTGATATTATTGAACAGATTATTTCACGCTATTGATTTTTAGTGAATTACGTATGCTGGCATCTTCTTCTGATATCAAGAAAAACGTATATGCACGAATTAAAAATTTAAGATTATGTCCTTAAATCTAATTACTGGGATGTTCCAGACAAAAACGATAAAGGGAGTGATGATCATAGGATTGTTGCTCAACTTTTTGGATGTGTTTTCGCAGGACACCAACATCGATACTCCGAACTTGAGTTTCGAGGAGGGTAATTTGGCGAACTGGGAACAATACACGGGAGGCTTTTATCTTGACGATACGGATAGTACATATAAGTTCCAGCCTTGGCAGAGGGTGACGAATACTCCGAGAATCTCGATCATGAACGGTTTTTCCGACGCGAACGATCCTGTCATCCGTTGTTGGGATTTCCTGACGAATCCGGAGGGTAAGACGACTGTCCGTGTCGGTAGTACGGGTATGCCGGAGAACAACGGTGCCCGTGGAGCGAATCAACCCGCCGCCGCTGAGCGGTTGGTCTATAAGTTCAAGGTGACGGAGAACACTACTTTGTTCACCTATTGCTTCGCTGCTGTGTTGCATTGCCCGGACTTGACGTCCGCCCGCACTATGGCGACCGCGGAACATACTGGTGAGCAGTTGCCTACGTTTGCCATTGCGGTCACTTTGTTCGACCCTGCCACGGGATTGGACACGAGGCTCCCGTGTGGTGAGTTCACCGTCAACGCGGATGGTAATAACGCCGCCGAGCTCGAGTTGGTGGACGACCAGCCTGTGACGACCTGTAGAGGTTCCGCTGATGCGAACAACATTACCCAATATGCGTTCCGTCGTTGGACCTATGGTAATTTCGACCTCACCAAGCACATCGGTCAGGACGTGACGATCGAAATCATCGTGCATGACTGTTTAAGGGAGAGCAATGGCGTGATTGGTCCTGGTGGACACCGCGCATATGGATACTTCTGGGGTGAGACCAAGAAACTGGAGTTGAAAGTGAAGAACTGTATTGATGAGCCGGCGAGGATTATGGCGCCTGTGGGATTCGGTACGTATGAGTGGTCCCGCTCGGACGGTATTAGGGTCGAAACGGACCCGAATGATCCTTCTGTGGCTATCATCCCGAATGATTTGAAGAAGGTCGGCATCGATTATAGCTGTAAGTTGACGAGTGCGCAGACGGGTTGTGCGACGGTGGAGTTGAAGACCCAATTGCAGGAGTTGGATGCGGTGTTGGACTTCGACTACGAGAACGACTGCGATGGATTGGTGCATTTCAAGGATATCAAGGACCAGATCGTCGGTGATAAGGTGACTGGTTATCTGTGGGATTTCGGTAACGGAAAGACCCAGAACGTGAAGGAACCTGACGCTCAGTACATGGATCCGGGAAAATATACGGTGGCCATGACGGTGAAGACGGATTTGGGCTGTGAGAAGACATTCGAGAAGGAGATAGACGTGCGCTATTTCCCTAAATTGCATATTAGTTCGGAAGGTGAGGTTTGTGCTGGCGAGGAGGTGCAACTCACCGCTATCGGAGCCTCCGCCAAGAGCCGCTTTAAGTGGGATACTGGAAATCCAGCGGATACGACTTCCACCATTAAGGTTGTGATCAATGCGATGCAGAAATTCAACGTGGTCGTGGAGGATGAATATCTTTGTGATTATAAGGCGGATTACACAATCAGGGTGAAGGAGAGTCCTCTCTTCCTGATACAAGGTGACGATGAGGTTTGTCTGGATGACACGGCGCACCTGACGGCTTTCGAGTACTTGACGGGCGGACCAATCTCCTACATCTGGAATACGGGTGACACTTCCGCTCTACTGAAGGCTCGTCCGCTGAAGGATAGTACGGTGTACCGGGTGACGGGAACATACGGGAATGGCTGTTCCACCACGATGGAGAAGCTCGTGCGCGTGAATCCATTGCCTGTCTTGACGGTCTCCGGCGACGCACAGATCTGTAAGGATGATCCGGCGAACCTGGCTGCGAGTCTGGTCTCCTCCAATGGTGATGTGACCTATGTGTGGGAGGACCTGTTTAATGGACAGACCCGTACCGAGTACCCTGATTCGACAACGACATACTCTGTCTCGTGTGTGGACCAGAAGAATTGTAAGTCCCGTCCCGCTACTTTCACGGTGAAGGTGAAGCCTTTGCCGGATATATCGATCACGGGTGATTCCGCTATCTGTGAGGGGAAAAGCACGAAGCTGACGGTTAACGGTGTGGGTTCCAATGTGGAGTGGTATGATGGTACGACAGGACAGACCACCATCACCCGCAAGCCATCGCAAGATACTACCTATTGGGTGGAGGGATACTCCAACGGATGTAAGGGTAGGGCGGACTTCACCGTTAAGATTCTGGATGTGCCTACGGTTTGGATCGAAGGTAACTCGACCATTTGTCAAGGTGATTCGACGAATCTGGTGGCTCGTGGTGCGGACACATATGTGTGGAACACAACGGATGAGGCGGATTCCATCTGGGTTTCCCCATATTCCGAGTCTGAATATTCTGTGATAGGAACGGTAACCAATGGCGGTTGTGTCGGAACCGCGACGTTCAAGGTGGGCGTCAATGAGCCGCCGACCCTTGTCTTGTCCGGTAATTCGGACGCTTGTGATGGTGATGTGGCTAAGGTGTCCGTATCGGGTGCGAATGAGTATTTCTGGAGTAACAATGCATATGGACCTAATGTTTCGGTGAATATATCGGGCGGTGATGATACCCTTACGGTTCGTGGTGTGGACAATAACCTCTGCGAGTCGACTGCGACTTGGATAATAAAGATGAAGGAGCTCCCACAACTCTCTTACACGGGTGAAACCGCTGTTTGTGCGGGTGATATCCTCACGATTACCGCTACTGGCGCCAACACGTACGAGTGGCAGGATGGTTCCGGTACTTCGGTCTTCAGCAAAGTGCTGGAGAATGATATGGAACTGAAGGTGAAGGGTTCCATCAATGGATGTTCCTCTAGCCTGATGATTCCAGTCAGCGTGTTGCCTGTTCCGTCGCTTTGGGTTTCCGGCTCTGGTGTGACGGGTGTCTGTGCGGGTGACCCTGCCGTACTGATTGGACATGGGGCTGCCCGTTACCAATGGAGCAATGGTGAGGCGACCGATACAATCGTGATTTACCCGGCCAATTCAACGGATTACTCCTTGTATGGTTATTCCGAGAAGGGGTGCGAGGTCTTGATCCCTGTGCCGGTAAAGGTGAATCCTAACCCTATGGTCTATACGAAGGGAGACACGAAGGCATGTTTGGAGTCTGTGGTCTCTATCGAGGCGATGGATTCGAACGGTGAAACGGCAAGTTTCTCGTGGGACAATGGTAACATGGGCTCTGTCATCACACCGAAAATCATGGGTGACCAAACCTTTACGGTGACTGCCCAGAACAAATATGGTTGTAAGAGTCAGGCTACGCATACGGTATATCTGACGGAACAACCTGTCCTCTCTTTCTTGGGCGAAACGTCCGTCTGCTATGGCGAAACGACCACGTTGCAAGGCCAGGGTGCCGTGAACTATACGTGGAACGATGGCGAGAAAGAGTACACTGGATCTTCCATCAATGTTTCTCCGAAAGAGAATACGCTCATCCGTATGACGGGTAGTAACGTGGGTAATTGCCCTGCCACTATCGATATCCAATTGACCGTGCTTTCTTTGCCGTCCATCTTGATCACGGGTGATAGCGCGGTTTGTTTCGGCGACGAGTTCACGCTCTATGCTTCTGGTGCGTCGACATACAAATGGAGCACGGGGGATGAAACCTCCAGCATCACTTATAACACGGGCTCATCTTCCGAGTACACGGTGTGGGGTACGAACGAGTCCGGTTGTGTTTCCCAGGCTACTCATGTGGTGGAAGTGCGCCCTAACCCTGTTATTCAAATTGAGAAAGGTGCACAGACAGGATGCCAGGGCAGACCTGACACGATACGTTTCTCCGCCAAGGGTGGTGTGATGTACAAGTGGTCCAGCGAACCTTACAGCGCGAGCGTGGCGAAGAATGGAATCACTTCCGACTTGGTGGCGACCATCGAAGAGCCTGTCGTGTTGAATGTGGAGGGAACGGACGAGTTCGGATGTAAGGGATATGCGGAATACAATGTTGAACTTCTTCCGAGACAGGATATCCGTTTTGAGGTATATCCAACCTTCATCGAGTCAGGTAGCTCTAATGTGCGCTTCTCCGGTATTTCTCCGAAGGAAAGCCAGTGGTATTGGGAGCCAAGTGATGGTGATAAGGTTTACGAAGGCGTGAATACTTCCCACTTCTTCGATCCGAATGCTGCGGACTCCTTCGTGGTGAAGATTCGTGCCATCGATAAGTATGGTTGCGAATATGTGGGAAGACAGACAATCTTCACATGGCTTGATTTCTGGGCGCCGGAAGGTTTCACTCCTAATGGCGATGACATGAACGACGCCTTCAAGTTCTACGGTGGTGAGTACATGGACAAATTCGAGTATATCATCTTCAATAGGATCGGGGAGATCGTATTCGAGGGAAAGAGCATCGAAGACGAATGGGACGGAACCATCAACGGAGAGCCTTGTCCTTGGGGTGTGTACGGTTGGTATTGCAAGTATAAAAGCAACTATATGGGAATTGATAAGGAAGGGGATCGTAGAGGATTCGTCTCACTCATCAGATAAGAACAACTCATACGCAATTGAATTGAAATGAAGAAGTTATTGTTTATATTGGCGATGGGTCTATGCGGAATGGTTTCCGCACAGGACTTCTCTTTGGTGAGTCATAACTTGACTCCCTTCAGCTTGAACCCGTCATTGGTGGGTAACGCGAAGGATATACGTTTCGGACTGAGCTACCGGCAGCAGTGGATGGTCTTGGGCAACCATTACC
>JBGVCG010000035.1:0-99056 GCA_045226255.1 Paludibacteraceae bacterium | reverse complement strand
CAAAAAAACAAAAAAACAAAAAAACAAAAAAACAAAAAAACAAAAAAACAAAAAAACAAAAAAACAAAAAAACAAAAAAACACTTCCTTTTTTATAGATAACAAATTAGACAACATGAATCTTTATGCTTTAAATGACGCTGAACGCCAGTGGAATGGCGTGTTTGGAACGGTCTTGGTTTTACGGATATGAACGTTTGTGGAAAACATTCGGTCCGATTGTGGAGAAAAAGCAGGGATAAAACCGCCCTCGGAATCTAAAAAATTATAACTTTGCGGCAAAATTGTGAGAGATGAGCGTTAGCGAAGAATATCCACAACATCCGGTTTACGATAAGAACACGATAGAGTTCGTTACCGTAGCGGCAGAGTACTGCTCTTTCATTGAGCGATGTGGCTGCATGGGCGAACGGGTGTTCTTGGACAAAATGGCCAAGCTATTACCTCTGCTTTATCTGAAGATGTCTTTGGTGCCTGAGATGGACACCAGTTCCATCTCTGATTTGACGACGTACGTATCTGAGCGTCAATATGATGCGGTGCGTGCACAAATACAGGCCATCGTGGGCGAACATGACGAATATCTAGAAGTTTTCCAAGAGGATATGAAGTATAGCGATACACCGATTGTGGCTAGCATTTCGGAGAATTTAGCCGATGTGTACCAACAATTGCGTGATATGATAGGCAATTTCCAGTCTGCTGACTTGGCCATCATGAATGATTCGCTGATCACTTGTGTGGATGAGTTCCGCAATTATTGGGGACAGTCCGCGCTGAATGCGTTGAGGGCCATCCATAACGTCTTGTATAGTGATGAGGAGCTATCCGATGTGGAGGAATCCGAAGATGAACAGAATGAAGTAGATTTTTTCAATGACTGAGATGTTTAGACCAACGATTGAGAAGACGGAGCTTGCGCAGTTGCAACCTGCGCAGTTTGAGGGGACTATAATCGTAATCCAAAGTGAAAGGGAGGCTAAAAAGGCGGTCGCCGCTCTCATGAAAGAGAAGGTGTTGGGGTTCGATACGGAGACAAGACCTTCATTCTCCAAGGGTAAAAGCAATGCGGTATGTTTGGTGCAGTTGTCGACAGAAAAGACGTGCTTCCTCTTCCGCTTAAAGGAAAACAATTGTTTACCCCTTCTGAAACCCATTTTCGAGGAGGAGAAAATACTGAAGATAGGCCTCTCCCTGAAGGATGATTTCCATGCCATCAGGAAACAGATGGAGTTTGAACCTGCCGGTTTCTTGGACCTCCAACCTTATGTGAAGGATTTCGGGATTGAGGACAACAGTCTGTCGAAAATATACGCGATCATTTTCAATATGCGCATCTCCAAGGCACAGCGGCTCACCAATTGGGAGGCTGATTTCCTTACGGAGAAACAAAAACACTATGCGGCATTGGACGCTTGGGCGGCACTTCGCATCTACGAGGAGCTGGAAAAAAGAAAAAGTGACATTTCAAATCTAAACACTAAATAGACATGGGCGGTTTTTTTGGTACAATCAAAAAAAGTAGTTGTTTGATGGACCTCTTCTATGGAACGGATTACAACTCGCATTTGGGGACGAAACGTGGTGGTATGGCCATATTTGATGAGGAGATCGGTTTTACTCGAAGCATACACAATCTCGAGAACTCCTACTTCCGCACGAAGTTCGAGCCTAATTTGCCTAAGTTCAAGGGTAATTCGGGTATTGGTGTCATCAGCGACACGGATGCGCAGCCAATCCTGATCAACTCCCACTTGGGCCGTTTCGCGATCGCTACGATCGCTTGCATCAACAATATCGAAGAATTAGGCAAGGAACTGTTGGATAAGAAGATGCCATTCTCGGAAATGAGCTCTGGTAAGATTAATCAGACGGAGCTGATCGCTTTGCTCATATCTGACGCGGACTCGTTCAAGGAGGGTATCGAGAATGTCTATAAGAAAATAAAAGGTTCCTGCACCATTATGTTGCTGACGGAGAATGGTATCATCGTCGGCAGGGATAAATTGGGTCGTCTGCCGGTCATCATCGCCAAGGGTGAGGATGGCTATGCGATTTCGTGCGAGTCTTGCGCTTTCCATAACTTGGGCTATGAGCCTTGCTACAATGTCGGTCCTGGGGAGATCGTCCAGGTGTTCGCCGACCATTACGAGCAGTTGCGCGCTCCTGGCAAGAAGATGCAGGTATGCTCTTTCTTGTGGGTATACTACGGTTACCCGGTGAGCACGTACGAAGATAAGAACGTCGACTTCGCCCGCCATGCAGCTGGTTGCCTGATGGGTAAGAAGGATAAGTGCGACGCGGACTACGTGGCTGCTGTGCCTGATTCGGGTATCGGTTTCGCCATCGGTTACTCCAACGGTAGCGGTATTCCTTACAAGAGGGCTTTGATCAAATATACGCCTACATGGCCTCGTAGCTTCACCCCTGCCACGCAGGAAATCCGTAAGCTGGTGGCTAAGATGAAACTGATACCGAACAAGCAGTTGTTGAACGGTAGCCGTGTCATCTTCTGTGACGACTCCATCGTCCGCGGAACGCAATTGTCTGATAATGTGTCTGCTTTGTATGGATACGGAGCGAAGGAGGTACACATGAGAATTTCTTGTCCTCCGTTGATTTATCCATGCGAATTTCTTAACTTCGCCTCCAAGAACAGCGAATTGGATTTGATCACAAGACGTATCATTAAGAAGTTCGAGGGTGCGCACGATAAGAATTTGCAGAAATACCAGACGACGGATTCCCCTGAATACAAGAAGATGGTCGAGGATATCCGCTCCACTTTCAACCTCACGTCCTTGAGGTTCTGCACGGTGGAGGATCTGGTCGAGGCGATAGGCTTGCCTAAGGAGCAGGTTTGTACCCACTGTTTCGACGGTTCCAGCTACTTCGAGTAATTCGGGCGCTGACCGTAGTCGCTTTAGAGATTATATTGTCTAATTTACGGTTGTGTGAATATGGATAAAATCATTATTTACCAAGTACTTCCGAGATTGTTCGGAAACCAAAACAAACGTTTGGTGGAGAATGGCGACCTTTCTCAAAACGGTTGCGGCAAACTCAGTGATTTTACCGATGAACGATTACGGACCATCCGTGATCTGGGCGCCACACACATCTGGTATACGGGTGTCATCGAACATGCTACCCAAACGGATTACGGGAAGTTTGGCATCCGTAAAGACCATCCTGCTGTTGTCAAGGGCAAGGCGGGGTCTCCTTATGCGATTAAAGATTATTACGATATTGACCCTGATTTGGCCACAAAGGTGGAGAACCGCAGAAAGGAGTTCGCTGATCTGGTCAAACGTTCCCATAAGGCGGGCTTGAAGGTTATCATGGACTTTGTCCCGAACCATGTGGCCCGTCAGTATTTCTCCGACGCAAAGCCGAAGGGAATCAGAGACTTGGGGGAGGATGACGTGAAGGAGGTCTTCTTCTCGAACCAAAACAATTTCTATTACCTTGTCGATCAGCCATTCGCAGGTCATATGGACCTCTATGCGGGTGAGAAGGAGCCTTACACGGAGATGCCTTGTAAGGTGACGGGTAATGATTTCTTCTCCAATAACCCGGGCATTTACGAGTGGTACGAAACGGTCAAACTGAACTATGGTATCGACTATCGGAATGGACATTCCCGTGATTTCGTGCCTAGACCGGACACTTGGCAGAAGATGCTCGACATTCTCCTGTACTGGTGCGGCTTGGGGGTCGACGGATTCCGTTGCGACATGGCGGAGATGGTGCCGGTCGAGTTCTGGAGTTGGGTCATCCCTTCTGTCAAAGAGAAATATCCGGAACTGATCTTCATTGCGGAGACGTATGATCCGTCCCAATATAGAAGCTTTATTTTTGACGGTAAGTTCGATTATTTGTATGATAAGGTGGGTCTCTATGATACGCTTCGTGGTATCATGTGCAATGAGAACTCCTGCCACGCTGTGACGGACTGTTGGCAACGCCTCTCTGGCATTGAGTCTCATATGCTGAATTTCCTTGAGAACCATGACGAACAACGTGTCGCCTCCGATTTCTTCGCTTCCGATGCGTTGAAGGGTAGACCTGCCATGATCATCGCTTCGTGCATCAATACGGGACCTGTCATGCTCTATTTCGGACAGGAATTAGGCGAGAAGGCGATGGACAAGGCTGGTTTCAGCGGCATTGACGGACGTACTACTATCTTTGATTACTGGGCGGTTCCGACTATCCAACGTTGGTTGGCGGGCCAATCGACTAAAGAGGAGAATGACTTGCGTTCATTCTATGCTTCTTTGCTTAATGTCTGCAAGAAGGAGAAGGCGATCGCTGACGGTTCATTCTTCGATTTGACTTATGCGAACTTTAATAATCCGGACTATAACACACATAAACAGTATGCTTTCTTCCGTAAGTATGGAAAGGAATGCATCTTGATCGTGGTCAACTTCGAGAACAACGATGTGAAGCTGAAAATCAATATCCCACAGCATGCTTTTGATGTTTTGCAGATGCCGGATGACGGGAAGGAACGATCTTTTACTGATTTGTTATCAGGAGTACGATTTAAACAAAAAATGTCATTTAATGCCCCTTTTTCGGTTGATGTCAAACAAAATGACGGCGTGCTATTGAAATTTGTTTTGTGATTGTCGCCGTGCGAAGTTCCGCTTGTTTGGTGTTCTAATTGTAAAGTGTTACATTTGCGCGGATTTTGGCAATGCATATTGTCGTAAAATATTGTTAATATGATAAGTAAGATTAAATTTTGGGTGGGATTGACTTTGTTGGCAGGCTCGATTCTTCCATCACTTTCAGCTTGTACGGCTAGTACGACTGACTGTGAGTGCAAGTCGAGGAACACGGTCACCCAATTCTATGACCAAGAGGGAAATTGCTCCGAATTGGAGGATTCCGAGGATATGGAATGTACCGCAATATAGGCGAGTCTTGAGATCTCGCCGGTTTAACAAAATAGACAAAGCCCTGGGCTCTGGAATTCTCCCCGGTTTTTAGAACCCACCTATAGTTATGCCAGATAAGACGAAGATTCTTTTTCTCTGTAGGTCGGTGGCGGGTGTCATGTTCATTGTCTCCGCTGTCTTGAAGTTTATATCAGTCGATTCATTCGAGTTATTCATTTATGGTCTTGACTGGTTCAGTTTGGCCGTGTCTTCATTTTTAGCCTGCGCATTACTCTTCACGGAGATGTTTTTGGGCGTATGCCTTGTTGTCGGGCTATATGGACGGTTGGTTTCGAGACTCTCTGTCGCCTTGCTGCTCCTATTCACAGTTTTTCTGGTTTATTTAGCTGTTACGGGGAAGAGCGACAACTGCCATTGCTTTGGTGATTTTGTCGAGATGGACCCGCTTGAGTCCCTGGGGAAGAACGTCTTGATGGGACTCTTCTTGTTCCTCGGGTGGAACTTGGAGGACTGGCGGGCGAGTTGGCGTCCTGCGTTGCTGGCCGTTGTGTTGGTGGGTTCGTTGGTCTTCGCTTTTGTGCTCAAGGCTCCGTATGGATTTGGGAAGAAAAACGTCGGCTATTCCTCCGATGATTTTGAACAACTCGTTTCGCAGTATCCGGAGCTGAAGGCTGGTGGCAAGCAGATCCTGGCGTTCGTCAGTACAGGTTGCAAGCATTGCAAGATGGCTGCCCGTAAGTTGGACATCACCTTGCGTCGAGCCCAGCTTCAGGACGATCCGGTGCATTGGTTCGTTATCGGTGACTCTGTCCGATTCCAGAAGTTCCTTGAAGAGACGGAGGTGAATCCGCATCGCTACGATTTCCTCCCCGCAAGTTTTTTCCTCAAAATAACCAATGGCACACTCCCTCTCATCCTGTTGACGGAGGACGGGAACGTGTCGAAGGTCATGAGCAATGCTACGTTTAATGAAAATGATATTGTCGAATTTGTAAAAGAATAACCATGATAGAGATTATACCAGCCATTGATATTATCGACGCCAAGTGCGTCCGCCTCTCCCAAGGGGATTATGAGCAAAAGAAAGTCTACAACGAGAATCCTTTGGAGGTGGCTAAGATGTTCGAGGATGCGGGCGTTAAGCGCTTGCACTTGGTGGACTTGGACGGTGCGAAGGCGCAGCACATCGTGAACTATAGGGTGCTGGAGTCCATCGCTACGCATACGAACCTCACCATCGACTTCGGTGGCGGACTGAAAAGTGACGAGGACCTGCGCATCGCCTTCGAGAATGGTGCGAAGATGATCACGGGCGGTAGTATCGCTGTGAAGAAACCGGACGTCTTCTCTTCGTGGATCGAGAAGTTCGGCTCGGAGCGCATCATCCTTGGCGCGGATGTCAAGAACGAAAAGATTGCCGTGGGTGGTTGGATCGAGACGACCGACGCTGACCTGTTGCCTTTCGTGGAGAAGTTCAAGACGCAGGGCGTGGACAAGGTGATTTGCACCGACATCAGCAAGGACGGTATGTTGCAGGGACCATCCATCGACCTCTACAGAAAAATCCTGGCGCAATTCCCGGACCTCTACCTGATCGCCAGCGGAGGCGTAAGCTCCATGGAGGATATCGAGGCGTTGCAGGAGGCGAATGTGCCTGCCGTCATCACGGGGAAGGCCATCTACGAAGGTCGGATCACGATGGCGCAATTGGCTCGATTCACCGCATGATAATCGCCAATAGTAAATTGTAAATAGTTAAATCGTAAATACCACATGTGCCTAATGTGGTAAATGAATCCGCCGTTCGTGTCGGTGCAGATTCTTAACGCTTAATTCTTAACTCTTAATTCTTTTATGTAATTTCGCGTATTTAAGGATAAGAAGAAGTTTTGTTGTGAAGGAATATATAAACAATAATATTTTCAAGTCGATTTCCGAGGTGGCGGACAAGAAGGGTGTGGAGTGCTACGTGATAGGCGGTTTTGTGCGCGACATCTTCCTGAAGCGTCCCTCGAACGATATTGATGTGGTGGTGGTTGGTAGCGGCATCGAGGTGGCGGAGGCTTTCCACAAGAAATGGAGGGGAAGCACGTTGGCTGTCTTCAAGAATTTCGGTACTGCCCAGGTGAAGCGGGGTGATATGGAGGTGGAGTTCGTCGGTGCGAGGAAAGAGTCGTATCGGGAGGATTCCCGCAAACCCATTGTCGAGGATGGTACGTTGGAGGATGACCAAAACCGTCGTGACTTCACCATCAATGCATTGGCTATCTGCTTGAATGAGAAGCGTTTTGGAGAGTTGGTGGACCCGTTTGGGGGTATGGAGGATATCCGTAATATGATTATCCGTACTCCGCTCGACCCTGACATCACGTTCAGTGACGACCCGCTCCGCATGATGCGTTGCATACGTTTCGCCACCCAGTTGCGATTCTTCATCGACTCCAACACATTCGACGCTATCTGTCGCATGAAGGAGCGTATCTCCATCATCTCGAAGGAGCGTATCGTTGATGAATTGAACAAAATCATGGCTTCGTCACGCCCGTCCGTGGGGTTCGACCTGTTGGAGCGTTGTGGCTTGCTGGAACTGATATTGCCTGAAATCCATAGGCTATGCGGTGTGGAGGAAAAGGAGGGCAGGGGACACAAGGATAACTTCCTGCACACGATGCAGGTGCTGGACGCTGTGGCGGAGCAATCCGACGACCTCTGGCTGCGCTGGGCGGCCCTCTTCCATGACGTGGCGAAACCCGTCACGAAGAAGTGGGACAATCGGATCGGTTGGACATTCCACAACCATAACTACGTGGGTGCCAAGATGATCCCTAAGATCTTCACCCGCATGAAACTTCCGCTGAACGAGCACATGAAGTTCGTCCAGAAGATGGTGGAGCTCCATATGCGCCCTATCTCTCTGGTGGAGGAGACCGTGACTGACTCCGCCGTGCGCCGTTTGCTCTTTGATGCCGGTGACGACATTGAGGCGCTGATGATTCTATGCGACGCCGATATCACCTCCAAGAATGCGGACAAGGTACGTCGGTACCGTGATAACTTCCGCATCGTGCGTGAGAAACTGAAGGAGATCGAGGAGAAAGACCGTGTGCGCAATTTCCAGCCACCTATCACGGGCGAGGAGATCATGCGCATCTTCGACCTCACCCCTTGCCGCGCCATCGGAGACATCAAGACGGCTATCAAGGATGCTATCCTGGATGGTATCATCCCGAACGAGTACGAACCCGCCTACCAATTCATGATCGAGAAGGCGAAGGAGCTCGGACTCACTCCGAAGAATGCGTAATGTATTGAATTTTAACCACTCATATTCTTTTTATTATGGACATAGAACACATCATAGAACATGGGAAGGTTTTTCGTAAATCGTCCGATAACGATAATAGTAACAATAAGAGCACCAATGTGAAGACCAAGGCGAAGAAGACCTCCTACATCAAGGGTGCGCATGGCTCCGATTCCGCTAAGATGAAGGCGGAATACCGCAGGAAAAGAGCGAATCGACATAAATAGTCTAATCAAAAACTTATAAGTATGAATGTTTTATTTATCGGTGGAACAGGCACCATCAGCATGGCGATCACGAAAAGATTGGCGGCTGAAGGGCATCAGTTGTTCCTTTTGAACCGTGGCAACCGTTCGGTTCAACTCCCTGACAACGTGAAGTTCATTCGAGTGAACGATGTGAATGACGAGGCTGAGGTGAAGGCTAAGATCGCCGGCATGAAGTTCGATGTGGTCTGTGACTTCATCATCTTCCACAAGGAGCAGGCGGAGCGTGACTTCCGCCTCTTCTCAGGGATCACGAACCAGTTCATCTTCATCAGCAGCGCCTCGGCCTATCATAAGCCGTTGGCCTCCTACTTGATCACGGAGGGCACTACGCTGGCGAACCCTTACTGGCAGTACTCCAGGGAGAAGATCGAGTGTGAGGAGTTCTTCCTCGACCAATACCGCCAATCAGGCTTCCCGATCACGATCGTACGCCCGAGCCACACCTATGACGAGCGTTCCGTGCCGTTGGGCGTGCATGGCGACAAGGGTAGCTGGCAGGTCGTGAAACGTATGTTGGAGGGAAAGCCGGTCATCATCCAAGGCGATGGCACCTCCCTGTGGACCATGACGCACAACAGCGATTTCGCCAAGGCCTTCGTAGGCTTGATGGGCAATCCGCATGCGATAGGGGAGGCCTTCCAAATCACTTCGGACGAGACCCTGACGTGGAACCAGATATACAAATCCATCGCACAGGCGTTGGGCGTGGAGTTGAAGCCCTACTATGTCTCCTCCGATTTCTTGGCGGAAGTGGGACACTATGACCTCTTGGGTAGCCTGATCGGAGACAAATCCAACTCGGTCGTTTTCGATAACACGAAACTGAAAAGAGCCGTGCCCGGCTTCGTTACAAGCGTTCCATTCTCCAAGGGTGTGAAGCAAACTGTCGACTATGTTCTTGCCCATCCAGAGTGCCAATGCCCGGATCCTGAGTTCGATTTATGGTGCGACAGCATAATTGATTCTTTGGAAAAGGCAAAAAAAGAGTTAAAAAGATTATCTTTGTAAAGTGAAACCATTGTTCAACGATATAAAGGGATAATATATATGAGAAAACACGAGATAAGAAAAACCCTATTAGGTATGCTATTAGCCTTCGTAGGGGGATTCTTATCTCTTGTCCAAGCTGTTCCATACAATGGTTGTCCGGACTTCATGGACATCTCCGCCTCCTATGTGGATTTCTATACGGGTATGACAGACAATCCCTTCGAGGCCTTAGGAATCAATCCGAAACGACATCATCTGAACGAAGAGCAGGGGTATGATCCCCACACGGGTAATAAACTGAAGCTGATACCCGATGGAAAGGAGAAATCCATCCGATTAGGCAACGATAGTATCGGAGGCGAATCGGAGGCTGTTGTGTACCACTATATCGTTGACCCCGACAACTCCCTATTGTTTGTCAATTTTGCAGTTGTGATGGAGGACCCTGGGCATGAATTCGCTTTCCAGCCTCGTTTCGTCATTCGTGTCACCGACAAGAATGGCAAGCTGGTGAATGATTGCTCCGTTTATGATGTTACTGCCGCTGCTGGGCTGGATGGGTTCCATGATTACACGTATGTGGATGGTGACGAGTATCATACGGTGCGATGGCGGGATTGGTCGAAGATCGGTCTCGACTTGACTCCCTTCGTCGGACAGGAGGTGCAGGTCCAGTTCATCACATACGATTGTTTCCTTTTCGGACATTACGGATACGCCTATTTCACTGCCTCCTGTGCGCCTAACAAACTGAGCCTCGACGTGTGTGAGGGCGAAAGCTTCTCGTTGGCCGCACCGGAAGGATTCCCTTCCTACCATTGGGACAATGGGGATACGTCCCGCATCTCATACCGCACTTTCCGTGGCGGAGACATGAACATCTACTGCGAAATCACTTCCGCGACGGGCTGTCAGTTCATACAGAGCGCATACGTCACCGATTCCTATGTGGGGGGAGACGTTACCATTCGGGACACGATTTGCCAAGGAGAGGCCTACAATCTCCACAACTTCGATTTGCCACCACAGATGAACGTGGGCACGTTCGGATTCACTAATTTGATCGCTAATCCTGCCACTTGCTCCGCATCCGCTACGGTTAGCCTCGAATTGACCGTTCTGCAAAAATATTTCCCTATCAATGTCTACATTTGTGAGGGAGATGACTACGTCGAAAATGGATTCCACATCATACAACCGCCTGTGGGTGTCTTGATGGACACGCTGAAATTCGAGCGGAGCAAGCAACGTTGCGATAGTATCGTTTGCCTCCGCTTGGTGGTCAACGACACCAAGAACCTTGCCAACGAACTGAAGGGAGAACTTCACCCTTGTACCAATCAGGTCGTCACCTATTTTTCGGAACTGGAAGATAACCTTTCCCAATACAAGTGGAATCTCCCTGAGAACGTGAAGGTGGTCAGCGGAGAACATTCCCCACAAATTGCCCTCTATTTCACTTCTGACGAGCCGGCGACGTTGACGCTGATCGGAGAGAATGGGTGCGGAACAAGTGCGGCGCCTTACACTGTCTATCCGTATCCTTCCTATCACAATATCGTATCCGATACGGTATGTCAGGGGGAAAGTTATCGTATGGGAAGCATTTCATTGGGCAAGCAAGAGAAATCAGGATTCTTCACATCCACCCATTCCTTCAAAACGAATAAGGGATGTGATAGCACCATCGTGCTGCAGTTGACGGTGTTGCCCGTCCCTGTGGTCTCTTTTGAGGTCTCTCCGGACAGAACCCTGCATTGTGATTCCTCTATGCTTAGACTCTCCGTCAAGAGTTCGGGCAGTGTGCTCATTTACCATCAATGCGACCCTTCTCCTGTTGCTATCGGAGATGTGTTCTGCTCCGACGGCTCGTTTGTGAACATCGACTCCTTCCCATTGTCAGGCAAGCAGGCGGAGGGCGTTGTGTATCATTACGACGACATAGAGGGATACGCTTATGTGGTCTCTCTTTTTGAACCATATCCGTATGTGAGATGGAGCAATGTCTACTATGATATACCAGCCTTGGAGAATCAGCAATATCTTCCAAATCTGTTGAATGATATGGACGGGTTTGGACACACCTCCCTGATTAGGGGAACGGGGGATGCCGATGAATATCCGCTCGCTTGGTTGGCTGATATGGAGCATGGGTGGTATGTCCCATCGATAGGGGAGCTCAGGAAAATGTTCGAGGCCATAAGCATTGTGAATGTCTCGTTAAATAGGCTGAACGCAGATTCCATCTTCTTCAACAATTATGATGGCACTCGGGTGGATATGAATTTCTATTATTATTCAAGTAGTGAGTATAATGAAGACATGGCTTGTTGCATGAAAGCGGACTTCTTCATCTATGCGATACCGAAGTATAACAAACTCACCACGAGATTCTCTCGCAAGGTGAAACTGCAGAATTGGACACAGCCGAAATATAAGATGGGTGATTTGATCATCAACGAAGATGGCTCACGGGGAATTGTCCTTTGTGTCAGTCCGGACGGGAAAACAGGTACGATGATTGCCATGGAGGATGACTCTGCTCGTATTCAGAACACCTATGAGCCTCTCGCGGATACTCTCATGGCGCAGATTGATAACCGATTGAACACCTCCCGCGGCTATGAATGTACACGGAAATATCGTGAGTTGGGGGATTCATCGCAATATCCTGCCGCTTGGACGGTGGACTTCGAACATGGTTGGTACATCCCAACCCGTGCGGAGATGAACTTCCTTTACGCTAACATTATGGTGCTGGATTCCGCACTTCATGAGAATGGTGGCATCTCTTTCACTGTCCAGGATTATTGGACTTGTGATGCCACGACGGATCCTTACGGATATATCATCTCCATCCCGCAGGGCAATTTTAATTTCTATCCGCTGACGGAGGATTTGTTCTTCCGCCCTATGCGCCAATTCACGGTCTGCGAGGATTACACGGAGTATGAGGACACCACACTCTCTTATCGTTGGAACACGGGGGATACCGTCCCGACCATCGTGGACTATCCAACCCGTACGACCAATTATGAGGTCACGATCCTATCAAACGCGGGCAAGTGTCGCTCTAAGCATGATACGACCATCTACGTTCAGAGCGTCGATCCTATCGTGTTGAACAAGACGGTGTGCCATGGACAGGTTTACAAGGACGACTATTTCGAGGCCTCCGAGTCTGGCGTCTATCATGCGGAAGCGGACAATGGTGAGTGCACGCAGAAAATCACATTGAACCTCACGGTCTTGGATGCGCAGGATACTACTTGTGTGAGCGATGTCACTTGTCAAGGCTCCACCTACAAAAAGAATGGCTTCTTCCTGCAACCATCATCGCCAGGCTTTGCCTATGACACGATAACCTTCTCCGACGGGAAGGGGTGCGATAGCGTCATCTGTCTTCGCTTGGAGGTGTTGCCTGCCCAACGGGACACCCAATACGCCCATGTGTGCCAAAACGAGGGCTACTACAAGAACGGGTTCGAGATACCTGCCTTCCAGCCTGCTGGCTTGCAGTACAAAGAGCGCTCGGAGCTCAACGAGGAGGGGTGCACGTTCATCCATGTGTTGGCGCTTACGGTCGATACTGTGTACCAGATCTCCATGGTGGACTCCATCTGTTTCATGGAACGTTATCAGCGGAACGGATTCGATTTTCTGGTCGATGAGGAGGGCTATAGTGTCCATTACCAAACGCTCACCTCCTCCACGCATTGCGATAGTATCCTCTCCTTGAGCGTGAAGGCTTTCCCTAAAACGGACTTCACCTATTCCGACACGATAATGTACGGGGATACCTACCGTGACCAGAACTTTGACCTCCCTGCCCAGAAGGTGCCTGGCTTGCATACGTTCGATACCATGTACGCCAATTCGAAGGGGTGCGATAGTCTTGTCACGCTCTTGTTGTTCGTGCGCAATGAGGACGATGTGGATGTGCCGACCTCCTTCACACCGAAGGATGGGAACGGTATCAATGATATCTTCATGGAGGGGTATGAGATATTCATCCATGACCGCTACGGATTGTTGGTGTGCCACTCCACCAATGGTTGGGACGGAAGCTACCGTGGCGAACCGGCCGATGCGGGGGTATATATCTATACCATCCGTTTCAGGAACGGCAAGGAGAAGCATGGAACTGTAGAGATTTTGAAAGAGTAAAATAGATAGCATGGATAAGAAAAGAATTGTAACGATTATCATCATGGTTCTTTGTTTGGGTATCTTTTTCTATAACCTGATCAAGAATAAATCCAATATTGAATCATCGAAGGAGGATTTCCCTACCGCTTCCTACGAGCCTGGCTCTTTCAAGGACCAGGGGGAGATGTGGGACTACCTCCATTCGCATAGTTTCCGTCTGGCGGCCGCTGCCGACAGTGATTCCGCCGCTGTGATGACGGTGCGGAATTTTGAGCTGTACTTGAACGGACAACAATTTTCCGAAAGGCTGGAAGTCTCCGATTTCCAACACGTTGCGGTGGGTCTTTCCGGCTTCAATATGCAAGGCCAGCGTTTGCGGATGGTGCTGCAGAAGGATAGCGTCAGGTGCGTGTTGGTGGATATGACCGATGCCTCTAACAGCCGGGTCTATAAGGTTGTGAAATAATCTTTGGGGAGAGGATCCGTGTGGATTTTTCTCCCTTGGGGCGATGACTCATTCCTAGCGCGCTTTTTCGTGCCGCATTGCTGTGATTTTTGTCCTATAATTTTATTACTTTTGTAGTGTGATATGACATGGTTCACGGATGGGAAGCCTTTCCGTGATGGATTAAAAATTTTATATATTATGAAGACTGATATTATCTTGTCAGGAGTTGGAGGACAAGGCATTTTGTCCATCGCCGCTGTGATTGGTGAAGCGGCTATTAAGAATGATCTTTATATGAAACAGGCTGAGGTCCATGGTATGAGCCAACGTGGTGGGGATGTGCAATCCAACCTGAGGATCTCCGACAAGCCGATCGCATCAGACTTGATTGCGAAGGGCACAGCCGATTTGATAATCTCTTTGGAGCCTATGGAGTCTCTCCGCTACCTTCCTTTCCTGAAGGAGGATGGCTGTGTGGTCACCAGCAACGTTCCTTTGATCAATATTCCTGATTACCCGAATGTCGACGATGTGTTGGCTGAGGTGAAGAAGGTGAAGAACCACGTTATCCTGGATGTCGAGACCATCGCCAAGGAGGTTGGTTCTCCTCGTGTCGCGAACATTGTCATGCTCGGTGCGGCCACTCCGTTCCTGGGTATCTCTTATGATAAGATCCAAGAGGGTATTCGTTCCATCTTCGGCAGAAAGGGCGACGAGATCGTGAATCTGAACCTGAAGGCGCTTGAGGCTGGCAAAAATATTACCGAGAAAAAATAATACGCTATGCTTCAGAGAATCCAAACCGTTTATCTTCTTGTGACGTTTATCCTCACGGTCCTGCTTTTCTTCCTGCCTATGGGCTTTGACGTGGTAGGAGAGGGCGCGGAGAAGGCTTTCGAGCTGAATGCCGTGGGTGCTTACCAGATCATTACCGATCCGGGCACAGCGACCAGCACCACCCAATTCGCAAAGGGTGCGTGGGCTTTGTTCGCCTTGGTGAGTATCATCTTGGGTGTCACTGCGTATGACATCCTGCTTTTCAAGAGACGCATCTTCCAGATCCGTGTGGCCATCTTCAACATGATGCTGCACTTGGGCATATATGCGCTCTTCGCATTCTATTATTTCTTCCTGATGCCTAATCAGGGGGTTATACAGGGATCGTTCCAACCGAACTGGACCATCGTCCTGCCGATCGTGAACGTCATCCTGACGTACTTGGCGATCCGCGCTATCGGTAGCGACGAGGCGCTGGTGCGCTCTTTGGACAGATTACGTTGACCATTATGGCTTTGCTCTCCTCCGAACGTCTTTTCCTCAGGGCTTTGGAACCGGAAGATCTGGACTTCCTCTACCGCTGGGAGAATGACTCGTCCATCTGGGGCGAGGGGAGCATGATACCGCCCTTTTCCCGCTATGACCTGAAGAACTACATCGCCAATGCGACGGATATCTTCACATCGAGGGAGTTGCGCCTCATCGTGGAGGAAAACACCTCCCGCAGACAGGTGGGCGTGGTCGATCTCTTCGATTTCGAGCCAATCGCGCAACGTGTCGAATTGGGGATCCTGATCGACGAGGCGGTGCGTGGCAGAGGCTATGCGAAGGAGACGCTCGAAATGGTGGTGCGCTATGTCTTCGATTACTTGCGTTGCCACCAAATCATGGCGAAGGTCAATGCGAAGAACGAACCGAGCCTTAAATTGTTCCAAGAGATGAATTTTACGCAGGCTGGCAAGCTGACGGATTGGGTCCGGGATGGAGACGATTGGTCGGATTGCCTTCTGTTTCAATTAGTTAATGGTAAATAAATTATTCAGACATGATAGATAAAAGTATAGTGAAGTCCGTGATTGAGGAGATGCATCTTCCGGATTTCAACAAAGCGACGATTCGTGAGATTGTGGCGATTGCCAACAAGGTAGAGGCTTTGACGGGCGAAAAATACGTCAGGATGGAGATGGGTGTTCCCGGTCTTGCGCCGGACGCTATCGGTACAGCGGCTGAGATCGAGGCCCTGAAGAGGGGCGTGGCCTCCAAGTACCCGATGTTGGACGGACATCCGGACCTGAAGAAAGAGGCTTCCCGTTTCATCAAGGCATTCATCGACGTGGATGTGAAGCCGGAGGGATGTGTGCCTACTTCAGGCTCTATGCAAGGTACCTACGCTTCCTTCCTCGTGTCGGGACAGTGCGACCCTAAGCGTGACACGGTCCTCTTCATCGACCCGGGCTTCCCTGTGCAGAAGACACAGCTGCTCGTTTTGGGTCTGAAGTATGAGTCGTTCGATATGTACGAATACAGGGGGGATAAGTTGATCGAGAAGGTGGAGAGCTACCTGAAGAAAGGCAATATCTGCAACATCATCTATTCCAACCCGAACAATCCGTCATGGTTCTGCCTGACGGAGGAGGAGTTGAAGGGTATCGGTGAATTGGCCACTAAGTATGACGTCATCGTCATGGAGGACTTGGCCTACTTCGCCATGGACTTCCGCAAGGACCTCAGCAAGCCGTTCGAGCCTCCTTTCCAACCATCGGTCGCTAAATATACGGACAACTACATTCTGTTGATCTCTGGTTCCAAGGCGTTTAGCTATGCGGGACAACGTATCGGTGTCTCCGCTATCTCTGATAAATTGTACCACCGTTTCTACCAAGGTCTTGCGGACCGCTATTCGATTGGCGAGTTTGGCACGATCTTCGTGAACAGAATCCTGTACGTGCTCTCTTCGGGTACGGCCCACTCGGCGCAACATGCCTTGGCGGCTATGTTCAAGGCGGCCTGCGACGGCAAATACAACTTCCTTGAGGGTGTGCACGAGTACGGTAGACGTGCGGCGAAACTGAAGGCGATTTTCCAGAAGCATGGCTTCCACATCGTCTATGACAAGGATATTGACCGTGAAATCGGTGATGGTTTCTACTTCACCGTCGGCTATAAGGGCATGACGGGTGGCGAACTGATGTACGAGCTTCTCTTCTACGGTGTTAGCGTGATATCTCTGCTTACTACGGGTAGTAAGCAAGAGGGCTTGAGGGCTTGCACTTCCTTCATCCAAGACGATCAGTACGATGTGCTGGACGAGCGCTTGGCTGCATTTGAAAAAGATCACAAGAAATAACTTAAATAGTGTAATCATGAATATCACAACGTTTATCGTAGGCCTCTTGTTCGTTGCACTGGGTGCCTATTTATTGATTAGCAGAATTATCCTTAAAAAGGAATCCCAAAAATTGGATATACTTGAAAGGAAATTGGGTGTTCTCGGTAAGGTCATCTATATCATCTGCTACGTTCTCTTTCCGCTGCTCATGGGCGCCCTGCTTATCTTCTCAAGCACGTTGGGCCTCAGCTTGAAGGATACAATCTTTTCATGATTGTCGCTTGATGATTAACGATTTTCTTTGCTAAGGCGGGGGAGATCTGTCTAATGCGGTAAATGAACCCGCCATGTGACCATCCCCCCCCAAAAAAAAACCAATGGAATAATTGTATTTCAGTTTTGTTCGTTATATTTGCGCGATGGCAATCCGTTGGGTGATTTTTAGGACAATGTGATTGCCGGGAAATGTCGGGTAGGGGACTTTTTTACGTGGAGCGCCCCTCCATTTGCGTAGTGTTTGGATGTATAGGTGGGGTCTGGTATGTTGATTTAGGGCTCACCTTTCGTTTTTAATTGTACCTATGATGAACACGAAAAGAATTGTAATCTTGGCGTTCGTATGGTTGTCGGTTGGCGTTTTTGCGCAACAACCCGATAGGATGCGGATATGGCTAAACGAGGGGGCGTCGCAATCGTTCCCGGTCAATAGTGTGGATAGTGTCACTTTCGGGAGTGGCTGGGAAGAGGAGGTTGGCTCCACATGGACCGCTCCTCCTGTCTCCAATCGTTGCGTTCCCCTGATGTTGACAAGCCAGGAGCGTGATCGGGTGCGATTGAGCAATGAGTTCTCGAAGAAATGTTTCTCCGCCATATACAAGACGGCTGACACCACGTTGGATCGGGGTGACTTCCTTTTCTCGCCCATGGGTCTGCAGATGGCTTTGGCTATGTGTGCGAATGGTGCGTCGGAAGGGGCTAAGGAGGAGATACTCTCTGCATTGGGTTTCTCTGGCAAGACCGCCTTGGAGGATATGAACGTCTATTATCACAAAATCTATCAATACCTTGCTTCTCCTTGTGATTCTGTGCGGATGGAGTTCCCTTCTGCCTTGTGGGTGCGGGGTGGAGCGCCTGTGGATGAACGTTTCTCGGATGTCGCCAAACGTACGTTCTATGCGACCATTGGTGGCCTGGATTCTTCCCTCGATTCTGTGTCGGTGAAGTCTACCGTCGATGATTGGGTGCGTACGGTGACGCATGGGCAGTTGGACCAATCCTATGCGGACGTCTCCTCGGATGAGGGGCTGGCGCTCCATACGACCTCTTATATGCTCGGCAGATGGTGGACCCAGTTGATGCCTAGAACGTTTTTTGACTACGAGTGGAACGAAAAGGCGATGTGTGTGGCGCTCTCGGAGTATAGGATGTATACGTTCACGGGATTCGCTGATACGGATCAATATCAGGCGATGGAGGTTCGTTTCGGACCTTACGAATACCTATATGGCATTAACATAACGAATAAGAAACAAATCCGTTGCGTCAATTTATTGTCGGACACTTCTCTCTATAACCATGCTTACAGTATGATCCTTGTGCAACCGAAGGAAGGTTATGCCATGGAGGATGTGATGGAGAATATCCAATGGGAGGCTCTCCCCTTAGTGGCTTTCCCTTGTTGGATCAGATTCCCTTATGTCGATTTCTCCCGGACATACGAGTGGAAGGATTTCTTGGGAGAGATGGGTATCAAGAAATTGTTTGAGGAACCGTACGCGGCTGTGGATGGAACCATCTCCCGATTCAGTCAGGAGTGCAAAGCTTATTGGAACGAACGTGGATTCGGTGTGACGGATTCCTCTACTGTGTATCCTCCCGCATCTGCCAATGGCGCTATGATGGCGGAATTGCCGGAAAGGGGCATGTTGGATGCCAAGAAACCCACTTTGGTCGTCTTTAGGGACAATCTGAGCGGCTTGGTGCTTTTCATGGGCAGGGTGAAGGATCTCAGAAACCGTGTGGTGTCCGAATAGAATGTTAATGGGTTTGTGAATGATTTGAAAATGAATAGATTATGCATGCCATGATAAATATAAAAAGTCTTTTGTGCGCAATGCTCCTCTCCTTGGCGGCGATGGGTGGCTTGGCGCAGAACCCTGATCAAATGAGGGTTTGGTCGTCGGACGGTTCATCGTCTGTGTATAGGGTGGACGATGTGGATAGCATCACTTTTGACAAAGGTGAGTATGCTGAGGGGGTGGGCGATTGGACGACTCCGCATTTCATTGGCGATACTGCACAGTTAGTGCTCACGGAGGAGGAAAGGGCTTATGTGCATGCCAGCAATGGGTTCGCGAAGAAATGCTTCTCCAAAATCTGCGCCACTCCTTCGATGGGGAAAGTAGGGGAGCAAAATCATTTCTTCTCTCCTTTGGCTCTGCAGATGGCCTTGGCGATGTGCGCGAACGGTGCTTCGGAGGGTGCGAAAGAGGAGATACTCTCCGCATTGGGCTTCTCCGGCGAGCATGCTTTGGAGAATATGAACTTGTATTACAATAAGATATATAATTACCTCATCACGAATAAGGATAGTGTGGAGCTTGCCTTCCCGAGCGCGTTGTGGGTGCGTGAAGGGCTTCCGGTCAAGAAAGACTTTGTGGATGTGGCTACGAAGAATTATTATGCGACCGTCGGCCATCTGGATTTTTCTTACGACTCACTCTCCTTGACAAGCCTTATTAACGCTTGGGCGAAGGAGGTGACGCAATGGAGGGTAGGCAATCTGGATGCGGACATCCCTTCTGATTGTTCCCTGATGCTCAATGTCACTGACCTAGTTTCAGGAAGATGGGCTGAAGCTTTCCTTGCGTCAAACTCAATCGGTGATTTTGTCTCACAGAATGGGGAAAGTAAGAGAATCACCTATGCGAAGAACACGGCATGTTTGTGCAGATTGGCCAAAACAGATCGTTATCAGGTCCTTTCTTACCCTTTTGTCACGTATGATTATAACGGAGATTCGTTCGTCGAGATCTATTTTAGTCCAAATGTCTACAACGATTCTATTCAGCGCTTCAGCGTTGCGTTTCTGATCCCGAATGAGGGGGAGGACTTGGACGATGTGCTTGCGGATGTTCAATGGGAGTCCATCCCGTTTGAGTGGAAGACCTCAGTTCTTGGCGTTCCTTTCTTCCCTTATATTTCGCAAACGTACGAGTGGAGGGATTGCTTGAAGGAACTTGGAATCAGGAAACTGTTTGAGGAACCGTTCTCTTCTGTGGATGGTGTTCTCTCTAGTTGTAGGCAGGAAGGTCGGGTGGATATCTTCAATACTGGGGTTAATGCCTCGATTGTCAGTCCTCAGTATGTTCATGGCACTGGACCTGGTTGGGGAACGGGGGCGTATGTCAGTGTGTTGTTGTCTCGCCCTTATGTCTTCGCTGTCATGGACAATAGTACGGGCTTGTTGCTCTCTATGGGACGCATCAATGGCTTCCCTAAGTGAACGACGTCCCCTGATTCATAACCTTTGCCTGATGTCCGGATTTTTTCTAATTTTGTTCGGAGAAGTATTTGTTTGCATTTATGTTGACGGTTAAGCAGATTGTTACGATTCAGATTTTGTTTGGGGTGGGTTCCAAATATGTACCCATGGTGGATGCCATGCGGGACGAAGAACTCTTCCCTCGCTTGTCGGCTTGTGGCGCGAAGGTGCGGGAGGCGGGACGTCTGGTCTCTCTGTCCGCTCATCATGTGGAGGAGGCGGAACGCTTGGCGGATTCTCTTCTTCAGGCGTCGGAGGCGCAGGGCATCGGAATCCTATATAGAGAGGGGGAAGCGTATCCTGCGAGACTGGAGCAGACCGTTGACGAGAAGGGTTTGCCTGCCCTTCCTTATTTGCTTTATTATAAAGGGGATATCTCTCTGCTGAAACGTCCGTGCGTCTCGATCATCGGTACGCGCTATCCGACGAAGGAGGGCGTTGAGACTGGTGTCTATTTGGCGAGGGAGTTCGCGAAAGAGGGCTTTTGTGTCGTCTCGGGCTTGGCGAGCGGCTGTGATGCCTCGGCGCATCGGGGCGCTTTGCTGGCGAAGGGAAAGACAGTGGCGGTTCTTGCGCATGGCCTGGATTGGGTCTATCCTGCGGAACACTCCGCTTTGGCGCGTGAAATCGTTGAGGCGGGTGGATTGCTCCTTTCCGAGTATCCTGTCGGTACGCAGGTGAGCAAGTATAATTTCATCGCGCGTGACCGTTTGGTCTCTGCGCTCTCTCATGCGGTGATTGTTCTGCAGACGGGTGTGGAGGGGGGCGCCATGTACGTGGCGAACAATGCGTTGTCGTTGGGCAAACCCTTGTATTCGGTCTATTACAAGGATGAGTCGGTCCGTCGGTTGCCTGTCTGCGAGGGGAACAGACGGCTGGTGGAACTGGGTGCGCAGTACTTGCGGGGTTCGGATGTGCCTTCCGTCGTGGAGTTGCTGCGCGAGGCCTCCGTGTGAGCGGTGTGATGGATGGTTGAAAACTCTCTTGTGAAATCCCTCTGTTTTATTTCGGTGGATGTCTCCAAATCCTTAATTTTGCGTCAGACAAATGGTTGGGCTTTAGCGGAAAAGTCTCTTCCTTCCTCGTCGTTTGGAGATATGTCTCAAATAATTTACAATGGAAGAATTGAACGAACAACAGCGGAAGGCTGTGGAATATGACGGGAAGCACCTATTGGTGGTCGCCGGGGCTGGAACGGGTAAGACGCGTACCATCATCGCCCGTGCGAAGTATCTTCTTCTGCAGGGTGTGCCGGCGAATAGGATCCTGATCCTCAGCTTCACCCGCAAGTCGGCGCGGGAGATCGTCGAGCGCATCAAGTCTGAAATCGGCGGAATCTCCGTCGACGGACTGCGTGGACAAACCTTCCACTCCTGGTGCATGGATGTGATCATGAACAACCCGAAGGTCTTCATGCACCACGAATACACGTTGCTCGATGAGGAGGATAGGGAGAGTTGCGTGAAACTGCTTTGCGGCAAAGGCCTAAGGGACAAGGAGAAGCATGTGGTGAAACCCTCCTCGATATTGGAGGTCTACTCCTTCGCCATCAATGCCTGTTGCAGCCTGTCGGACGCGATGCGCATGAAGCTTTACGACAACGCTTCAAGGGAGGACCCCGCCACGTTGAAGAGCATAGAACTCAATAAGCCAGTCTACGAGGAGATCATCAAACGATACATGGCCTACAAGACGGTGCATAAATACATGGATTACGACGATATCCTAAACGTGGTCTCCAAGGGTCTCAAGAAGAATGCGGAGGCGAGACGTTTTGTCTCCTCCCGCTACGACCATATCTTGGTGGACGAGATGCAGGACACCAATCCGCTCCAATATGAACTGCTAAGCTCATTCTACGAGAAGTGCCACCTCTTCTGTGTGGGTGACGATGCGCAGAGCATCTATGCCTTCCGTGGGGCGGACTTCAAGACCATGCACAACTTCACCTCGGTGGTGCCTCAGTCCGAGATGATGAAGCTCACCCTCAACTACCGCTCCACGCAGGAGATCCTGGACCTCTCCAACTGGGTGCTGGCGAAGTCTCCTTTGCACTACGACAAGGAGTTGACCGCCGCCCGTGGCAAGGGAAAGAAGCCTGTGGTGGTGACGTGTGAGAACGAGTGGGACGAGGCGAACGATGTGACGGAGAAGATCCGCCGGAGCATTGTGGATAAGGGGGCGAAGTACGAGGACAACATGGTCCTTTCCCGCTCCTTGTACGGCCTTCGTACCGTGGAGTCGCAGTGTATCTCGAAAAAGATCCCTTACATCATCTTCGGTGGGGTAGGGTTGATGCAGTCCAAGCATGTGCGTGACGTGGTGTCACCGATGCGTATTGTGGCGAACTACAAGGATGAACTGGCCTGGATGCGCTACCTGCTTCTTTGGCGGGGCATCGGTGAGGTCACCGCCTCTAGGATCATCAACAATGTCATCGAGGAGGAGACGCTGGACAAGTGTCTCGACAAGCTGGCGGGGAATGGTCTGCAGGAGGAGATCACCCAGACGCTCCGCAACATCAGCACCCTGCAGTTCTCGCCAGCCAAGGCCATCACCAAGACATTGGAGACCATGGAGGAACGGTTGAAGGAACTCTACAAGGAGGAGTGGAAGTGGCGCAAACAAGACTTCGAAGTGCTGCAGGAGGTGGCGCTCGGCACCACGGGTATTCAGGAGTTCGTCTCGGAATATGTGCTGGATCCTAAGCTGGAAACGACGGTCAAGCAGGGTGAGAACGGTCCGGAGGACGCTTGCATCCTCACAACCATCCACTCCGCCAAGGGTTTGGAGGCCAATATCTGCTATCTGTTGAAGGCCTCGCCCGCCTCTTTCCCAACCCCGCGCTCCATCGAGTCGGGACCCGATGCGGTGGAGGAGGAGCGTCGTTGCCTTTATGTCGCCCTCACGCGTGCCAAGGACGAACTGCACATCTACCGCAACGTCCATTCCATCCATGTGGACCCGCAATCCGAAGACCCGACGGAAAGCCTTTACTTCTTCAACGAAATGCCTGACGAGCTGGTGGAGAGGGAGGTGACCCGCACCGCCCGCCTGAACCCTGAAATGGACTACAGCGGACCGGCGGTCGGCTTTGACGTGACGGACGATTTCGACTTCGGTTGATACGCTTTTAGTCTACGTTTATAAAACCGTAAGGGCGAGGATGTGACTTGCGCATCCCCGCCCTTGTTGTTTAACTGTTTAATAATAAAACTTGTAGTCTATTCTATTGCTCTTTGTTCCATTCTATCTTCTGGGAGAGATACATGAAGAAGGCCAATATTCCGAACAATCCGAGGCTGCCTGCCAGCAATGCGTAGCTCTCCATCTGAATCAATACGTAGATGTAGAGGTAGAGCAGTAACAATGCGCCACCGATGTAGAAGGCTGTCTTCTTGATCTTCAGCACGGCCGATGTGTAGGCGGTCAGCAGGGTGACGGTCATGCCGGTAGAGACGAAGTAGGCCGGTGAGAAGCCGATGTGCTCGGAGAAGGATAGCAACAGCGAGTAGAAGAGGGTGAGCGCCAATCCGACCAATGCGTATTGCACAGGGTGTATGTTCTTCTTGTGGATCATTTCGATGAAGAAGAATACCGCCAAGGTGAGGACGATGAAAAGGATCGCATACTTCACGCAACGCAAGGACTTCTGATAGTGCCCGACTGGCACTAGAAGATTCACACCGAAGGCGGATTGGCTGATTGGGTAGCTGTAAGATTCCTCGCTGCTATCGTAGAACTGAGGGTAGTTGCGGTTCAAGTAAGATACATTCCATTTCCTGGAGAATCCCTTCCCCGCTTTTGCGGAGTCTGAAGGATTGTCAGGAAGGAAGTTGCCACAGAAGCTAGGCGTCTGGCAATTGGATGACAACTGTACGGTGGTGCTTTTGCCCACAGGCGTGAACTTGATTGATTGGCTTCCCTGTAGGGTGATGTCCATAGAGAATGGAATCTCCTGCAACTCCGTCCATTCCTGTGTGTCGATGACAGCGGAGAGCTGGTTGGTTCTGTCGCAGATTCCGTAACCGTCAGGCTCTAAGGTGTAGACCTTTCCTCCGAGGGTGATCTTCGCTTCGTCGCAGATACCTTTCAGGTCAGACAAACCGAAGTTGATCTTAACCTTTCCGTTGATGCCGCTTTTTGTCAGTTTGTCCCACTCCTCCTCCGTAAAGGTGAAGGTTCCCTTTACCGCTATCGGGCCTTTGAATGTCACGATTTCGTAAATGCCCCGGTGCTTGCTCTCCGTGTTCACGTCTCCGACAAAGGATAATGTGTTGGGTAACAGGTTGTAGGTTACCTCCTTCAGTATGTTTTTATGCTTGTTGTCTATGAACTCTTGTCGGATTTCCTTGCATTGGATACTGATTGTAGGACCAACCAACACCTGCTCGCCTCCCCATTTGTCGTACACTTCGCTCATCGCTTCTGAGGCGGTCCGCTCTCTCTCCTTGATCAGGTCTTGGATCATGAACTTCGGTATCAATAGCAGTAGAATGATGACTACTATCGCCGCAATCTTGAACTTGAGGGCCTTAGTCTTTGCTTTTCCCTCGTTTGGAACTTGTTGGTTCGCAAAATTTAAATTCTCGTTTTCCATATCCGTAATGTTTTAAAGTACTTTGAATTTCAAAGTATATAGTTAAAAAAATAAGTTAATTGCCTAATGAAATTTTCAAAAAATCTTCCAGCGCCTTCAGATGCTCCGAGAAGGCGGCTTTCCCGTTTTCGGTCATCTGGAAGGTGGTGTTGGGCTTCCGTCCGATGAATTGCTTCTTGGACTGGATGTATCCCAACTCCTCCAGGCTCCTCGTATGGCTGGCCAGGTTGCCGTCCGTGAGGTCGAGCAGCGATTTCAGGGTAGTGAAATCGATCTCCTCGTTCACCATCAGGGCGGACATGATGCCTAGCCTGACCTTGCTTTCGAAAGCCTTGTTGATATGTTCCAAACTCAGATTCATCTCTCACCCTTCCTTTCTTTCAAAAAGTAAAAGAGAACACCGTATATGATGTGGCATACGCCGAATCCGAGCGCCCAGAAAATCAGGGAGTGGTTGACTGCCATGAAGTCGATCAGACCAAGGATCACCTGCGCATACCCAAGGTATTTCGTAGAGGAGAAGGTATAGCCTGAGAGGTTGATGAGCGCCAGTCCGTAGAAGATCAGCATCATGGAGGATGTCAGTCCGTAGTGGGCCTGGTGGATCAGTCCTATGCAGAGGATGCCTCCCGTGATGAGCGGTATGGCGAAGTTCCATAACATCCGGCGGCTCGTTTGGTCGAGCGTGAACCTATAGTTGTTTTTCTTCGCCTTGTGCCTTGCGAAAAGGAAAACCGTCGCGACGCAGATGGCCAGTAATACCAGCGCTAACGTCGTTAGGATGGATACCTTTTGATAATGCATCCAGGATGGGTTGTTCAGAACATACTGGGCCGCCGCGCAAGCCAGCAGGGCGAGTACCCCGACCAATGCGCATGATAGTCCGCTCAAGGACAAGACCTTTGAAGACTTGGCCATCATGTCCCGAATCTCTGACAATGTGTTTATCACCTCTTTGTTTTCCATTCTTGTATATTTAAAAAGAACTTTGTACTGCAAAGTAAATGATAAAAAATGAATCCCGCAAATTTTTTAGCGAAAAAATGGTGAAAATTTTTCGATTGTATTCCGCACCCCCCTAATTTCTCGCTTGACCAAATCGGAAGGACCATTCATGTTTTTTAACTCTTTATTTTTATCTCTTAACTTTTAATTGGCGCAAACGCCCGTCCTGACGCAAAACTATATGTTTTTGAAATGAATTTATAATGCTGAGATATCAAAAGGCTATATATTTGCAGAAGTAAGCATTGACGGAATATAGTGATTGTTTTTCTGACTTTTGAAGTGGTTCTTTGATGATGTTTTGTGAGAAAGAATATAATCAGGGTGACATCTCTATACATACAATTCGGTAATGTTTGATTACTTGGACGTATGACCTCTCTGCTACATGTTTAAGAGTGAACATTAGACAAAAGCAACCTATATATACATACACTATTATGAAACATGACGGGGAGGCCGTCGGACAATTGTTTGACGGCCGATCTGTTCTGTTGGAAAGAAACCTTTAACACATTATAAGCAAAGAAGGGACGGTTTTCTAAGAGTTATGGGCGCGGTCAATCGGTATGTTTTGGCTGCGCTTTTTTTTGTCTCTTATGCTTGTGTACAGATATGAAACAGGCGGTCCCGGAAAGGAACCGCCTGTTTGCGTGTATGCGATTAAGCGAATTAATCCAATGTGGTCGGATTATTTGTATTCGTCGAGAGTGGCCTTGAAATAGTCGTTTCTGATGATCTTTTCAGATATCTCGCTTGTACGCCATATCTCGTAGTTAGGATCTCTCTTGATTTCTTTGGACATATCACATCCGAAACCTCTCCATGGGTAGTTGTCGAGCTTGAACAACCCTAATAAGGTAGGGTAGATGTCGTACTGGTAAGTAGAGTCTGTTATCTCCTTTGAACTCTCCAAATTGTTCGGGGATGAGATGATGAAAGGAATGAAGTCACCTCTGTTCGCACGGAGAGATTGTCCGATCTCTGAACCGTCGAACTCTCCTCTGTCACTAGAGAATGTGCAGTGGTCTCCTAAGATTACGAATGTTGTCTTCGCGAATTTCGGATTGTCCTTCACCTTTTCTATGAATTCGCCGAAGCATTTGTCCGTATAGTTCAAACTCTTGATGTAGTTCTCCTTGAATGAAGGAAGTCCTTCAGGAATGTTCAAGTCGGATAACCCTGCGTATTTCCAGAATGGTGCATGGGAGGCCATTGTGACAGCCTCTATGCAGAATGGCTCTTGTATGGTATCGAACACGACGGCTAGATCCTCAAACAGATTCTTGTCTGGGTAGTCTTGTCCGTGTAGCGTAGGGAATCCCCAAGGTCCGGAGATCTTCGCTTGGTTCCATGCGGATGGTTTGGTTGGAACTATCATCATGTTGGTTGAACCCAGTTTCATCATGGCGTCTCCGATTGAGTAATAGTAGTTGTCTTCGTAAGCGAAACATGCTGCCTCGAAAATCAGTGGCAAGAGTCCGGTGTTGACAAGCAACTGCGCGTCGCTGGATGCTCCACGTTGCGTTTGAGGACACATCTTCTCTCCGTATATGGCGTTCCTTTTCGCCATAGCGTTGAAGTTCGGTGTGATCTCTTGCCCGTTTATGGTGTTGTTGAGTGTCCAACCTTCCATACTCTCCACGAAAAGAATGAACAAGTTGTCTTTCAACGTGTCTTTCCCTGCTGGTTTTACCATGAAGTGATTGATTGATTCTTTCTCAGCGTCCGTTAATTCCACATGCTTAGGAATGTCGTTCAATGAGTTGCAGAATTTCAGCTCGGATATCAAATCCAAGAAGATGGTGTAGTCTGTCGCGAATGTCTCTCGTCCATCTCCGGAAATGTTCATTTGTTCGAATATGTTCACTGGTATGCCCCACAATTTGTTGAATTTAAGAGGCTTCATGATTAATAGCGGGATGGATATGATTAACATTACCAATCCTGCTATCCATCTTCTGCGGAATGGCTTGAAGAATTTCACGTAGACGAATATGAATGCTCCTGTGGAGATGAACAGTAGCAGGTCGGAGAACCTCATGTAGGCAAAAATACTGTCCCAAAATCCATCCATGTTTCCGATGAGTCGGAAGTCATATCCTGTGATCATGATGCCATGGGCACGCATACTGATATAATCTGCCAACATCCATATGTCCAAAATGAGGTCTAGGGCAAACGCAGGCCAAAAGAATTTTGAAAATGCTCCCAATGCCACAAATAACAGTGCGACTCCTGCATAGATAGAATAACTCATCAGAAAGTTCGATACGGGCGAGTCATCCATTCCCGAGGAGAAAAACAGACTGCCGTTTACGTTCAATGTGAACGAGACAAGTTTCAATAGCACAGAAATGAAAAATGCGGACACGAAAATAGTGTACTTTGTGTCCCATTTCTCAGGAATCGCCCCTTTGATTTTAGTGACCAATTCTTTAAAGTCCAATTTAGTGACCAATTCTTTAAAGTCCATTTGTTTGTTTTTAATTATTTGTACATTTATATATTTAACGTATGAATGTTTTTTCGATTGTGCAAAGTAATAGATTTTTTTTTCATTGTGCAAATGTGCAAGTTATATTCAAATGGGTGTGTCGGGTTTTTGCGAACCTTTTGTGGTGATGTGAATAAACAAAAAAAATAGTATCTTTGCGAAAAACTATACATGATGCGAGATATAGATATTATTTCTAGATTGGATTTCGAAAAGTGCGGTGGGTTGGTGCCTGCCATTGTGCAGGATGCTGACACCCGAGTTGTCCTGATGTTGGGTTATATGAATAAGGAGGCGCTGGAAAAGACAATCGAGTCGGGGAAGGTGACTTTCTATAGCCGCACAAGGAAATGCCTGTGGACCAAGGGCGAAACCAGTGGAAATTTTCTTAACCTTGTCTCCTTGAAGGAGGATTGTGACAAGGACACCCTTTTGGTGAAAGTTCATCCCGTCGGCCCTGTGTGCCATACGGGTACCGATACTTGCTGGGGGGAAGTTAATAAGTAATAAAAGAGAGGATAATGGCTGTCATAGATTTCAATAATGTGTGCGTTAACCGCCAAGAACAGACCGTCCTGAAGAATGTTTGCGTGACGGTGAACGAGGGTGACCTTGTCTTCTTGTTAGGACGTGTCGGAAGTGGTAAGAGTACATTCCTGAAATCGCTTTATTACGAAGCGATCATATCGTCCGGCGAGGCGAAAGTGTTGGACTTCGACCTGCGCAACATGAAGCTGAAGCAGATTCCGATGTTACGTAGACAACTTGGCATCGTGTTCCAAGACTTCCAACTTCTTTCTGATAGGAACGTTTATGCGAACCTCGAATTCGTGCTGAGGGCGACGGGGAAGCGTACGAAAGAGGAAATCGAAAGCCGAATTGCGGAGGTGCTCAATTATGTGGGCATGACCAATAAGGGATATCGTATGCCTCACGAATTGTCTGGCGGTGAGCAACAACGTGTCGTCATCGCAAGGGCTTTGCTGAATAAACCGAAGGTGATCCTGGCGGATGAGCCTACCGGAAATCTCGACCCGATTACCGCGAACGACCTGATGCAGCTTTTCCGGCAGATCGCCAAGGAGAAGACGGCGGTTATCATGGCGACCCACAGAACGCAAATAGCGGAGAGCACGCCGGGCTCTAGGATCCTTCATTTCGAGAATGGTGTCGTGACGGAGGGCGTGACGGAGTCGAACCGATTATATGAGGAGTGATAGGATGAGCGTCAGAGATTTAATATTGAATAGTAAAAAGACGGCTTTCTCGTTCGAGATGTTGCCGCCGCTGAAGGGGAACGGAATCGAGTCTATCTACGATACGATCGACCAACTTCTGGAATTCGATCCTCAATATATCGATATCACTACCCACCGTAGCCAGCTGGTTTACCGTGCCCTGGAGAATGGTCTGTACCAGTGCGAGAGGGTGCGTCAACGTCCGGGAACGGTGGCGATCGCCGCGGCGATTAAGTCGAAATACAATATCGATGTGGTGCCGCATATCCTCTGCAGCGGCTTCTCCAAGGAGGAGACCGAATATGTGTTGATCGACCTTGATTTCTTGGGCATCTATGACCTCCTGCTCCTGCGAGGGGATAAGGCTAAACTCGAAAACTCGTTTATGCCTAATGAGGAGGGGTATGCTCATGCGTCTGAACTGCAGGAGCAGATCAACCGTTTTAATGAGGGCTATTTCTTGAACGGGGTGCGACAGAAAAAGGAGCGTGTGCACAGGTTCTCTTATGGCGTGGCCGGTTATCCGGAAAAGCATGAGGAGGCCCCGAATGTCGATTCTGATATCTACTGGCTGAAGAAGAAGGTGGAGAATGGTGCGGAATATATCGTCACACAGATGTTTTTCGATAATGCGAAATATTATGAATTCGTGGAGAAATGTCGAGGGGAGGGTATCGATGTGCCTATCGTTCCAGGCCTCAAACCAATTACTACCATGAAGCAGCTTTCCGTCTTGCCGAAGACATTCCATGTGGATTTGCCGCAGGACTTGGCGAGCGAGTTGCGGAAGTGCAAGAGTGACGAGGAGGCCCGCAATGTGGGTGTCGAATGGTGCGTCATGCAGTCGAAGGACTTGCGTGCGAATGGTGTGCCTAGCATCCATTTCTATACGATGTCTAATGCGAGAAGTGTTAAGGAAATAGCGAAACGTGTTTATTAATAACTGAAACAGTATGGGTACTCTCCTTTTGTTCATATTGATGTTTGGTCTCTTCCTTCTCTTTGGGGTCCTTGGCGTCGCGGGAAAGTTGCTGGGCGGTTTGTTCAATATGTTCAAAGGTGTTGTCTCAAACTCCGGTGGTGAACGTCCTGCCGATAGATATGATACGGAAGATAACCGTAATGGACAGACGGAGACCGGTATGCGTCGTATGAAGCGCTTCAAATCATGGGCGGAGGAGACCTCCTATGAGGAAGCTCCGCAAGAAAAGGTGGAGATGCAGGAACCGCTTCGCGAGGAAATGATGAATAAATAATTTATTAATATAAAAAAAGATGAGTAAGAAAGTATTATTGATGATCCTCGATGGTTGGGGATTCGGAAACAAGACAAAGTCTGATGTGATCGCTTCAACCCCAACCCCTTATTGGGATTCGTTGTTGAAAAATTATCCATATTCCCAGTTGCAGGCTTGCGGCGAGTTCGTTGGTTTGCCTGACGGACAGATGGGTAACTCTGAGGTGGGACACTTGAACATCGGTGCCGGTCGTGTCGTTTACCAGGATTTGGTGAAGATCAATATGGCTTGCAAGGATGGTTCTATCATGCAGAACCCGGAGATTAAGAACGCATTCTCCTATGCGAAGGATAATGGCAAGCAGATCCATTTCATGGGCTTGGTTTCTAATGGAGGCGTGCATTCCTCTTTGGACCACTTGTTCAAGTTGATAGAGATCTCTAAGGCATACGGATTGGATAAGACCTTCGTTCATTGCTTCATGGATGGCCGTGACACTGACCCTAAGAGCGGTAAGGGATTCATCGAGCAATTGGAGGCCCAATTGGCGAAGAACACGGGTAAGATCGCTTCCATCATCGGCCGTTTCTATGCGATGGACCGTGACAAACGTTGGGAGCGCATCAAGGAGGCTTATGACCTGTTGATCGAAGGAAAGGGAAAACCTTGCACCGATATGGTGAAGGCGATGGAGGAGTCTTACGCGGATGGCGTGACCGACGAGTTCATCAAGCCTATCGCTAGGGTGGAGAACGGCAAGCCTGTCGGAACAATCCAAGAGGGTGACGTCGTTATCTTCTTCAACTATCGTAACGACCGTGCGAAGGAGTTGACCATCGTGTTGACCCAAAAAGATATGCCTGAGGCTGGCATGAAGACTATCAAGGGCTTGCAATACTATTGCATGACTCCATATGACGCATCTTTCACGGGCGTGCATATCCTCTTTAATAAGGAGAATGTGACGAATACGCTCGGTGAGGTCGTTTCCAAGGCTGGTATGAAACAATTGCATATCGCTGAGACGGAGAAGTACGCACACGTGACCTTCTTCTTCAATGGCGGTCGCGAGGCTCCGTATGATGCGGAGGATAGAATCTTGGTTCCTTCTCCGAAGGTGGCTACTTACGACCTGAAGCCTGAGATGAGTGCTTATGAGGTGAAGGATAAGTTGGTTGAGGCTATCGGTACCAAGAAATACGACTGGATCGTGGTCAACTACGCCAACGGAGACATGGTGGGTCACACCGGTATCTACTCCGCTATCGAGAAAGCGGTGGTCGCTATCGACAACTGTGTGAAGGATACTGTTGAGGCTTGCAAGGCGAACGGTTATGATGTCATCATCATCGCCGACCACGGCAACTGCGACAATGCGATCAATGCGGATGGTACGCCTAACACAGCCCACTCGCTCAACCCTGTTCCTTTCGTCTATGTGAGCGACAACAAGTTGGCAAAGGTGGTGGACGGAAAGTTGGCGGACGTGGCTCCTTCCATCTGTGCGTTGTTGGGTCTTCAACAACCAGCTGAAATGACTGGAAAGAATTTGATCTCGCTTTAATGCTGCATGCGGGTCCGACCAATCGATTCCGAGGAATGTTTAGTTGAATCGGCGGATTTTTAGGACTTGCCAGAAATATTTTATGAATGTGGAGGTGTGGGTTCCCACGCCTCCATATTTATTTTTATATGTTTATTACGGAAATCATAAATCACAAATAGTAAATCGTAAATACTAAATAGTAAATAGAAAATAGGAAAAAGTAAATACCCCATGCCCAATGCAGTAAATGAAACCCCCATATATATTTATGGTATAGGAAAAAAACGCGCCAGAAAGATTTTGTAGTTTGAAAAATTAAGGGTAAATTCGCGGTCGATTTATTATCCAAAATAGTCAAATGCCGTAGGCTTGCCCGAAGCTGAAGGCAACGTGAAAGATTAATTAACTAATTAAAAACAAATTAAAGTGGATACTTTAAGTTTTAAAACCATTTCTGCTAACAAGGCAACCGTGAACAAAGAGTGGGTTGTCGTAGACGCGACGGACCAATCATTGGGACGTTTGGGGTCAAAAGTAGCGAAACTTCTGAGAGGAAAGTACAAGCCAAACTTTACCCCACATGTAGACTGCGGAGACAATGTGATTGTCATCAACGCGGCTAAAGTAAAAATCACTGGTAACAAGGCTACTGACCGTATTTATTTGAGATTTACGGGTTATCCGGGTGGACAAAGGGAGTTTACTCCTGGCGATCTCTTGAACAAGAGTCCGGAGAAGCTTATCAGAAAAGTCGTTAAGGGTATGTTGCCTAAGAACCGTCTTGGCAATGCCATCCTCGGCAACCTTTACGTTTATGCTGGAAGCGAGCACGAACAGACTGCTCAACAACCTAAATTAATTGAATTAAACTCAATCAAGTAATAACATGGAAGTAGTTAATGCCGTAGGTAGAAGAAAAGCTGCTATTGCACGCGTTTACCTTTCTGAGGGTGATGGCAAAATCACCATCAACAATAAAGATGTTACTGTGTACTTCCCTTCTGGGATTTTGCAATATGTTGTAAAGCAACCGTTGAACGCTATCAACGTCGCTGGAAAATTCGACGTGAAGGCGATTTTGGACGGTGGCGGTTTCAAAGGCCAAGCTGAGGCTTTGCGTTTGGCTATCGCCCGCGCTTTGGTTAAGGTTGACGCTGAGAACAAGCCAGCATTGAAGGGTGAGGGCTTCTTGACTCGCGATTCCCGTGAGGTTGAGCGTAAGAAACCAGGTCGTCCTAAAGCAAGAAAGAGATTCCAATTCAGTAAACGTTAGTGCTTGGACGGGGCTTGCCACTCGCTTGGCATGGCTTCGTGAGAGAGTACGTTTAGTATCTAAATCGATCGGACTTCGGTTGTCGGACTACCGGTCGGTTGTTTAAGTCAAGAATGTAAACGATTAAAAATTAAAGAAAATGTCAAGAACTAATTTTGATGAGTTATTAGAGGCTGGATGTCACTTCGGTCACTTGAAAAGAAAGTGGAACCCAGCAATGGAACCTTATATCTTCATGACTCGTAATGGTATCCATATTATTGATCTTCACAAGACTGTCGTAAAAATAGAAGAAGCAGCTGCTGCTTTGAAACAAGTTGCAAAATCGGGCAAGAAGATTCTTTTTGTTGCAACTAAGAAACAGGCTAAACAAGTCGTTGCCGACAAGGCCGCTGAGGTTTCCATGCCTTTCGTTACTGAAAGATGGGCTGGCGGTATGTTGACGAACTTCCCTACTATCCGTAAGGCCGTTAGGAAGATGTCGTCTATCGATAAATTGTCTAACGATGGTACTTTCGATAACCTTTCTAAGCGTGAGAAACTCCAAATCTCCCGCCAAAGAGCTAAGTTGGAGAAGAACTTGGGTAGTATCGCTGATATGACCAGACTCCCTTCTGCTTTGTTCGTGGTTGACGTGACGAAGGAGAATATCGCCGTAAGAGAGGCTAAGAGATTGGGTATCCCTGTTTATGGTATCGTGGACACGAACTCTAACCCTAACGATGTTGATTTCGTTATCCCTGCTAACGATGATGCTACAAAGTCTGTCGAGGTTATCTTGAACGCTTTGTGTGGCGCCATCAAGGAGGGCTTGGACGAGAGAAAGGTCGAGAAGGAAGAGAATGAGGCTGCTGAGGCTCCTGAGCAAAAGAAGGAGAGAAAGAGAACTACCGCCAAGAAGAGCAAAACTAACGTTGACGGTGAGGCTTTGAATGCTAAGGTGGCTAGCAAGTTTGAAGTGTCTGAGGATTAATTAATTAAAAAAGAAATAAGAATTATGGCTGTTTCATTGGCTGATATTAGCAAATTGCGTACCATGACGGGTGCCGGCATGATGGATTGCAAGAAGGCTCTTACTGAGGCTGAGGGCAATTTCGACAAGGCTGTCGAGCTCATCCGTAAAAGAGGTCAGGCAATTGCTGCAAAGAGAAGTGATCGTGAGGCTGCTCAGGGTTGTGTTTTGGCTGCTGCGAAGGGCGATTTCGCTGCTATCGTTGCGCTGAAGTGTGAAACTGACTTCGTGGCTAAGAACGCTGACTTCATCGCATTGACTCAACAAATATTGGATAAGGCCATGGAGGCTAAACCGGCTTCTTTGGATGCCTTGACCGCTTTGACTATCGGTAACTCTACGGTTCAACAATTGATCACCGACCGCTCTGGTGTGACTGGTGAGAAGATGGAGTTGGGTATGTATGAGTTCGTTAGCGGTCCTGCGGTTTGGGCTTACATCCACCCAGGTAATATGTTGGCTTCTATCGTTGCTTTCAACGAGGCTGGCTTGGATACCCAAGTTTACAAGGATGTCGCTATGCAGGTTGCTGCCATGAACCCAATCGCCGTATCTGAGAAGGATGTTCCTGCTGAATACGTCGCTAAGGAGCGCGAGATCGCAACTGAGAAGACAAAGGCTGAGTTGATCCAAAAACAAGTTGAGTCCGCTTTGACAAAGGCTGGCATCAACCCTGCACACGTGGATTCTGATGCTCACATCGAGTCTAACACGGAGAAGGGCTGGATCACCGCTGAGCAAGCTGCTAAGGCTCGCGAAATTAAAGCTACTGTGGCTGAGCAGGCTGCCGGTAACTTGAAGCAAGCTATGATCGACGGTATCGTTAACGGACGTATCCAAAAGATCTACAAGGAGCAAACCTTGTTGAATCAGGCGTTCATTAAGGAGGCTAAGATCAACGTGGCTCAATACATGGCTTCTGTTTCTAAGGGCTTGACTGCTACCGCTTTCAAGCGCGTTACATTGAACGAGGAATAATTTATTCCCTATATTTTGAAGGGAGAGGCTCCATTGGAACCTCTCCTTTTTTTTGTACCCTTCTTCCTTTCTCCATTCTCCCCTCGTTATATTCCTTGCTAAACTCTTAACTATTAACTCTTAACTTTTAATTCTTAATTTTTAACTCTCCTCTTCTTTCCGTAACATATTTTTGATTAACTTCGCGGTCAGAAAATTTCATTCATTCCTTTAATTCAAATGGCAGACATTCAAACACTGAATCGTGCGGCGAATAACATCAGAATTCTGACCGCTGCGATGGTAGAGAAAGCCAAATCCGGTCACCCCGGAGGCGCAATGGGCGGTGCTGATTTCATCAACATCCTTTATTCCCAGTTTCTTACTTTCGACCCGACTGACCCTAACTGGATTAACCGCGATAGGTTTTTCTTGGACCCTGGGCACATGTCGCCTATGCTCTATTCAGTGTTGCTCTTGTGCGACAAGTTCACGATGGATGACATCAAGTCTTTCCGCCAGTGGGGTAGCAAAACCCCTGGGCACCCGGAAGTGAGCCTGGAACATGGCATCGAGAATACTTCCGGACCGTTGGGACAGGGCCATACGATGGCTGTCGGCGCGGCTATCGCGGAACGATTCCTCTGCGCTCGCTTCGGCGAATGGATGAGCCATAAGATTTATACGTTCATCTCCGATGGTGGTATCCAGGAGGAGATTTCCCAAGGTTCGGGACGTATCGCGGGACACCTTGGTTTGCATAACCTCATTATGTTCTACGATGCGAACAATATCCAGCTCTCCACTAAGGTGGACGAAGTTTCTACCGAGGACATCGAGATGAAGTATAAGGCATGGAACTGGAATGTGTTGACTATCAATGGAAACAATGCGGAAGAGATTATTTCCGCCTTGAAGAAAGCCAACCAGGAGAATGAGCGCCCAACCCTGATCATCGGAAAGACGACGATGGGTATCGGCTGCGTCGCTGAGGATGGCTCTTCCATGGAAGATAAGGTCTCTACGCACGGACAACCGCTTTCCAAGGCGGGTGTCTGCATCCCGAAGACCATCGAGAAGTTGGGTGGCGACCCGAACGATCCGTTCGTTGTCTTCTCTGAGGTGAAGAAATTGTATGCGGAACGTAAGGCGGAACTGACGAAGATCGCCGCCGCCAAGAAGGCCGAGCAGGCTCAGTGGGCGAAGGCGAATCCGGAGCTGGCGAAGAAATTGGACCAGTTCTTCAGTGGCAAGTTGCCTGAGATCGATTTCGCATCCGTCGCACAAAAACCGAACCAACCGACCCGTTCCGCTTCCGCTGCGGTATTGGGACTCCTCTCCGAGAAAGTGGAGAATATGATCGTCGCTTCGGCAGACCTCTCCAACTCGGACAAGACGGATGGCTTCTTGAAACATACGCACCCGCTTGCCCATGGCGATTTCTCAGGAGCATTCCTGAATGCGGGTGTCTCTGAGTTGACGATGGCTTGCATCATGAATGGTATCGCTTTGCATGGTGGTGTCTATGCCGCTTGCGGTACGTTCTTCGTATTCTCCGATTATATGAAACCAGCCTATAGAATGGCAGCCTTGATGCGTATCCCTGTGAAGTATGTCTGGAGCCACGATGCCTTCAGGGTAGGGGAGGACGGTCCGACTCATCAGCCGATCGAGCAGGAGATGCAGGTGCGCTTGCTGGAGAGCGTGAAGAACCATAAGGGACAAAATAGCATGTTGGTGCTTCGCCCTGCCGATGTGAACGAGACGACCGTCGCTTGGAAGATGGCGATGGAGAACACGGATACTCCGACCGCTTTGATCCTTTCCCGCCAGAACGTGAACGATGTTCCATGTGAAGGCAATCGCTACGAGCAGGCTTTGCAGGCCTACAAGGGCGCCTACATCGTCAAGGACGTCAAGGGTACGCCTGATTTGGTGATGGTGGCGAGCGGATCCGAGGTCGCCACGCTCTTTGAGGGTGCGAAGCTCTTGGAGGAACGTAAGAACTTGAAGATTAGGATCGTCTCCGCTCCGTCAGAGGGTGTGTTCCGTAATCAAAGCAAGGAATATCAGGAGTCCGTTATCCCTTCCACTCTGCCAGTTTATGGTATGACAGCTGGTATGTCGCTGACGATTAGCGGATTGGTTGGAAAAAATGGCTTCGTGCATGGTTTGGATCATTTCGGATATTCTGCACCTTACACGGTGTTGGACGAAAAGTTCGGATTCAACGGAGAGTCAGTGTACGAGGAGGTTTGCTCCTTCTTGAAAATATAGTCGACGGGAGTACACTTCTCCATCGATGACAAAATTGATTAGGGCGGAAGATTTCTTCCGCCTTTTTCGTTTGTCGATTATCGTCATGCGAATTTGTGTGATCGATGCTTTTTCATTATTTTTGTCATAGATTGTATGTGTAATAATTTGAATCCAATGAATCCTATCGAGATAATTGACAAATATTATAAAGAAAATCCGAAATGCAAGGATATCCTTTTGAAGCATTCGTATGACGTTACGGACCTTGCGTTGCGGATCGCACAGCGTAAGCCCGAGCTGAATGCTGATATGCAGTTCATTGAGGAGGCGGCGATGTTGCATGACATCGGTATCATTAAGACTTGTGCCCCGGATTTGTATTGCGAGGGGGATTACCCATATATCTGTCATGGTTTCTTGGGAAGTGATATGATGAAGAGCGAAGGGTTCGATCGGCATGCGTTGGTGTGCGAGCGCCACACGGGAACGGGGTTGTCGCTTCCGTACATTCTTTCCGCCGAATTGCCCGTTCCGCATCGTGATATGTTGCCCGTCTCCATCGAGGAGCAGATCATTTGTTTTGCGGATAAATTTTACTCGAAAACACATCTTGGAGAGGAAAGAAGCGTAAAAAAAGCTCGGATGAAGCTCGAAAAATATGGGGAAGAAACCCTCCAGAGGTTCGATAAATGGTGCCAAATGTTTATGTAACAGCCGAATAAAATTATTTTCAACATTCGGTGTTTTATAACTATTTTTTTTGTAATTTGCGCTCGATTTGTAAATGAGTCAGGAGAGATGCTCGAGTGGCTGAAGAGGCACGCCTGGAAAGCGTGTATGCGTCAAAAGCGTATCGGGGGTTCGAATCCCCCTCTCTCCGCGAATTAATGAAGTAATATTAATAATTAATCAACAAAAAAATGAAAAAAATTTTTGCATCATTAGCATTAGCTGGAGTTCTGTCTCTTGGCTTCGCTACTGCTTCTTTCGCTCAAGATTCGTTTGATGAACAAACGGAGCAGTCATTCAATCAGGAGTCTACTGAGGAAACTCAAGAACCACAGGCAGAGGCTGTGCAAGAGCCTGCCGCTGTAGAAACTAAGGCAGAAGCAGCTCCGGCTCCAGAAGCTACTAAGGAAGAGAGCAAGGGTCTTTTCAATGCATTGAAGATTAAGTTTATCGAGGGTGGTGCCGGATTCATGGCAATCGTTGCTTTGTGCTTGATCCTCGGTTTGGCATTGTGCATCGAGCGTATCATCACTTTGAGCCTTTCTTCTATCAACACGAAGAAATTCCTCGAGAAGATTGAGGAGTTCTTGGCTAGTAAGAATGTTGAGGGCGCGTTGGAATATTCAAAAAACACGAGAGGCCCTATCGCTTCTATTTTCAACCAAGGTTTGTCTCGTATCAGCGAGGGTCCAGATGTTGTTGAGAAGACTGTCGTTTCTTACGGTAGCGTTCAAATGGGTGGTCTTGAGAAGAACATCACTTGGATTTCCCTTTGTATCGCCCTCGCCCCAATGTTGGGATTCATGGGTACGGTTATCGGTATGATCGAGGCGTTCGATAAAATCCAACAAGTAGGTGATATCTCCGCAACGGTTGTGGCTGGTGGTATCAAGGTGGCTTTGTTGACCACGGTGTTCGGTTTGATCGTAGCCATGATTCTTCAATTGTTCTTGAACTTCATTTTGACTCGTATCGAGGCTTTGACTACTGAGATGGAAGATGCTTCTATCAAGTTGCTCGACATGGTTGTTGAGTACTTCCCAACTTCTTCTGCAAGTGCCTCTAACCAAGGTTATACCCAATCTTCTTCAGATTCAGTGTCTGTCGTAGAATAATCTTTTGGTGAACCATTTTTGAATCTAATAAAACGATATCGAAATGCAAACATTAAATTTCCCTAAGTATATACTTTGGGCATTGGTGGCGCTCACGATAATCTTCACATTGATTTTCTTCTGCGGTAGTACTGAAACGTACGTCTGCAATGGAATCTCAATTGAAGCACCATCTTTTGTCCCAATGTTCCTTGGCTTAGCGTTCGCTTTCATCATTTTGGCATCTTTTGTGACACTTGCTTTCGCAATGAAGTCATTCTCGTCTAAGTTGATGACTGACCCTAAGTCTGTGATGGTTCCTTTGATTTTCGTCGGTGCGTTGGGTGTGTTGCTCCTTGTGACATATTTCGCCGCAGATACGAAGGTGATTAATATCACTGGATATGATGGCTCTCAAGAACCTTGGGTATACCGTATCACGAATATGTGTATGGTAAGTTCTTTCATATTGGCTGCTATTGCATTCCTCGCAACCATTTGTAGTTCGTTGTTTAAGAAACTATAATTTTTGCTTGTCATGAAAAAAAGAGAAATACAAGAGATTAATGCAAGCTCAATGGCTGATATATCCTTCTTGTTGCTGATCTTTTTCCTTGTGACTACATCCATGGCGACAGATAAAGGTCTGTTCAGAACATTGCCCCCTCCGGTAGAAAAGAAGGAGAAAAAGGAGGAAGTTGAGGTTAACAAGAGAAATATCATGATGGTACTTGTTAACAGTAACGACAAGTTGATGGTGAATGGTGAGGTGATGGATGTTACTAGGTTGAAGGAAAAAGCGAAGGAGTTTATTGCAAATCCTGCCAATAAATCGGATCTTCCTGAAAAGGAGACCGTGGATATTCCTTTCTTTGGCCCGTCAAAGATTACTTCTAAGCATGTGATTTCATTGCAGAATGACCGTGGTACCTCTTATCAGGCGTATATCTCTGTCCAAAACGAGTTGGTCGCTGCTTATAATGAACTCCGTGATGAGATTTCCACAAGGAAGTTCGATGGCCGTAAATACACCGAATTGACGGAGGAGGAACAGGAGGCTGTGAAAACTTATTATCCACTTAAGATCTCTGAGGCTGAGCCGAAGGATTATGGACAAGCTGCGGGAGGGGCTCAATAATGGCAAAGTTTCGTAAAGAAGGTGGTAAGAGATTGCCTGCTATTAGTACGGCTTCCTTGCCTGATATTATCTTCATGTTGTTGTTCTTCTTTATGACCACAACAACGATGAAGGAGAATACAATGATGGTTGATATGAAGTTGCCTGAGGCGACTGAATTAACTAAGTTGGAAAAGAAGTCTTTGGCTAAGTACATCTATATCGGCGTTCCTAAAAGGGAATTGCAGAAACAAAATGGTACGGAAGCTCGTGTCCAATTGGATGACGCTTTCGCTAAGAGACCTGCTGATGTGGGATCTTATATTGCCGTGAAACGTGATGCAATGCCTGAGAACGATCAACCTTTGATGATCGTTTCCCTGAAGGTGGATAAGGATACTAAGATGGGTGTCGTGACCGATGTTAAGCAGGAGTTGCGTAAGGCTTATGCCCGTAAGATTTACTATACAGCTAACGAAAGGGCGAACGCTTATTAATGTTCATAGACCTATCGGTCTTTATTCCTAGAAATACGATGTTTTCTTTAGTGCCTTGGGCATTTTAGAAAACATCGTTTTTTTTACCCTGTTTCTTCCTGATACCGTTCTTGACTGAATTGTCTGTGCTTCGTGGCTTTAAGACTTGTTCGAGAATGGCCTTCCTCTGCCCTCTGTTGGCCTAACGGATTGCCTCCTTGGTTCTTGTTCGTCGGGCCGTTTTCGTGCCTTATATGACGAAATAACGCTTGCGCATCCGTGCAAAAAACTCGTCGAATGATCTATGTGTTTGTCTTTGTCGTAGAATCCTTCTTATCCTATTGCCGCCGTCAATCTGTCTTGACTTCATCACTTTCCTGTGTTATTGTATAAAGTGAATTGAAAATCAATAGGTTATTAAGGTGATTGTGTGTTTTGGGGGGCACATTGACGACGTTAGGAGGATCACTATGGCCCAGATCCAAAAGCTTTAGACGTCTAGGGCGAATTAACACATCACATAACAAACAGTCAGATATGAAATGGAAAAGGAATAGGCCTTTTTTGTCTATTCCTTTTCCTATGAAAATATCATCTTTAATTTTATCGGCAAATTAATCTTTTGACTTTCCAAGATTTAATCCTCTTATCAGTTGCGCAATTCCAACCAAAAATAAGAAGACGGCTATCGCCCAAACAACAATGTTAAACACAAATATTATGCCTGCCCCTATTGTCAAATTATAAAGGATATATCCGAAGATAAAAAGCAAAACTCCACCTGCCATTTTTATTAGACCTGTTATTCGATGGGCTTTTTTCTCTTCTGCTTCTTCTTCCTTACGACTCGCCCTATCTATCTTTATCAACTCGTCCACAACCTTGCGTAGTCGCTCGTCAGGAAGTTTGTTCGCATTCATTCCTTTTATCAACTCCCTAGTTGGTATACCATCCAACCTTCTTGAGATGTAATATTTGACGAGCTCATCGTCTGTCATTTCATTTATTGTCTTCATAGGTTAAATCTTTTATAATATACAACTTCACAAATATAAAAATATCATGTAATAATACGGCAACATTTTTCTCTAGACTTCATCATTTTTAATGTTATTACATATAGAATATTGAAAATCAATAAATTGCAAAGGCTTGGATGACTTTGGGTGGTGCATTGATGAAGTCATGAAAAAAGCGTTTGTGCATCTGCACAAACGCTCGTTGAATGGTCTATGTGTTTGTCTTTATCGTAGAATCCTTTTTATCCTGTTGGCGTCGTCAATCAGTTTTCTTAGCTTGTCTTCTTCGTTGTTGTTCAGCGCCTCTTTGAACTCTCCTAGTTTATCCATGTAAGAGTCTAATACGGATAATACGTTTTCTTTGTTTTGCATGAAAATCGGAACCCACATGTCCGCATTACTTTTCGCCAATCTGGCGGTTGATGCGAATCCTCCTGATGCTAAGTCGAAAATGTTCTTCTCGTTCTTTTCCTTGTCCAATACTGTCAATGCGAGGGCAAAGGAGATGATGTGGGAGATGTGTGATACGTATGCTGTGTGTACGTCATGATGGGCTGCCCTCATGTATATGATGCGCATGTTCAAACAGTCGTACATCTTCCTGACTAATTCGATTGCTTTAGGGTCTGAGTCCTCTGCATTGCAGATGATTCCAGCCCTTCCCGCAAATAGGTTTGGCACCGCTGCCCATGGACCGCAGAACTCAGTTCCAGCCATAGGGTGGGAGGCTACATAGTTTTTCCTTCTAGGATGATAGTGTACGGAATCGTTCAACTTCTCCTTGGTGGAGCAAGTGTCGACTACCACCTGGTCGTCGTTTATTTTGTCCAATATATCGGATAGAAGCTTGGTCGCTGCGCTTACAGGCACTGATAACAGGATCAAATCGCTTTTTTTGACGAGTTCCTCGTAAGGCAGTATTTCGTCCACAAGTCCTATTCTTTGTGCGGTTAGGGCATTCAAGTCCGCTTGGTCGTATCCGATGAAATGGTCTGCGTATTTTGTTCTGCGCAAGTCTATGGCCATTGATCCTCCAATGAGTCCTAGCCCGATAATTCCTATTGTCATGTTTATCCGATTTTGCTTAAAGTGACTAGATATTTTTCGTCCAATATTTTAATTTTCCTTCCGTCTAGTTCAATGATGTTCTCGTGTGCTAGCCCGGAAAGGGTTCGTATTGCGTTGGAAGTGGTCATGTTGGATAGACTGGCCAAATCCTCCCTTGACAAGCGTACATTGATGGTTGCGTTGTCTTCCTCGTATCCGTAGTTGTCCCGTAGGAATAGGAGTGATTCCGCGAGTCTGCCTCTTACGTGCTTTTGTGTGAGTGTGACGGCTCTCTTGTCCGCAATACCTAAGTCGGTGGATAGCTTTTGGATGAAGTACCAAGCCAACTCGCTGTTTTGAACGATTAAGTTGTGAATGACTGTCTGAGGGATCATGTAGATGACGGAGGGCTCGAAAGCGCATGCGTTCGTGACAAAATTTTCTTGTGCGAACATTGCTCTGTAAGCGAGCATTTCTCCAGGTTTCACCATCCTGACGATTTGACTCCTGCCACCAGTGCCAATCCTGTAAATCTTCAACTTTCCTTTTGCGACGCATAGAACGTGCGTCGGTGTCTCACCCTCACAGTAAATGATTTCGTTTTTCTTATATTTACGTACGATATAGTTTGCTTTCAGATAAGTCAGTTGCTCTTCTGTCAGCACGTTCCATACTGTCGAAACTTCTTCTATGCTTGGATTCTCTTGTTCTCCCTTTTTTATCATTTCGTTCAAAATATGTTCAATAACATTGTTATCGCGAATGTATAATTTTTTTGTGAAAAAATGTTATAATCTTTTTTTATGAGTTGTTATAATGCCTATTTTCTTGCGCTAACGATCATTTTTTGCGTAAGGCCGTGGTATTCGCCATCCTCTGTCTCGTATTCAACTCTGACCAAATATACACCGCTGAGAACTCTTTGCCCGTTGTTGTCTTTCAGATCCCATTCCCATGTGTGGTTTTGGTCTATCCTTTCCTGAACTGTAGGTGTCTCCTTTACAATAATTCCTAATTTGTTGTAAATGACGAACCTGTAGCTCTGTATGGTGAGTGGTGAGTCGTGATTTATGGTGAATAAGGCGCTCTCTTGGGCGATGGATGGCTCTATTGTGACCTCATTGGTGCGGATTGTAGCCTCTTTATCGACTATGAATTCAATGCTTTTCTGTGATGAGTTGTTTAGGAGATCCCAAACTTTCAATGTCGCATTGTAGTGCCCTGGATCCAATTTCGTGAATTGGTATGTGATTTCTCCGTCCGAGTAACTGTCTATGTTATAGGAGAAATCTTTATTCAACATAATTGGATTGCTATTTCCGTTGATTGTCAGTGTGATATCGTGGCCGATACCGCTACCGGACGAGTTGATTCCGTTAGGATCGCTGATTTCTGCGTATAGAACGGGAGTATCGTTGACTTTGTCTCCGGAAAGGAACGCTTTGTGGTTCATGTATAGCAGGACATCTGGACCGCAGTCATCGTGTGTGTCGTTGGTATTGCTTCCGCCAATGATAAAACTCTCTGTGTATCCGGTTGCGTCCCGGTCAAGTGATTCGTCCACGGCGTAGTAGTGTAGCCTTCCTGTCCCGTAATTGTAGTTGATGTCTTTAGGAACTTTGAACACGAAGGAGAATTCTCCATTCTTTACTTCTGCCTTTCCGGAGAATAGAATGTTCTTCCGATCTGTGTATTTATGCTTGTTCTTTTCTTTTTCCGCTTCTGTGCTGAAGATGTTTCCTTTCGTACTTAATCTTTCCTCTTTGTCGTAAAGGGTGATCTCGATTATTCCATTGAAGTTGTCTATGCGATTGGCTTGATCGTCTTCTATGTGACCATATACTTTGATCTCAGAAAGAGCTCGGATTGTATCTGTACGAGAACCCTTGATTAGTGTGATGGAGTCCGTCATGATCGAGTCTCTCGGGTAGCAGATCCTCAGCATAGGGTCTCCTATTAGGGTGTATGACATCTTGTTAGTATCGTTCTCCACGTCGTTTTTGGCTAACTTGCAGATGTCTCCGATTCTCAGTGGCAATTTGTTCTCGTCTTTATCTGTCACGTGGTTGATGTACATTCTGTTGAGGTTGTCATTTTGTGCATCGTACACGGTTCTCGCCGCACAGAATAGCGTCAGAGCTCCTCCGTTGGGGTTCAGTATGAGGTCTTCGCCTGCGGATGTTTTCAGTTGGTCGAAGACGTTGAATCGACAGCTGGCGGTGAACCAGAATCCTTGTTTCTCGTTGAAGATGGTGGCGGCTTGGTTTTGAGTGAAAACTCTTTCTTCGGACCAGGCTAGTTCTCCACTATGTCCAATGTAATTGAGCAAAAGGACTCCGTCTTGGATGCTTTTGCTGATGACTTCCTCCACTTCTGGATATCTGTTTCCGTTTGATCCTGATACCCTCGTGTAGGAGTCGAAATAGACTTTCTGTATTTCCAGGGCAGGCGCACTGTCGTGCAGCATTTTGCCGATATTGTCTGAGTAGGAGAAGAACTTGTTGTATCGGCTCGCATCTTCCCCCTCTTCATTATCGTCTGCGATGAGAATGACCTTGTCTCTCCATTTGCCGTATTTGTTGACAGTGAGGTATTTCTCCACTTTGTCTACCATATGGGTGGCTTGCTCCAGAGTGGCGACAGGGAATCTTCCGATTCCATAGTCCATCTTCATTTGCCCGATACGTATGCCGTTGTTTTTGTCGTTGAGGAAACAGAAATAATCATCGCTGACGTATGATTTGGCTTCTATGAATTTGTTTCCTCCTTGGTAGGTGACGATGAAGTTATTGACTGTGGTGCTGTTATCCCTCAGCAATGCTCTGTTGTCGAAACATCCGTCTCCGAAGAGTAACACTTGTTTGTTGTATTCCCCTCTGTCGTAGAACATCTTTAGGAACCAGCGGATGGCACTGGCATCCGGCGTTCCGGAGGAGAACTCGTTGTATATCTCTTCTGGTGTGACGATCACTGTGCTGACGTTGTCGTATTTTTGGTGGATCTTGGCCAATCTGTTGGCTTCAGAAAGAAACGCTTCATGGGAAATGATAATGAAGTCGATGTCTTTTATGGAATGAAGGTCTTGGTTGGCCACTTTCCCTGCGTTCTCCGCCTTGACGAATTGGGTACTGGTCGGGTTGAATGCCACGAATTCCTCCATTTGTGAAGGAGTTCTTCTGAACGATAATTTATTACCGTCATTTTCTGTCGGTATTTGTGTCACTTCTGTGGGATTGGTAATGTCCCAAACGATGGTGTTCGGTTGGACGCCACTGATGATGTATTTGTACGTGTTGGCCTCTTCTGTGTTGGGATTGCGGAAGTAGGTGATTCCGTTGGCCAACTTTAGATTTCGGAAGGCGCAAAGCACAATCTGCTCCACCCACATATGGTCTGTCCCGTTGTTTGAGCTATAGTTGAGCGAAAGTTTGTTGTTCTCTTGGGTCGGTAGCCATACTATTGTCTTTTCCGCAGGCATGGCGGATACTTCTCTCGCACTGAGAGGGACCTCTAACTCGAACTGTTCCCCATTGAAGAATATGAATATTTTGCTGTCTCTGTCGGATCGTGCTGCGACGTTGAGGTATAAGCTTGCTAGTTCATTGACATCGATGTCGGGTACGTTAAAGTCTAGCGAGAACACCGTGTTCATCGGTGTTTTGTCTCCAAACCATCCTTTCCCCGATTCAACCAGATTGTGTTCTTCTTTTTTGTGTACGATATGTTCTAAGTAGTTCGTTATTTCTATCTCGTTGTCATCGCTTTCTACGGTAGTGGCTTCTTTAATGAGTTCCCTTTTGTCTTTGTTGCTGGTTAGGAAGTAATATCCGTAGTTGGAGTAGATGTTTGAACTGATGTCGAAGGGGTGTTTGGCTTCCATTCCCCTGTAGTTCCATTTCCGCGGACCTTGTGCGTAGAAGTAAATGGCAGAACCTGAGTCATAGATGGGGGTCTCTTTCAGGTCGTCTGTTTTAGGTGTGCCGAAATTCTCGCTTAGCATGGCACCACCATATCCGTAAACGTGCACTTCCTTGGGGTTGGAGAACCCCATATCCTTGATTTGTTCGTATGTCATTTTACACACGCCGGTTTCTTGCACTCTGATTTTCACCCATGTGCCGGATGCGAGGACGGAGTGTTTCGCGAAGTCCATTGATTGGAGATTTCCCCATGAAATAAGGGACAGGACGCTTGCGATAATGGTGCGGAGAAAAAACTTCGATGATTTCATGATGTTTCGTTTTTTTGTTTTTACAACACGTCGAATTGGAACATTAGCTTCTCTTCGATGTATCCTTCCAAGTGATCATTGATTTGAACGGGTCCTACGCCGACTGGTGTGCCGGTGAAGATGAGGTCTCCGGTCTTTAACGTGAAGAATTTGCTTACGTACTCGATGATTTCATCGATGCCGAATACCATGTCGGAGGTGTTCCCTTGCTGTACGGTCTCTCCGTTTTTCTTCAGGGAGAAATGAAGCTCGTTTAGATTGAACCCTTCCTTGCTGATGAAGTCGCTTATGGGGGCGGAATTGTCAAAGCCCTTGCATATTTCCCAAGGTGATCCTTCCGCTTTGAAATCGTTCTGCAGGTCTCTCGCTGTGAAGTCGATGCCTAGTCCAATTTCGTCGTAGTAGCGGTTGGCGAATTTCCTCGATATGTTCTTCCCCATCTTGGATATGCGTACCACCAGCTCGCATTCGTAGTCAATCCTCTTCGAAAAATCGGGCAGGTAAAAAGGATTGTTCTCCTTCAGCAATGCCGTCTCCGGTTTCATGAATATGACAGGGTGTTTCGGCAACTGCGTGGGATTCAGTTCCTTGCTGTGGTCTGCATAGTTCCATCCGACTGCAATTATCTTCATGTTCTCTTTTTTTTTACAAATATACGATTTTATGCTTTATGAGAATGCTTCCCTCCAAAAATATTTATGGCGTTACGAGTGGTCGCTTCTGCGATTTCTTCTAGGCTTAACCCCTTTATCTCCGCAAGTTTTTCTGCCACATGGAAGACGTAGGATGATTCGTTTCTTTCTCCTCTGTGCGGTGCGGGGGTGAGGTAGGGGCAGTCGGTCTCTAATACAAGCTTTTCCAATGGAATCTCTTGGACCACCTGCGCCAACCCTGCGTTTTTGAATGTCAGCACTCCTCCGATGCCTAGACTGAAGTCTCCCAGTTTGAATATTTCTTTGGCGATTTCCAAAGAACCTGAATAGCAGTGGAATATGCCTCTCAGCTTGCTCTTGTCGAACTTCCTCAGGGACGAGAAGGCTTCTTCAAATGCCTTGCGGGTGTGTATGACGATGGGAAGTCCATGTTGTATCGCCCAGTCGGTCTGGATCTCGAAGGCCTCTGTTTGCTCTTTGAGGTATGTTTTGTCCCAATATAGGTCTATGCCAATCTCTCCGATTCCGCAGATGTCCTCTCCTGACAATCTTCCCCATATCTGTTCCATGACTTCCTTGTAGTCCTCTTTCACGCTGGTGGGATGGAGACCCATCATGATGTGGAAGAGCCTTTTGTCGCTTTGGTATAGCTGGAGCATTTTGTCTATGCTTTCGCCGTCTATGTTGGGTAAGTAGACGCTGGTGACGTGCTTCTCCTTTAAACGTTGAATGGCTTCTTCCCTGTCATCTTTGAATTCGTCCTCGTATAAGTGTGAATGTGTGTCTGTTAGTTCCATCTTCCCCTCTTCCTCCTTTTAGTTTCTTTTTTACTGTAAATATAACGAGTTCTTTGTTTAAAAATTGTTTGCGGAATTTTTTCCGAAAAAAGTTGTTCGGATGTTTGCCGGAATCAAAAATATGATTACCTTTGCACCGCAATCGAGAGAGAACGATTGTTGAAGGTACGGTAGTTCAGCTGGTTAGAATACATGCCTGTCACGCATGGGGTCACGGGTTCGAGTCCCGTCCGCACCGCTAGAAGAGGACGAACGATGTTCGCCCTCTTTTTTTGTCTGTTGGGTTCTGAAAGTCGGCTTTGTGAAAAAGGGAAAGGATGGACATCGTCGGTATTGAACGATACCCATCCTTTCGAGCATGTGTATGATGATTAATTATTGGTCATTGACAGAGGAAGACGTCATTCTCTTCCGCTAGTTTCCTGAGGTTTAGAATGGCATAGCGCATCCTTCCCAAAGCAGTGTTGATGCTTACGCCCGTCGCATCTGCAATTTCCTTGAAACTGAGGTCTTCGAAGAATCTCATGCGTAGGACGTCCCTTTGATTGTCTGGTAAATGGTTCATGAGTTTGACGACATCCTCGTATATCTGTTCCCTGATCATTGAGTCTTCCACGTTCTCGTCGTATAAACGTATGTCGTTGAAGAGGTCGAGCTCATCGTCTTCATCGTTCGAGATGGTGTTCTCTGATTTCTCCGTCCTGTACTGGTCGATGATGAGGTTGTGGGCGATTCGGATGATCCAAGGAAGGAATTTGCCTTTCTCCGTGTATTTCCCTTGCTTGATGGTGCATATCGCCTTTATGAATGTCTCTTGGAATATGTCGTTGGCGATGTCCTTGTCGCGTACAGACATGTAGATGTTCGTGAAAACCCTGTCTTTATGGCGCAACAATAACGCATCAAATGCTTCATTGACGCCATTTTCGTATAATTTGACCAACTCTTCGTCGGTCATCATTTTGTTGATTGTCATACTCGTATCGTTTAATATTTGAGTATGCGTGTGTCGATAGGCAATTCTGTTTTAGTTAATACTTCGCTTCATCAAAAAACTTTATACGTACAAATGTACGGAATATTTTTTTATGTAAACGGTAAAAAGATAAAAAAATTGTGAAATTAGTTGAACCTGGAGATTTCATCCATCCTGAATCCCCGAAGGAATTCCTCCGCTGTGAGCCTCTTTTTCCCTGGGTATTGCAGCGTTTTGATTCGAATGGTTCCCTCTCCTGTGGCTACGTCGATATTCTTTTTGTCATAAGTGAACGTGCCTGGGTTCCCTTCGATTTTGCTATCCAAAATCTCTGTTTCAAACACCTTGATGGCGGTTGCGTTCCCTTCCTGATCCAGTAATTCGCACCAGGCGGCAGGGTAGGGGGAGAGTCCCCTAACAAGATTGTGTATGCGTTGCGCCTTCTCGTTGAAGTCTATCTTGCAGGTCTCCTTGAAAATCTTAGGTGCAGGCTTTAATTCTGACAAATCCTTGTAGAGCACGGATTGTTGGGTTGTGGTGACGCTCCCGTCGAGTATTTTGTCCACTGTCTTCGTGACGAGGTCTGCACCGATAGTCATGAGTTTGTCATGGACGGTGCCTACGTTGTCAGACTCGCCGATCTTAACTTTCTCCTGTAGGATGATGTTTCCCGTGTCGATGTCATGGGTGAGGAAGAAGGTGGTGACGCCCGTCTCTTTTTCTCCGTTGATGACCGCCCAATTGATCGGTGCCGCACCTCTGTATTGAGGTAGCAGAGAGGCGTGGAGATTGAATGTGCCTAGGCGTGGCATGTTCCAGACCGATTCGGGGAGCATACGAAAGGCTACGACGATTTGAAGGTCAGCGTTCCATGCTTTCAATTCCGCTTGGAAGGTTTCGTCCTTCAGTTTTTCGGGTTGAAGTAGGGGAATCCCTTTCTCTAGGGCGTATTCCTTCACTGGCGAGAATTGGATTTTGTGTCCTCTGCCCGCTGGTTTGTCTGGCATGGTGATGCATCCCACGACGTTGTAGCCACCCTCGACAAGTCTCTTGAGAGGCTCGACCGCAAAGTCTGGGGTCCCCATGTATACGATTCGTAGATTCTTCTTTTCCATGCTCTTATCGTTCTCTTTCGTCGTTACCCCATCTGAGTTTGGTCCGTAGCGTGCAGAAGAAGTCTTGGTCTTCGCGTTTCACCGTTTTGATGGTGAAGTCCGCTTTTCGGATGGATAGGGTTGTCTTGTCGTCGAATATATTGTTTCGTCCGTCCAAGGCGATGAGGAAATGCTTGTTGCGGCTTTCCACTTTCAGCTCGATCTCCCAAGTGTCTGGGATGATGATAGGGCGGACGTTGATGCTGTGCGGCGCGACAGGCGTCAGGATGAAGTTAGAGGCCTGAGGCACAACGATAGGGCCTCCGACGCTCATGGAGTAGGCCGTGGATCCGGTGGATGTGGCCACAAGGAGACCGTCGGCCTGGTAGGAGTTGACGAAAACTCCGTTGGCCCATGCGTGAATGGTGATCATGGCGGAGGAGTCTCTTTTCAAGACGGCGATTTCGTTCAGTGCGTAGTTGAAATCTGTGTATAGGCGGTCTTCCGTATGGAGGCGGAGAAGAGATCTCTCCTCGATTTTGTATTTGCCATCCATGATTTCCTCGACCGCGTTACCGATCTCCTCGCCTGATACATCCGCAAGGAATCCGAGACGTCCTGCATTGATACCTAAAAGTGGGATGCCGCTTTTCCCGATTTTCGCCGCAGCTCTGATGAAGGTGCCGTCGCCGCCAATGCTGAAAGCCATATCCGCCTTCCCGCATTCTTCGTCGATGACTGTGTGGGGGTAGGACAAGTCGCAACCCTTCTCGATGAGGAATTGGCAGAAATCTTTTTCTATGCCTACTTCCACGCCCCTTTCCCTGAATGCGTCCGCCAGGACTTTGGTGTGTCTGATGACTTCCTCTCTGTATTTGTTGCCGAATATGATAATTCTTTCCATGTTGGCTGGCTTTTATTATATAAAAAAAGGGTACCGGATGCCGATACCCCTTTATCTTCTGTTCCGGACTTTATTTCTTGCGGTTTCCGTAGCGGCTCATGAACTTATCAACACGACCTGCTGTATCCACCATCTTAGCTTTTCCTGTGAAGAATGGGTGGGAAGAGCTGGAAATTTCAATCTTCACCAACGGGTATGTCTCTCCATCGATTTCGATTGTGTCTTTCGTGTTTACTGTAGAACGTGTGAAGAATGTGTCACCGTTCGATAAGTCCTTGAACACCACCGTACGATAGTTCTCTGGTTGAATCTCCTTATTCATTTTCTTTTATTTTTAGTTGTTATTATTATATTCGATTTATATTCCCGCTTTTTGCGGTGCAAAATTACAAAATTTTTTGTACAGAAAAACATTATTCGTATTTTTGTGAAATAAAATTTTAGGCATATGAGGAAAAACTTGATAGTAACTTTTTTATTGACTCTAATTTTTATGACGGTACAAGCTGCAGAGAAGGAGACTATGGTCCTGATTACTACTGAATTCGGTAATATGAAGGTGAAGTTGTACAATGAAACGCCACAACACCGCGACAATTTCATTAAGTTGGCACAAAAAGGTTTTTATGATGGTTTGCTTTTCCATCGTGTCATTAAGGGATTTATGATTCAGGGAGGTGATCCGGAGTCGAAGAACGCTCCCGCTTCCAAGCAATTGGGAGCTGGCGATGTAGGCTACACGATCCCGGCGGAGTTCGTATATCCTAAGTATTACCATAAGAAAGGTGCGTTGGCGGCCGCTCGTCAGGGTGATCAGGTGAATCCGGAGAAGCGTTCCTCGGGTTGCCAGTTCTACATTGTCCAAGGTGACAAACTGGACGATTCTAAGTTGAATCAAATGGAGAATATGTCCATCAATAAGGCGAAGGAGGCACGTTTCTATCAAATCGTCAACCAAAGGAATGATGAGGTGAAGAAACTTCGAATCGCCAAGGATCAGGAGGGCTTGCAGAAACTGCAGTCGGAGATTTTGGCGCAGTTGGAGAAGGAGTTCGCTGGCAAGACTGCCACGAAAATGCCTGAGCAAATGAGGAATGACTATAAGACGTTGGGCGGAACTCCGTTCTTGGACAATGAGTACACTGTCTTTGGAGAGGTTGTGGAAGGCCTCGAGGTCATCGATGCGATCGCTGCGGTTAAGACGGCTCCTGGAGATAGACCGTTGAAAGACGTGAAGATGAAGGTGGAGGTTTTGAAGTGATTTTTCAAAATAGATTTTAATTTATAATAATATATAAGGTAATGGCTTCACAGGAAGAAGTTTTTAAACAGTTGGTTTCGCACTGTAAGGAGTATGGTTTTGTATTCCCTTCAAGCGAAATTTATGGCGGATTGGCCGCCGTCTATGATTATGGCCAGAATGGTGTCGAGTTGAAGAACAACATTAAGAAGTATTGGTGGGATAGCATGACGTTGCTCCACCAAAACATTGTCGGAATCGATGCTGCGATTTTCATGGAACCTACCACATGGAAGGCTTCCGGTCACGTGGATGCGTTCAACGATCCGTTGATCGACAACCGTGACTCCAAGAAACGTTATCGCGCCGATGTCCTTATCGAGGATCAACTCGCTAAATACGATGATAAGATCAACAAGGAGGTCGAGAAGGCTGCCAAGAAATTCGGCGATGCATTCGACGAGGAGAAGTTCAAGTCTACGAACCCAAGAGTGATGGAGCATATCCAAAAACGTGACGCTCTTCACGAGCGTTTCTCCAAGGCGTTGAACGACAATAATTTGGATGAATTGAAGCAGATCATCCTCGATGAGGAGATCGTTTGCCCGATCAGTGGTACGAAGAACTGGACGGACGTGAAGCAGTTCAACTTGATGTTCAAGACGGAGGTGGGCTCCACGGCGGATAACACGATGTCCATCTACCTGCGTCCGGAGACTTGCCAAGGTATCTTCACCAATTTCTTGAATGTACAGAAGACGGGTAGAATGAAGGTGCCTTTCGGTATCGCCCAGATTGGTAAGGCATTCCGTAACGAAATCGTGGCTCGTCAGTTCATCTTCCGTATGCGTGAGTTCGAGCAGATGGAGATGCAGTTCTTCTGCAAGCCGGGTACGGAGATGGAGTGGTTCAAGCATTGGAAGGCGTTCCGCCTTAAGTGGCACAAGGCGCTTGGCTTGGGTGACGAGAAGTATCGCTACCATGACCACGACAAGTTGGCCCACTATGCCAATGCGGCTACCGACATCGAGTTCCTCATGCCTTTCGGATTCAAGGAGGTGGAGGGTATCCACTCCCGTACGAACTGGGATTTGTCTCGTCATGGACAATTCTCCGGAAAGAAGTTGGAATACTTCGATCCTGAGGAGAATAAATCATATATTCCTTACGTAATCGAGACTTCCATCGGTGTGGACCGTATGTTCCTCTCCGTCATGGCAGCTTCGTACAAGGAGGAGCAGTTGGAGGGAGGCGACAAGAGGGTTGTCCTTTCGTTGCCACCGGCATTGGCTCCAGTGAAGTGTGCGGTTTTGCCTTTGTTGAAGAAGGAAGGACTCCCAGAGAAGGCCACGGAGATCATGAACGAGCTGAAGTTCGATTACCGTTGCGCTTACGAGGAGAAAGACACCATCGGAAAGCGTTATCGTCGCCAAGACGCTATCGGTACTCCGTTCTGTGTGACGGTAGACCATCAGACGTTGGAGGACGACACCGTTACGTTGCGTTATCGCGATACGATGAAGCAGGACCGTGTGAAGGTTGCGGACTTGCATAAAATCATCGGCGATGCGGTCAATATGCGCAATCTTTTCAAAAAAATGATGGCGCAGGATTGATGTCCAATGATTAATGGGAGGGGAGAGTTATGACTCTCCTCCCGTTTTTTTAGTTTCTGTTTGCGAAAAATGTTTCCTAATGTGTTCTAGAACATACATTTACGGGTTAGTGGGCGAAAAATATTCTTTTTTTGCGCTATTTTTTTAGGATTTATTTACAAATAGAAAAATTTAGTTTAATTTTGTTGCGATTATAGAGTTTGAGTATCCATGCTTAGTTGTATGAGATTTCAGATTTGTTTGTATGTGTTAAAAAAGAAGAGAATTGTTGTATAGTATTGAATATGTTTCTTGGTGAATGGTGGTGTGGCGAAAACATATAATGATATTTTAGAACAAAACACTTGTGTTTAGCATAAAGAAATAAATTGAAAGATATGACGGAATAATATAAATATAATATCGTGAACTATTTTTTGTCTAATAGAAATTGATCTTGTAATGGGTAATTTTAATTGTAATACAATGAACTCAAATAATTTTAGCGGGTTGAAAAAGTTAGCTTTTCTACTTTGTGCCCTTTTGTCTTCGTTGGGCGTGTCGGCGCAGGTGGATGATCCGTTCAAGGAGTCAGGCTTCACCTCTTTTGGTGCGTCTGAGGCTTGTCCTAAGGACCCGATTGCGTTCGAGGTCATGGGTGTGAAGCAGTATGACACTCTGAGCTACACTTATGAGTGGTCTATTTCCTATGACAATGGAAACACGTGGAAGAGGCAAGGAACGTTGTATGTCCCGTCCAATGCGTTTTCGATGGGTGAGAGTGATATGATTGTTCGTGTTATTGCGGAGGCGAAAAACGAAAATGTCACCTTCTCGAAAGAGTATAAGAAAGAGATCAAGCTTAAAGAGTCTTGTAACGTGAAGGATTGCCATCAAACGACCACAGGCGATTATTTTGGAGGTACGGATTTCAATTATCAGTATGGTTGTGGGGCTGGGTCTGTGAATTGGGGCAGTGTCCCTCCTGGATGTTTGGAGGAGTATTTCACGGAGCAGGGAATCTTATTCCAAGGTAAAAATGGTAGGATTATGAACCAAGCGGAACTTGGTATTCCTCTTTATATAGATGATTCTCTTGGCGTTAATCCGAACAATAATTTTTATGTCCAACAAAACGTGAATAGTGAATTCTTCACTATATCCTTCCCGAAAAACAAATTCCAGGGACATAATTACCGTTTCACCATGCGGTTTTACTTGATTATTCCACAAGGAGTGCCGTGTACATTTGATAGTCAGGGAAAAATGATTGCTCGTACAGGTCATGGTATGCAAACGACTGACCTGATGGATATCACAATTTTTGATGACCAAACCAATCGTGTATTGGAGGATAGAACCATTCAGGCAGGAAACGATGCCACAAGATTTATTTTTGGTGACATTATCAACCGGAATGTTGACCCAAATCAATTGAATGTTTTCCGTTTCGAGATGACGTATTATGGTTATCTCCCATTTGTTCAAAATGATTTACAGTATTATACGTTTAAACCATTCTTTGAACAGTTCCCGACTTGTGCGACGTTGGCTATTGACTATATTAGTGCGGAGGCGGAAGGCGTTTGCCTAACACCTCGTATTGCGTGTCTGGACGAAGTTGTTGTTGTCAATGCGGCGGGATTCCCTCATAAGGCTCAATACGTATGGAAAAAGTATAGTGATGCAACCTACACAACTGAAATCAATTTTTCCGAAGGAGAGGTTACTTATGACCTCGATAGGTATGGCCAAAAGGAACGTGCGAATATTCTGATGAAAGATAAGGGTGTGTTCTATTATTCTGTGTCAGACGGAAAAACCACCATTAACTTCGCGTTGGGAGGAAGGGTTTGTGAAGGACCTGGTCCTGGAATTAAGGGTGACAATGCATGTATAGTCACTTATCCACATTCCCAGCATTTTGAGCCGGCAGATTTGTCCAAAATTAGTTGGATTAAGGAGAACGGCGATGATTATATGCTTTCTTGGGCCTTAGAATCCCCTGAAGGATTGCCAGAGAGTACGACAAAGGTATCCCTCCATTCGTATCCGAATGGAGATTCTGCGGATGTGCGTATTGCGGAGAATGCCATGTTGAGTGGGTCATATACACCGGACAAACCGTATAAGTTGCATCTTTATACGTATGTGGTGGATGGCGTAACAGGTGACACTGCGCATACTCCTGTCGGTTCTGATACTTTCGATGTGTGGATTTATGATCAGCCGGATGTTTCAGGCTTGAATTTCACCACGAAACGTGGCGAGGATACGATATGTGCGGCTACATCTTCGGATACTATCTTACTGAATGGTTATCAGAAAGTGTCTGGCTACACGTGGAATTTCACGGGCGCCACAATGACGAACGATAGCGTCATCCATATTGACGGTTATGATAAGCAGGCTTTGTGTAATATGGTCGGCGGAACGTTCCCTGTTTCATTGGAAGTGGTGAATGGCAAATGTAGGGCAACTATCAATGATGAGTTCACGATGAAAGCCACACATGCTCCGACCGTTGATTGTGGTGTGTTGTCGCAACCATCCGAATACACGTTGCGTAGCGGACAGTTGGATACCACGATTTTCTTGCCGATTCCTAAATTCGAGACCAGTTGTGACGATGATCCGGCTGTGCACGTGAAATTGAACTATATGGCGGACGATAGCACCCATAGTTTCGACTCGATCTATACGTTGCATAGGAAAGAGCTGGAAAATTTACCGGCGACCGCTCTGACGTTATTCTCTGGTAAGGGAAATGTGGAGATTACGGTGACGGACGGCTGTGACAAATCGGCTACTTGCTCCTATCAACTGGTTGTGAAGGATGTGGACACTGTGAAGGTTGATTGTTCGTTGATAAAGGACTATACGGTTTCGGTGTCTGCGGAAGACGGTTGCGTGGCTAGTCCTGGCAAGAACTTGAATATAGAGATTCCTATTCTGCGAGATACCACGTTTAAGGATACCATTATTATGGTGAAGGGTGTGTATGCTGGACGTTCTCAGGTGATGAAGGACGGCATGGCGGACCCTGGTATAAATCCATCAAACTACTCCATGGATAAGAAGTTGGAGGATGATTACGAGGTGGGTACCACGTTCATTCTTTGGAGGTTCGCGGATCCTGCAGGTAATGCCATGTATTGCCATAGTAGGGTGAACGTAGAGGAAAAAGAGAAGATGTTCAATTGCGATAGCTTGCAGAATCCTTTAAGAAGTATAGTGAACAAAAATCCATATCGTGAATATAAATATGCTTCCGCACAGGCGCAGTCCACAGTTAATCCAGACACGGATTATAAGTTGGCTGGTCTTTTGACAGTCCCTCAGTTTAATCCGAAGTATTGCGGAAATGTTAAGCTTACGATTAAATTTACAGGAAAGTGTGTGGATGACAATGGTGATTCGGTCGCTTATGCGGTTGATTCCATCCTTACCGAGGAGCAGTTCCTGAAGCATCGCTTCCCAATTGGTATTACCACCGTTTATTATGAGTTCACGAGTGATGTCTTTGATTTTGACGCACAGAAATATGATACGGTATTCTGTTCCCAGAATGTGGTTATCTCGTCTAATCCTCCAGTTGATATCGTTTGTACGGCGATTGATTCTGCTGTTCCTGTTGATCCAAAGAATTGTATGGCTCCGTCTCCGTTCAGTCATGAAAATATCGCTTACGGTAAAGTGCAGTATTTCTGTGAGACGAAGTATACTTATGATGCATGCTCTGGTACACCGTACGATTATGAGAACTTGGGCATCAGTACCACTTTGTCTAGGGATTATGATACGATAATCTATCCGTTCAAGGTGGTTCGTATTCTTCATTTGGACAGCACATTCTCTTCTACGGGATCAACAGTGGAAATCTCATGTAATATTCCATATACATCGAAGGATTCAGTCCCTGTAAAGAGGGTTCAGCATCGTAACGGACAGTATGAGACCGTATGTGCCGAGGATTCTATCGAACGAATGCCGTTGAAGGTGACGCAACCTGAGGTGCTTCCTTCTTGCATGTCAGATTCGTTCCCGCTTGGTTATCATAAGTTGATTTTCTATTTCGAGAATGGTAAGGGCGATTTGGATACTTGTGTCACTCCGCTGCATGTGGTGGATCTCACTCCTCCGATTTTGGATTCGGTATGTAAGGATCCGGAGATGTCGGTTTATGCGAAAGAGTGTATGATACCATATGATTCTCTCCATTTGCCGGAGCTTTCGGTAGAGGATGCCTGCGACGGCACGATATACCCTGAATTGATCGCTTACGTTAAACAGAAGGATAGCTCGGTTATCGTATACCGCGGAGATGAGGTGCGTAGCGCAATGTTCCCGACTGAGGTGCATAAGTTCGTATGGCTCTTCACGGATAAGGCAGGAAACCAGGATTCTTGTATGGCATACATGGACGTGATCGATTCCGTCGCTTTAGAGTTGACGAATTGTGTTCCTGACACTACCTTTAGGATAGAGTTGGAGGAGGGTAAGTGTTCCATGAATGCGGATACCCTTATGAATCGTATCACCCCACCGACTGCGTTCGATTTGTGCGATAATGATACCATTGTGCCTATCATCGAGCGTCGTTACAATGGAGAACTTTTGGTGGATGAGAATGGTAACCCTATTGTTTGGAATTCCCAGGACTTCCCGCTTGGTGTAACCAATATTAAGTGGATTTTCATAGACAAGAGGGGAATCATGAAGGATTCCTGCGAAATGAACGTGAATCTGACGACCAAACTGTTCGATTGCTCCACGTTGGAGGATACTATAAGTCTGGAATTGATGGAGAAGTTCTACGCAACGGCGGAAGAGGTGAAGTTAAGAGGTCTTAAGAAGCCTGAGATTACCATCGATAATTGCCATGCCGCAACGATAGAATTCTCTCGTTCGGACGGATTGGATAGCACCGCCGATTATCAGATTGGCCAAACTTCGGTATATTGGAAGTTCCGTTATGTCTTTGGTGATTCTGTTACTTGTGAACAGGTCGTTAACATCATAGACATGGTGCCAATTACTATCGACTGTCCAGTTGAGGGTGATATTGCTTATGAGTGCTATGGGGAAATCCCGACACCTTATGCTTCGTTCGAAGATTTCTTGGCCGCAGGTGGTAAGATCTCGGAAATAAAGAAGTATAAGGAGGGTTCGTTCCGTTATGAGGAAACTGAACAAGGAAAGGCTCCGTGCGATTATAACTTGGTACGTACTTATTTCGTCTCAGATATCAGAGATCAGGAAACGTCTTGTTCTCAAACGTTCTCTATCAAGGATGTCACTCCTCCGGTTATCCATACTAAGTTGGATACCATTAAGATCGCATGTGACCAGGATTCGTTGATAGACATCGCACTCGGGCAGGAGGATGTTACAATCAATGTCTCAGATAACTGTTCAGAAAAAGAAGAAATTGAGATTGTAAAGTCTATACAGAAGAACCGCTCTAATGACGTCCATGATTGTGCATACAACAACTATACAATCTGGCGTACTTGGGTGGCCAAGGATAAGTGTGGCAATGAAAGTGCTCCTTTAGTTCAGGTGGTTCTTGTTGTGGATTCCGTCGCTCCTAAGTTTGTTTTGCCAGAAAACTTCAAGGATACGGTGCTTGCTTCGAACATTAAGAAGTGTACAATGACTGTTCCTCCTTTGTATACGAACTTCAAGAATTATGTTCAAGATGAGTGTACGGAGACGGATGATATCGACATTTGGCAAGTTCCTGCTCCTGGTGTTGTGATTACGGAAGACACAGAGGTGTGGATTTACTCGGCAGACAAGTGCGGAAACAGGGATAGTTTGAAGATGTTTGCCCGTGTTATGCAGCCGAAGAATGTCGTTTCTTTGGATGCTAAGGATCTTACAATATGCTCGGATAATGATTCTTCATATATCGATTTGTGGTCTCAGGATGCCCGTTTCGCTACTGGATATGTGTTGATAGAGACTGCGGGTAAGATTCGTTCAATCCCAAGTACGTTCGTGTATGATTGTTACAAGGATAGCATTTCTCCTTCGACTATCTTGTTCAGTGATAACAAGGCTACATACTACGATCGTTTCTATACGGATAACAAGCCTGCGTATGAGGCTCTTCGCGCAAAGAGGACTCACCTCAACAGGTATTCCCAGTCTGGCAAATATGTCTTCGTTGTTATGGATACGACGACACAGTGCGCCGATACAGCTTACTCTTACTTGAAAATCAACGAGAAGCCGAGGATCAATATGATTTCCCGTGATATACCTATTTGCGAGGATGATTCTCTTAACTTGAAGTTGATGGATAGCATCTCGGCTGTTTGTGTTGAGCCTATGGGTACCCCAATCACTAAGGTGGGTTGGATCGTGGATACTGCGGATTATGTTCCGAACAGCCCTGTTCCATATACGAAACCTGAGGTGCCTGCTTATTATTTCGCGGAGAATGCCTGCGGACGTACGACAAGTTATAATAGCCTCTTCACTCCTTGCGAGGATGGTATCTTCACTCTGGAAGATAGTTTGCGCCTTGTGGGTGGCTCTGTTGAGAATCTTAATGCTTGGCGCGATTACAAGGTCTTCAGACGTGATAGCATTTTGCTTGTCATGCATGAACGTTTTGTCCGTGACTCGTTGGTTTTGACGACGGATCCGTTTGGAGTTAGACGTTGCTACATCGGCGATGAGGTTGTCTTGTCTGTCAATACTCACCATTTCAAACCTGTCTTCTACTCTTGGTACAAGGTTAAGAATGGCTTCGATGGTGACATGTCTGGTTTCGATAAGGATGGCAATCTGCTGGCTGAGTTGAGCGAGGAATTGCGTGATTCTATCTTGTATAGGGATTATGAGGAACTTCATTCTTACTATCCGTTCTACCCGGCCGACTCGTCTAAGTATTACGTGTTGGTGGGTGATGGGGTTTGTCCTGCGGTTCCTTCCAACTTGTACAACATTGATGTCTTAACTCGTGTTCCGACGGCCTTCACTCCGTATATCAAGGATGGATTCAATGATGTGTTCTTGGAGAGAAGACAGGTTGTTATATTTGACCGATACGGACAAAAGATCTTCGAGGGTATGAATGGTTGGGATGGTACCGATTACAATGGTAGAATGGTTGATCCAGGTGTCTTCTTCTACGACGCGGTGATTAACGGTGTCAGATTCAACGGTACCATAGAGGTCGTTTATTTCCGACAATAATTTTTACAGATAATCATTGGAAGACCGCCTTCAAAGCGGTCTTCTTTTTTTAGTTCCTTTTCTTCCATGTCCGCTAACACTTCGGTATTATCCCTCTTGAAACATCATGACCTGCTGATGCGGGAATATGAATTTGACAAGAAGAGTTTTGCCACACAATCTAACCTTGTCTCTGTCGAGAAGAAGGTGGCGGCGGGTAACTGCAGGTTCCCTATCTCTGTGGGACGTTCATATTACAATTCGCTGAACCAATTTGTCGTGGAGGTCTCTGGTGGGGCTTCCGACGAGGGGGACGACCATTTCGAGTATGGTAAGGCTGTGGAGTTCTTCACAGTTAGTATGAACCATGAAATCCGTACGATAAAGATTGCCTCCCAGGTGAGTTTCTCTTCCGAGAACTCCTTGGTGTTGGTGCTGCCGAGCCGTGACAGCTTGTCGGTGTTGGAGACCTCTGAACGGTTGGGTGTCCAGCTTAGCTTTGACGAGAGTAGTTACCGTGCCATGTTCGACGCCCTTGATAGGGTGGTGAATGCGAAGAATGGTCGGTTGTGTGATCTTCGTGAGACGCTGATAGGTGACAGACCAGCCGGAACCCTTTCGTTTTCTCCTCTACGGTTCCCTTGGTTGAATGCCTCGCAGGAGGAGGCCGTCAATAAGATTTTGATGGCGAAGGATGTGGCGATTGTACATGGTCCTCCGGGTACGGGCAAGACGACTACATTGGTTGAGGCGATCTGCGAGACGCTTCGACGGGAAAGCCAAGTGCTGGTTTGTGCGCAGAGCAACATGGCGGTCGATTGGATCTCTGAGCAGTTGGTTGACCGAGGCGTGAATGTCCTGCGCATCGGCAATCCTAGCCGAGTGGATGACAAAATGCTCTCCTATACATTTGAACGGATGTTTGAGGCGCACCCTCAGTATGATACTTTATGGGGGATGCGGAAGACGGTCCGTGAACTCTATCGCACGAATCGAGACAAAGCATTGGCCGTGAAGGAGAAGGCGGAATCGTTGGAGTATGAGATCCGTGAAAGTCTCTTCGCCAATGCGCGCGTGGTGGCTTGCACGTTGGTAGGTGCCGCGAACCAGTTGCTCTACGGACGGACTTTCCAGTCCCTCTTCATTGATGAGGCGGCGCAGGCCATTGAGGCGGCTTGCTGGATTCCTATCTGTAAAGCTCATCGGGTCATCTTTGCAGGCGACCATAAGCAGTTGCCTCCTACGATTAAATGCTTCGAGGCGGAGCGCGCGGGGTTGTCCCACACGTTGATGGAGAAGGTCGTTGAGACTAAACCTAATGTGGTATCCTTGTTGGATGTGCAGTATAGGATGAATGAGCGCATTATGCAGTTCTCTTCCGAGTGGTTCTATGATGGGAAGCTCAAAGCTGCGGAGTGTGTGCGTTGCCGTGGCATCTTGGACTTCGAGGAGCCTGTGGAGTGGGTTGACACCCAGAACTTTTCTTTCAACGAGGAGTATGTGGCGCTGTCGGCTGGTAGGGTTAACAAGATGGAGGGCGAATTGGTCATCACGCTTCTCACCCAATTCATCGAGAAGGTGGGGCCCCATCGTGTGTTGGACGAACGGATTGATTTCGGCGTCATCTCTCCGTACAAGGCGCAGGTTTATTATCTCCGTCATCTCTTACGCTCGAATAAGGCCTTGAAGCCTTTCCGTAGCCTGATAACGATTAATACCGTGGATGGATTCCAAGGACAGGAACGAGACGTGGTGATGATCAGTCTAGTGCGTTCGAATGAGGAAGGGGAGATCGGTTTCTTGAGGGAACTCCGACGCATGAACGTTGCGATGACACGGGCCCGCATGAAGCTGATGATTGTCGGCAACGTGGTTACGCTGACGAAACATAAATTCTACCGTAAGTTGTGGGAGTGGGCTACTCCCTGCCCATAAGGGATCCCTTTGTCTCATCAAAAGTAGGATAGGAGATAATATATCAGGGAAGGTTGGAGAAGGATAGGGAAGAAGAACCCGAACACAGCTCCCCAAAAGTGTGCGGAGTGTCCGATATTATCGATGTTTTTCTTGGCCATGTATTGGCAATAGATTAGGTACAGCGGACCGAATATGTACCCTGGGATAGGTATGGGTATGAAGAAAAGATAGATGCCCATGGTGGGGTCGAAAAGGATTGCCGCAAAGATGATGGCGGAGACAGCTCCTGACGCTCCGATTGCGTTGAATTCAGGGTTGTCTTTGTACTTTATTAAGTCAGAGAGGGAAGATACCACGATGGCCAGCAGATACATCAGCGCATAGAAAAATTCACCTTTCGCCCCGAAGATGGCATTGAAGCAGTCCTCGACAAAATAACCGAAGAAATAGAGCGTCAACATGTTGAATATTAGGTGCCATGAGCTCCCGTGAATGAATCCGGATGTGAGTAGCCTGTAGTGTTGCTTTTCATGTACAATCATATATGCGTTGAACTTCAGCTTGTGGAACCATTCCGGATGGCTTAGGCTCTGGGGCAAGAACTCGTTTTGCCCGAACGATAGAATAGATACGATGACGGTGACGACGATAAAGATAGTGGTTACCATGGCGCTCAGAATTGTATGTGGGGAAGATAAACTTTCTGGGTGGGTTTTTCTATAGGATAGAAATGGAAGGCTACCGTGATGGGTAGCCTTCCTGAATATAATGCACTATTTAGTACAATTGGATTACCAAGCGAACAAAGGATAGTTCTTCATGGTTGCGTTAACCTTCTCGCGAACAGAAGTGATGACCTTGTCGTTCTCTGGATCGCTGAGAACCGTATCGATCATTTCCACGATCTCGCCCATCAAATCCTCTTTCGCACCACGTGTTGTGATGGCTGGCGTACCGAAACGCAGACCAGAGGTTTGGAATGGAGAGCGGCTGTCGAATGGCACCATGTTCTTGTTCGTGGTGATGTCTGCTGCAACTAACGCTTTCTCAGCCACCTTACCAGTCAAGTCAGGGAATTTGGTGCGGAGGTCAACCAACATAGAGTGGTTGTCCGTACCGCCGGAGATGATCTTGTAACCCTTGTCCATGAAGGCTTGCGCCATCACAGCGGCATTTTTCTTCACTTGAGATTGGTATACTTTGTATTCAGGTTGAAGAGCCTCACCGAAAGCAACTGCCTTAGCGGCGATGACGTGCTCCAACGGACCGCCTTGGATTCCTGGGAATACAGCGGAGTCGAGGAGAGCGGACATCTTCTTGATTTCACCCTTAGGAGTTTTCTTGCCCCATGGGTTATCAAAGTCCTTGCCCATCATGATCACACCACCACGAGGACCACGGAGAGTCTTGTGGGTAGTAGTTGTTACGATGTGTGCATATTTAACTGGGTTGTTGAGCAATCCTGCGGCGATCAAACCTGCAGGGTGAGCCATATCCACCATGAAGATAGCGCCGATTTCGTCAGCAACCTTGCGGATGCGTGCGTAGTCCCATTCGCGGGAGTATGCGGATGCGCCGGCGATGATCAATTTAGGCTTTTCCGTACGTGCAACTTGCTCCAATTGGTCATAGTCTACACGACCAGTATCTTCCTTCACGTTATATTCCAAAGCGTGGAACATCAAACCAGAGAAGTTCACCGGGGATCCATGAGAGAGGTGTCCGCCGTGAGAAAGGTTCAGTCCGAGGAATTTGTCGCCTGCGTTCAAACAAGCCAAGAAGACGGCAGCGTTTGCCTGTGCGCCAGAGTGAGGCTGTACGTTCGCCCATTCTGCGCCGAAGATTTGTTTCAAGCGGTCTATACATAATTGCTCGGCCAAGTCAACAACTTCGCAACCGCCGTAGTAACGGTGTCCCGGAAGTCCTTCTGCATACTTGTTAGTCAACCATGAACCCATGGCTTGCATAACCTGGTCACTCACGAAGTTCTCGGAGGCAATCAACTCAATGCCTTTCAGTTGGCGTTGGTGCTCCTTTTCGATGATGTCGAATATTGCTGTGTCTCTTACCATAAAGGAATTATTATAGTTAATGAAAAATTCACATCGCGAAGTTACGTCTTTTTTCTCTATATAGGGTTGTGTGTGCGTATTAATTTTTTTTAAATTATTTAAGTTTATTATATGCTCTTTTTCTTGTTTGACGATTTGTATGTCGTGTGTTTTTTCTATATTTGTGGCATGTTTAGGACGTGTACATGGTTTTTTTAAGGGTAGTCATAGTTTTAGTTTTTTCATTTTCCCTCTTTCAACCTCTTAGGGCAATGGAATGGGCCGCATTCCGTCATTATACGGTGAGGGATGGATTGAGTTGTAATTATGTCCATGCTATTACGCAGGATAAGAACGGTTTTCTTTGGGTTGCCACGGAGTATGGCCTGAATAAATTCGATGGTGTCCATTTCAAGAATTATTTCTTCGAGGATTATCCCTCTTTGTTCCGAAACGATATCAACCGCGCCGCCATGTTGCCTGATGGAAGGGTTTGTTTCGGTGGTAATAATGGTTTGGCCCTCTCGTATGATGAACAGACGGATTCGTTTAAGAATCTTGCGCCAAAGGATTTCGATTCGACATATTATAAGTGCGTTACGGGTATTTACCCGATAAGCAATGGTCGTACGATCCTCTCCACGAACGAGGGACTTTATGTCTACAATGATAGCCTTGGCATATTTGACAAGGACCCTTCTTTATTCGAGGCGACGAAGACGGTTTTTACGTGTAGCTTGATCGATGATGAGTGGGGGCGAATATGGATTGGACGTTTCCCCGGCATCCATATTTGGGACAAGAACCATAAGCAGTGCGGACCTCCTTTCTTGGGAAGAATCAATGAGATGGTCTCCTCCATGGTGCGCCTGGACAAGCGTAGGGTGTTGTTCGCCTCTTCCATAGGATCCTTGGGTATTGTCTATATGTTCGAGGATGGTGCGATTGACCGAGTGGAGGTGCTTGATACTCCTTTCAAGTGTATCACCTCATTGCTGAAGGATTCCAAGGGGCGTATATGGCTGGGAACCAGTGGAAGCGGTCTTTGGAAAGCTGGGTGCGTAGGCGACAAGTGGCACTTCGAGAAGTTGGAGCCGATTAATATCAAGGCGGATGAATTGAAAAAAGTGCATACCCTTTTTGAGGATAGGGATGGCGACATCTGGATCGGTACCCAAAATGCAGGGCTTTGGCGCTACGGACCGATTAAGGGGTCTGGTTCATTGCACTCTTCTGACATAGGCTTCCCGTTGGTTGATGGAACCTCCTTCGCGGAGGATGACAAGGGAAATATCGTTGTTTGTGCGGATGGCCATGGTGCCTATCTTTTGTCTCCTGACCTTAAATTGCTGAAACACATCCAGACGGACGATGGACTCTCTTCTAACAATGTTCTCTCTGCGCAGAAGTCGATCGATGGAAAGATATGGCTTGCCTCATGGGGCGGTGTCCCTTGCACTTATGACACTGAAACTGGGAAAATCAGGCAGTATCCATTTGATGGCATTGGCTTCCCTTATAGTACGAGTAAGGTCTTGTGCTGTTACCAGAATGGTGACGTGGGCGTAGGCTTGGCGGGCGATGGTGTCTACCTTCTGCCGAAGGATTCCGTTCGATGGACCCACCAGCGTTTTAACAATGATCCTACGATGTTGTCGGAGGACCGCTGGGTGGAGCATGTCATGGAGTCTAAGCAGGGAACCCGCTGGGTGATCACATCCCGCTCCGTATGGCGCAGTGATCCAGAGACGCGTTACAGGGCGACGTTCCCAGATGTCGATGCGAATCAGACCCACAGTCCTTTACTGATGTACCAGGGGGCTTGTGACGAGCAGGGGAACCTATTTGTCGTTAGTAATCGGGGTGTTTTGCGCTTCGAGGCGGACGGCTCTTCCTATGCGTGGCTGGACTTCTTGCCGGATGGACATTACTCTTCGATCGTGATGGGTAGGGATGGACAAATGTGGACGAGCGGTTCCAATGGAATCCTTCATTTCGATTATAAGGAGAAGTCTTATCGTTTGGTCCTGCTGGATGAACGTTGCAGAAACCGTAACTATTTCACTGCCCGTGCCGCCTTCCAGGATTCGAAGGGACGTTTCTATTTTGGTAGTACGGAAGGCTTCATTGTCTTCGACCCAATGTTGCTCCATGAGACGTCGAGCGTGGATTACCTCTCATTCTCCGACCTCTATCTGTTCGGCGAACGGGTCGCTCCGAACAGTGCGTTGTTGCCTTCCCCGCTCTCTTTGACGAAGGAGTTGGTGCTTAATTATGACGAGACGAATATCGAGGTCGCTTTTGATGTCCTGGATTTCTCGGGACTCAATAATGTGGACGCTTCTTACCGTATCAATGGCTTGGACCGCCGTTGGGTGGATTTGGGGGAGAAGCGAGAAGTGAAGATATCCCACTTGCCTATAGGTGATTATGTGTTGGAAGTGAAGGCGCATCGTCGTGACGGAATAGGTGAGTCTAAGTCTATATCGTTGAAAATAAAAGTGTTGCCACCTTGGTGGAAAACGTGGTGGTTTACGCTTATAATATTGCTCCTGCTGGTGGCTGCCGTGGTGGGCTTCTTCTATCTGCGATTCAGAACGATTGTAAGGCAAAGGGAACTCTTGGCGAAGAAGGTGGCGGAACGTACCAAGGAATTGGACGAGAGTAATAAATTGCTGGAGCAGAAGCAGGAACTCATTGAGCAGAGGAATCAGGACTTGTTGGATGTGCTGCGGGAAAAAGATCGCCTGATCTCTGTGGTGGCGCATGACTTGAAGAATCCGATGTTTGCCATTGTCGGAGCCTTGGATGGTGTCCTGAAGAAAAAGGAGACCTCCCCTAACACTTGGAAGATATTGAACGACACGTATTTGTCTGCCTTCAATCTCCAATCGGTGATGGTTAAATTGCTGGAGTGGGCGAGGGGTAAGCAGACAGACGTGGCTTGTAATCTGCAGAGCGTGAGCCTTCGCCAGATTCTGACGGAGGTGACAGATCTGTTGGCAGGTGTGATGGCGGAAAAGCGTATCACGGTCAATTGCAAGTGTGATGTTAAGCACAAGATCTATGTGGATCCTCGAATGATTGGGACGGCGATCCGGAATGTCTTGTCCAACGCTGCCAAGTTCACTCCAGAGGGTGGCTTGATCAATGTGGTAGCGGAGGAGAAGGAGGATTGTGTTCATCTTGTGATTTCGGACAATGGTGTTGGCATGACGCAGGATCGGGTAGATGAACTGATGAGGGAAGGTGCGCACGAATCCACATTGGGAACGAATAACGAACGAGGAACGGGCTTGGGATTCCAGTTGGCGAAGGATTTCATTCGCAAGAGTGGCGGCTCGATTTCCATGGATAGTGAGGTGGGGAAGGGTACCTCCCTGACCATTCTTTTGCCTAAGTCGGAGGATGTGGTGGAGGTTTCCGTCCAGTCTAACGAGGAGAATGATTTCGAGGTGAATGTGGAGTTGATGGACGGTAACGTGGTGATGATCGTCGATGATGATCCGTTGATTCTCAATAATTTGAAGAATATGTTGTTGCCTTATTTCCAAGTGATTGAGGCGAATAATGGAGAAGAAGGTTTTGAATTGGCTTGCAAGGAGTCTCCTGATATTATTATCTCTGATGTTGAAATGCCGATTATGGATGGTATAGAGATGTATAAGCGTTTGAGGAATGTGCAGCCGTCCGTTGTGCCTTTGATATTCTTATCCGCGCGTAGCGAAGAGGATGATAGGCTGAAAGGATTGTCTAGCGGTGCGATTGATTATGTCACGAAACCATTCGCCTCACGGGAGTTGTTGATGAAGTTGACCAATATCCTTCAGTGGCGTAGGCAACAGCAACAGGTGGTGCTCTCCCATAATTTGGAAGTGAACCGAATCGATGAGGAGACCAACTCTTTGCTTAAGAAGTTCTTGGAGGTTGTTGAACGACGTTACCAAGATTCGACGTTTTCTGTGGATGATGTGGTGGATTCGTTGGCGATGAGCAAGTCTTCCTTGTCTCGTAAACTGAAATCCATTACGGATAAGACACCTTTGGAAATCATTACGGAATACCGTCTGCATCGTGCGCAGGAAATGTTGAAGACGGGGCAGAGCGTTTCGGACGTGGCGTATTCCGTAGGATTCAATGACCCGCTCTATTTCAGTAGGAAGTACAGGTCTTATTTCGGCTATCCGCCATCCCAGGAGGAGTGATTTCACGTAGTTGTGTCGAGTGATTTCTGGGGGGAGAAAGGGGGTTGTCGAAATTTTTTGGTGTATTTTTGTGCAAAATAAATGAAATTGATTACCTTTGTATTGTCAATGACGAATAGAACAATTATTGATAAAGTGTAATAATGGTTTAATTCTGAACTGAGATTTTGGAAAAGCAACTACGTGTATTGTGTAAGCTTTGCGAAATTGGGCGGATCCATCCGGGTTCGCCCATTCTTTTTCCCCTTTTCTTGCAGATTCTTTATGTATGAAAGGATGGTTTCTGTGTTTTTCCGGCTTGAATAAAAAAACCTCCGAAGTTGTCTTCGAAGGTTTGTACCCAGGCCCGGGGTCGAACCGGGATGGAAGTGAATCCACTGGTGTTTGAGACCAGCGCGTCTACCGATTCCGCCACCTGGGCAAATTGCCGAACTATCGTTCTCAATTGCGGTGCAAAGATAGTCTATTTTTGCGACTTCCAAGCAAGTTTGCATGTTTTTTTTGTTGTTTTATGAACGATTTATGGTAAAACGTTGTGAATCAGTTTGAAAAAAATGAGGCAGAAGGGCTTTTTTTGAAGAAAATATGCGGGTAGTTATCATACTTTTTGTGTTATCAGATTTAAATTATTACTAAAACTTGAGTTATTAGAGAAAAATAGTAATTTTGTGCGGTAATTGCTATTAAAAAAATATATGATGAGTAATAACTATTGCGTAATAATGGCGGGTGGCGTAGGCAGCCGTTTCTGGCCATTTAGCACCAACAACAGACCTAAACAATTTTTGGACTTCTTCGGAACGGGTCGTTCATTGTTGCAAATGACTTACGATAGATTCTTGAAAATCGTCCCGAAAGAGCATATACTGATAGCTTCCAGTAATCAATATAAAGACCTCGTTTTAGAACAATTGCCTGACCTACAGGTGAACCAGGTCTTGTTGGAGCCTGCCCGTAGAAATACAGCTCCGTGTATCGCCTATGCGATGCATCGAATCAAGTCAGAGAACCCTAACGCTAACGTCGTAGTCTCTCCTTCCGACCATCTGATCATGAAGGAGGATGAGTTTGTACAGACGATAAAGAATGGCTTGGAGTATACCTCAAACCATAACGATATCTTGACTTTGGGTATTAAGCCTAGCCGCCCGGAAACGGGGTATGGATATATTCAGGTGGCAGATCTCGCCTCTGATTCTAATATATTGAAAGTGAAGACTTTTACCGAGAAGCCTAATATTGAGTTGGCAAAAATATTCTTGGAAAGCGGCGATTTCTTCTGGAACTCAGGTATGTTCCTTTGGAATGTGAGCACGATCATCGAGGCGTTCGACCTTTACTTGAACGAAATGAACCGTAAGTTCGAGGGTGGGGCGGCATTCTACGGAACGGAAAAGGAACAGTCCTTCATCGATAGTATATACCAATCATGTACAAATATTTCCATTGACTATGCCATCCTTGAGAAGGCGAAGAACGTGCATGTGTTGGCGGCTAATTTCGGTTGGTCTGACCTTGGTACATGGGGCTCTGTGTACGAACATTCGGACAAGGATGCGGAAAAGAACGTTACCCTGAAATGCAAGACGCTTTTCTATGATAGCAAAAACAATGTTGTAGCGCTTCCTGAGGGCAAATTGGCGGTTATCCAAGGCTTGGATGGTTATATCGTCGCTGAGGCTGATAAGGCTCTTCTGATTTGCAAGAAGGAGGATGAACAGCATATCAGACAGTTTGTGAACGACACGAAGGTGAAGATCGGCGAGGAGTTCATATAATCGATCTCCCTCACAAAATAAGGAGGAAGCCCTATTGCTCGATGATTCGGCAATAGGGCTTCCCTTTTTATTTTATATTTCTAAAAAACTACTCTTCCACTTTCTTCGCATCCTTCACTGGGAAGAGCAGGGACGCGACGATGCTGAGCGCCAATATGCCTAAGATAACCAACAGGGATGTGCCAGGACCGATCTCTATTTCAAAGAATGTGTTGAGCAACATCTTGACACCGATGAACGACAGCAGCACGCCCAAACCGGTCTTTAGCCTGCAGAACATATTCATCACATTGCTGAGCATGAAAAAGAGGGAACGGAGTCCCATGATGGCGAAGATGTTCGAGAAGAAGACGATGTATGGATCCCTCGTGACGGAGAAGATGGCCGGGATGGAATCCACCGCGAAGAGGATGTCGGAGAACTCGATGACCAAAAGCACGAGGAAAAGGGTCGTGATGAAGAGTTTCCCCTCATTGCGTACGAAAAAGTCATGTCCCTTGTATGTCTTATCCAACCTGAAATGTCTGGCGGCGAACTTGACGATAGGGTGGTTCTCCGTGTCAATCTTCTCCTCCTCCTCTTTCCCTACGAGCATCTTCAGACCCGAGAAGATGAGCAGGGCACCGAAGACGGCGAGTATCCATGTAAATCGCTGGATAAGGGCGGAGCAGAGGAATATGAAGGTGAATCGTAGAACGATGGCTCCGATGATACCCCAGAACAGCACCCTGTGGTAGTATTTCTTCTCGACACCGAAGCTCATGAAGATCATGATCATCACGAAGATATTGTCCACGGAGAGCATCTCCTCGATCACATAGCCCGAGAAATATTCCAGCGTGAGGGCTTTGCGGTAGAGATGTAGGTTAAAGTCCAGCCCTTGCTGTGGGTCAATCTTCAGTCCATGCCCATGTAGCGCATTGAGGTCGGTGAGCCTTTCGAACGAGTCCACTCCATGGATGTATTCCCCGAATAAGTAGATGACTCCGCCGAAAAGCAGGGCGACCGATACCCAGATGCAGGTCCACGTCATGGATTCCTTGAAAGACACGACATGATCATCCTTGTGGAATACGCCAAGGTCTAGGGCGAGTAGAAAAGAGATAATCAGCAAAAAGCCTCCGAATGAGACAAAATCATATACGTTCATAATCTATTTTATTTTTTACGGTTCTTGTATTCTGTTGGGGTAACCCCATATTTCTGTTTGAAGCAACGGCTGAAGTAGCGGGAGTCGGACATGCCGATCATGTAGGTGATCTGCGTCATGTTGTAGTCGCTATTGTCGATCAGGTCGGCGGCGTGGGATAGGCGGGTCTCGCGGATGAACTCCATAGGGGTGAGTCCGACGAGTGCTTTGACCTTGGACGTGAGGTTCCATTTCCCTATCTTGAGTTCATCTTGCAGGTCTTCCACGGAGAATTCGCTGTTGTCCATGTTCCTGTTGATGATTTCGACGATAGAGCGCATGAAGGCATCGTCTTTCGGAGCCAGAGGCTCTTGGGTCGAGGTCTCTTCCGTCTCGTCCTCGCCTTTCGTGTCGACGTCGAATGTCCTGTTGTTTATCAAGTTGTTTTTATATCTTTCCTGCCACTTCTCCCTTTCGGCAAGGATGTTGTCTATCCTCGCTTCCAGGTATGCCATGCTGAACGGCTTGGTGATGTAGTCGTTCGCTCCTATTTTTAGACACTCGATTTTGCTTTGCATATCTGTCTTTGCGGTCAATAGGATGATAGGGATGTGGGAGGTTTGTTCATTGGCTCGGATTTTCTTCGCCATCTCCATTCCGTCCATCACAGGCATCATGATATCGGTGAGGATGAAATCCGGAAGTTCTCTTTGCGAGGCTTCGAGACCTTGCTCTCCGTTGGCCGCCTCGACGATCTGGAACCGTTTGCCTAATACGGAACGTAGGAAGTCCCTTAGTTGTTCATTGTCTTCGACGATGAGCAGTTTAGGATTCTCTTGCGCATTGCTTTCTTGATTGTTTTTAGGGGTCTCCTGTGTCTCCGATTTTTTTGTCTCGTCATTGATGACAATGTCTACTGTGTTGTCGAAATGGTCAACTCCTGGTTTCAGACGGATGGAGAAGGTGGTGCCCATATTGGGTTCGCTCTCGACGGATACGCTGGCTTTGTGGAGGTCCACGATTTCCTTGACGAGGGATAGCCCGATGCCTGTTCCACTCTGTTTGGTGAGGGAGAAGTTCTGCAGCGTGGTGTACCGTTCGAAGATGATGGAGAGTTTGTCTTTCGGCATACCGCACCCTTTGTCAGCCACTTCGATGACGCCTTCTCCGTTATCCAGGTAGGTCCGCACGGATACGGATTTGCCGTCAGGTGTGAATTTGAAGGCGTTCGACAGCAGGTTGAAGATGATAGTGTCTATCTTGTCCCGGTCTACCCAGAAGGTGGCTCCGTTCGTTTCGTCGTTGACGGTGAATGTGATCTGACGGTTATCCGCCAATTTGAGGAATGTGGTGCTACAGGAGGCGATGAATTCGCCCAAGCGGGTCTGTTCCACCCGTAGTCTCATCTTGTTGCTCTGAATCTTCCTGAAATCCATGATTTGGTTCATCATCCTGAGCATCCTATTCGTGTTGGTCCTTACCACTTCCAGCTGGTCTCTGTCCTCAGGACGCAGGGAGCCGTTCTCCAATACGTTCTCCAATGGACCGTTGATGAGTGTGAGCGGGGTACGTAGTTCGTGGGAGATGTCCGTGAAGAACTGTAGTTTGGAGTCTGACATCTCTTGCTCCATCTTCATCTTTGTCCTGGAACGGTAGATGGAGGCGGAGGCGAGGGTGATCAGAGCGATGATCAACGCATAGATCAGGTAGGCCCAGCCCGTTTCCCAGAAAGAAGGGAGCACCACAATCTTCATCTCCCTGATGTTGTCGTACCAAATGCCTTCGCTATTGGTTGATTTGACGAGGAACGTGTATTCTCCCTTCGGCAGGTTCGTGTAGGTGGCGAGCCTCTGGTTGCCTACGTAGTTCCATTCCTTCTCGAATGGTTCCAGCTTATAGGCGTATTGGATATGCTCCGGGAATCTGTAGTCGAGAGAGGCATAGCCGATGGAGAAGACGGATTGGTTATGTTTCAGTTTGATTTCCTCCAGATAGTTGGCTGAGGAGTGGATGACGGCGTCTTTTTCGTGGATGTTCGGTTCCTTGTTGAAGAGAAGGAATCGTGTGAATACGATTGGAGGCATGTAGTCCGCCGGCTTGATTGCTTGCGGGTTGAATGAGAAATACCCTGCGTTGGTGGCGGTGGATATGATGCCGGAGTGCCGTCTGACCAGTCGTTTCCCTGATGGTTCGGTACAACGGAAGTTTTGCACTTGACCGAAGGATTCGGAAGCGCTCGTCTCCGTGTTGAATTTGACGATAGACTCCTCCGTCAGGATCCATAGGTTGTCTTGCGCATCGTCGGAGATGTTGTAGAGCAGATCGGAAGGGAACCTGTTATTGCCCCTGCTGAACGGTTCAAACTCAGGGGTTTGGAAGAGAACGAATTCCCCTTTCATGCGGAACAGGCCACCTCCGAAGGAAGCCAACCAGATATCCCCCTTCTCGTTCTGGAATATGTCGTAGATGCAACTGTTGGACAGATTGGTGTTCTCCGTGTTGTAGAAGAGGAATCGTATCTCTTCTGGCTTGTCGAAGTCAGAGGAGAAAATGGTGAGACCTTCGCTGGATCCTAGCCATATGTTGCCGTTCTTATCTTCCATGAGAGAGTGCGATTTTTCCACGGTAGGAGGATAGTTGAACTTGAACTGGTTCTCTTTGTGGATGAAGCGGTAATTGTTCTCCGTTTGCAGGAGGAGGTGTAACCCTCCGTCTGGGGAGGCTAGCCATAGATGCCCTTTGTTGTCTTCCAATATGCTGTTGAAGTCGTTGGACAATGGTTGGAAGCCAGGTTCCGTCGCTTGGCACTTCCTGATGGAGAATCTGTTTTTGCTTTGCTCCGTGATTTCGAGGAGCGCCTTATCTGTTGAAATCCAAATCTTTCCAGTCCGTCCTTGGTAGATGACGGATATATTGCCGAAGTGAGTTTTATTCGTGCCCACCTCGCCTTTCCCATTGACGAATCCGATGAGTTTGTCCTCTGTGTCGTAGAGTCGTAGCGCACCATCCTCCGTGGCCATCCATAGCCTTCTGGAATCGTCCTCAAATAGGGCTCTCGCCTCACAGAACACGTTCGTGTGGGAAGTGGACATATCAGCGCTCAGTCCTAATGGATTGTCGAAGTTCACGGTTTTCCTGATTCCTGCATTGGGTTCGGCGGCCCAGGATACCCCCATCGTGTCAGATAGGGCCGAGGAGATCGTCAGCGAGTTGGCAGATTTCTCTTGTATGGTCAGCGATTGGGCATTGATTTCGTAAACAATGTTTTGGCTTCTCAGTTTGGCGTAAACATTTCTTTTGTCGTCTTGCCAAATCTTCTCGATAGAGCCTTCCATCGTTTGTCTTCCTTTGACATTCCAGCTAGTCAAGTCTGTCACTTGTATGTTGAGGCTGTTGCTGATCGTGCAGAAATGCGTGTCGTCGAGCAGGAAAATATGGATGATCTCCTCGTTCGGGTTCCCTATTGCGATGGTGGAGAATCTTTTCTTAGTCTTGTCGTATAAAATCACTTTCCCTTGAGAGGCGGCGATGAGCAGTTCTTGGTCCGTCTCTATCATTTGGAAGGCGGAAAGAGTATCGGATAGGGGAATAGGGTTTAGGAGGATGGACGAGTCTTGTTGGGTGATGGTGGCGGCTCCTTGTTTCGTCAGCAACCATTTTTGTCCGTTCCTTTCCATGAATACGTTGTTGACCTTAGTCCCTTGATCCTCTTCGGTTTCTCTTCCCACGTGGATGAGATGCGCGTCTCCGGTGGAATCCATCATGATCTGTAGCGCACCGTTCTCGTTCGAACTGAGTACCCACAATTCGGCAGGGGATAGTTGGATAATCTCAGAGGCGGAGAAGTAGTTGTCACCCCTGTTGCTGTCGGCGGAAGGGTAGAGGGAGAAGGTCTCCTTTTGAGGGTCGAATCGTAAGACTTGTCCGATGTCGTTGAGGAGCCAAAGATGGCGGAATTGGTCTTGCTTGATGTCTATGAATTGGTTGCTGATGCTTCTGGAGAGTTCCTTGGAGTTCGCCTTGAAGTTCTTGAAATCGTAGCCGTCGAATCGGCTGAGACCGTCCAAGGTGGTTGCCCAGATGAATCCGGATTCCTCCTTGAGGAGGCTGGTGACATTGTTTTGGGAAAGACCCGCTTCCGTTGTGTAGTTAGAGATGCGTATGCCCATTTGCCCATACCCGATTAGGTGGGCAAGAAAAAGAATCGTTATCGTCAGAAAGGCTCTTTTACGCATGGTATACTATTGCATTTCAGTAAGATTGATTTGGTCTTTGTTCGGTCCAACAGCCTTTGTCCGTATATGGTCATCCTGGTCTGTATAGATGAAGTAGGCAGTGACGGGCAGAACCTGTTGCTCGACGAATTCGCAAGCCTTGTCGAGGCCCATCACCATGAAGGCGGTGGCGAGTGCGTCTGCTGTCATACAATCAGATGCGAACACGGTGGCACTCAGTAGGTTATGTTCTACAGGGTATCCCGTGTGCGGGTCGATGGTGTGCGAGTAACGTTTGCCGTCCTTGTAATAGAATTGGCGGTAGTTGCCTGAGGTGGCGGTGCCGATGTCACCCAAGACCACTTTCGCTTGGAACGTAGGATTGTCCACGCTGTTGTCCTCCGTCGGTTGGGTGATGCCGATGCACCATGGCTCGCCCTTCACGTTGACGCCGTGGGTCACGATCTCTCCTCCGATCTCCACCATGTAGTTCTTGCAACCTTTGGAATGGAGGAACTGAGCCACGACGTCGCAGGCATACCCTTTGGCGATTGCGGAGGCGTCCAGCATGACCTTTTTGTCGGACTTCTCGACGTAGCCATTCATCAGTCTCACTTTCTGATAGCCCACGTGTCGGAGGATCTCTTGGACATGCTTATCGCTCACCTCCTCGCCCTTCTTGAATCCGAAGCCCCAGAGGTTCACGAGCGGGGCTACGGTCATGTCGAATGCGCCGTCCGTCAGTCTGGAGATCTCCAACCCTCGGTTGAAGACGTTGAGGAATAGGGAGTCGAGGTCCACATATGGTTCGTTGTTGTTGATGCGTGAGATGATGGATTGCTCGTCAAAAGTGGATAGGGAGTGCTCGAAGTTGTTGAGGCATGCCATTAGATCTTTCGGATCGATCGGCACGCTATCCACGGAGCATTTTATGCTGAAGTAGGTGCCAAGCGCCTCTCCCTTGAAATGCTGATTTGCCAATCTGGCGTTTTTACGTAGAAAAAATAGTCCCAGTAAGACCGCTAAAACACTTACTGTGACCACCCCTATTATTATCTTCCCCTTCTTATGGATCATCGTTTGTCTCTTTTGTTTTATCTCCTACAAAGTTAATAAAAACGGCCCTAATAATTTTAATATTGCCTGAAAAATTCCTCTATTAATAAAAAAATTGTACCTTTGCATGGATTGGTCGTCTCCTCGACCGATGAGGCCGAAGTTTCGGTTTCATATCAGTGTAAAATGGATGTAATGATTTATTAAGTATGATATATAACACCAAAATGAAACGCCTTGCGCTGCCCGAATATGGCAGGAACATACAGAGCATGGTGGATTATTGTTTGACGATAGAAGACCGTGAGGAGCGCACGAATTGTGCCTATTCCATCGTCGCCACGATGGGAAATCTTTTCCCCCAACTGAGAGATCTGTCGGAGTTTAAGCATTTGTTGTGGGACCATCTTGCGATTATGTCCGATTTTAAGCTGGACATCGACTACCCTTATGAAGTGGTGAAAAAGGAGACACTCAATATATGCCCGGACAGGGTTCCATATTCTTCCCCTCGCAATATTCGTTTCAGACATTACGGGAAATTGGTTCAGGGTATGATCGACAAGGCGTCTGAACTGACTGACCCTGAGGAGAAAACGGAACTCTCCATCTACATCGCCAACTATATGAAGAAATGCTACATCCTCTATAACAAGGATGGTGTGGCGGACCAAAAAATATTCGATGATTTGCGGAACCTCTCAAAGGGGGATATCCGCCTCTCCTCTGATGATATTGTGTTGGAGGATTGTAAGGACTTGCTGGCTTCCCAAACCCAGGCGTCCTCTAAGAAGAAAAAGAAAAAATGACCAATGTCTAAAAGTGGCTTGCTATGGCGAAATTTTTGATTGAAGGCGGTCATCCCTTGTGCGGCGAAATCATCCCGCAAGGTGCCAAGAACGAGGCGTTGGAGGTTATCTGTGCCATTTTGCTCACTTCGGGGAAAGTGACGATTTCCAACATACCGGACATCTTGGACGTGAATAATTTGATATCCCTGCTGAAGGATATGGGTGTGAAGGTCAACCTCATTAAGAAGGGTTGTTATTCTTTCCAAGCGGATAATGTCAATCTGGATTATATGGAAACGGCCGATTTCTACAAGAAGTGTGCCGCCCTTCGTGGCTCCGTTATGCTGGCGGGTCCGCTGGTCTCTCGCTTCGGAAAGGCCATCATTCCTAAACCGGGGGGCGACAAGATTGGTAGACGACGCCTTGATACGCACTTCCTTGGCATTCAGAAACTCGGTGCCGACTTCGAATATGATGACGACCGCAAACTGTATTGCGTCTCTGCGGAACAACTCGCGGGCGCTTATATGCTCCTCGACGAGGCTTCCGTCACGGGTACGGCTAATATCGTGATGGCCTCCGTCCTCGCGAAGGGGGTCACTACCATCTATAACGCGGCGTGCGAACCCTACATCCAACAACTCTGCAAGATGTTGAACAAGATGGGTGCCCACATCTCTGGCATAGGCTCGAACCTGCTGACGATTGAGGGCGTGGAATCGCTGACGGGTTGCGACCACCTGATCCTTCCTGATATGATCGAGATCGGTAGCTTCATCGGCATGGCCGCCATGACACACTCTGAATTGACCATCAAGGATGTTTGCTACGACCAGCTCGGACTAATCCCTGATTGTTTCCGCAGGCTCGGAATCGCCTTGGAACGTAGGGGGGACGATATTTTCATACCTAAGCAGGACCATTATTCAATCGATACGTTCATCGACGGCTCCATCATGACATTTGCGGATGCACCATGGCCAGGACTGACTCCAGACTTGCTGAGCGTCTTCCTTGTGGTGGCCACCCAAGCGAAGGGAAGCGTGCTGATTCATCAGAAGATGTTCGAGAGCAGGCTCTTCTTCGTCGATAAGCTGATTGATATGGGGGCCCAAATCATTTTGTGTGACCCACACCGCGCCACGGTCATCGGACTAGGGAACGAGACGCCGCTGAGGGCCTCGAAGATGAGCTCCCCGGATATCCGCGCGGGTATCGCCCTGCTGATCGCCGCCATGAGCGCTCATGGCACGAGCACTATCAGTAACATCGAACAAATCGATCGTGGTTATGAGGACATTGACGGTCGTCTGAATGCGATCGGTGCGAAAATCATGAGGGTCGAGTGATTCGATTCTGTGACTTGAACGGATTCTTTTTGGGTTTTTATTGTTACTTTTGCTAAAGATAAAATATTCAGATATGGATACAGAGAAGGAAACTAAGAAGAAAGGAAAGCTTAGCATCGGGATAAAAATCCTGATCGCTTTTTGGGTGCTTTTCTTTGCTGGTATATTCACTGTCTATAAGATTTTCGACATGATCGCGGATGGCAAGATCGGTTACTTGCCGCCTGTCGAGGAGTTGCTGAATCCTAAGAGCAAGTTCGCCACGGAGGTCTATTCGTGCGACATGAAGGTCCTGGGCCGTTATTTCACACAGGGCGAAAACAGGTTGTACACCCCTTATTCGGAGTTGCCTCCTTATCTCGTTGATGCGTTGATTTCTACGGAGGACGCCCGCTATTACAGCCACTCTGGTATTGATGGGGATGCCTTGTTCCGTGTAGCCATCAAGACCCTCGTGATGCACAAGGATGCGGGAGGTGGTAGTACAATCTCCCAACAATTGGCGAAGCTTTTGTTCACTAAGAAACCCGAGACGGGTTTCGAACGTGCGAAACAGAAACTGACGGAGTGGGTTGTGGCCGCTAAGTTGGAGAAATATTACACGAAGGAGGAGATCATCACCATGTACCTGAACAAGTTCGACTTCGTGAACAATGCGGTGGGCATCAAGTCTGCCTCCCAGATTTATTTTAGCAAGCAGCCTAATCAGTTGACCAAAGAGGAGGCCGCTGTCTTCGTCGGTATGTTGCAGAATCCTTCGAAATACAACCCAAGGAGGTTTGGCGAGAGATGTAAGTCTAGACGTAACATCGTTCTTTCCCAGATGGTTAAGTATAACAAACTTCCTCAGGCGGAGTGCGATTCGCTCTCTCAACTGGATATCCAACTGAAATTCCAGAACGTGGACCACAAGCAGGGCCTTGCTCCATACTTCCGTGAGTACCTGAGAACCATCATGACGGCTCCTCGTCCTGATTATAAGAAATACCCTAAGTGGATGCACCAAAAGTATTACGAGGACTCTCTGGCGTGGGAAACCAACCCATTGTACGGATGGTGTAACAAGAACCTGAAACCGGATGGTACGCCATATGACCTTTACACGGACGGATTGAAGATCTACACGACCCTCGATTCGAGGATGCAACAATATGCGGAGGAGGCTGTTAAGGAATATGTGGGTGGATATCTCCAGCCTATTTTCCACAAGGAGAAATTTAACCAAAAGCATAAGAAGGCTCCATTCTCCAACAAATCCACGCAGGCACAGGTGGACTCTATCCTGGTGAGGGCTATGCGCCTTTCGGATAGATATCGTTCCATGAAGTATGATTCGAAGATGAAGGATAAGGATATCAAGGCATATTTCGATACGGCTAAGGTCTCTATGCGTGTCTTCGATTGGGAGAAGGGTAGCAAGGATACGGTGCTGACGCCGATGGACTCTATCCGTTATGCGAAGTCCTTCCTGCGTTCCGCTTTGATGTCCATCGACCCATTCAACGGTCATGTGAAGGCATATGTCGGTGGTATCGATTATAATTATTTCCAATACGACATGGTGTGCGTGGGTCGCCGACAGGTGGGCTCCACCATCAAGCCATTCCTTTATTCCCTTGCGATGGAGGAGGGACATTCGCCTTGCGACTCCGTGCCGAATGTTCAGCCACAAGTGTTGTTGCCTTCCGGCGAGATCTGGGAGCCTCGTAACGTTCCTTATGGCGAGGAGGGAAAGAAGGAGATCGGCAAGATGATCACTATACGTAGGGGACTGCAGACTTCCAACAACTGGACTTCCGCTTATTTGATTAAACAATTGGGACCTGAGAGTTTTGTGAAGTTGTTGCACTCTTTCGGACTCAAGAACCATATCGATCCGGTGCCTTCGCTTTGCTTGGGTATCGCAGATGTCTCCGTTTGCGAAATGACCTCCGCCTATACTGCCTTCGCCAACAAGGGTATTCGTACGGAGCCTTTGTTTGTGACTCGTATAGAGGATAACCAAGGAAATGTGATCTCCACCTTTATCCCTCGCATGAACGAGGTGTTCAGCGAGCAGACCGCCTACAAGATGATTTCAATGTTGCAGGGTGTCATGAACGGTGGTACGGGCCTCCGCTTGAGAACAAGGCGCTACGATTACTGCATAGGGTGGGAGACACCTGTCGCAGGTAAGACGGGTACGACCCAAAATAACTCGGATGGTTGGTTCATGGGCTTTGTGCCTAACTTGATCACGGGTGTCTGGGTTGGCGGTGAAGACCGTGATATCCACTTCGATAGCATCAAGAATGGACAAGGTTCCGCTTCGGCTTTGCCTGTATGGGGAACATATATGAACAAGGTTTACAAGGATGAGTCTTTGGGCTACTCCCGAACTGAACCGTTTATCGTGACCGATAAGTATACTTGTTCTAAGGCGGATGAACGGCAAAAGACGGACGGGGAGGAAATTCCGGAGATGATTTTGTTTGAATAAAGTTGTATCGTAATGAATATCTTAGATAGAATAGTGTCTAATCCAGGTGCGCTGGGACAATGGAGTAAGCAGGCTTACGGTTATTTCATGTTCCCGAAACTGGAGGGCGAGATTGGCCCAAAGATGTCCTTCCGTGGTAAGGAGGTCTTGAATTGGGGCATGAATAATTATTTCGGACTCGCTAATAATCCGGAAATCAGGAAGAAAGAGGTGGAATTGGTTTCCCAATATGGACTTTCCCATCCGATGGGTTCCCGCCTAATGACGGGTAATACATTCCTGCATGAGGAGTTGGAGGAGCGAATAGCTGATTTTGTAAAAAAAGAAGATGCCTTCGTGTTGAATTCTTTTTACCAAGGCATGATATCCGTCATCGATAGCCTTTGCGGCCGTAACGACGTGATTGTCTATAATTCGGAGGCTCATTCAAGTATACATGACGGTATCCGTTTGCAGTTGAGCCATCGTTTCGCTTATCATAAGAATGACATAGAGGTCATCGAGACTCAGTTGAAGAAAGCTACCGAGGTGGCGAAGGAGTCTGGTGGTGGTGTCTTGCTGGTTACGGAAGGTGTGATCGGTGTCACGGGAGAATTTTCTCCGTTGGACAAGATTGTCGCTTTGAAGGAGAAATATGACTTCATGCTGGTGGTTGAGGATGCGCATGGGTTCGGAACAGTCGGACCGAATGGCATAGGCGTGGCGGACCACTTTGACGTACTCGATAAGGTTGATTTGTTAGTCGGGACGTTAGGCAAGGCGTTGAGTATCTCTGGCGGTTTCGTGGCCGGAAGCGAGGATGTGATCAATTTCTTGCGCTACAATATGCGTTCCCAGACCTTCTCGGAGGCTCTTCCTTCCGCTATCACGGCTAGTGCTATCGCTCGCTTGGACTATTTGGTGAAACACCCCGAACTGAGAAAAACATTGTGGGAGATTACAAACGCCCTTCAGAAGGGGCTGCGTAAGAATGGTCTCGATATCGGTAACACGCAGTCTCCTGTCACTCCTGTTTACATGAGCGTGGAGAATATGCAGGAGGCGATCCATACCATGATGCATATGCGCGAGGAGTTCGGTATCTTCTGTGTGAACCTGATTTACCCTTACATCGAACAAGGTAAGGTGATGGTTCGCTTGATTCCTACGGTACAACACACGATGAAGGACGTGGAATATACCATAGAGTCCCTTACCACTATCTGCGAGAATGCTAAGAACGGTATGTACAAGGATTCTACCCCGATTATTGCCTCGCCTTCATCCAACGATAAAGATGACGAGGAGGATTGATGATGGAAAAAGATAAGCAGAGATTCATGCGGAAGGCGATCGCTATTTCCCGCAAAAGCGTCGAGACGGGCGGTGGCCCTTTCGGTGCGGTTATCGTGAAGGATGGCGAGATCATCGCTTCGTCCAACAATCAGGTGACGAAGGGCAATGACCCTACCGCCCATGCGGAGGTGATGGCGATCCGTAAGGCGTGCAAGAAACTGAAGACGTTCGACCTCTCCGGTTGCGAGCTGTACGCCTCCTGTGAGCCTTGTCCGATGTGCCTCTCGGCTATGTATTGGGCGCATATCGACCGCTATTACTATGCGAACCAGAAGGAGGACGCTAAGTCCATCGGCTTCGACGACCAGTTCATCTACGACGAGCTGGACAAGCCTGCCGGTAAACGTTCCATGCCACGTGAGCAGATGATGCGTGACGAGGCGTTGGAGACCTTCCGTGCCTGGACGGAAAAGTCGGATAAGGTGGAGTATTGATGGATGAAACGATACATGAATGGTTTTGTAGGCCATTCAACTAAAGAGATAAGGCGTGATATTCCACGCCTTTTTTGTTTCCCTACCGTCTATGTTTGTTGCTGTTGTTGGCGGGCCCGTTTCCCTTGTTCCCCTTGTTTTGCCAATTGTTGGACGGGTTATGGTGGTTAGGGCGATTGTGAGGATTCTTTTGGAAGGAACGTTCTTCCTTCTTGCCGCCCTCCTCTCGGCGGAACCGCTCTTTCTCAGGTGTGGGATAGGTATTCCCCTTGGAATGTGAAAATAGTTGTTCGATCAGGTCGGGGCGTCCCATCTTGCGTAGGTCGTTGATGATGCTCCGTTGGTTCTCTTTCAGGTACCAGAAGAAGAATTTACGTTGCGCCAGCTTGTCCTCCTTGCTGTGAGGCGTCCATACCTTCTCCAGCGTGTAGGGGTGGATACCCGTGTAGTATATTTCCGTGGAGAGGGTCATTGGGGTGGGCGTGAAGTCCTGGATCTGCTCCAGTTTGAAGTCCAGGTTCTTGGTGATGCAGGCCAATGAAGCCATGTCTTCCTCCGTGCAGCCGGGGTGGCTGGAGATGAAGTAGGGAATAAGCTGCTGCTTGAGGTTGTATGCCTTGTTGATGCGCTCAAACTCCTTGTTGAATTCGTGGAAGAGCTTGAACGATGGTTTCCGCATGATGTTCAGCACATTGTCCGAGGTGTGCTCCGGCGCCACCTTCAGACGTCCGGAGACGTGGTGGGCGATCAGCTCCTCCATGTAGTCTTGGTGGCTCTTATTGACGCGTTCGTCGTCGCTTTTCTGCAACAGAAGATCGTAGCGCACACCACTGCCGATGAATGACTTCTTGATGCAGGGCAATGCGTCCACCTTCTTGTAGAGCTCGAGCAGCGTCGAGTGGTCCGTGTTCATGTTCTTGCAGATGGCGGGGTGCATGCACGACGGGCGTTTGCACTTGGCGCATAGGTCAGGATTCTTTCCCCGCATCTTGTACATATTGGCGGATGGTCCGCCCAAATCGCTCAGGTACCCTTTGAAGTCCGGATGTTCAGAGAGTTCCTTCACCTCCTTGAGGATGGATTCCTCCGAGCGTGACATGATGAACTTCCCTTGGTGGGAGGAGATGGCGCAGAAGGAGCACCCTCCGAAACATCCTCTATGGATATTGACGGAGAACTTGATCATGTCGTAGGCCGGAATGGTTTTCCCCTTGTATTTCGGGTGGGGAAGGCGGGTGAAAGGCAACTCGTAGGTGGCGTCCAGATCTTCGGTGGAGAGCGGCGGATAGGGCGGGTTGATGACGGCCGAGTGCTCTTTGTCCACACCCTGTATCAGCCTGCGCGCCTTCAGCTTGTTGGATTCCTCCTCCACCACACGGTAGTTCTTCGCCTGTTTCATCTTATCCTTCAGGCACTCTTGGTGGGAGAATAGGGTGAATGTCTCCCCTTCGTATTCGGGTATCTCGTCGTTGCGGGCGATGTAGACGGTTTGCGGCACGTCGGTCAGTTCCGCCACGCTTCGTCCCGCCTTCATTTTCTGTACGATCTCCTTCAGCGGTAGTTCCCCCATGCCGTAGATGAGCAGATCTGCCTTGCAGTCCTGCAGGAGGCATGGCTTCAGTTCATCGTCCCAGTAGTCGTAATGGGTGACGCGCCGCAGGGAGGCTTCTATTCCTCCGATGACGATGGGCACATCGGGCCATAGCTCCTTCAGGATCTTCGAGTAGACGATCGTGGCGCGGTCTGGGCGGAAGCCAGCCTGCCCGTTGGGGGAGTAGGCGTCGTCCGAGCGGAGCCTCTTGTTGGCGGTGTAGTGGTTCACCATCGAGTCCATGCAACCGGCGGAGATGGCAAAGAACATGCGGGGCCTCCCTAGCTTCTTGAAGTCACGGAGATCGTCCCGCCAATTGGGTTGCGGAACTAAGGCCACACGTATCCCCTGATGCTCCAGAATTCTGCCGACCACCGCCCCGGCGAACGAGGGATGGTCCACGTATGCGTCGCCGGAGAATAGGATTACGTCCACCTCTTCCCAGCCCCTCAGCTCCAACTCCTTCTTGGTCGTCGGGAGAAAATCGCTTAATCGGTACTCTTTCATGTCGCTAATATAGCGTTTTTTCCCTTCTCGTCCGCTTTCATACGCCCCTGTGTGAAACTTTTTTTCAAAAAATCATTGTAATGCTTTTGCGGGAAAAGGAAATGTAGTATATTCGCGGTCGTAAATGGTATTGCCTTATGGTGTAATGGTAGCACATCAGTTTCTGGCACTGCTTGTCTGGGTTCGAATCCTAGTAAGGCAACAATACAATCCTAAGACCCTTGAGCGATCAAGGGTTTTTTTATGTCCTGACGTTTGCTTAGAAACCCAACAAAATTAATAGGAAAGCGCCTACCGCATAGGTCACGAGGTTAGCGCGCAATGTTCCCCTGAAGATAGCTTTGGGTTCGTGCCGCTTCCTTAGACAGAGGTGGTTGATGCCCCATTCGATGAGGACGGAGAGGATAAAGGCGACCACATAGTAGATGATGAGCCCAATCAGTTGGTCGTGCTCCCGCACATTCACCTCGTGCGAAGAGACCCACGGGAACCACATGACCAGCCACCACCCTCCGTTGAGGTGCAGCGTGGTGATGATGCCAGCAATGCCGCTGACTATGTTGCTCAATAGTTCTGTCAGGTATATTCTTTTATCGTATCGCTTGTGGATGAGGTATTTGGATAGAATAATCGCCTCGCATAGGATGACGAAGGCCATGAAAGCCAATCCTATTGGGTGGAAAACATAAATGCCGAAAGAAACGTTTAGTAGAACCATGGTGAATTATTCCTTTTGTGTGAAACAATTGTGCGTAAAATTACGTGAATCCAAGGCTCCTCACAAGTTTATTCCTTCGATATTCACGATTGATTTGATCGGTATCCTCGTACCATCCTCCATCTGTATCTCCTGCCTGTATTCATCGTACTTGGCGAGGCGCTTTCCCATGGTTTGGTAGGAGCCTCCTTCTTTCCTCTTGTCGGGGGCGAAGTAGGTGATGGTGACGTTCGGATGCTCGCTGATGTGGGCGAGCAGGTAGGCCATCTTCTGGTCGAGCTCCCTTTGGACGGATTCGTCGGGGGCGATGAAATCCTCCGTCTCCCTGGCGGTCTCACGGATAGCGTCGCTATGTCCGTTCAGGGCGGCGAAGGGGGAGAACTGTGCCGCCCGGTCTCGCATCGACATCTGCGGATGCTTCGTGGAGACAGGGTGGGGAAGGTGGATGATGTCGTCGTACTCGTGTGTCATGCCTTGTGCCCTCCTATCTGTTGGTTGCGTTCCTTGGCGGTTGCGCCCTCCTCGAAGTTCAACCCTTTCAGGATAGCGTTCTTGCCGAATCTCTTCTTGATGTCCAACAACGCCTCCTGTACCTTCCGCTCTTTCTTCTGTTCCGCCTCCTTTCGGGCGTTCTCTTTCTTCTGCGCCTCGTAGTCGACGAAGAGCTCCAGTTGGATGGGTTGTTTTGCGCTCTCTTGTGCGCCTTCGTGCAACACCCTTCCCGCGGTGATGTTTATCCTCCTGACCAGCAGGTTGGGGTCGATGATCTTATCGAACAGGCTGGTCGCGGCCTCGATGATCGCATGGGTGGAGGAGGTGTATGCGGAGAGGTTGCAGTTGCCATGCACGGGCTTGGGCACGGGTTTGCCGTAGTAGCTGGTGGTGATCGCTCCATGGTAAGCCTCCCTGATTTCAGGACGGGTGAGCGACTCCGCGTCGTAGTCGATGTAGAGGCTGATTAGGTTGGTGACCAAGCGTTTGTCCACCAGTTCGAGGGCGAGGTTGTCCGCCATCTCCTGAACCACCACCTTCGTCTTCTTGTAGTCGTAGGGGGAGGAGAGCACTTGTCCGTTGCCGATTGAGTGGTTCTCAGGCTGGTAGCCTTTGATGTCTGCGATGGTGCAGGGTTCCCAGCCCCAAGCGTGGTCGATGAGCAGTTCTGCGTTGACGCCGAAGAGTTGGTAGAGGAAATCCTCGTTGTTCAGGGAGCACCGCGCCACCTTGCCCATCGTGTCCATGCCGTACATCTCCAGCTTGCGGGCGATGCCTTTGCCCACTCGCCAGAAACTGGTGAGGGGACGGTGGTCCCAGAGTTGTTGGCGGTAGGAGAGCTCGTCCAGTTCCGCGATGCGCACTCCGTCCTTGTCCGCCGGGATATGTTTCGCCACGATGTCCATGGCTATCTTGCTGAGGTAAAGGTTGGTGCCGATGCCTGCCGTGGCGGTGATGCCGGTGTGCTCGAACACGTCACGGATCATCTTCATGGCGAACTCCCTCGGGGTCAGATGGTTGCTCTTGAGGTAGTTGGTCGCGTCGATGAAGACCTCGTCGATGGAGTAGACGTGGATATCCTCCTCCGAGACGTATTTGAGGTATGTCTTGTAGATGCGGGTGCTGTATTCGATGTAGTAGGACATGCGGGGTGGTGCGACGATGTAGTCCAACGCCCAGTCTGGATGTTCTTCCAACTCCTTCACGAAGGCTGATTTCCCAGTGAGCCGTCGCTGGGGTGCGGCTAACGCACGTTGGTAGTTGACCCTTTTCACCAGCTGCACGACCTCGAAGAGGCGCGCACGTCCGCCGATGCCGTAGGCTTTCAGGGAAGGGGTGATCGCCAAGCAGATGGTCTTCTCCGTGCGGCTGCTGTCCGCCACCACGAGGTGGGTCGTGAGGGGGTCGAGCCCTCTTTCTGCGCACTCCACGGAGGCGAAAAAGGACTTCAGGTCGATGGCGATATATGTACGTTGCGTGGCATCCATAATGATGCAAAGATAAGGATTGGAGAGAAATTTTTGTCGCCTGTTTTTTTATTTAACGCTTAAGCCGATTCCTGAAATCGCAAATAGTAAATAGTAAAGTAAATCACCAAATAGTAAATAAAAATTCTCTCCTGCTAGAGAAAACCTTCCGAACAAGTGCCATTATTCGATTATTTTTTTATATTTGTAATACTTAACAAAAAATAGGCAAGGAAAATGGTGCGTTTGATTCTCACTGTCATGTTCGCGTTTATACTGTCATTCAGGCTAATGGCCGATGAGTGTACAAGGGGGGACGTCATTGAAAGGGATGGCATCTCCTACAAGATCCTTGTCTCTTATCTTGTGGTAGATAAGAAGGAGTCGCCCGACACCATAAAAGGACCCGACAAGTTTTATTGTTCGGGAGAGGTGATGGTTATACATGTCGACGAGCATCTCAAAGACGTTGTCATTCCCCCTTTCGTAAAAAGATACAGGGTTGTGGGGCTTACCGATAGCCTGTTCTATGGGCATGTGCACAACAGGATATGGTTGCCTGAACTCCAGTTTGTAGGAAGTGGATGCTTCGCGAAATTGAAGATGCGTAGTGGGGCTCTAGTCGTGCACAACGTTGCTAATTTTGGTGTTGGAGTGTTCGATGACCTTGACGCCGAACTGATTTTCGATATATCAAGAAGGATGAATCTCGGGTCTGCCTTCTTTGTGAAAGAGGGGGAAACCAGTCTTACTGCTCGGTGCGGGCCCAAAGGGCTCATTAAGATTCGCACGGATATGTTACAATTCATTAATAGTAGTTGGATATACGATGTGTGTTACAGCGCCAAGTCGAACAACTTCAAGCGTTGGGTCAGCAAAGCCTTCAACGGAGACGAGGCATTTATGAAAAACGCCCTCAATGACAGGGGGTATAGCCTTGGCATGAGATCCTATACCACGACATCCTCTAAAGCCAAGGATGGTTTGCTCATCATATCGGCTGCTGAGAATGTAAAAGGACTTGGGTTCCCTTGGGGGAACCTCACCCGTGATTATTATCGCCAAACCAAATATACGGTTATCAATAAGAAAAAAAGGAGGAAAGTCAGTTACTATCAGGACTTTATCCCTATGGCGGATGCTACACAGAAAAATGGTTGGTATGTCAAGTTCTTGGGCAAAGAGGGAGAGGAAAATTATATGTTGAATGGTAAACTGATGAAAAAATGAGAAATGTACTGATTATATTATTCATGCTTCTCTCTTGCCTTCCCGCAGTTGCAGATCAGAGAGGTGTCTCCTTCGAAAAAGACGGATTGGTCTATGTTATAGCTTCTGAAACGATAGTGCAGAAATATGACAGAAATTTTGGAGCGAGGAAAATTGTGAATGTAGGTGAGGTATATGTGAGTGGGGTTACGGTATCGGATAGTGTTGTGACGATTCCCCCTATTGTCTACTATCCCTCTAATTTCTGCAGAAAAGACACGACGGTAATGGCAGAATATTGGGTCCTGGGAATCGGGGAGAATGCTTTTGCTGGCGCAAGGCTAAAAAAACTTGTCATCCCACATGGATTAAGATTTTATGGTAATGGGGCGTTCCGTGATTTGGAAATCACCGATGGGGTATTGGTCGTGCCGCCTGTGAGGAAAATGAAGGCCAATGTATTTGATGGCGTGAAATCGAAAGTGCTTCTATTGGGGGTGAATAGTTATAATTCTCCCTTTCCTGTTGCCGAAAAAACATTCGATAACACAAACCTTCTGCCGGACTTCTATGTGCGTCATGGAGATAGAAATTTGATAGTCGCCAGCTTGGACAGACGATTGCTCTATACGATAGGAAGTACGGTGTATTCGGATTGGCTCCGCAACGCTTGGGGTCCTATCTATTCTTCGTCGGATTTGGATTTTAGATATACCTACCTAAATAATAGATCATCCTCCTTGGAGGATTACTCTTTCCAAACCGTGTTAGGCGATGGGGGAAAAACTCCCAAAATTGTATGTAAATACAAATCTTATAAAAGATTCGCGCGTGTCGGAACGGACATCGATATGATGCCTCCATGCGAATTCGCATGTAAGAACCCTTACACAAACGCTATGGATGTCTATGATGAATTTGCGATGAATGAATCCTTGTTTAGATGTAAAAAAGGAGCAAAATATTTTTATTTCGCTTTGGACGGGAAACCCGTCTTAAACGTAGAGAGCTTGTTGGACAGTTCCGGAAGGGACCCCTTTGGATTGCAGGTGCGCTCGGAGAAAGAGGTGAAGGAGCGAAATGAGTCGAAACAAAGAGAGACCAATCTCAATAAAAAAGTGGATGACCTGAAAAAGGTCTTTGGCTTCTAAATAACTGAATAATAACTTTAAAAGAGGGAATCTTATGGAAAACATTAAGAAACTGGCATTCGGGGCAATCGCGACAATCCTGGTATTGTTGGGTGGTTGCGATAATTCCAAAGAAAACCTGAAGAATTGTAGTGATTATACGTATGCGGACTCGGTCTCTAACACGCATGTGTTCGGCCTCGTCTGTGATGCGGACGGTAACGCGTTGGATAATGTGCTGGTCACGAGCGGAGAGGACTCCGTGCTCACGAACGGGAGCGGAGTGTATTCGTTCGATAAGTGTCGTGCCGTGAATGGCAGATGCGTGGTGAAGTTCGAGCTCCGTGAATTCTTCTCTGTGGTCCGCACGGCGGATATCATCGGAGGGGAAGCTAGAATCGATGCGGTTATGATGGCGCAGGATAGTAGGGAGGGCGTTTCGGAAGTCACCCGCTTCTATAATAGCCAAGGCGCGACGATCGAGGTGGGCAACATGAAAATCACAGTCCCTGCTAACTCCATGGTCTACGAAAAAGACGGGAAGGAATTCAATGGTTCCGTATTTGCCAGCTTATACTACTTGAACCCCAACTCGGAAAGATTCACCAAAGAGATGCCTGGAGGAGACATGAGTGGTGTGACGGCTGACGGGAAGTCCGTCATCCTTGTGTCATATGGTATGGTCGAGGTGACGATGAAGGATTCCGTGGGACAGAAGCTTCAACTGAAAGACGGTGCGGAAAGCACGCTCTCTTTCCCCCTCCCTGAAGGCTTCAAGGAGGATCAAAAATACGACAAGATTCCTCTTTGGTATTTTGACGAGGAGAAAGGCACCTGGATGGAAGAGGGCATTGCCACAAAGAATGGTGATTCCTATGTGGGGAATGTCAAACATTTCTCTTGGCATAATCTTGATTATCCGGGAATGAGGGCGACCATCAAGGGCCGTGTGATGAATAAGGACGGGAAGCCGTTGCCTCACGTGTTGGTGACGATTTCCCAGACAAGCGCATACTCTGATAGCGCTGGATATTACTGGGCATACGTGCCGCAGAACACGCCTGTCTTCGTGACGGTGAAGCCGGAGGATTATGCCGATTGCAAAAACTGCCCTATTTATAACGTCGGTGGGCTTAGTGCGATGACAACTTACACGCAGGACGTTATATTGCCTAAAATGCCTTGCCTTCATGGAAAGGTCATGGATAAGGAGAATAAACCGATGGGTGGCATTGTCGTTCGTACAGAAAATATATCTGCCGTGACGAATTGGGGTGGAGAGTATTGGTGCTACTATAATGTCGAAGGGCCTTTCTCGTTATTTGTCGATGATAGATCCATTGCGGTCAATAAGAGCGTGGTGGATAAAAAATATGTGTTCGGAAACCCATGGGAGATAGATAGTGATAAATGCTATGATTTCGTGATCGACCGACCTGTATCCGTATGGGTGAATGTATACGAAACCAATGGTAAGCCCTTCTCCAAACCTCTCGTACTCACTGCTGTCATCGATGAGAAGGAGTATGAAGTACAGTGCAAGAATGCCTCCGGGTTTGGCTATGGTTTCAGTGTCGTCAGTGATTCGAAGGAAATCACCGCATATGTTAAAGCTGAGAATGGATTCGGGGAAGAATCCAACAGAGTATATAGTCAGATAGATAAATCAAGCTGGAATAATCTGCCTACCATTTTCGTTCCGTCGGGCGTTGCCGTGTCAGGTTCCGTCTTCAACAGATGTGGTCCGTCTAGGGCAAATATATCCATCGTGTCAGGTCATGGGAAAGACAAAAGGGTCTTCTCTCAATTCTCGAAATACGGGCACTTTAACATCGAAATGCCAATAGACATGAAGGGCGTTAGCGCAAAGGTTAAGATAGACTGCAACGGAAAGATGTTCACGAAAAAGGTTGATCTGCGGGACAATGTAATTGACCTCGGGGAGATTGATGTTTGTTCCGGCGAGAAGCCTGATAAGGATTGCATTTATGTGCTTGTTGGTGACCGGGTCGTGAAGTTCAACACGAAAAAGGATAAATACACGGAAATGTTCCAGCGGAAAGGCGAGACGGGGCGCAAGTATCAGGCATGGTACAAGAACCCCGACTACGACGGAATGTTAATCCTGGAAAACGAGAGTAATGCATTATTCTCTAAAAAACAACGAAAGCTCACCATCTATTTCCTTTCCGATAAGATGAGCGTGACAAGCGGTAGCAAATATGTTTGGCAAGAGGCGGATGACATTTATACCTTCAGACCGGACTACGAGATGTTTGGGGATGGTCAGGATGATGGGGAAATCTATATGTATGGCTCGGCGAATGTCAAAAACAAGAGTGTGGATGATGAGATGTACTCCGGCTATGTCTCTAGATCCCTTTATAGCATAGCCAATTCTGCCCTTATGGGAACGTCCGATTCAACCACGTTCTATTCGATGAATCTCTCCCAGCAATATACCAAGGAGGTTGAAAACAGCCTGAAAGAGAAAGGGTTTGTTGAAAAGACAACATTCATGGATGACGAACAGCGCATCACGTCGATCTTCCTTCAAGACAACGCTGAGGCTATCGTGCATAGGAACAAAGATAAAACGTCGGATGTGACGATATTGGTGCGGGATGGAATAGGAAACGAACCGCTTTTCAGCTGCTGGAAGGTTGATTTCAGAAATTCCACCCTTAAGAAGAGGGGCGAAAGTAATATCAACTTCATGTGGAAGAATGAGGCGGATATCGCTCATCTTGTCATGTTCGGTCCGATAATGGGGGTACGGTTTACGAAGACAAACGTGGAGGAGAATAAGTGCGGTTGCTCGAGTGGAATCGCACCGGCTGTCGCAAGCAAATAGCGGCACCTTGCGGAGAAGTGTTTGGGTAAGCTCTAAAGATTGATTTTCAGTTAAATAGCATTGCCTATTTAATAAAAATGGTGAATCTTTAGAACTTACCCATAATTTATGTACTTTTGTTGCGGATTTAGAATAGGAGGAAATGGGTACTAAAGGTTTATTAACCATCCTTTTGCTGGTGGTGTCGAACGTCTTTATGACCTTCGCATGGTATGGTAATCTGAAGTTGCAGGAGATGAAGATCTCGACGGATTGGCCGCTGATTCTTATCATTCTCTTCAGTTGGGGAATCGCTTTGTTGGAGTATTTCTTCATGATTCCGGCCAACCGTATCGGTTCCCAGATCATGGGAGGACCTTTCTCCTTGATGCAGTTGAAGGTGTTGCAGGAGGTAATCTCCATCTGTGTCTTCACCGCCATTGTGACGCTTGCCTTCAAGGGCGAATCGTTCCATTGGAACCATGCGGCTGCGTTCGTTTGTCTGGTATTGGCGGTCTATTTCGTCTTCCGGAAGTGAGCGCTTCCCTGGCTGATTGCCGGGTCTCTGTTTGATTGTAGTGTAAATGTTTCTTTTTTTTGAATAGTTTTTATATCTTTGTATGGGTATGGCTAAGTATATATGAGATAATAGGGAATAATTTTTAAGTATGAAAAATTGTAACATTATGAAAACTATAAAGTTATATCAATATTACAAACCTATTGCAACGCTGGTGCTGTGGGTTTGCGCTTCGTTGTTGGGTTCAGCCTCCGCAGCGGTGATAGCGAGTACGGATTTTGAGCCTTATGTTAATTCCGGTGATTCTGTCCCTTGGGATTTGAACTCAGTGGTGCAGGAGGGTGTGTCGGGTAATCACCTATATACGACAGCGGAATATGATCCGGATGGTGCCAATTACAGGAAAACAACTGCTCGTAGGGACTTTATTTACAGTGTTGTAAATAATCCGAGCGTTCTGAACCCTAAATATTTGGATTTGGATGATCCGATGCTTGTCATTCAATATGGAGGAACTATGACTCGTATGACCCCTTTCCTTAATTACGATGTCAGTGGTTTGAAGACGGGAACAAGGTTCACTATCACAGTTGAATATTATGCGCTTAATTCGACACTGACGAATGGTACGCCTTTGAGTTTTAAGTTCTCGATTGATCCGAACGGGTATGGATCTTCGGATTATGACACGTATTTAGGACAAACCTCTGCTCCCCAAGTGACGACCCCGCAAGTGAAGCAGACACTTAAGATTACCGGTACAGTGTTGAAGAGGGATATGAGTTTGGCATTCCTTTTCCCTGATTATGGTAAGGAAGAGGGATATGCGATTGGAATTACTAAAATCACGGTAGAGGGTACTCTTGATCCGATTGCTCGTTCAAACCAAGGAACGGAAGCATGTAAGGGTGAGCAAACGCTACTTTTCCTTGACAAGGAATATAATGCGACTACCTATTCTTGGCAACGATATGACGGTGGTACATGGAAGGAAATTGGCACTAAAAAAAGCCTATTGTATGAGATGCAGGAAGACGAAACGTTCCGTTGCCTGGTAGATGGTGCGCCTTCGAACGAATTGGAGGTGAAGAGTATTATGTGCTGTGAACAGAATGGTAAACCGGCGTCACGCCGTACACTTATGTGGGAGACATTCGGCCGCTTTACGGGAGCCCATACCTACTTGGATAGGGACGGAGTCGCGACATCCACACCTGCCACTTGGCCAGGTTATTGGGCGGATGTGTCGTATGATTTGCCAGGTCATATATTTGATGATGGTAAAACGCAATGTACTGAATGTAAAAGTGGTAAAACACCTGGTAAAGTGGATGATGGATACTACGCCATCGTGGTTCCGGCTCCTAATGGATATGCATTGCCTGATGGTAATACTGCGAATTGGATGAAGGGTGTGTCGGCTGACCACACTTCCATAATTACAGGAGAGTCTAATTCGGCAGCCTTGGCTATTAATGTGGATTTCTATTATACGGGTCCTGTGTTTGAAGCTGAATTCCCTGATATTTGTACGGGTAAAACGGTCTTTTACGAGGCTTGGTTCGCTAACCTTTCTGCTGGTGGAACGTCTTATCCCCCAATAATTACGGTTAGAGTCGTCGATTCTAGGGATGGAACCGTTTTACATGAACAAGCTGATGTGCAAGCGTCAATGAGTGGTGGTTGGCAACGTGTGAATGGACAGTTTGAATTGAGTGGGTCTGGCACGCGTAGTGTGAAGCTGGAGGTTCTGAGTACAAATGGTTCGGGAAACACGACTGACCAAAGTTATTGGCAAAGCGGAAATGACTTGATCTTGGATGACATCAAATTCATGGTCTGCTCTCCGCCTTCCTTGGAGGCCTATTCCGATATCTCCACTTTCGCAAAGGATTCCACCATCTGCTCGGATATGGAGTTTGTGATTGATGCCCCTGAGAGTGAGATGTTGAAGAATTTCTTCGGTGGTAACCATAAGTTCTTGTTCCAGTATAGCGGTGATTTGGGCAATACATGGCGTAATATATCCGGTTTGGAGGCTCGCAACGAGTTTACGATTGACACTAAGAATTATACCGATGATAAGATGCAGTTCCGTGTGATAGTGGCTACCCCGGATGTGTTGGATGAGTTTGTGAACGATCCGAACAAGGCTGATATCGACGATGCTTGTCGTAACTACTCCATCACGGAGCCTTTCACCATCACCCGCGCGGGCGATCTGGATCTCGGCGCTACCTCTAAGGCTTCCGCTTGCGTGGATGCTGCTGTGACCTTGAACGCTCCTTCTTCCATTGATTTCACCCAGGTGATCGCTTGGGGTTGGACGAATGAGGCGGGTGGCGCAGTGGTTGCCCTCTCTGATGACAGGGATAATCTTTCTTACGAAATCGCTCATAAGAGTGATGAGAAGGAGATTTACTATTTCGTCGCCCAGACTGCTGATGGTTGTCAAGGCAAGCGTAAATACGAAATCGATGTGAAGCCGACGGTGGATTTCACTTATGATAAGGTTCAGGAGTGCGGCGTCACTACGATTAAAATCACAAGTAAAACGCCAAGCGACGCAGCGTTTGTATGGGAGTATAATGGTGATCCTTATGCTGGTGATGAGTTCGTCTTTGACGAATCCATGTTGGCTACGGGTGAGGATCCTACGGCGAATAAGGCTGTCCTCCTTACGGGTACGGCTACTGGCTATTGCGATAATGCCGATAATGCATACCAGTTCTTCTTGGAACCTATTCCGGGAAAACCTGCCGTTACATCTCCTGCCTTGAGCTTTGTGGTGGAGGCGGGTAGTATGGCTTCCGCGAAAGATGCCGCTACAGCGGAACCTGACCATACCTTGGAGTGGATAGAGGTGGCGGAGTCGGTAACTCAGGAGCCTGCCTCTGGCTGGAGCTCGGCTGAGCCTTTCGTCTCTCGTGATGTGGATTCCACATACTTCTTCTTTGTTCGTCAAGTGAATCAGTATGGTTGTCCTGGACCTGCCGAGAAGGTGCATGTCACGGTTAGTTCCTCTCCATTGCCGATTGCCATCGATACAGTGGTTTGTGTGAATTCTTCTGTGAAAATAACGGATTTGGTGCACCCGACGGATGCAATATACGAATTGCTTTGGTACGATAATAATGTGACTCCGGATGGTAGCGGTTCTTTGGTGGAACCATCTGTCCAAACGGATGTTCCAGGAAAATATCCATTCTACGTGACGCAGAGGAGCACGGTATCCCCATACCCGGAGAGCAAGCTCCAGAGGGTGATCGTGGAGGTAGTCGGTGTGTACGAGCCTGACACGGTTGGCAACACCTACCACTACTGTGCGAATGATCCTGCGGTATCTTT
>JBGVCG010000034.1:0-43002 GCA_045226255.1 Paludibacteraceae bacterium | reverse complement strand
CTTGCAGGCCTTATCGGAAGAGAGCGTATAGCTTGCGTCGCTACCTGATGCGTCACCACCCCATGCGTAGGTGTATGGAGTGAGTCCGCCCGTCACATTAGACGAGAACTGGTAGGCGATGCCTGGGCAGGCAGCCGTCGGTGCGACGATCGTTCCGTTCAAATTGTTCGCAGGAATCACCACCGTCAACACCTTGGAAGCGGTCCTACCACATGTGCCTTGCACGGTCACCGTTACCGCGATGTTCTGGGCAGTCGATGTCTGGGCATATTCCGTACCAGCCGCAGGCACTTGGCTGACGAAGGTTGGCGTACCTTCGCATGGGTCATAGGTGGCAGCCAATGTCACGGACGACAAATCTGGCAGTGCATATTTACAATTACCCACAGAGACAGCCGCAGGCACATTTAGATCTCGGATTTCAGGAGCTCGGCTCAACGTCCACGTATATGCCACGGAGACAGGTGTCGCAGACTCATTACAGCTATTCTTGTAGGAGGCTGTGAAAGTTCTTGTGTATTCACATAAATTATTAGAATCCACTGATTTCACAGTCGCCGTAGCCGAAGTGTTACAAGGATCGGACACATTGAAGTCCGCTGCCGTCAAAACAGGGATAGAGCTTGGGTCGCAACCCAAATTACGATTTACCGCAGTGGTGGTGATGGTCGGCGTGGCCGGTGCCTTCACCGAAACGGTTGCGGTGGCCAATTCGCTGGCGCACCCATTACCGTCGGTCACCTGCAATGTGATCGGGTAATCCACCGTACAAGGGGAAGCAGGTATCGATATCGTAGTCGTATGGGTCAAGGCGGCCTGCGTCAGCTCTTTCTTGTCGAACGTGAGGTCTCCGTTCCAAACGAATGTATAATTACCCACGCCTCCCGATGCCGTACCGGTCGCCTGGATGGTTCCGATATTCGGACAGATGTCGGTAGGCAACGTGGCGATGCTTGCCGATGGAATATCATTGACCGTAATAGACTTACTGATACGGGAAACGCAACCCGTAGTCTTATTCGTGATGGTCAACGATACGTTTTTCACACCTGAGGTGGACCATCTCGCGACAAGTGAAGTGGTACCTTGACCACCCGCAATCACACCCCCTCCATCGACGCTCCATGCATAAGTATAATCCGTGGAATTACCTTCCGTCTCCGTGATGGTGAGATCCGTGTTCACACAAGCCGTTCCATTGGTGAGCACTGGCACGATGGTGTCGAGGACATGGACGATGACATCCACCGCATCAGAGGAGCAACCCGGTCCCGCAATGGAGACGACGGTATACTTTATATCCCCTGCCGTCACTGGCGTACCGCTCAACCGGAAATGATTCTCACCATTAGAAGAGATGGTGCCCGAAGTGTAGCCCTGCGCCTTCGTGAAAGTACTTGAGCATACCAGCGGAGTCAACTCCTGATGCATGTAATCATAGATGGTCATCTTGATCGTATACTCACGCGTGAAATCCAAATTACTACCGACTTCACACAGATAACCCCTTCCTGGGACTAGGTTATTTTGCTCTGAGCCATGGATCTGGTTGGAAGATGCAACCAAATTCGCGTCATCTCCCGGACCATCAAATATTTCAATACAATACAGACCAATATCTGATATAAAACCATACTGATTATGCAGCAATTCAGGATTGCAATAGAACATCAATCCTCCATGTAATGACTGAATATCCGCAAAAAGATTCACTCCATACTCAAGGCACGATGCCACATACATCATGTTGTTCGGATCATTATCAACAACCGCCTTCAATCCTGTAGTGTCCCCAACAACGCTGAAGGCCACCGAACCTGCATTCGACGTGAGCAGCACATGTTGGATGGAATCTCCCAAACATATGCTCTGTTCCAACTCCGTTCCCGGATCTGGTGCGAGTTCCACCTCTGGGATGACCGCATGCGTGAAACATGCCTCCAACGTCACCGCTCTCCTCGCCGTGGTCCGAAGGTCGGTACTGTACATGGTGCCATCCTTGATCCAGTGGCTAAACTGACTACAATTGCTTGGCATCGCCGCAAACGTCACATCGGCGCAATAGTTTGTAGTATACGGATTGCCCACGGACTGGTTGTTGAAGAACAACGCCACACTACCTGTTCCATCACACTCCGGATCGTCTGAAACAACAGCAGTCACCGTGAAAGAGCCATTTTCTCTAAACACACCTCTGTATCTTGTGTTCCCTGTAACCACAACCGGATAATCCACGGACGTGGAAACGGTAGAAGACCAGTTGTTGTTTTGCGTTTCCCTTTCCCAATCAACTCTAGAACAATCTCCTAAGTCGGCATGCAACGTGACTGTGGAACCGCAATTAACCGTTGCGGATGTCCCTAAATTGTTTCCTGAAGCATCACGGATAGTAACATTACCATGTCCGCCCCATTCCTCTTTACTTACAGAAATGGTATATGTCCTAGGGGTAAACGAAGGCACCTGCATTTCCGACTCGCAACCCAAGGCGGTGCGCACCATCAGTTTGGCCGCAAGGGCATCGTCCGCTGTCGAGAAGGTCTTCGTGCCTGGTCTGCCATTGGTCCATGTCGACCCATTGTCCCATGAATAGGAGGTGACATCATTGGAAGTGGTCACATCCACATACACGGTACAGCCGGAGCCATTTCTAGGGGAAAGGGTTATCTGCGGAAGGTCATGCACCGAGACTTGGATGGTGCCCGTCACACAACCGTCCTCCGTCGTGTAGGTGTAGACATCGTTGGTCACCACAGCACTCGTATTGACTTCGGTGACGGTCGATCCACCATGGGTCCACGTGAGTCCGACGCCATTGTTGGCAGACTGCGTAGGCAAGGTGATTCCTTCCGTGGCATTCTTACAGAAGTCTGTCGGGAAGGTGAACTGCACCACCGGATGCCATACCGCATAGACGTAGTCGTGCGGGTTCATGATGTCCGCAGCCACCTGAGAGGCGGAAGTGGAGCAGTCCGGCAGCTTATAGCCACCATTATAACAAAGGAAGTCAGGCGTGCAACCGACATCGTAGCTGGTCGGTGCGACCGCAGGATCCGCCACATTGACCCTCGACCATCCCTTGAAGGTGTAGCCCGAGCGGGTCGGTGCGGCGCAGATGCTCCTAGCCTCGTTGATGGCCAAATTGGTATATTGGCAGGAGACTGCTCCCGAGCCATCGTTCTTGTACCACGTGATGGAGGTGTATTGCGGAGATTCCGTGTCCGCATATTCCGCACGCAACTGAATCGTGTAGTTCCACTTCTCATTTCCCTGCTCATCCGTCGAAACCCACACTGCGTAGGCATCCGACAAATAGACCTTGAACGGTGTGCCTAGGAGCACGGTTTCTCCCGTATCCTCGAAGTCCGACCCGTTCCATCGTTGTACGACCCAATGGGAGAACACCTTGCCAGCAGGCGGGACAGGGGCGTCGTTTGCCACCGCATAGGCTTCGTCCACGTAGAAATTAGGATCCGTAGGAGGATTGGAACCCTCACCCGCATCGTAGATGACATTGATACCGATGGCACCCCTGATGACCTTACGCCACTTGGCATAGAGATCCAATTTCTTGGTGATCCAATAACGGTCCACATCCGCATTGGTTGGATTAGGTCCCAAATTACCCCATTGATCTATCACGTCAGTAAAATCGGTGGTCTTGTCATAATCGGCGGTGACTGTCACCTCATTCAACCTAAGCTCATCATCGTAGGCCTCATGACATGCCGAATCGCTGTACCAACCCACGAACTTATAGCTGGTCACTCCTTCACGACGACCGGTCGGCAAGCTCACCCTATCGCCATAGGCAATACGGAAACACATCGACTGGTTGGCCGATCCCCAGTCCAGAGCAGGGTCCGTACCCGCATTCGGATGGAGGAAGACACGGTACTGTATCTGCTTCCACTTGGCATAGACGGTGATATCGCTCTTCGGCATGGTGGTGAAGGTATATGGTTGCGTACAATCAAGGTCCATATACCATCCCTCGAAGACGAAACCTTCTGGGGCATTCGGCACATAATAATTAGCTCCCCCCTCGTTATAGGAGGAGATATCCGAGCCATATACGATATTTCCCACCTCATAGAGTTGTTCTCCACCCGTATAACCAGGCACAGGATTCCCATTACCATCCTCAAATTTACCATCCTTATAGTTGATGGTGAATTTCTGGCGGGTATAGAAACACCAAATCTCAGTTGCATTACTATTTTGTCCCCATACTTCATTCCCCGTCTTACCATTATCAGAATAAGGCGGATACGCATCTCCCCCCTTGTTATATCCAGACAAATCCAAATAATCCTCAGAAGCCGTGAACCAACCATACCGGGCATCGGTCCTATGGTAGAGAACGAAACCCATCCCATTATACTCCATGTAAGTTTCATCAGAAGTCTGGATTTCAAGAGCTTCAACGTAATAATAAATCGTTTTTAGAGGATTTGAAGAGGTATTTAAGCGAAACACAACATTTTCATCAGGCATAATATCAATATATACAAGCACATCCGTGAATGTCGATGATCCTTGAGGCATCCACCTCTCACCATTATTGTACGTCACCCCATTCGTGCCCTCAATAGGGAAATTTTCACCTATAGGTTGTTGGTATAGCGCTGTAATCGTTTTGACAGTCACCAGAGATTTATGATAATACTTGCCATTTCCATTATTACTATACGTATAGTAATAACCATCATATAAAAACCGCCATTTATTATTTCGGTATGTCAACAAATAATAATCTTCCAACGCTGGAACGTACCCATATAATTCAGTATCACTGGTAGAAGGATTACTCACCTCCGTATACTCAAGTATTTGAAACGTCAACGTATACTCCGTTCTATCATAATATACATTCAACACGGAACTACCTTCTGGCGCAATCGAAACATTATGGTCAAACTCTTTCAGATGGAAACCCGTATACTGATAACTAGTTCCATTTACCCTGGCATACCCAGAGTTGCCACTACCAACAGAAGAGACCGTGTTAATCGTTTCGCCCGTATTTCCCGACAAGGTGATAGCCTGTTCAAAATCATAGCCCGTCGCATCGAGGTTCTGTTTCCAAATGATAACCGTGTAATTAGCCGTCGCATCAGGTATCCATTTCGCATAGATGGTGGTTCTCTCCGTCAATTGGCCACCGAAAGAGAATCCGTTACCTTCTGTGCAAGCCTGATCCGTGTACCATCCCCCGAAAGTATATCCCAAGCGGACCATCTCGGATGAAGGTCGTGGCTCCTGGGTCGTACGATTGGCCTTCACGAACTGCGGAGCGTTATAGGTACCGCCCTTACCGTTCTCATCGAAAACCAACCAGTTTCCCGGCGACACATTGGCGGCGAAAACCACATCACCCGAGAGAGTGAAGCCATCATTCAATTGATACAAAGTACCCGCTGAATACCCAGAGATATTCCCCGATCCGCTCTGCACCTCCCAGCCTTCGAAACTATGTTCGTCATCCAGAGGAGTATAGTTCATGTCTATCGTGTAAGAGACGGAAGAGGAGCTACCCAACGGATATGGGACCTCCTTCGAGGCAACCACAGCCTGCTCTTCGTCCAAGTAGGTCACCGTATGATGTCTGACGAGCACCGCATAGTAATGCACCTCGTCCTCGTTGTGGAATGAGCCGTTCAATCGTGTCGTCAGGTCCGCCCGCACATCGTCGATGGTCATGGCGCCCGCCATATCTTCAGCAGTATACGTGGAGTTGGTGGTCCAACCACGGAAAAAGGCATTCGACGGAATCGCTCCCGCCCCTGGGTTGTAGATGACGTCCTTCATGTAGGTGCCGATGTCCGCCCTGCGCACATACATCACCGTCTGAGCTCCGTTATATTGATGGAAAACGACCTTGAGACGAGCGCCATCGCCCGTTTCAGTCACGACATACACATTATCCGCTGTTGTTTGAGCAGAAGCCACCGTTATTCCGCCCATCCATGTGAGCAAAACAACCAGAACGGCCTTCAGAACTCTGTCAATATGAACTTTCATTCAATCATTCCAATCTAAACCATCCCCAACAAAACATTCAGCGACAATCCTTTTTCATCATCAGGAGATGGCACATCATTATACTAAAAATACTTTGTTTCGTAGAACACACATACCAAGTCGCGAAATTAACCATTCTTTTGGATTTTTAAAAAATCCTAACGGTTTTTCGCCACTTGACAACAGTATTCAGAGTATGAAGGTACGAAAAAAAAAGGAAAACCCAAGCAAATAGGCGGGAAAATTAAGGTTTTAGGGTGAAAAAGGGCGTTTTTTAGGGGAGATTTACACTATTTTGGGTCAAAATTGCGCCAAACAACGGTGGATTCGAACGAATGTGTCATAACCCCAGGGTGATGCCCTGGGTTAGGTAAAGGATTGGCCTTGCAGGCCGTGGGTCGTGCGCATTACGTGAAAACACGCACCCTCTAGCCAATTCTTAATCCTTAATTCTTAATTCTTAACTAAAAAAGTTATCTTTGTGCAAATAACAGACTATCACAGACATGAAAAGAATAATCATAGCCATCCTCCTCTCCGCGTTTTGCGCCACGATGTGGGGGCAAAGCAAGAAAGACATCAAGACCTACGAGACCGCGGTGATCCTTATGAACGAAGGGAAATACAAAGAGTCGCTTCCCCTCCTCAAAGGGTTAGTCTCCTCCAACAAGGAGTTCGTGGACGCCTCATGGACATTGGCGGAACTCTATGCGAGGATGTGCGACAGCGAGAAGCAAATCGCCACATTGGTGAACGTGGCCAAGCCTAAGATGCCTCGCTACTACAACTCTGTCATGCGTCTGGCCAGCGCCTACCATGGTCTGTGCGACTACACGAACGCTATCAAGCAATACGAACTCATACCCTCTACGGAGACCACCTACTACAAGCGGGCGCAAGCGGGCATCAAGGAGTGCGAGGACGCTTTGGAGCTGAAGCAGGAACCCGTTCCCTTCAACTTCCGCAACATGGGCAACGCCATCAACACGGAGTTCGACGAATACTGGCCCAGCCTGACGGCCAACGAGGGATACTTCTCCCTCACCCGGAAACTGAACAAACGACAAGGACAGTCGGACTTCGGACGGGGCATCCACGAGGATATCTACCTCAGCAAACGTGAGGATGGTGTATGGGGCACCGCACAGAACGTCGGTCAGTCCATCAACAGCATAGGCAACGAAGGGGCTCAGAGCATCTCCCTGGACGGACGATATATGTTCTTCGTGGCGTGCGACCGCCAAGGTGGAATGGGTGGTTGCGACATCTACTACTCCATCCATGAAGGAAAGGGTTGGACGCCCGCCATCAACTGCGGAGCGCCCGTCAACACCCGCCACTGGGAAACCTCCCCGTCGCTTAGCCCTACAGGCGACGTCCTCTACTTCGCCAGCACCCGCCCTAACGGACAAGGGAAATGCGACATCTGGGCTTGCCGCGTCGAAATACAACAGGACGGACGTCTGAAGTTCTCAGAACCCGTCAACCTCGGACCGACCGTCAACACCCCGGAGGATGAGCTCTCCCCGTTCATCCACGCGGATAACCACACCCTCTACTTCTCCTCCAAAGGAAGGAAGGGTATGGGCGGACATGATATCTTCGTCACCTACAGGGACGAAAAGGGGAAGTGGAGCACGCCCAAAAACATCGGTTACCCTATCAACACCTGCAAGGACGAAACGGGCTTCGTGGTGAACGCCTACGGTGACAAAGCTTACTTCTCTTCCGACGGACAGGAAAAGAACTGGAAGGGAAGGGACATCTATGAACTCACCTTGGCGGAAGGCAATATGAGACCTGCCCAAAAGATGAAATATGCGACGGGGAAGATCGTGGACGCCGACAAGAAACAGCCTATGCAGGCCACCATCGACGTGTACGGAACGACCAGCAACCGCACCATCTTCCGCTCCGTCTCGGACAAGGAGAGCGGAGAATTCATCGCCTGCGTGCCTAGCGACGAGGAGTACGGCGTCAACGTGAGCAAGAAGGGTTATCTCTTCTTCTCGGACAATTTCGGAGGCTCCTCAAAATCGGAGGGAAACACAAACAAATCCTCCAAGAAAGTGGACCTCACCAAGGACAATAACGTGAGGTTGGAGAAGATCGAGGTGGGCAAGAAGATCACGCTAAAGAACATCTTCTTCGACTTCGACAAGGCCACCCTGAAAAAAGCCTCCCACTTCGAGCTGAACCGTGTCGCCCAATTCATGAAAGAGAACCCGACCGTAAGGATCAAGCTTTGCGGACATACCGACTACAAGGGCACCAAGGAATACAACATGACCCTCTCCAACGACAGAGCCAAGGCGGCCTACGAATACCTCGTCAAGAAGGGGGTACCAACCAACAGGCTGGAATACCAGGGATTCGGAGCGGAGCAACCGATCGCAGACAACAAAACAGATGCGGGCCGCGCACTAAACCGACGGACGGAAATCCTTATCATCGGGAAATAATGCAGGATGTTATGTTATTTACTATTTAGCTATTTACAATTTACTATTTAGGAGCTAGATATTTACTATTTAGCCATTTACGATTTGCTATCTTGGAGCTAGATATTTACTATTTAGCCATTTACTATTTACCATTTCCGAAGAGCGGGAAGCCCCATTAATTCATAATTCTTAATTCAAAATTCATAATTCTCAATTATCCTCATTTGTCCGGGTTCTCCACCCTATTCACGGAGCTTACACCATTGATTTTCACCAATGTGACGCAAAGGTTGTTCACATCCTCCACGTCATGGACATAGACGGTGATGAATCCCTCGAACATACCGTCGTTGGTCTCCAAATGTACCTTGTTGACATTCACGGCATGCTCCTCCGTGATGGCCTTCACAATCTCACCCAGGATACCCATCCGGTCCATTCCCTTCACCTCAATGGTGGCAGGGAAGGAAAGCATTCTATGGCTCTCCCAGACGGCGGAGATGATACGTTCCCCATAGTTGGATTTCAGGCGCATTGCCACAGGACATTGGCGCTTGTGGACCACCAACATACCATCCTCCTCCATGAAACCGACGATATCATCGCCAGGGATCGGGGAGCAACAATCGGCAATACGGTAGGTGACGCCAGAGTTATCCTCCGTCAACGTCAAGGTGTTTTTAGAAGAGACTTTCTTGCTACTGAAAATAGGCAGATTGAGGAGGGCGGAATCATCCTTCTTACCGCCTCCGAAGGTCAGTTTCCAATACTTCATGAAACGGCTCTGCGACTTCGCCTTGAAGACCGTGTTCATCAACTCGTCGAGGTTATATGTCCCCTTACCGATCTTGTAGAACAACGTCTCCTTCTTCGTCTCATGGTAATGCTCCAACAGTTTGGCGACATTGTCAGGCGAGAGCGCTAGATTATTCTTCTCGAAGAAGGTTTTCAAATCATGCTCGCCCTTGTTCATGAAAGATTTGTACTCTTTTCTGAACAAGACACGTATCTTAGACTTGGCGCGGGCGGTCGTAACATAGTTGATCCACTCGGCCGTAGGTTTCTGTTTCTTGGAGGTCAGGATCTCCACCTGGTCACCACTGTTCAGCACGTAACTCAATGGCACCAGCTTATGGTTCACCTTCGCACCAATGCACTGCATACCGATGTCCGTATGCAACGAGAAGGCAAAATCGAGGGCGGTCGCACCCTGCGGCAACGTCTTGATTTCACCCTGTGGTGTGAAGACAAAGATTTCAGAGGCGAAAAGGTTCAGCTTGAAGGTGTCAAGGAAGTCGATCGCGTTCGGCTCCGGGTTCTCCAGCAACTCCTTGATGGTCTGCAACCACTTCTCCAACTCCGAGTCATCCTTCTCGCCCGTCTTGTACTTCCAATGGGCGGCGAAACCCTTCTCGGCGATATCATCCATGCGTCGGCTACGGATCTGCACCTCCACCCACTGTCCGGTCGGACCCATGACAGTCACGTGCAACGCCTCATAGCCATTCGCCTTAGGCGTGCTGATCCAGTCACGGATACGGTCAGGGTGCGGTTTATAGACATCCGTGATGGCCGAATAGATCGCCCAGCATGTCTTCTTCTCGTCCGCCTCATCGTCCACGCTGAAGACGATACGCATGGCTAGGATGTCATACACCTCCTCGAAAGGGATGTTCTTGGTCTGCATCTTCCGCCAGATCGAATAGATGGACTTCACGCGGGAGTGGATCTCGAACTTGAAGCCGAGGCTCTCCAGCTTATCGTGCAACGGTTTAGAGAAGAGTTCATAGACCTTATCACGCTCCTGCTTCGTGCTCTCCATCTTCTGGGTGAGCTGCTCATACTTGTCAGGATGTTCATATTTGAAGCTCAGGTCCTCCAACTCCGTCTTGAGGGCATAGAGGCCGAGGCGGTTCGCCAGCGGAGCGTAGATATACTGCGTCTCTCCAGCGATCTTATACTGTTTGGCAGGAGGCATGGAACCGAGCGTGCGCATATTATGAAGGCGGTCCGCCATCTTAATCAGCACGACACGGATATCGTCAGACATGGTGAGCAGCAGGTTCCTGAAGTTCTCCGCCTGGGTAGAGTCAGCGAAGACACCTCCCGAAATCTTCGTGAGTCCAGAAACGATGGAAGCGATTTTAGCGCCGAACAGGTTCTCGATATCCTCCACGGTATACTCCGTATCCTCCACCACGTCGTGCAGCAAAGCGGAGCAGATGGAGGTGGAGCCGAGACCAATCTCCTTCGCCACGATACGCGCCACGGCGATCGGGTGCATGATGTACGGTTCACCGGAACGACGGCGTACCCCCTCATGCGCCTGACGGGCAAATTTGAAAGCCTTCTCGATGATGGCCACCTTACGGCGGTGGGCGGAATCCAAATAATCCTTCAACAAAGCCTGATATTCCGCCTCAATAAACTCGTTTTCCTTCTGGATCTGTAACTCATCCATATCTCACATTCCACAAAACAAAGAAACAAGGCGACCCAAAAGCCGCCTTGTCCCAAACTAATCTATATATCCTTAGAACTTAACCTCCACATACTTGCCATTGACTTTCGCCCAAGAGCCACCCTCTCTATCCAAGTAGATCTTGATGTTGCTCTTCTTAGCGAGCGCATAGCCATCATTAGCGAAGTCAGAGATGTAATCATACACACACTCCGTGATCGGTGCGCCGAACTTGTCGATAAGGCCGAACTTACCGTTCGACTTCACGCGAGCCACACCGTTCTGGAAATCCTTCGCCTCTTCGAAGATGAAGTCTGTGATGTTCTTTCCGTCCTTATTGATGTAAGCATAACGCTTAGCGCCACCCACGTTCTTGCAGACAGCGGCAAGGCCCTCATAGAACCAAGAAACATTGTTGTACTTAGGTTCGATAACAGAGTTGCCTTTCGTGTCGATGAATCCGTAGAGGTAGCTATCGGTTGCCTGAACAGGAGCCAAGCCCTCGTTGAATGCGCGGGCGTCAGCGTATACTTGTCCGTCCATCTTCTTACCCGTCTTATCGATGAAGTAGCAATTGCCCTCATCCATCTTCACAGCAGCGAAACCGTAGCTGAAGTTGCTAGCCGCAACGAATTGAGCAGGAACGATCTCCTTGCCATCCTCAGCAACATAGCCATACTTATTAGCCTTACCGATACGAGCGAGACCCTCGCTGAACTCGGAAGCGTTATCGTATTTAGCTTTGATGACCAAATCGTTACCCTTCTGGTAACCATATTTGTTCTTTCTCATCACACGAACTGGAGCAGGCCATTTCTTCTGCATCTCAGCCTTAGCCACAGCGGCCGTCTTGCTGGAAGGATATGTATAGATGAACTGCTGATAAGCATCCTTGCTGTTCTTAGCCTGTACAGCCTTGAACTCATCCGCGATCTTAGCCTCCACGGCAGCTTGATTCTCAGCGTCCTTCGCGCGACGTTCAGCCGCTGAAGCCATCACGTCAGCCCTCTCCTTAGCCTCAGCCTCCGCACGAGCGGCAGCCTCGATCTGCGCCTCACGTTGAGCGGCAGCCTCTTCCCTACGTTGAGCGGCGGCAGCGTTCAATTGAGTCGTCACATCATCCAGGATCTGCTTCATCTCGAAATAACCATTATCCTGCATAGGGTTGGAAGAGAAGAACTTGGAGCAAGCCTTCTGCGTCTCCACCAAATCGCCCTGTTGGTACAAAGCCTTCGCCTTCACGTAGCTCAAACGAGGATTGGTCTTGTTCAACGCCTTCTCAGCCAAATCGACATATTTGAGAGCGGACTTAACGTCACCAGCCTCGAAATAATCCACAGCCTTGAAATAGTTCTTGCGAGCAAGGGACTCCTCCTTGCTTATATTTTTATTGTCGGCGCACACCATCAGGGAGGCGCTTGCCATCATGAAAAACAATACTATCTTTTTCATTATATCCTAATATTATTTTTTACACATTGATTATTCGTCCTGGCACACACGGAAGCCGATGTTACCACTCTTGTACTTCGGAGACCTCTTCTCGTCGGCGGTCATCACGCAGTTAGCCGCATCGTCAGACCAAGAACCGCCCTTCACGTAACGGTTATCCTTGTCGTATGAATCAGCCACCCACTCGCTGACGTTACCCGTCATATCGAAGATACCCAACTCGTTAGGAGTCTTCTCGCCCACCTTGTGGGTCTTCTCCTCAGAGTTGTATGCGCACCAAGCGACGTCGCTCAAGTTGTCGCTACCGCTGAACTGCGTATTGACAGCCATCTTACCACCCTTAGCGGCGTACATCCACTCGTCGGCGCGAGGCAAACGGAACTTCATGCCCGTCTCGGCGCTCAGTTTCTTCACGAACTCCAAAGCCTCTTCCCAAGTGACGTTCTCAACCGGAGCGTCGCCGTTGCCTCTCATGGCAAACTTGGAAGGGTTAGAATGCATCACGCGCATCCATTGTCTTTGCGTAACCTCTGTCTTACCCATGTAGAAAGACTTCATGCCACCGGTACCCTCCACGAAGATCAACTCAAGGTCACGTACGTTCCTGTTAGACTTGAACTCCATGTATTTTTGGATCTTAGCCACACGGTTGGCAGGGTAAGCGAATTTCTCGTCAGACTTAGCAGCCTTCTGATAGAAAGGAAGCGCCTCGTCCCACTTCTGCTGAGCGTAGAGCTCATCACCCGTTGAGATAGCGTCCAAGCAAACCTCGTAAGGGATAGAAGTTGTTCTCCAGAAGAATGGGGCATCCACGCTCACAGGGATCTCACGTTTCCTGTTGCTTGTGTAAGTCTTCATCGCATTGATCGTGTCCTTCTTCGCCAAATAAGACTCAGCCAACTTACGCTTTCCATACTCCTCGGAAATGAAGTTGTAGTCCTCGTCGTTCCACTTCACCTTCACGGAAGTGTTCACCAAATCGATTCTCGAAGAGTTTCTGAAGATTCTTTGAAGGCTGAGCGAGTAAGCGAAACCAGCAGCCTTAGGATCCAACTTGCCGGAAGTGATCCTTGAACTCTTGAAGAACTCCTCCAAAGTGGCATTCGGGATGACGACGCCTGGCTTCTTCGGGTCTTGCTGACCAATCACAACATCCGTGAAATTATCCCTCCAAGAGAGGTTCTCAGGAATCATAGGAGCGACCGTGGCGCCAGCCTTCTCCAACAGATTGAGCGTGAGCTTCGTCTTAGCGGAAGCGATATACGTCTTGGAGCTCTCGGAATAGAACATGATTGTATAAGTGCACTCCACCTCTTTCGGAGTGATCAAATCGTAGCGAGCTTTCAAATCAGGGTACTCCGCCAACTGAGCGTATGCGACCTTCTTGGACTTCACCATGTAACTGTTGTTGCGGGTCCACGTCATGTTGGCCGTGCAAACCGGCGCACCCATGACTTCCTTGTAAGTCACATTGATATCATACCCATCCATTAGATAACTGTTCTTACCTGCCGCATATTTCTCCTTACCGGAGATGGTCCCAGTCAGTACATCTGTCTGAGCCTCTCCCCAAAGGGCAGCCGCCGACATCAACATTGTCAGCATCGTTAAATAAAACCTTCTCATGAACTCTTTATTGTTATTAAATTGTTAAAATTCACATCACTACGGAAGGGATCCCCCTCCCTTTTGTTACTACATTTCAAACGGACATCTTCACAGAAGTCCACATAAATCCCACAAAGTTAATAAACTTCGTAAAACTATTACTCGAAAATCACCACAAAAATAATGTTCTATACAATACCATCAAAAGAATGTTAATAAGTTTTTCCTATACAATAATAAAAAATATAGACGCATGTCTTACTTTCGCGCATGATATATGGTTTCAACGGATAGAAAAACCATTCTTCTATGAAAAGGGACAGAAATCCAAACATACGGAAACATGAGGACGAGGTAGTCGGAAGATACGAAAACTTCATCAAGGGAGGAGGACTCGGCTATTTCGAGGTGGACGAGCTGGAGACCATCATCAACCACTACATGGACGATGCCAAGCCCGAAGAGGCGATGAACGCTGTCCAATACGGCAGGAAACTGCACCCGAACAGCACCTCGCTCCTGGTCAAACAGGCAAGACTATGCGCAGACACGGGCAAAACAACGGAAGCCATCTCCATCATCGACTACATACAATCCATCGACTCGACCGACGAAGACGCGGCACTCCTCAAGGGTGAAATCTACTTGAGGAAAGGTCTTGTGGACGACGCCATGCTTATATTCAAGGAGATGGAGAGAAACGCGGGGAACGACGACGCCTGCACCTTCCTGAACATCGCCTACGCCCTGAACGACAACGGACGATACGACGATGCGATCCACTTCCTCAAAAAGGCTTACGCCATCGACCCCAACAACACGGACACCCTTTTCGAACAGGCCTTCAGCTACGAGCAGAAGACCGAATACGACAAAGCAATCGACATCTACAACCGCATCCTAGACCTTGCCCCCTACTCCAACGAGGCTTGGTTCAACATCGGGCAACTCCTCTTCTACGAGGAGCGATACGCGGAATCCATAGAGGCCTACGACTACGCCTACACGATCACCCCGACCGATTACCAATCGTTGCTGCAGAAGGCGAACGCCCTCTTCCTCTGCGAGCGGTTTCAAGAGGCGATCGAAGCCTACGAGGAGTACACCGACCTGACAGGCGAAAGCGCAGGCAACTACATCCTCATCGGCGAATGTTACGAAAAGATGAACGATTTCGTCAACGCCGAAAAAATATACCAAAAGGCACTGGACATTGACGGAGGCAACGCCGAAGCGCTCTCCGGACTCTGCGCGTGCGACATCGAACTGGAACGATACGAGGATGCGCTCAAACACATCGACGAGGCCATCCTCCTCAACAAAAACAACAGCGACTACTGGTTCCAAAAAGCGGAGACATTGGTCTATCTGGACCAGCAACAGGAAGCGATCAAATGCTACAACCAAGCCCTGGAGATCAACCCTTCCCAGGTGGATGTGTACGTCGCATTGGGGAACCTCTACGTCGACAACGGAGAGTACGACATCGCCCTCCACTACTACCAACAGGCGCAAATGCTCCAAAGCGACATACCAGGGATGCCCCTCCTATTGGCCATCGTGTTCTACAAGAAAGGAGACTACCCCTTGTGCGTCAAATACCTGAAGGAGTCGTGCACCACCAACGACCAAACCATCAAGTCATTCTTCGAAATATGTCCCGAGGCGATGGAAGACGTCAAACTTAAAAATATTGGTTTATAACATGATACGACAGAAAGCCGCCCTCTTCGCCCTGCTGGCGACTCTCCTCTCCGGATGTAAGGAGGGAGAACAAAATTACCAATACGTCATTACCAACAAGACGACCTTGGAGGACTCCCTGACGGTCACCTACCACATCGAGGGGAACAGGGAAAACGCTGACATACGATTGGGACAGGGCGACAGCATGGTCATCGCCCGCCGCAACGAAGTGCCAGGCAAAGGCGTGTGGGACATCGAGACCAGCGTCAGCCTTTACAAAGTGGACGCACTATCCGCCAGCAACACCGAGAAGACAATCCTCTCCGAAGAATTATCCTTCCGCAAATACTGGAAGGGCCCGAAGGATACGGACGGCATCGGCGTATACCAATTGGACATCACGGACGAGCACCTCGTGCTTTCCCTTCAGAACAATTATACCTACGTCATCAAAAACGAACTGCAGGACACGATCTTCTCCACCTCACACCTGAAACTGATTTCGGGGGAGAACATGACACGTTCGGCCGACACCATCCTGGCCGGAGAGCAGAAAAGCATCGGCTCGGTGGACATCTACACATACAACGAAAACCTCAAGGCGGAACCAAGATACAAGGTCCAGAAGATTACGGGCCTATCCACCATCTTCTTCCTATTCAAGGAGGGAAGAGTTGAAATGAACCTAGCCAAAGACACCGCCTATTTCGAGGCAGGAAAGGACACGTGTAAACTCATCGTCAGCGAAAAGATGCCGAAGGTGCAGGATATCATCAACCCCAAAAAGAAAAAATAGCATGAAAAGATACGGTCTCATAGGGAAAATATTGGTGCACTCCTTCTCGAAGAACTTCTTCACGGAGAAATTCGCCAACGAGGGAATCGACGCCCGCTACGACTTGTTCGAACTGCCTACCATCGAGGAGTTCCCGAAACTGCTCGAGACGGAGGGCCTATGTGGACTGAACGTCACCATCCCCTACAAAGAGGTGGTCATGCCTTACCTAGACGAGTTGGACGACACCGCGCGTGAGATCGGGGCGGTCAACACCATCCAATTCAACCGAAAGGGAGGAAAACTCTCCCTCAAAGGGTTCAACACAGACGCCATCGGCTTCGAGAACTCCCTGCGTCCGCTCCTCAAGCCCTGCCATCAGCAAGCGTTGGTGCTCGGAACCGGCGGCGCCTCCAAAGCGATCATCTATATATTAAATAAATTAGGCATAACGCCCCAACTCGTCTCCAGACAGAAGCGGGACGGAATGCTCACCTACGAGGAGCTCGACGAGGAAATCGTCGCCAGCCACAAGCTGATCGTGAACTGCACGCCTGCAGGCACCTTCCCGAAGGTGGACGAGATGCCACCCTTCCCTACCCAACTGCTGACCAGCGAACATCTGGTCTATGATTTGATCTACAATCCTGAAACGACCCTCCTCTGCCGCCTGGCGAAGGAACAGGGGGCCACTACCAAGAACGGACTCGAGATGTTGCACGGGCAAGCGGTCGCCGCGTGGAAAACGTGGAACAATTAAGAGTTAAGAGTTAAGAGTTAAGAATTAAGAGTTTAAAGTGGCAGATTAATTCAAAATTGACTCCGTCGAACTAACGTTTCACAATTCTCCTCGTTTGTCATTTTGTTCCAAAAACACTATGTTTTCTGTCAAATTGTTTCGCAAACCAAAAAAAATATTTCAAAAAAGAGGAAAAAAGTTTTTGTGCAAAGAAAAAAGTGGTATATTTGCATCGATTTCGAAAAATAAGTTTATCAAATCGAATAAAAAATATATTTCTAACGCATTATTTTAAAAATCATGGATGCAAAAGTAAAAGAATTCATGGACAAGGTGATCGCCAAGAACCCAGGCGAGGCTCCTTTCCACCAGGCAGTTCAGGAGGTTGTTGAGTCTTTGATGCCATTCATCGAGGCTAACCCTAAGTACAAAGAGGCTAAGATTCTTGAGAGAATGTGTGAGCCTGAGAGAGTAATCATCTTCCGTGTTCCTTGGATCGATGATAAGGGAGAGTTCCAAATCAACCGTGGTTTCCGCGTTCAAATGAACAGCGCGATCGGTCCTTACAAGGGAGGTATCCGTTTGCACCCTTCTGTAAACTTGGGTCTTTTGAAATTCTTGGCATTCGAGCAGGTATTGAAGAACTCTTTGACTACTCTCCCAATGGGTGGTGGTAAAGGTGGATCTGACTTCGATCCTAAGGGCAAATCTGACAATGAGGTTATGCGTTTCTGCCAAAGCTTCATGACTGAGTTGTTCCGTCACATCGGTGCTGACACTGACGTTCCTGCTGGTGATATAGGTACTGGCGCACGTGAGGTTGGTTTCATGTTCGGTCAATACAAGAGATTGAGAAACGAGTTCGTAGGTGTTTTGACTGGTAAGGGTCTTTCTTTCGGTGGATCTTTGATCCGTCCTGAGGCTACTGGTTACGGAACAACTTACTTCGCACAATATATGTTGGAGACTAAGGGTGACACCTTGAAGGGCAAGACTGTAGCCATCTCTGGTTCTGGTAACGTTGCTCAATACGCAGTTGAGAAATGTACTCAATTGGGTGCTAAGGTTCTTACCGTATCTGACTCTAACGGTTCTATCTACGATCCAGATGGTATCTCTAAGGAGAAATTGGACTTCATCTTCGAGTTGAAGAACGTAAAACGTGGCCGTATCAAGGAGTATGCAGCTAAGTATCCATCTGCTAAGTACTATGAGAACCAACGTCCTTGGCAAATCGCTGAGATCAAGTCTCTCGATGTAGCTATGCCATGCGCAACTCAGAACGAGTTGGACGGTGCTGATGCTAAGGCTCTTCTCGCTAAGGGTGTTAAGGTAGTTGCCGAGGGTGCTAACATGCCTTCTACTATCGAGGCTGTTAACGCATTCATCGACGCTAAGATCCTTTACTCTCCAGGTAAGGCTTCTAACGCTGGTGGTGTGGCTACTTCTGGTTTGGAGATGTGCCAGAACTCTGGACGTATCTCTTGGACTGCAGAGGAAGTTGACAACAAGTTGAAGGGTATCATGAAGAATATCCACGACAACTGCGTTAAGTACGGTAAGGAAGCTGACGGTACAGTTAACTACGTGAAGGGCGCTAACATCGCCGGCTTCGTGAAGGTAGCTGACGCTATGCTTGCTCAAGGATTGGTATAATAATATCCGATACGATAAAAATCCCCGTCGTGTTCTCGCTTCGGGGATTTTTTATTAAAAACGATAAATATTACTACAATGGGAAAACTAAGAGTTGCTGTTGTCGGTTATGGCAACATCGGTCGCTTCAGCGTGGAAGCGATCCAAGCAGCACCGGATATGGAACTGGCGGGCGTCGTTCGTCGTGACCCATCCAACAAGCCAGCCGAATTGGCTGACGTGAAGGTGGTCGCTAACATCGACGAGCTCGGCAAGGTGGATGTGGCTATCCTCTGCACCCCAACCAGAAACATTCCTGAGGTGGCTAAAGGCATTTTGGAGAAGGGCATCTACACGGTGGACAGCTTCGATATCCACGGTCAGGTATGGGATCTTCACCAATCATTGGACGAGGTGGCTAAGAAACATAACGTGGCCGCTATCATCTCCGCAGGTTGGGACCCAGGAACTGACTCTGTCATCCGTACCCTCTTGATGTCTATGGCTCCTAAGGGCTTGACATACACGAACTTCGGTCCTGGTATGAGCATGGGACACTCCGTAGTGGCTCGTGGCAAGAAGGGTGTGAAGAACGCTCTCTCCATGACGATCCCTAAGGGTCAAAGCATCCACAGCCGTATGGTTTACGTGGAGCTGGAGCCTGGCTACACCGCTGAGCAAGTGTACGCTGAATTGAAGGCGGACGACTACTTCGCTCACGATGAATTGCACGTCATCCCAGTCAACAGCGTGGACGACTGCAAGGATATGGGCCACGGCGTATTGATCGAGCGCAAGGGTGTTTCCGGCAAGACTCAGAACCAATTGTTCGAGTTCCGCATGCACATCAACAACCCTGCCTTGACGGCTCAGGTATTGACCTCCTGCGCACGCGCGGTAGTGAAACAACGTCCTGGCTGCTACGCTTTGCCTGAGATCGCTCCTATGGATCTGTTGGCTGGCGACAGGGAAACATTGATCAAGAGCTTGGTTTAATAACCATCGGCTTCATTTGCATAGGCCCCTTTGCTTGGCTTGGGGGCTTTTTTTGTGCTCACTCCATTACGGGACCTTGGACTAGACTACAATCTTTCCCTCCATCGACACATATAATGCCGGAGATGTGCCGGAGACAAAACAGACAAGATATCAGTACATGATACAGAGCATCGCCCAAGGATCTCCGATAATCTGTAGGCGATAAATTGTCAACTTACGCTTTCTTCTTTCGTAAACATTAACCGATAAATACTTATCTTTGCGAATGGTTGTGTGGATGGTCACCAACCTTCGTCATTCTCACAGGTGGACATGGGTAAGAAATTGGATAAAATACGGGCGGCAGTCCAATGGCTGAAATCTAAAGTCAGTTTTAAGAACATCAGGAAGAAAAGATGGTTGATCGTCTCGCTGTGTGCGCTTCTCGTCTTGATCATCTCTTCGAACCTTGTCGTTTCCTGCTCGACTAAAAAGATGGTCTACCAGTCCGTCGATAGTGTTCCCTACAACAAAACCGCCCTGCTGTTAGGCACCTCCAAATACTTGAGCGACGGGAGGAAAAACCTCTACTACCAATATAGAATCGAGGCCGTGGCGGCGCTTTTCCATGCCCATAAGGTGGATTATGTGATCGTCAGCGGTGATAACTCGCGGAAGGATTATGACGAACCCACCGACATGAAAAACGACTTAGTGGTGGCGGGCGTTCCGGCAGAAAGGATTTACCTGGACTATGCGGGCTTCCGCACGTTGGATTCGGTGGTGCGCTGCAAAGAGATCTTCGGACAGTCTTCCTTCACCATCGTGTCGCAGCAGTTCCACAACGAACGGGCCATCTATCTGGCAAGGCACTACGGCATAGCCGCCATTGGATTCAATGCGAAGGATGTGCAGGCTTACTACGGGTTCAAGACCATGATGAGGGAGAAACTGGCCCGCGTGAAACTATTCATCGATTTACTGGTCCACAAAAAACCTAAATACCTTGGCGAGAAGGTGCAGGTGGGGGATTAGGCTTTCGCCCCTAAAAAGGGAGAAGAGAGGGTCATGCGTTCTCTCTGAAAAAAAATGATTACCTTTGCCGCATGAGAATAAAGATAATAGCACTGATATTATTGATTATTTCACCTTACGCCTCATACGCAAGGAGGGGAAAGAACACTACCCTAACCCTGAGGGACTCCATCATCACCGAGGCGACCCGCCACATCGGGAAGCGGTATCAGTACGCCGGGAAGGGTCCTAACCGGTTCGACTGCTCAGGCTTCACAGGGTACGTCTTCCGCCAATTCGGCTACGAACTCTACGCTTCGTCCGCCTCCCAATACCTGCAAGGCGAGAAGACCAAAATGGAGAACGCGCAAAAGGGCGACCTCATCTTCTTCAAAGGAAGCAACTCCAAATCGAAGGGTGTGGGACACGTGGGCATCATCTACGACGTAAACCCGGACGGCAAGAATACTACCCTGCAATTCATCCACGCCTCCGTCAACAAGGGCATCACCATCGACAACTACCCGGAGTCGGACTACTACCGCATCCGCTTCATCGGCATCCGCAGAATCATCGGCGAAGACGAACGGAAGGAGCAATACCCATCCGACACGGACGAGACCTCCGAGGAGGAGACGCAGGAGATAACACCACCGAACCAAGAAGAGGGAAAGAAACAGGAGCCTGTAGAGGAGAAGGAGGAGAAAAAGAAACAGGAACCGCAAGAGGAACCTTCCGAGCCGCAAAAGGAAGAACCCGCCGCACCGACGGAGCCCCTCTGCCATATCGTGAAGAAAAAAGAGACACTATTCAAGATAGCGAGGAAATACGATTGTACCGTGGAGGATCTGATGGAATGGAACCATCTGAAAAATACCTATCTGAAGATCGGGCAATCGCTCTACGTCACCCGTCCTACCGCACAAGACCAGGAGAAAAACAGGAGGGAAGAGCCTACTCCGCCGAAGGAAGAAAAGAAGGAGCCGACACCCGTCGTCACCGACACCATCACCCACACAGTGCAACCCAAGGAGACGCTCTACAAGCTTTCGAGACAATATGGCTGTAGCGTGGAGGATATCCAACGATGGAACCACCTAAAAGGCAACGCATTGAAGATCGGGCAGACCCTCATCATCCTGAAACCGGTCGAGCAATAGCCTCAACGCCTACCGATTTCCACCAAACCGTTTGATCACATTATAGGCTGAATAGAGTCCCAACTCGCCCGCCTTGCTTAGGTCGGAGATTCCTTCGTCCTTCTTTTTCAAGTAGATATGGGTTAATCCTCTGTTGAAATAGGCCTCGGCGAACGAAGGGGTCAGGGTGATCGACTTCGAGAAGTTGTCCAAAGCGCTCTGGTAGTTTTGTTGCCGCACATAGACATGTCCGCTGTTGTACCATGCTGGGGAGAAGTCCGGCATCAGTTCCTTCACCTTGTCATAATCCTTCTGCACCAAATCGCACGCCACCTGACCCACCATGGAGAGGTCCGTTCCTTCCGGCAACGTCATCTCACCCTTATTGACCAACTCCACATCGGAAAGATATTTCAGGTAACGCACATTCGCCCTGCAGAAGTAGTAGAGCCAAGCGTTCTCCGTATCATTGCTCTCTAACGCCCGGTTCAGATCCTCCAGTGCGCTCTCGTAATCCGAGACGGAGAGATAATCCAACGAGCGGGAGAAATAAACCTTCGGGGAAGGATGATCGGCGAGTTGATGGGTAGCCTTCTCGATGCGGGAGAAACATTGCTGCAGTTCATCATTGTCGATCTGCCGCTCCTCGCAGGAAAGGGTGAGCTGCTCCGGGTATATCTTCTTACCATTGAAGACGCTGATGCGCTTGTCGAACAACGTATGTTTTCCCATGGACATGCCAGCCTTCGGATGGGAGGTCAGCTTGACGATCGCACCCAGTTCGACGTGGAAGTTCACGTTCTGGACGCGTCCTCGCGACTCGCTGCGGTAGGTGAGGCGACGCATCTCCTCCTGCTTGTCCATCACGACCATATTGTTGTGGTTGCCCATATCCTTGGATTTTTTCTCCTTCTTCGGCAAGGAAGCCTTGTCGGAAGATTGCGACTGAGCCTCCTTCTCGCCCTGCTGCTTCACGCTAAGCGCCTTCACATAGTCCGACTCTGACCCCCGCTTGTCGTTCAGTTTCCGCTTCAGCTCCGAGCGGACAAAGTAGGCGGGATAGAACTTCGGGTATTCCTTGATGATGACGGAGATGTCAGAGATAGCGGAGCGATACTGCCCTAGCTCCTGCTTCAGCAAAGCACGGTTGTAGACGGCGAAATGATTCTCCGGGTCCAGGTCCAGCACCTCGTCATAGTCCTCCAGCGCAAGGCGTTTCTGCCCCAGCTCCGTCCGCAGGATAGCCCGGTTGAAGAAGGCTTGGACACAGGTCGGGTTCAGTTGGATCGCATAGTCATAGTCCGACATCGCCCCCAACGTATCGCCCGCATTCGTGAGGACCACGCCACGATTCACGTAGTAGTTCACACAGTAAGGATCCAGCCTTATCGCCTCGTTCATTTCCGAGAGCGCCTTATCATGCTCCTTCCGTCCGCTGAGCACGTAGCCACGCGCCGCATGACCGTCCGGCGAGAAGCGGTCGATCGAGAGCACCTTCTCGAAATCGGCGAGCGCATTGGCCGTGTCGCCATTCGAGAAATAGCAATATCCGCGTCTGAGGTAAGCGTCCTTGTAGTTCGGGTAAGCCTTCAGCATTTCGGAGAAGACCGCAATGGCCGTGTCCCATCGCTCCTCGCCCGCATAGACAGAGCCCTTGCAAAGCATGAGGTACTTGTTCTTCGGCTCGAATTCCAGGCCCTTGTCGAAATCCGCCAAAGCTTGGTCATACATTCCCAAGCACGCACGGGCGGCGCCACGGCAACGGTAGGCGTCCACCATGAAGGGGTTACGCTCCAAGGCGGCGCTACAATCCGCCTCCGCCCCGACATAATCCTCCAAGCTGATCTTCGCCACCCCACGGTAGAAGTAGGGGTCCGCCCAATAAGGCTTCACATTGATGATTTTATTGAAATACTGGATAGAGAGCACATAATCCTCGAAGAAGATGGCATTCCTGCCTATATCCATCATACGTTTCGTGTTGATCTGGGCGAACGAAGCCACTGTCCAGACCAACAACACAGAAAAAATGCGCAACCGTCTCTTATCCATATCCATTAGCAATCTAAAACTGGGGGAATCCATTTCTTCCCCACCCTAATAACGCAGAAGGAACACGCCGTATTCCCTCCAGTCCGTTAAAAAATACAAATCAACCGAAGAGGGCAGAGAATGCCTCCTCCACCTTTCGGGCGCAGACCACATCGATGTTCCATTTCTTCACGTCCAAGTTCTTGAACTCAGGGATAATGATCCGCTTGAAGCCTAACTTCTCCGCCTCCGATATACGTTGTTCGATACGGTTCACAGGACGTATCTCGCCCGACAAACCGATCTCGCCCGTGAGGCACGTATGGGCATCCACCACAATATCCATGTTGGACGAAAGGATCGCACTGATGATGGCGAGGTCCAGCGCAGGGTCATTGATCCGCAAGCCGCCCGCGATGTTCAGATAGACATCCTTCTGCGCCAGCTTGAAGCCTACCCTTTTCTCCAGAACCGCCAACAGCATGTTGAGCCTACGGATGTCGAAGCCCGTGGTGGAGCGTTGCGGCGTACCGTACGCGGCGGAACTGACGAGCGACTGCACCTCGATCAGGAAGGGACGTACCCCCTCGATCGCCACACCGATGGCAGTGCCGCTCAAGCCTGCATGGTTATTGCTCAGCAAGAGCTCGGAAGGGTTGGTGACCTCACGCAACCCGGACTGCATCATCTCGTAGATACCCAACTCGGAGGTGCTTCCGAAACGGTTCTTGATGGAACGGAGGATGCGGTACATGTAGTGTTGGTCGCCCTCGAACTGCAGGACGGTGTCCACGATATGCTCCAGCACCTTAGGCCCGGCGATATTGCCCTCCTTGTTGATGTGGCCCACCATCAGGACGGGCACCCCACTCTCCTTGGCGAATTTCAGGATGGCGGCGGCGCACTCACGCACCTGCGAAACACTGCCTGGGGAAGACTCCACCAACTCCGTGCTGATGGTCTGGATAGAGTCGATCACCACCAAGTCCGGCTGCACGTTCTGGATGTGCACGAAGATCTGCTCCAGCGAAGTCTCGCTGACAATGAAGCAGTTCGGGTTAGACTTCACGGAGAGCCTGTCCGCACGCAGTTTCAGTTGTTTGACGCTCTCCTCGCCCGAGACGTAAAGGGTCTTCTTGTTGAATAGGCTCAGAACTATTTGGAGGATGAGGGTGGACTTACCGATGCCCGGTTCGCCGCCGATCAGCGTGAGGGAGCCTGGCACAATGCCACCGCCCAAGACACGGTTGAACTCATTGTTGCCCGTGTCGTCACGCACCTCCTCCGAGGTCTCCACATCATCGATGCAGACAGGTTTGGAGCCTCCATTGTCAGGGATGAAACGGAGCGATTGGAGGCTCTTCGCGCTCTCCTTCCGCACCACCTCCTCGACGTAGGTGTTCCACTCCCCGCAGGAAGGACACTTGCCCACCCACTTAGGAGCCTCTGCGCCACAGTTCTGGCACACATATACAGATTTGGTCTTTGCCATAAGCGGATAATTATCACTCGAACGTAAGCGTAGCCTTGTCTTTATCGACATTCAGCTTCACCTTACGTCCCATATATACAGCATAGTTCGTACTCCCATGTCCAACACTCAAACCATACATCACAGGGATGCCCAAATCCTTCACCTTGCTCAGGATGATCTCTTCGATCGGCTTGTCGGAACCCTGGGTCATATTGGAGAACTCTCCCACCACCAAGCCTTTGATGCAGTCTAACTTACCGCTCAGTTTCAGGTTCGTCAGCATACGGTCCAAGTGGTAATTGCTCTCGCCCGTGTCCTCAATCAGCAGGATAGCGTCCTTCGCGTTCAGGTCGAACAACGTACCGCCCAGACTGTAGATGAGGGAGAGGTTTCCACCCACCAAACGGCCTTCTTCACTACCCATGACACAATTTTTGTTGGTAGGGATCGAGTAAGACACCTTCTCGCCGAACAACGCTTTACGGAGCGTCTCCACACTCTCCGAATCAGTCATCTTATTGATCATAGGACCATGGATGCTCTCTATGCCAAGGTTGTTCAAGGCAACGTGCAAAGCGGTCACATCACTGTAGCCGATGGCCCATTTCGGATGATCCTGCAGTTTCTCCAAGTCCAGGAACGGAATCACCTGCGCCGCCCCGTATCCGCCACGGGCGGAGAACAAAGCCTTGATATTAGGGTTATCGATCAATGCCTGCAAACCTAGGATACGTTGCGCCTGCGTGCCCGCATAACGTCCGTCGTCCTCATAGAGGTTGCTGGCCTCAACCACATTGAGACCCCACTCCTTCAGTTTGGCGATGCCTGCGGAAAGTTCGCTCTTCGTCACCTTGTTCGACGCGGCGAACACCGCCACCGTATCCCCCTTCTTCAGGTAAGGCGGACGGATATCATCCGTAATCTCCTTCTGATCCAGAAGCACCTTCTGGTAATACTCGTAATTGTAAACACTCTCATTCGTGGTATTGTAATAATTCTCCTCGTAAATCTTCCTGCAGGAGGAAGTGAGCAGCACTATCGACGCTAACGTCACCACACATGTTTTCAGTTTCATAACAAATTATTTAGTTATACGATTAATCACTATTTCATAACAAGAGATTGCTCTAGACCACCACCTTTCCCAAGACGATTCCGCAGCCTCCGTTTCCTTTTTATTCACGAGCAACGCCAGCCTAATCTCCGCCCAACTGTACTGCTCGTCACACTCCTTGCGCAGGTCGCCGACCCCCATGTCGGGATGATTACGGACAAACGAGCACACCTCCTTCAACCGTTTCGGAGGACAGACCTTCTCGGCATCCAGCTCGTCATGCTCCACGCAATAGAGCAGATGGGATTCGATAGTACTTTCCACCAAGCCACGCTCCTTAGCGATCTCCTTCACCGTCTTCCCAGCCTTATACATCCTCAGGGTGATGTCATACGTCGACTCACCCTTCTCCTTCTCACGTTTATTGACCGATGTGCGTTTCGGAGGACGGACGCTCTCCGCCGCCTCCGCCATAGGCTTGCGCTCGTAACCGAATTGCTCCACGCACTCCTCCACCACGGCCAGGATATCCTCCCCGTAACGGCTTACGATCCCTTTGCCGACGCCCTGCACCTGCAGCAGCTCCGCCTCGTTCGCAGGCATCAGGTTCGCTATGTTGATCAGCGCCTTCTGGGCAAGCACCATATAGGCGGGGTAGTTCTGCGCGTCCGCCTCGTCCTTCCTCCACTCGCGCAACCTCTCGTAAAGCTCCGGATGCAGGATATCCGCCGAGAGGGAGGCATATTTCTCCTTCCCCTTCTTCCTCGCCTCATCCGCCTTAGCGGAGACGATGGCATCGGTTTTCGCCCGCAGGAAAGAAGCGACAGAGAAGCCCTCGCCACAAGCCCGTAACGTGGCCATCTTCTCGTCGTACCCCTCCTGCAGGGAGGTCAGCAAATCATTGAAGTGCTTCGCCAACTCCTTGTTGTCCGTCTGCACGGAGGCCAAGGATGAGAGCACGGGCGATATGATCGTCTCGCACTCACGGAGGAAATACGCCGCAGCCTTTTGGGTACGTTCCTTGATCCGCTCGTCATGGTCCACGTCGGAGCTTTCCGCCGCCATGGCACGGATTTGCGCCACGAAACGGGTCGCGACACTGGTCACCTTGTTCTCCAGCTCCGGCACCGCCCCGTCCACCGAAGCAAGGACGGCAGGGTATAGTTTGGAGAAAGACTCCGCCAACAGACGTTGAAGGGAATGGAGCGGAACGGATATCGGACGGAAGGTGAATTGTTCCTCCGCCAACTGCACGAAGTAATCACGGTGCATGACCTTGAGCGAATCATTGTCAGGCACACGCGTCTCCGCCTCTTGGTTGAACAAATCGACACGGCTATCATGTCTGATGGCGGCAAGCGATATAGGCGAACTCAGCACCATGCCCTCCAACCGTTTGCAGCGGCTCAAGGCCACGTAGACCTGACCATGCGAAAACGAGGCGGCGGCATCGATGATGGCACGCTCGAAGGTGAGACCCTGGCTCTTGTGGATCGTGATCGCCCAAGCCGTCTTCAGCGGATATTGCTCGAAGAGACCATCCACCTTCTCCTCTATCTCGTTCGTCGTCTTATTCAGTTCATAGCGCATATTCTCCCAAGACTCACGTCCCACGGTGATCAGGTCACCCGTCTGGCGGTCCTCCACCACAATATCCTCACCGTCAATGCTTTTCACCACGCCGACCTTTCCGTTGTAATATCTTTTCTCAGGGGAAGAATCATTCTTGATGAACATCACCTGCGCATTCTCCTTCAGCACCAGCTCCGCATCCGTAGGGTACGCATACTCAGGGAAGGTACCCTCTATCTTCGCCTTAAAAGTGTAGGCTTTCGTCTTCAGGGCGGAGAGCTTCGCCTCATTGAGACGTTGCGCCACCGCATTATGGGTAGTCAGGCGGATATAGCCCTCGCTATCGTCCGGATTGAAATGAGGAAGATAGCGCTTGTTCAGCTCGGCGAGGGTCTTGTCGTCCACCTGGTTGTCACGTATTTTGTTCAAGAGGGCGACAAAAGCCTCATCCTCCTGGCGGAAGACCTGCTTCAGCTCCACGCAGGAGAAGTTCGTCCCGCGCAACGCCCGGCTGGAAAAGAAATAGGGCGTATCATAGACCTCATGCAGCATGGCCCACTCATCATCCTTCACGACAGGCGTCAGCTGTTGCGTGTCGCCGATCATCAGCAATTGTACACCTCCGAAAGGGGAGGTAGAGCGTCGCACCCTCCGCAGGACATCGTCGACGCAGTCCAGCAGATCCGCGCGGACCATACTGATCTCGTCGATCACCAGCAGGTCCAGCGTGCGCATGATATTCAGTTTTTCCTTTCTCAGTTTGCTCACCTCCTTGGTGAGGCTCTTTTGTCCAGGCAGATAGGGACCGAAAGGGATTTGGAAAAACGAGTGGATGGTCACGCCACCCGCATTGATGGCCGCCACGCCCGTCGGCGCCACCACGACCATACGTTTAGGCGACTCCTCCTTCAGTCGTTTCAGAAAAGTTGTCTTACCCGTTCCCGCCTTACCGGTCAGGAACAGATTCGAGTTTGTCTCCCGTATCACCCGGTAGGCAAGCTCCAATTGTGAATTTGTTTGCATCATAACAGTTAGGTTTTTATATATAAAACATTAAGCATCAGACTTTTTCAAATTGGACGGCCACCCAATCGTTCTGCATTTCGTAGGAAAGTTTCCTCAACCCATACTTAGCCGTCTCCTCTTCGATGACAGGGATATCAGACTCGTAGAAACCACTCAGGAACAGGAGGGAACCACTCCGCATCCTTTCCACATAATGGCGGATATCCTGCAACAATATATTTCGGTTAATATTAGCCAAGACCACATCGAAAGTCTCCGTTTTCAGCGCCTCCGCGCCACCCAGCCTCAACTCGATGTCAGGCGTTCCGTTCATGACGATGTTCTCCTTCGCGTTCTCATAGGCCCATTCGTCGATGTCGATGCCGACCACATCCGTAGCTCCCTTTTTAGCAGCGAGGATAGCGAGGATAGCCGTTCCGCACCCCATGTCCAGCAATCGTTTGCCCTTCACGTCGAGGCGGAGCAGTGCCCTCATCATAAGGGTCGTCGTCGCATGATAGCCCGTACCGAAGGCCATCTTAGGATTGATCACGATGTCGTATTTAGCAGTCGGCACATCCTTATGGAAGGAGCCGTGCACCACGCACTCGTCGCCGATGACGATAGGTTGGAAGTAATTCTTCTCCCACTCCTCGTTCCAGTCCTTGTCCTCCGCGGCCTTAGCCTCGAAGCGTACATTCGGGTCGAAAGAGAAGTCCGACAAGGCGTTCTTCAAGGCGGATTCGTCGAAAAGGGGAGCCTGGATATATCCGACCAATCCCTCATCGTCCGAGGAGAAGCTCTCGAAGCCCAAATCACCTAATTCATTGGATAACAAATCTTTAACATAATCTTCACCAGAAGAAAAAGAGAAATGGACTTCAATGTACTTCATCGTTCAAAAGCATTAATTCGTCGATAAAAAAAGGTTATTCGTCCACATCACTTGCGACAAAGAATATATCTTCATATCTTCGGTACGTTGAAATAAAGGGACGATGCTTTCAATAAGATATTTTTTCATATCTTTGTCGAAAACTTTATGATACAAAATTACGTTTTTGATTTAAATTATAGGAGGGTAAAGCCATGAAAATTCTAAAATTATTGTTCTACGTGTTGGGAATCACATTCCTGCCGTACAATGCCTTCGCTGTAGTTGATGACATCTACTACAATTCAGAGGATGCAGACAAGGAAGCGGAAGAAGAGGCAGCCCGTGCGGAGAAGTTAGCCAAGGAGAGGGAAGAGGCTCAAAAGAAGGCTCAATACCAAACCATGGTGCTCAAGACGAAGCAGCAGCAAAACGTCCGCGTCAACGATGACACGATCTTTGTCGAGGATCCGTCCATCGCAGGTGGAGAGTTCTACACGGATACCGTCATGGTTGAGAAAGGTGATGATTACACTTACACCGAAAGGCTGAATCGTTTCCACGATGCAGGCATCCCGATGTACACCATTGATGAGGTTGAAGGGTCAGATTCTCCGACCACAACGACCGTCTACATCAACTCCTATCCTTACTACGGATATTATTGGGGAAGACCTTACTACGTAGGGTACTACTCTTGGCCTTATTATCGTTACCACTGGGATCCATACTGGGGCTACTACGGATACGGATGGGGATACTACCATCATCCACGTCCACACTACTGGCACCACGCTCCAGCTCATCGCCGCATAGTTACGCCGCACCACGTCGTAAGGGGCGAGAACAAGATCAGGAACAGCGGTACCCGTGTGATCAGGAACAGCGCTTCCAGCGGATCAGTTAACAGAGGCACTTCCGTACGTAGGGGCAATGTTTCCACCCGCAGCAGCAACAGTGGTTCTTCCATAAGAAGCAACAGCTCCACTCGCAGCAGCAACAGCGGTTCTTCCGTAAGAAGCAACAGCTCTACTCGCAGCAGCAACAGCGGTTCTTCCGTAAGAAGCAGCAACTCCTCTCGTAGCAGCAACAGCGGTTGGAGCAACAGCTCATCCCGCAGCAGCAACAGCGGTTCTTCCATGAGAAGCGGCAGCTCCACTCGCAGCAGCAACAGCGGTTCTTCCAGATCCAGCTATTCTTCCCCTTCATCCAGCGGACGCTCATCCGGAGGATACAGCGGAGGCGGACATAGTGGAGGCGGACGCAGCGGTGGTGGACGCAGATGACACTAAGCTTAATGAGTTAATCGTTTGAATTAAAAATTAAAAAAATATAGACATGAAAAGATTATTGTTGACAATGGGCTTCGCTGCACTTGCAGGTTTAGCATTCTCACAGAATGCATACGATGGCCTAAGATTAAGCCAGACGAACCCTGTTTTGGGTACGGCACGGTACACTGGTATGGCGGGTGCTTTCACCGCCCTGGGGGGCAACTCATCCGCCATCAAGGACAATCCGGCGGCGTTGGGTGTATACAGGAGCAAGGAACTCACCTTCTCCCCAAGTATCTACATCAACAACAACGGAGATGTTAAGGCTGCTTTGGACAACTTCGCTTTCATCCTCAACTTCGGAAGCAAGAAGAACAAACACGGCTATATCACCTCCTCGCTAGGCATCAACTACAACAGATTGAATAACTACTCAAGATACACTCGTCAAAGAGATGAGCGGACAAGCGTCTCACTGACCGACAAATTCGGAAATGCGGGACCAGACAACCTCCACTACGGATATGCGACAGAAGTGAACCTTCTTGACGAAAATGGATATTCAATCTTTGGTACGGGCGATGTGTTGAGGAAATACACATTGATGGAGAAAGGTCACGTGGGACAGTGGGACTTCGCCTATGGTTTGAACATCAGCAACTTGGTCTACGTGGGTGCGGCTTTCGGCATCAACACCATCGAGTACAAACAAACTGCTGTGTACGACGAGAGCACTCTTCCTTCTGAGCCTGAGGACCATTGGTACATGGACAACTACTATGACGCAAGAGCTCACGGCTTCAACTTCAGAATAGGCGCCATCGTACGTCCAATCGATGAAGTCAGAATCGGTGCATCTTTCGAAACACCAACGTTCTATGACATCACAGACTACGCTAAGCTGGAATTGGGTAGCGACGGTTATAACCCTGTCATTGATGATTACGGAGGCGATTTCTTCTATGAGTTCAGAACCCCTCTCAAATTCAAGACTGGTGTGGGTTTTGTCATCGGAAAGAAGGCTTTGGTTGATATCGACTATCAATTCGAAAACTTCAAAAAGATTCGCATGAAGGCTGACGACATCGAAATCGACGATGTAAGTGATGTAGCGGAAGATCAAATGAATCAAGTCCACACAATCAAGGCGGGTGCTGAGCTCCAGGTAGTGGACGGTTTCTTCCTCCGCTTGGGTACGGCCTTCTCTTCTAGCCCAATAGAGACGGAAGAGGCGGAGAATACCCTCAACTTCAGAATCATCACCCTTCCTCAACAATCCATCTACGTGACGGGTGGTGCAGGTTATAAGGGAGAACACTTCTATTGTGACTTGGCTTACGCCTTCCACAACGAGAAGAGCGTCCTCTACCCTTCTCTCCCTCTGGGCGCTACAGAGTTCGCAAAGAAGGAGAATCTGAAAACTCGTAACATCATCGCCACCTTCGGATGGAGATTTTAAATCAATAACGTAACTATCCCAAGGCGCATTGTCATCGTACAATGCGCCTTTCCTTTTTTCAATCATCATGAAACATAGGATTTCTCTTATATCCCTTCTCCTCCTGCTGGCGGGACTCAACTCGTGCCTGAACTTGCCTAAGAATGCGGGCACACCCAACGACCTGATGGTGCGCCAACGCCCGAAGAACAGCGTCGTCATCGACCACCAACACTACTCCCTCTCCTTCAACACGGAGCGACTGGTCCCGAACTGGGTCTCCTGGCAACTCACCCGTGAGGAGGCCTCCACCATCACCGTCAAACGTCGCAACAAGTTCCTGCCCGACCCTAAGGTGATGAAGGATTACAGGGTGGAAGACTCCGACTACTCGGGGGAACTGAAGCACACGAGCATCCACCTGAGCCGTGGACACATGGCGCCCTTCGCGGATATGCGCTTCGACTCCACCACGGCGGACGAGTGTTTTCTGCTGACCAACATCTGCCCGCAAAGCGCCACACTGAATGCGGGCGACTGGGGCACTTTAGAGACCGTCTGCAGGGAGAAATGGGCCATGAAGGATAGTTGCATCTACATCGTATGCGGACCGATCTTCAGGGATAAAAAGGCTGAAACAATTGGGAAGAGGCACAAGGTGGCCGTGCCGGACGCTTTCTTCAAAGTGGTGCTCTCCCTCAAGCAAGGAGAGGAGAAGGCGATAGGCTTCGTCTTTGAAAACAACAATGACAGACAACCTTACGAAAAGGCTGTCCGCTCCGTGAATGATATAGAACGGATCACAGGATTCGACTTCTTCGATTGGCTGCCTAACCGCACGGAAAGACGGTTGGAGAAGCAGACGGACATATCGCAATGGGAACGGTGATCAGGCCTGCGCCTTCACCGTCTCCAACTCCTCGGAAAGGAGCTCCCACTCGTACATTTTCTGCTCCAGTTCGTGTTTTTTCTTCTTATACTCGTCGAACAAGGCTGTGTTCGTCGCATTCTCAGGGTTCTGCAGCTCCGTCTCAATCTCCGCGATGCGTTGCTCGATAGCGTTGATCTCCGCCTCTGAATCAGCCACCGCCTTCTCGGCCTTACGGATCTTCTTCGTCAACTCCTTCTTCGCCTCATACGAGAGCTTATTATCGGATGGCTTCACCTCCTTCGCCTCCGTCACCTGCGGCTGCGCCTTGCGCTCCAACTCCTGCAGGGAAGCCATCTTCTTGGACTGCAAGAAATCATAGATTCCTCCCAGATGCTCCTTGATCTTATGGTTGCCGAACTCATATACCTTGTCCACCAAACCGTCCAGGAACTCCCTATCATGGGAAACTACCACAACCGTTCCGTTGAAAGCCTTGATGGCATCCTTCAGCACATCCTTCGAACGCATGTCCAAGTGGTTGGTCGGCTCGTCCAACACCAAGAAATTAACCGGCTCCAAGAGCAAACGGATCATCGCCAAACGGGTACGTTCACCACCCGAGAGCACCTTCACCTTCTTGTCGGAGGCCTCGCCACCGAACATGAAAGCGCCTAGGATGTCACGGATCTTCGTACGGATATCCCCCACCGCCACACGATCGATCGTATCGAACACCGTGAGGTTCTCGTCCAACAAAGAGGCTTGGTTCTGGGCAAAATAGCCTATCTTGACCAAATGGCCCAGTTTCAGGGTTCCATCATAAGGGATCTGATCCATGATACACTTGACCAGGGTAGACTTACCCTCTCCGTTCTTACCCACGAAGGCGACCTTCTCGCCTCGTTTGATCGTTAAGGCAATATCTTCCAAGACAACATTGTCACCATATCGTTTCGTCAGGTGCTGCGCCTCAACGGTGATAGTGCCGGAATGGGGCGCCGGCGGGAACTTCAGGTGCAGGGCGGAGTTATCCTCCTCGTCCACCTCGATGATATCCAGCTTCTCCAACTGCTTGATGCGCGACTGCACCTGGTTGGACTTGGTAGCCTTGTAACGGAAGCGTTCGATGAAGTCTTCCGTGTCTTGTATCTGCTTCTGCTGGTTCTCGTATGCCCTCAACTGCTGCTCGCGGCGCTCTTTGCGCAACTCCACGTATTTGGAATAGGATACCTTGTAATCGTATATCTTGCCTAAAGAGATCTCTATGGTACGGTTCGTGACCGCATCGATGAAGGCACGGTCGTGCGACACCAAAATGACGGCGCTACCGCTCGATTTGAGGAACTCCTCCAACCATTGGATGGACTCTATGTCGAGGTGGTTGGTCGGCTCGTCCAACAGGAGGACATCTGGACGTTTCAGTAGGATCTTGGCCAATTCGATACGCATACGCCAGCCACCGCTGAACTCGCTCGTCTGGCGGGTGAAATCGGAGCGGACGAAGCCGAGGCCCAAGAGGGTCTTCTCCACCTCACCCTTGAAGTTGTTCACGCCCATCATGTCCAGGCGCTCATTGGCGTGCGTCAGGCGCTCTATCAGTTGTTGGTAGGAGGCAGACTCATAATCGGTTCTTTCGGCCAGCTCCACCGTCATGCGTTCAATCTCCTTTTGGAGCTCGAAGATATCGGAGAAAGCCTTCTCCGCCTCCTCCATGACTGTGACACCATCGTTGTGGATCATGTGCTGCGGCAAATAACCGATCGTGACATCCTTCGGCACAGAGACGCTTCCGCTCGTCGCAGGCTGTAGCCCCGCAAAGACCTTCAGCATCGTACTCTTGCCCGCACCATTCTTACCGACTAAGGCAATCTTGTCCTTAGGGTTCACCACATAGGAAATATCATTGAACAACGTGACGCTCCCGAATCGAATCGTCAGCTTATCTACAGAAATCATCTGAACTTATGCTAATAAATTTTCGTGGCAAAGGTACGAATATTTACTATTTAATCATTTACAATTTACTATTTACAACAAGTGTTGACGCGAAATTATCGCATCAACACTCCGTAAACGCCTTTCTCCGTGAGGAATTGTAGTCCTCTGGATTGCCTATATGAAAGGAACGTGGCATCGAAACACAACGCTCCTCCACGTTCATGCCCTATGGTTATCCAGGCATATTTTGCTAAATAAAAACAATGTGTCTTCTGTCTTAATAATACTCGATGACACGTTCCGTCACGCTATAGGCGGAGTCCCCCTTGAAGTGGACTCTTCTCCTCCAATTGGACTTTTTATCATACTCATAGATATATCGGTCCATCAAGTACTCGTCGCTCTCAGAGATAGGCTCGCACGACGTCAGGTCACCCTGCTTGTTATACAAATACTTCACGACAAATGCGACGGTCTCGTCTTGGTTCAGAACGGACATCTCAATGAGCCTGCCATCGTCCGCATGGGTTTCCTTGCGCCAATTGCCCAGCTTACGCTCTTCGTTATAGTATTTGTAATCCGTCACGAAACCCTTCTTGTTCTTTTGGGAAACAGACTGACGCAGATACTTGCCCTGCTTATTGAACGTCGTGCTCGTCTCAATCAGGTTGTCGTCGTTGTATTCCGTGGAAGTGGCGAGCATCAGGTCTCCATCCTCGTCGAAGTCATAAGTCAACTTGACACGTCCCCGCGAATCGTACTCATACTCGGACTTCATCTTCAATGTCGGGTCGTAGAAACTCTTCGAGGCAAGTTTTCCCTTCTCATCATACTCGTAGATGCTCTTGCTGATCGTGTCCCCGTCCCTGTCCAGGAAAGAGATGGAGGTGAACATACCATCCTTGTTGAACTTCTCTACGAAGTCCCACTCGCCCTCCGTACGGAAGAAGGCGCCCTTCACAACATCACCGTCAGGCGACACAAGCGCATGAAACTGTTTCTCCGTCACACTCTTCACCTTTCCACGAAGAGACAAATCACTGCGGTCATTATGAGCATTGTTACTTCCACAAGAGAAGAAAAACAAAGGAAGGGACACCAACGCCCCACACAAAATACTTTTCGTCATTATAATTTCTCTATTAATTCAAGATCCATTTGTTTCTTATCCAGATTCGTCTTCTTGATACGGACAACCACCTCATCACCCAATCGATAGGTGCGGCGATACTTCCTTCCCGTCAGGCAATACTCCTTTTCGTCGAAGGAATAGAAGTCATCGTCCAAATCACGGATAGGGATCATACCCTCACACTTGTTCTCGTTCAACTCCACATAGATACCCCACTCCTGAATGCCTGAAACGACACCGTTGAAGGTCTGCCCGATCTTGTCCGACATGAACTCCACCTGCTTGTACTTGATGGAGGCTCTTTCCGCATTCGCGGCCACCTGCTCCATGTCTGAACAATGCTTGCAGTAATCCTCGAAAACTGTCTGATCGGCGCTCTTCTGTCCCGCCGCATAACGGTCCAACAGACGGTGCACCATCATATCAGGGAATCGTCTGATCGGCGACGTGAAGTGCGTATAGAAATCGAAAGCCAAACCATAGTGGCCCACATTATCCGTGGAGTAGATCGCCTTCGCCATGGAGCGGATGGTGATCGTCTCGATCAGGTTCTGCTCACGCTTTCCCTGCACTTGGTCCAACAAGCGGTTGATGGAGGCGGATACCTCCGTGTTCTTTCCTGTCGTCTTCAGTTTATAGCCGAAACGGGTGATGAACTGAGAGAGGTTGGACAACTTCTCTGGGTCCGGCAAGTCATGGATACGATAGACGAAGGTCTTCGCCTTCTCGGACTTCTTCACCTTGCCGATGTGCTCCGCCACCGTACGGTTAGCCAAGAGCATGAACTCCTCGATCAACTTATTCGCATCCTTGGACTCCTTGAAATAGACCGACAAAGGCTTGCCCTTCTCGTCGATCTCGAAGCGCACCTCCGTCCGTTCGAACGCGATGGCTCCCTTGGCGAATCTACGCTCCCGCAACTTCTTAGCGAGGGCATCCAAGGTCAATATCTCCTCCTTCATGTCGCCCTGCTTCGTCTCAATCACCTCCTGCGCCTCCTCGTAAGCGAAGCGACGGTTGGAGCGGATCACCGTGTGGGCGATCTGATACTTCAGCACATTCGCCTCGTCATCCATCTTGAAGATGACGGAGTAACAACACTTGTCCTCGTCAGGGCGCAACGAGCAGATCACGTTGCACAAACGCTCCGGCAACATCGGGATGGTACGGTCCACCAAATAGATGGATGTGGCACGTTTGAACGCCTCCTCGTTGATGATATCCCCCTCCTTGACGTAGTGGGTCACGTCGGCGATATGCACGCCCACCTCCCACTTGCCATCCTCCAGCTTACGGATGGACAACGCATCGTCGAAGTCCTTCGCATCCGCAGGGTCGATGGTAAACGTAGGGACGCCACGAAAGTCTATACGACGGGCGATCTCATCGGCTGGTATCTCGTCAGAGATCTGGTCAGCCGCCTCCTCCACCACCTGAGGGTAGCTATACGGCAAACCGAACTCCACCAAGATAGCGTTCATCTCCGCATTGTTATCCCCCGCGGAGCCTAATATCTCAACGACCTCACCCACTGGGTTACGGTCTCTCTTCGACCACTCAGTGATCTTCACAATCGCCTTGTCGCCGGTCTTTCCACCCTTCAGGTTATCCTTCGGGATGAAGATATCATTCACCAGCAGACGGTTGTCGACCTGCAAGAAGGCATAATCCTTAGAGACCTCCAACTTGCCCACGAAGGTATCGTGTCCACGTTGCAGGACATCCAACACCTGACCCTCCTGTATGCATCCTTTGCGGCGCGCGAAGAGGCGGACACGAACCGTATCGCCCACGATGGACTTGTTCAGGTACTTATCCATGATGAAGACCTCCTCGCCACCATCCTCCGGCACGAGGAATATCTTTCCACCCGTACGGCGCTCCAGCTTACCCACGATGGCTCCGCTACGATTCTCAAGCCTATACTTTCCGCTCGAAGGGGAGAAGAGGAACTCCTGCAACACAAGGTCCTCCATCAGTTGGATCAACTGGCGCTTCTGGGTCATGCTCGAGATACCGATCTCGAAAGCAACCTGCTTGTAATTATACGATTGTGTAGGATTCTGCTCAAAGAAACGAACCGTCCGGTTCAACATCTCCTGCTTCGTGAGCTGCTTGCCCCCAGCAGGCTCCTTGGCCCGTTTATTTTTTTTAGAGGGCAAACTCGCCCTCGACTTCTTATTTGATTTTGCCATAATAATTCATTTCAAAATAATGTAACGTAAAAAACGTTGCTCAAATTTATAAAATTAAGAGATAACAACCGCCTACTAGGAAGAAAAAACTTCAAAACCCTTCCAGAATAGTAAATCGCAAATCGCAAAATAGTAAATTGTAAATAGTTAAATAGTAAATAACTCCCCAAAACAATTCAACTCCTAATTCAAAATTCAAAATTCTTAATTCTTAATTCTCTAAACGCTTTTCCCAAAGAGCCGATCAAATCTCCAGCCACCAAGCTCTCCTCCGACTGCTCCGTCAAAGCGCAGTCGCCAGCCGCCCCATGCAACCATACGCCTAGCACCGCCGCATGACAAGGATCATAGCCTTGGGCCAATAACGATAGGATAATGCCCGTCAGCACATCACCGCTTCCAGCCGTCGCCATGCCCGCATTCCCCGTAGTGTTGAAATGCAACGAGCCGTCAGGGAAGGAGACGGAGGTATACGCACCCTTCAGCACCACCACGACCTGATGCTTGACAGAGAGCTCCACCTGCTTCATCCAACGTGCATAGCCATCACTTTTCACGCCTGATATCCGCTCAAACTCCTTCGGATGAGGGGTCAGGATTGTCCCCTTCGGTATCTTGTTCCACAAAGACGGATTCTTTCCCAATAGATTCAACGCATCCGCATCCACCACCAAAGGCTTGTCACCCAACACATCCAAGAGTTGAGAGAAGGCTTGCGCCGAAGCATCGGATGTGCCAAGACCCGGTCCCACACCCACCGCATTGTATTTCACGCAGTCTGGAGCAGTGGAGAAACACTCCTCCGAATCGTCTGTCCGCACAATCGCCTCAGGCACAGAGATCTGCAACACCTGACGGCAAGAGCTTGGCACCTGAACGGTCAACAAGCCACACCCCGAACGCATTGCGGAGCGGGCAGCCAAGATAGCGGCACCAGTCATCTGCCTAGAACCCGCGATCAGCAAAGCATGGCCGCAAGTCCCCTTATGTGCGAAGCGACTACGAGGGCGCAAGAGAGCCTGCGCATCCGACCTTTCCGTCAAGAAGAAGTCTGTCTCCACTTCCGCGATCGCCTTGCCGTGCAATTGAATATCGAGGATCGTCACCTCACCCACATACCGCTCATTCTCAGGCAAGAGGAAAGAGAGTTTAGGGAATTGGAAGGTGAATGTGCGATTCGCCTTCACGATGGTTTGCGGATCGTTTGCGTCATTGTCCTCCCCCATCAAGCCGGAAGGCAAATCGATGGAGACGATATGCTTGCCGCTTTCGTTGATGATACGGACAATATCTGCGTATATGCCAGAGAGAGGGCGGTTGAGCCCTGAACCGAACAATCCATCTATGAGCCAATTCCCTTCGACGACGAACTGTTCAGGCGATACCACCTCCACGATATGGTTAGGGAACTTATCATTCAGATCATTAAAAGCGGATTGGCAATCAAAAGAGAGTTTTCCCTTAGGATTCACCAAGAAGACGGAGACCGGTCGCCCGATCGTCAGCAGATAGCGGGCGATCACCAAGGCATCCCCGCCATTGTTACCACTGCCAGCGACCACACAAAAGGAGGTGTCGGACGGGGCACAACGCAATAACTCATCGAAAAAAACACGGGAGGCACGTTCCATCAGCCTGTACGGATGAATCGGCTCGTATTGTGCGGTCAACGCGTCAATCGTTTTTATCTGTGCTGTTTGAAATAGTTTCATTCTCTTCCCTTGGTTTATCCAGAGACTCCAGGAGCACGTTCTCATCCTCCGTGTCAACTGCATCCCCAGACTGCATCTTAGCTACGGAACTGCGCAGATAGACACGAGCCGCACCCGTGAGCCTCACGCTATGGCCTAGCTTCTCACGCTGCGCCTCCGTGATGATCTCATGCCGCAACAATTTGTCGCCCAACAGATCGAAATAGGGCGCCAAGAACGGTTTCAACTCATGGTCGTTGTCGAAGAACCACATGAACTTCTTCGGACGTGGGATGATGCTCGCCATGAAAATAGCCTCCTCAGGCGTCAGTTCGGAAGGTTCCTTGGAGAAATAGAAGTGGGAGGCCTGCTTGGCACCGTAGATATGCGGACCCCACTCTATGACGTTCAAGTATATCTCATACATTCTGTTCTTGGAGACCAGTCTATTGTTCTCAACCAACCATACGATCATCGCCTCCTCCAACTTGCGGAAGATATTCTTCTCCCTGCTCAGCCAGAGGTTCTTCACCAATTGCATAGAGATGGTGCTTCCCCCACGGACAAAACGTTTCTCCTTGATATCCTTGGCGAGGGCGGCGTTCATGGCCGTCTCAAGGAACCCTTTGTGGCAGAAGAAGAGGCCATCCTCAGAGTACAAGATGGCATTTTTCAGGTAAGGGGAGATCTCGTCCAACTTGGCAAAGTCCGGGTTAGGCTCTCCAACGACGAAACTAGCATCCTCCTCGCCATGGTCATACGCATGATAGGTGAACGGACGATTCACGGTAGTGAAATCCGTCCTGCCGAACTTTTCGATAGAGAAGTCTCGCTTATCCAACGAGGAACGGAACGATAGACTATCTATCTGGCTCATATCCAAATCGAAGAAGAGACGATACGAGAGAGTTCCCTTCGTCTGTATTCCCTCCAAATTGGTGAAAAAGCCCTTCGGCAAGGCATTGAAAAGCGTTTGCGCCACAAAACTATCACGATGGACCTCCACCCGCAGATGAGGGGCGGTGTCCCTTTTCTCATACAACAGATAGGGATTAAAGTGGAATCCGTTGACGCTCAACGAACTGGAGCTATCCAGCTCCACCTTGAGGGATGGTTCCATGAGGATGTTCACCGAATAGTTCATCGAGACGGAGTCCAATTGCACAGGAATGCCCGCGATCCGCTCATTCGAAAGCGTGAACGGCGCAAGGCGGAGATTGCCCTTCCAGTTTTCGCACCGCTTATCGGCTGCGAGAGAGATGTCCATCGTGTCGAAACGCACGGACACAAGGTTGTCTCCCTTCCTGAAAAAGAGAGGCATGGAGTTCTGCGTGGCAGGGTAAATACGGATGGAGCCCACCCTGCCGTCAGGTTCGTTCAACGAGCCGGTGACGACGAAGCTCTTCTCCGTGAATTGTCCCGTAGGCGAAGACAAACGATAGATGACCTGTCCCTCCAGATAACCGTTCTTCAAGGAGTTCTCAGGGAAGGAGAACCTGCACAGGTTACCGTTCCGGTAGCCGATGGCCACCACATCCGAGATGTGCATAGACTCAGGGAAGTAGGTCAATGCCTTCTTATAAATACGAACAAAGGATTCTATCTTAGAGGAATGTCCGTCTTTGCCCGATGTGACGGAATCGCCCTCATGTTTCATCAAAAAGGAATAGCGGGGATTACCATCCTGATCGCTGTAGTATACCCGAACACCATCCACCTCCAAGGACTCGACATTCGCCTTGAATTTCAATAAATTGCTCAAGTTGTAAGAGACACCCACCTTACGGACAGTCGCTAACGTGTCCTTCGCCGGTGTCAAGAACAAGAGATCACTGATCATCAGCTTTCGGAAGCCATCCATACTAACCGAACCGACAGAGAGGTCCGCATGGGTGGTTTGCTCAAATCTATCTATTTTTTTCTGGATAACAGACATCAGGATCTGCTCTCGCTTCGAATACAAAGCGTATACGACAGCGAAAACCACAACAAAAAATAAACCGATGAAATAAAACTTCTTCCGACTCATTATGTCCTAAATTCGTTTTTCGTGGCAAAGGTATGATTTTTTCTATAAATATACGAAATAAATACAAGAATATTATGTGACTTTCCAAGGAGACAAAGGATGAATATAGAATCCGAAGAATAAACCATAGGTCTTCCTAAATACACATGACGTGCCTGGCAAACACTAGATAAAAAGCACAAGTCGTATGCGGAATCATGATTTTTTTATAAATTGCACATCGTCCACTCATTGGACAATAGGTTGATATTCTATGGCAAAAACGGTCATGGATATCTTGCCGACACATCTTCGTCTTCAGATAGGTTTTTGTAAACGCAAGAAGATATGAAACAGAACAAGATGGGCATAAAAGGCAAAATACTGATAATCACGATGATTATTCTCTGCGGCTGCGAAACGAAAGAGAATGGATTCGAATATGTCGATTTGGGTCTTCCGAGCGGAAACCTATGGGCGACCTGCAATG
>JBGVCG010000033.1:0-90738 GCA_045226255.1 Paludibacteraceae bacterium | reverse complement strand
GGAGAAAACGTGAATGCCGCAGAACTGAAAAAGATATAATTGCGAAAATAGCTCAGTTGGTAGAGCACGACCTTGCCCCTAGAAATAGGAACGGTTCCGACCTTGGCAAGGAGAGTTGCGGCACTGATGTAAAGCGAGAGTAGCGAGAAAATGCGAAAATAGCTCAGTTGGTAGAGCACGACCTTGCCAAGGTCGGGGTCGCGGGTTCGAGTCCCGTTTTTCGCTCTAAGGATGCCGCAGTGGTGGAATGGTAGACACGAAGGACTTAAAATCCTTTGAACAGAAATGTTCGTGCGGGTTCAAGTCCCGCCTGCGGTACTTTTCCGTAGGGAGGACAAAAGATTAAGGAAGGACGCTGGAAGGCGTCCTTTTTTGTTTGTGGTGGTGTGTAATCAATTCAATCCGTGTTCCTTTTGCCCTTACAGGGCGTATATGGACATCCGCTCATTTTCCCCAGGGCGATGCCCTGGGCTAGGTAAAGGAATGCCCTTGCAGGGCGGACGGGTGGATTGTATGTGGACGTTCTTCGCACCCGTGACGATGGATGTAATGCCTTGCGTAGCGTGGTAATATACATTGAACGCACATCACACGCACAATAACGTGACGATTTTGCCCCGTAGGGGCCGCTCTTTGTATAGCCCAGGGCAACGCCCTGGGTTGGAATACGACATGATGATTCCCTTCACCTTGAAACCGTGACAACAAACCGCCGATTGACCATATCCCCCGACGGATGAATCGCCTGTACCACAACGATATATGGTGCGACGGCGACCAATGCACCGCTATCCGTGCGACCATCCCAAACCAACTCGCCCGTAACCGAAAGGGGAAGCGAATGGCCCAACGTCCGTACCACGGAACCATTCATTGCATAAACACGCACGTTCGCCAGATAACCGGGCTTGTCTAGGTTATAACGCAGGTGCCATAGACCGGACTCCTCACGGTAGGGGGCGCACAATGGATCGGCCTCGAAAAGAATGTCCTCCAACGCCAGCATGGCCTGGTTCTCACAGCCTGGAGAGGAATAGCCCGTCGCAGGCGAGGCGGATGTCCACGACGATCCCTCTAAAGAGACACGCTCCAGCGATACCCCTGCTCCCTTATCCGGCACTCCCTCGACATGCAGATCAGGGGCGAAATAGGCTTCGTCGATCAAGAGGGAATCCGTGGCACGAAAGAGGGAGACCCATCCGCCGGAATTGTTCAACGAAGGCATGTTGCTCATCGTGACATACGAGCCATCGGCCTTGCACAAGGAGAGATCGTACACTTTCTCTGGATATTTTGTAATTACATTATAATCACCTGGATAGATCAGCGAAGAGGAGGTAATCCGCTTGCCATAGTTCACCACACCATCCTTCTTTCTCGACGCAAGACTAAGTCCAGACAAGTCGATGACCTTGTCGGATCGGTTATAAATCTCCACAAACTCAGCCCCATCGGAGGAGGGCGCAAACATGATCTCCGAGAAAATCAAATCGTTAGGATCCGGCAATGAGGGTGGGTCGGATACGAAGGCAGGTTCGCCCTCCACCGTCCAATTAGAGAAGGAGAAGGTGTTCGCCTTGGACTTCGGGTATTTGCAATAGATGCCTGAGTAGGCTGCTTGCGTCAAGGCATTATCAGTGACGCTGAACTCCTGATGGAAAGACGGCTCGTCATTCAGACGGGAGAAGAGCGTCCAAGTGCCCGTCGCATCATGCGTCACCCGCACGTCCACCGTAAGGAACTTCTCCCCTGTCGGCGGAAGGAGCCTCATCGTATCCCCCTTCGCTAAGGTGACGATGCTCCCGCTTTCCTTGCGGAAGCACAAAGAGATCTGTCGTTTGGAATCCCCCAAGCGCAGGAAATAGCCGGAGGAGGAGCCATCGATTGCCGGCGCATCGACCGCTAAATAGTAACGGGCGAAACACGAGCCGGTCGGCTGGGTCATGGTGACGGAGAGGCGCCACTCGGCATCGTCCATCGCCACAGAGGGCGCAAAAAGATAGCTCTCGCCGGCAACATTGTTCGAGGAGGTAACCACTCCGTCGGTCACTGAAAAGAGAGAATCCGTGCCCACGCAATAAGAAGGGATCACACCATCCGTAAAGGATACATTCAGCTGAGCAAACGCACAGAAAGGGCATAAACAAGCCCACACAAACAAAAATTTTTTCATTCAACAATAACTTTTATAATTAATTACTACAAGTAAACCGCAAACAAATTATCTTTGCAGAAGATTAGAGGATGGCAAACACATCCCTCTCGCAAAAGTATAAAATATTGAGAAAATTCATATAAAATTACAGAAGAAAAATGAGAGTAGCAATCGTTGGAACAAGCGGCGCAGTGGGACAGGAATTCCTCCGCGTATTAGCAGAACGTAATTTCCCGTTGGATGACTTAGTACTGTTCGGATCGTCAAGAAGTGCAGGACGCACATACGAATTCAAAGGCAAGCAATACACCGTCAAGGAGTTGAAGCACAATGACGACTTCAAGGGTGTGGACATCGCCTTCACTTCCGCAGGAGCCAGCATCTCGAAAGAGTTCGCCGAGGACATCACTAAGTACGGTGCCGTGATGATTGACAACTCCAGCGCATTCCGCATGGACAAGGACGTTCCGTTGGTTGTGCCTGAGTGCAATGCGGAAGACGCACTCAACCGTCCACGTGGCATCATCGCCAACCCTAACTGCACCACCATCATGATGGTAGTGGCTTTGCAACCACTCGAGAAGATCAGCCACATCAAACGTATCCACATCGCCAGCTACCAAGCTGCCAGCGGTGCAGGTGCGGCTGCCATGGCGGAGTTGGAGCAACAGTACAGGGAAGTGTTGGACAACAAGCCTGTCACTGTCAATAAGTTCGCGTACCAATTGGCATACAACGTGATCCCTCAAATCGATGTCTTCACCGACAACGGATATACGAAAGAGGAGATGAAGATGTTCAACGAGACGAAGAAGATCATGCACAGCGACGTGAACTGCTCAGCTATGTGTGTACGCGTGCCATCCCTCCGCTCCCACTCAGAGTCCATCTGGGTTGAGACAGAGAAGCCAATCAGCGTGGAGCAAGCGCAAAAAGCCTTCGCTGAGGGTGAGGGTCTGCAATTGATGGATGATCCAGCTAACAAGAAATATCCAATGCCTCTCTTCTTGGCAGGCAAGGACGATGTTTACGTAGGCCGTGTACGCAAGGACTTGGCGAACGAGAACGGCTTGACCTTCTGGATCGTGGGCGACCAAATCAAGAAAGGCGCCGCTTTGAACGCTGTACAAATCGCTGAATACCTCATCAAGGTAGGAAACGTAAAATAATTGACCGTCATAGGGGAATGGTTGTGTGGAAACATACAACCATTCTTTTTTTATTACCCCTAAAACAAACTTGTACCATGAACACACCGGTAGAAAAACCATTGCAACGTAGTAAGCTTCGCCGGATGCTCGGCAAGGAGTTTTACATTGCGAAACGCTTTCTCAAGTGGCACTTCTCCTCAGTGAAGTATGCCAAAAAGCGCAGCGAGGGGACATTAAAGTACGCCTATATCATCCACAAATCACCCTTGCTTAGGAAACTCAAGGATGTGGATATGCAGTTACAACACAACAAAGTAACCAATCTGAGGATAGCCATCTCACACCTGGACGGCATTCTGATCCGCCCCAACGAAACCTTCTCGATTTGGAGGTTAGTGGGTCGTCCCACCAAGCGGAAAGGCTATCTGGAGGGAATGATGATACACAACGGGAAGGTCTCGACCGGAACAGGCGGAGGGCTCTGCCAACTGGGCAACCTCATCTACTGGATGGCCCTACACACGCCGCTTGACATCACAGAGCGATGGAGACATAGCTTCGATGTGTTCCCCGATTCAAACCGCACGACTCCTTTCGCCTGCGGTGCCACATTAGCCTACAACTACATCGACTTGCAGCTCAAGAATAATACAAGCACAACATTCAAGATTAATCTACACCTCGACGATGAGTATCTACACGGCTCTATCACAGCAGATTGTCCGCCAACGGAGAAATACGAGATATTTGAGACCGACCACCGATTCGAGTTCCAGCCATGGGGAGGCTACACCCGTCACAATCGCATCTGGAAACGCATCACCAACCTCTCAACCAATGAAACGCAAGAAATATTGGTGGCGGAGAACAATGCGATCATGATGTATAATCCAATGTTGGAATACCGATAACCAATTCATTAGGGATGCAATAATCCTACCTCATCCATCCTTCAACCCGATAGACCTTTTCTGTCAGTTTACGTTCCGCACCGCTCAGCGAGTCCCTGAACCAAACCTCCATACGAGCGGCATAGTAGTCTTCGTAATCGCCTTCATAAATGGTGAAACATTGGTGGTCAACTATCTGATGGAAGGGAAAACCCTCTGTGGAACCTATCGAAACAGCCGAACGTTCAGGGATACGATCCTCCGACAAAGGGATGTCCTCCGTTGCCTCAAAACACTTCAGGAAGATTTTTCCGGCGGGTAGTCCTGTGTAGTAGAATGAATAGCAATAGCTTCCCGCTGCTCCCGACACCTGTAGGTAAGTGCTTGTGTCAGAGGCGATCACCTCTCCCGAATCAGAGGGCAACTCATAGGCGAGGTCGTCAGGAATTTTATGTTCCTCACCGAATCCATCAGGAGCAGATATGGCTGCAAAAGAGGCCATGGATAAAAGATACGGCCATGTGACCAGCGTCACCACGACGGAGAGTACTGCCCGCCACCATTTACGGCACATCAGCAACACAACCCATGACGAAAGCGTAGTGATTAAAGAGATAATCAGCAATATTGCGCAGACGTTATCAAGGAAAGATGGGACCCGAGTAAAAGCATAGAAGGACAATATCAGGGACAATATCCCAAGCAACGGGAAGCAGAACCACCATCGAAGCAAGAACTGTTTCACAACGCCTCCGAGAGTCCGATTCCGCCCCTCCTCCATTACTTGATGATAATTTCGATACGTCTATTCATTCGGCGGTTTGCCTCGCTCGTGTTAGGCACCAATGGCTCGGAAGATCCCTTGCTTCTCGCCATCACACGATTCATTGGACAGCCCGCTTGGATCAACAGTTTACGCATTGCTTCCGCACGTTGCATACCCAATTCGATATTCTTCGCCTCCTTACCCAGATTGCAGGTATGTCCCCATATGACGATCTTACGCCCTGGGGTATTCTTGATGTAATATGTCAAATCATTGATGTAAGACTGAATCTCATCGTTTACTTCCACCATGGCCTCACCCAGTTTGAACTCCACTTTCACGTTTTTATTCAACCAGTTGACCACCTTCTTCACGTCAGCCAATGCGCGAGCTTTACGCTCCTCCTCCTCTTGGGCGAGACGGCGGGCGATACGGAGTACATCCTCCACCTCGCTTCGTTCGAAGTGTTCGATTTCGGCATCCCTGACCGCATAATCCTCGTCCTCTTCGATGACACCCTCATGCTGCATTTCAGGCAATGGATAGACACGAGGCAGACCAAATGTGATACCCACCTTGAGACCTGCAGCCATCAGATGAGCCTTCTCCACCCTGTCGGAGGAGAGCACACCCGGATATGATTCTCCGTCGAAGAGAGAAGTCGTGTATGATTTGGAGAGATTTGTCACACCGAAGTTGAAATAGAGACCCATGTATAGGCTCATATCACTATGCTTGAACGAACGGAGCAGGCCCGCATCGGCGAAGACGCCAGCGCCGAACTTGCGTAGGGAGGCCTCCCCTTCGGCGTTGTCCTTGGAGAAGAAGCCATGTTGAGGCAGATTCTCGTATTCGACATTCGTCAGACGTTGGAAATAACCCTTAGTCTCCATTGTACCGTCCAGGATTTCGTAATGATTAGAGATTGGGGCGAAGAATTTCACGCCTGCACTACCCAGGAAGTTCCAGAGCTGACTGATTGGTTGTTGGTAGTAAGCAGCCACAGGGATTTCGAGGTTCACCAGATGTTGCTTTTCCCGCCAATCAGTGAAGATGACCCTATATTCGTACGGTTCACCGTTCTGAGCATCGACAGCCGCACGGGCAATGCGATAGTCCTCATAAAAAGATCGGGCATTATACCAACTAAAGCCTAGGCCAATACCCATGCTCCAATGCTCATCAATGGTACGACGATACCCCGCTTTCACCTCCGCACCTGTACCAGGGGTGAACTCACCCCCCTTAGGCGAGAACTGGATGGAATGTAATCCTCCACCCACGGTCAAATCCAAGTAGTGATCGTAAAGCTGAGCCTGCGGCGTCATCAGCGACAACGTAAGCAACCCCAATAATATCAATCCCTTTCTCATGCTCATATCTCAATATCGTTACGTTCAAACTCATGCGGGCAAAGCCAGTCGCCCGTTATTTCTTAATCTCCTTCACCGTCAGTCCATCCACTTCGACGATATACGCTCCTGGAGCGAAACTCCGGAGGTCTATCTGCGTCTTACGTCCTACGAACGAAGAGTTCAAGACCACAACGCCCGAAGTGTTCGTCACGGTCAGGCTATGGGTGGCACCATTGTCCACGCTCAACTCAACCGTCGCTTTGTCGGAGGTTGGATTAGGATAGACGGAGAGTGTAGTATTCGTAGCATTGTCGAACCACTTCTTGCAGGTACGCAATTGGCGGCCATCCGACGTGACAGCTTCCAGATAGTAGCTACCCGACAATCCCTTCTTCTCGCAATAATAAGGGGAAGTAGCACCGCCGACCTTCACATCGTCGTGGTACCATTGGTACTCACGGAAGATGTTCTCCGTATTGACGACAGAGACAACATCCTGCCAAATGTCCAATATATAATCGTTAGAGAGGTTCACCCTCAGATCAATATCGAAGAACGGTGTCACAGAATTAATCTTATTCTTAAACTGGATGCTAGCTCGATAAACATCAGCCGGGCAGTCAGGGATCACGATCTTCACCTCATTATCCGCATCGATCTTCGTGAAGTCAACATCGACGAATCCTGCCGCCTTCGCCTCCTCGCTGAAGACGATCTTATATTCGGAAGGAGCCTCGGAGTTCAACAATGAGTAGCGGATGACATCCTCTGTATTCGGGCAATAACCGAATGCCGGGATGATCAGGGTATCCACCATCATCTCGTCTATATCCTTAGCGAATAGGGTGGAAACAATTGTATCCGAAGAGATAAAGAAGCTTATTGCCTTAGCGGTATCGCCATCTCCCCAGCTTACGAAGTGGAACCCTGCGTTAGGAATTGCCTGCAGGTTCACCAATGTGCCATAAGGGTATTCGCCTTCGCCTGTCACCTTGCCCACATTACCATTGACCTTCGTGATGACTGAGAAGATCTTAGGCGTGAAGATTGCGGTGACGGATGTGTCGTGGGAGCCCATGGTAAGAGGGAATTCAACGTTCCAGTCTACAAAATTATGTCCCACTTTGACAGGCTGCAGTGAATCTATCTTCTGTCTCATGACTGAATCCCTGAAATGGAATGGAAGAGTCGCTAACGTGTCATTGTCACTGACAACCGTGAGATAGTATACTCTTGGAGAGAAGGAAGCGGTAAACGATGAATCGCTTGTCACCTTCACCTTACGAGGGTTGGAGCGATCTCCGTCATTCCATGCATTGAACCGGAAGCCCTCGTCTGGGATTGCGGAGAACTCGATGGAGTCTCCATAAGCGACAGGGTTCTTGAATTTGCGTTCTACTTTGCCATTCTCACCTGCGTTCACAGTGATGCGATATGTCTTTTTGGTCCATTGTGCTTCGATGGACAAATCCTCCGCACCCACCTTAATAGGGAGGGTAGGAGACCAGCCAGCGAAGTCATGGCCGATCTTCTCCGGAACCACATTCAGCAGAGAGTCGGTGATGGAATCTCCATAAACAACCTTGAATTTCAAGAGCGTGTCACCATCGACCAATGCGGAGAAGACATATGTGTTCGGTACGAAGACTGGCTCCAACGAGGTGTCGCTGACTACCACAATCGAGCGAGGGTTCAGCGAATCGCCATCCGCCCATGAGAAGAAGTGGTAGCCTTCATACGGATCAGCTGTCAGTGTGATGGTATCACCATATGTGACAGGGTTTTCGAAGTCGAGAATGATTCTACCATTCTCAAACAACGTGTCGATTGACAACTCCAGTTTTTTCTTCGTCCACTGTGCTACAATCGTAACATCACCTGTATCCACTGTGATAGGAAGTGAAGGCTGCCAACCAGCGAAGTCGTGGCCCACCTTTTCCAAAGCGACCGTTACGAAGGAGTCTTGAATCGTGTCACCGTAATGAACAGGTAATGTCTCCACGATGGTATCCTCGTTCATGACGATCAAGTAATATAAGTTCGCTGCGAAGATCGGTGTCAGCGAAGTGTCGCCTACAACCACTATCTTGCGAGGATTGGTCGTCACACTGTCATTCCATGCCACGAAGTGATAACCTTCTGAAGGAACAGCCTCTAGGGTGACCTCATCACCATAGGAGACAGGATTCTCGAAATCCGTTATGATTGTACCATGTTCCAGCAAGGTGTCGAAGGTGAATTCAAACGTTTTGCGCTGGAACTGAGCTTCGATTGTCAGGTCGGCCGCACCCATCACAAGAGGAAGTTCAGGTTGCCATCCCACAAAATCGTAACCCACCTTCTCTGGTGTGACGCCTAGAGAAGATTCGATGATGGAATCTCCGTAGGAGACGATGGTGCGTTTCAGCGTATCTCCATCGCTAAGGATTGTTAGGTTATACAGATTAACTGCGAATAGAGGAGTAAGCGAAGTGTCGCTCACCACCACCACCTGACGAGGGTTGGTTTGCACGCTATCGTTCCAAGCGACGAAGTGGTATCCTTCGGAAGGCTCAGCAGTCAGTGTGACCGTATCACCATAAGCGATAGGGTTCTCGAAGTCTACGGATACGCCACCGTTCTCATACAGTGTATCAATCGTAAAGATGAAGTTCTTTCTCGTGAATTGCGCCTCAATCGTCACGTCGGACGTATCCACCACAAGAGGTAATTCAGGCAACCAACCAGCGAAGTCATGACCCACCTTCTCCGGTGAGCTTCCTACTAGGCTCTCCGTCACTGTGTCACCATAGAGGACAGGAATGCTACGCAAGGTATCCCCCTCACTCAACACATAGAGCGAATATTGGTTAGGCTCAAAGATAGCGGAGAAGAAGGTATCCCTATAGACATAACACCTACGTGGATTTGTTGTCACGTTATCCGACCATGATACGAAGTGATAACCTGTAGCAGGCACTGCTTCCGTCGTGACGTAAGAACCATAAGCGACAGGGTTTTCGAAGTCGTTGATAAAGCTACCCCTATTCGTCGTGGTATCAATGGTAACGATGTACATCTTCTTTGTCCATTGCGCCTCAACCGTCATGTCAGAATCACCCGCCACGATAGGAAGTTCAGGCGACCAACCCACGAAGTCATGGCCGACCTTTTCCCAGGAAAGAGTCACCAGCGTGTCTGTAATCGTATCACCATATGCAATGGCGAAACTATCCTTGACCTCGCCATCGCTTACGATATAGAGCATGTGGCTATTCACCTCGAAGAGAGGAGCGAAGGAAGAGTCACTCGTCACAATAACCGTGCGAGGATTTGTGGCATTTCCATCATTCCAAGAGAGGAAGTGATAGCCTTCTGAAGGCTGAGCCGTCAATATGATGGTATCCTCATAGAATACAGGGTTCTCGAAGTCTGTCGTGGCACGTCCGCCAACCGTCAGCGTATCAACGGAGACGATGTACGACAACCTTGTCCACTGAGCGATAACCTTCATATCCGAATCACCGACCGTCAGTGGAAGAGCAGGCGACCAGCCAGAGAATTGGTAGCCAACCTTTGCGTCCGGAACGTTCAGCATCTCCTCACGCACTGTGTCACCGAATACGATAGGGAATGAGTCAAGTGTGATATTGTCTGATATTACATAAAGCATGTGGGTGTTAGGCTCGTAGAGAGCGCTAAAGGAGGTGTCACTCTTCACCAACACATTATACGGATTGGCAGTCTCACCGTTGTTCCAAGCGACGAAATGGTAGCCCTCGGAAGGAACAGCCGTCAAGGCGATCGTGTCACCGTATGCCACAGAGTTCTCGAAGTCGGTAAGCACTTTACCTCTTTCAGACAACGAATCCACATCAACCAAGAACATCTGTTGTTTCCAGATAGCTTCAACCGAAATGTCAGCCGCACCCATCACAATAGGGAAAGACGGTGTCCAACCCTGGAAGTCGTAACCCTCTCTGAAGAGCGTCACATTCAGCATAGACTCCGCAACCGTATCGCCGAACAGAGCGGACAGGGAGTCCACCACCACGCCTCCATCCATTGCATACAACATATAGCTGTTAGGCGCAAACGAAGCGACGAAAGAGGTGTCTCCCGTCAAAACGAAGGAGAATGGATTTTCAGTAATCGTATCGTTCCATGCCACGAAGTGGTAGCCTGTATCAGCGACAGCATTAATGGAGACTTGTGAGCCATAGAGGTAAGTGCCAGAGCCTTCAGCCACTCCCTTTGTGGTGTCGGAGGAAGAAACCTCCACCACAAACTCTCCAGGTCCAGGATTGATTATCACTTCAGTCTCATCAGACGCATCGTAATATTGCAGCTCAGGGAATCTGACGTAATAAGTGCCTGGAGCATACAGCGAATCCACACGAGAGACCATCGTGAATGTCGAGTCGTTCTCGCCACGCATCTCCATGGAAGTCGTCAATCCCAAGATCTTACCGTCATTGAATCCCGAGATGGACTCGTCGACAGATGTGAGGACAGGAGCTTCCTGCGGAATCTTTGTAATTACCAAGAATCCCCTCGCAAGGAGTATATGATAATTATTTTCAACTGAATCATTCGCGAACTGGAAGACCACCTTGTTCAGCACATGGCCCGGCTCAGTGATTGTTCCAGTGGCATGTATACTCAAGAGGTCACCCTCTATGAAGCCGTCGCCTATAATTGTAACGCTATCATAGACGAGCGGAGTGCCATCGTATACTTTAGAGCTATCACCGGCGGCAAGTTTCACGTCACGCACTTTAATTTCACCCCTTAGATGTTCATCCTCGATTCCATAGTTGGAGGTGTCCGCACCCGCTAGTGAGAAGCTGACAATGATATCCTTATTCGTGCCCACTTGAGCGCTCTCGTATCGGGCGGTCAAGGAAGAAAGACGAACATCATCTTGTCCGACGATACCCACCAAGAGGCTATCCGTCCTCAACGAAAGAACAGAATCCGTAGCGTCATATACCTTGTTCGGGTTGATGTCATAAGCGTCGAGGGTGAGATGTTTCTTAGAGACACGGATGGAATTTCCGCCGGAAGGGATAGAGAATCCGCTCTCATTGGAGAATTGCGCCAGCAAAGTGTGTGTACCCGCCGGAATGATATAGCCCGTATCCACAGGAAGACCATCGACAAAATATGTGACGTTACCGTCCAGCGTATGCTCAACCTCCACCTTCGGGTTTTGGCCGACGATCGCCTCGCCGTAGATAGTGTCTTTTACTTCCCATACAAAAGAGACAGGAGGTTCGAGAATATTACCCTTGATCGTATCAGGTTTCACCGTATAATTGGCGGCGTCCTTTCCAGACAATCGATACGTGACATAGACATCTGTGCCGTTCCCTATCGTATCGCTGGCGAAGAGCGCGGAGGAAGCAGAAACGACGACCTCGTCCGGACTGATCACAGAAGGTAACGTTCCTACAGCCACCACTGCATTGACATTTCCATCATAACTCTTATCCAAAACCGTTGTGCCCTCCACCGTCAACTCAAGTGGAAGGATCACACCATCTGTTGTGTAGTCGGTATCCTGCAAGAAATAATTCGCGGTATCCTCACCCGCAAGGTGGTAGACTACACGGATGGAAGATGCGTTGGTTGTAAAGGTGTCGTATTGCGCAACGGCTAAGACTTTCACGTCCTCACCGCTGAAAACACCGGAGATGCTCTCGACAGAAACCTCCGCATCCGTCAAACGATTGTACACTTTTGACTGCGTAACGGAAGGAACCACGGAAACAGGAGCACGATCAATCATCATCTGCCAACCCGTCAACTCAGTCTGTTCGTAGTTCGGGCTATGAACGGCAACCTTGATTTCGTAAATACCCGCATTCATCGGTGAGAAACCAGTCCAAATGGAAGCCCCTTCACTTCCCACGTATCTGTAATAGATGCTGTAATCGACACCTTCGACGAACTGCAAGGAAGAATCCGGCACGAACGTGGCAGGATGAGGCATCGCATCGTACGTTATGGAAGACTCTTGAAGCTTGAAAGCGGACGAGTCAAGTCCTTTTGGTAGGATAACCCAAACCAGGGAATCGTTTTCCGGCAGTTTGAAGTTGCGGTTGCTCAAGCCTCTCGCACGTGCCACATAGACACCCGCCGCACTCGCGGAATCGTTCACATAACCCCTCACAACTCCTGGGGATGACACGTGTACGTTCGTTACCACTTGGGCGGAGACACCATGTTTCAGACCGTCATAGACAAACGTGTCAGGACTGCTCCATGCGAGGTCTATCTCACGTGGGTTGATGACACCTTCCGTGTAGACTGCATGGTCATAGGCTAACCTATAATTTTCTCTATCTGGACCCACCAACGAGTAATCGATGTTAACGGTCTTGTAGGTTCCAGCAGTTCCGTTGTTGAACTTGGCTGAAGTGGTAACCATGATGGAGTCACCCGGTGCTTTGAAAGAGACCCCATTGACCACAACCGTTGCGGCGTTTCCTCCGTCGTACGTTTTCTCGTAGACTGTCGAATCCGTGATGGAGATGACTGCCGGCTCAATCGAGAAATTCACCTCATAATCGGTAAAGATGAAATTGCCGCCATCCATGGAACGTACTGCGATATGGGCGACATCGTTACCCACTTTCACATTGTTCGTGCAAAGTATCTTATAATCCGACGTCGGATCCAATACCCTGCCATCCACCGTGATTACTGCAGTCGGGCAGTGAGGTTGTCCATCGTAGACAAATACTGTGTCATTCCAACTGATATCAGATGGAGTGATCTCTATGGACATCGGCTCGACAGTTAAACTGCCATACAAATAATTGACGGTATAGTTGTCCTTGTTAAACGTGACCACGAAGGTATTGTCGCTGACGCCCACGTTGGTCTGATAGCCTGTGAATGTCACCGTATAAGTATCCCCTGGCAGAATGTCTGACGGATCCACGGCGGAAGCTGTCTCGCAGGTCAATGGTGTACCACTGTAGACCTTCTGGCAGGATTCGGAGCGGAACGTCACGTTTCTCTTCGCAATGGAGAAATACAAGGTGTCTGTATCGAAGAAATAGATACAACCCGCCTTCCTGGAGACGATCGCCATGGCGGAATCACCTGCGTACACGTTGTCTTTATAAGACACAGAATAGTCTGCATCCGTCAGAACAACATCACCCACTTTTACGGTCACGTTAGGCTCATGGGTGGTCTGGTCATAGGTGTACGGCACATTCTCAAGAGTCATGTCCGCCTTCACAAAGTCTGGCTGGATAGACCAACTGAACGTCGCGTCATCAGGAAGTTTATAATTATTATCGTCCAATGACAATGCCTTGGCCACATAATCGCCAATTGCAGTTGCCTCGTTGTTTTCGTAGGAAAGCACATTCACATGGTCTGTTCCGACCATATTTGTGACAGAAGCATCCACATGCTTCAATGTGCCATCATAAAGGAATGCTGGTCCACCGTTCCATGACAAAACAACCTCCAAAGGAGAGATCTCCCCACCAGCGAATGTCTCGTGCTCCATGTCTAGGCGGTAATTATCCTTGTCTTGTCCCACCAACGTGTAGGTGATCTCCACATCCTTGCCGGTGCCTGCGTTAGCATCAGCGAACAAAGCGCTCGCCTCCACGTTCACATCCTCGCCCGGCATGACGCCAGAGAAGCTGTTCAACGTTACCGTGGCCACATTCGATCCGTCATATGTCTTCGAAGCGACGCTTCTATCTGTAATTGTGATGACGGCAGGCTCGATAGAGAAAGTAGCGTCATAATCACCGAAATCGAAGTTTCCGCCCGTCACCATCTTCACGCTAGCGACTGCGGTATGATTGCCCACCTGCACATTGTTGGTACATTCGATCGTATAGTCTCGATCCAGTTCCATTGCGATTCCTTCCGCGGTTATGGAGGCAGTCGGGCAATGCTCCTCCCCGTCATACACGAAGGAGTTGTCGCTCAGCACGACATCCGCACTGGTCAGCATAACCGGTCTTGGAGAAACCTTCAAGTCTCCATACTCAAGCGTAACATTATAATTGCGGGTGTTAATATCAACCGTGAACTCATTATCGACTTGTCCGACATCCTGGAGGGAGGCGGTATATTCAGGCGTGTAGGATTCTCCATCCGCCATGCCATCACCCGTCACGGACTCGATACTATGGCACGTAAGCACAGAGCCGTCATACACCTGCTCGCAAGAAGAAGACTTGATTACGATATTTCTCTTTGTAATCGAGAAGAAAGCGGTATCCGACTTGAACACCACTCCGCTGTTTTCCTTAGGCGAAACGATGACCATGGCTGAATCGCCCGCATTGACATTGTCCTCATAGCGTACGTTAATGAACGACTCGTCCAATGTATATCCCTGCGCCGTGATAGAGGCGGAAGGCTGATGTGCGGTTCCATCGTACAGATAGGAAGTCTCCGACAAATTGATGTCGTAATCGCCTGTCCAAACGAATGGTTCGATGGTCAATTTACCATATTCCAGCGTAACAGTATAATTGGAGAGCGTTACACCAGGGGCTGGTGTGACATTAAACGTGTTGTCCACTTCACCCACCTCCGTGATGGAGGCGAAGTCGGAGTAGACGAACGCATCCGCCCCAACAAGACTGCCAGAGGTGACTGACACGGAAGTCTCGGTCAAAGGCGTGCCGTCGAACGCCTTCGTCGCACTAGCTGATGAGAGCGTAATCGGACGAGGGGTCACGATCAGCGATCCATATTGCACACTGACATTATAATTCGAAAGGGAAGTGCCCGCCACCGCCGTATACGAGAAGGTGTTCTCCACGGTGTCGGCGCTGGTCAATGTCGCATAGTTGCTATAAGTGAAACTATCCGTTCCGACCCAAGACCCGGAGACTACAGAAACGGACGGCTCAGAGAACACCTCTCCGTCATATACTTTTTCTTCCGTGCCAGACTTCAGGACAATCGGGCGAGGAAGAACGTTGAACTGTACATGATCCACGATCTCCGCCCTATAACCATCTTCGCTAGGCGTGAACATGAAACTCAACGAATGTGGACCTGCTGGCAGAACTTGATCCAAACCGACCACGCCTAACACGCTGTCCCTTATGCTCCACGTTCCACTACAATCAGCGCTATAGACGATTGCGTCAGACAACGGTTCTCCATAATAAATATCGTCCGCCTGTGCATTCGCATTGCTTTCGATCACGGTTGTTCTCTTCACATTAACATAGACCGTCAATGGCAACTTGGCTGTATCTCCCTGCTCGTCGCGCAATGTTATGGTCAATGGGTATGTAGTGATCTTAACCACCCTTGTGTTTGTCTCTGTTCCCTTGAAATAAAGGTTTCCATCTTGCAGGGCGAAATAAGAACGAACGGACGATTCTATATCCACCACACTCACCGCGTCGCCATCCGGATCACTGAATACCACAGGGATTAGATAGTCTTTCGTCTTTTGGTACTCGGCAAAAATAGTGACCGTATCAGGAGACAACGTAGGAGCTTGGTTCACCCTTATCGTCACGGTGATCGGAACCACAACAGGTGTTCTCACCGCATCGTCCACCGTCAAATTGAAATGGGAAATCGTCTCCACAGAGACTGGCTCACCCACGTAGTAGACGCTGTCGCCGATCACCTCATAGAGAGCTGCATCCTCTCCCGACAAGGTAAGGGTGAGCGGATCACCATCCTCGTCATGGACAATAATAGGCAACCACGTCCGACTTCCGCTTCTACTGATGGATACTGAAGTAGGCGTAACAGTAGGGAAATGGTTCGGCAACACTTGTATGTTTATGCGGGAAGTGTCCATGCCAGGGATCAAATCCTCCCCTTCGTAAGAACTATTGCCTGTGAAACCGTCAGAAATACCATAATAGATGTCTGGAACCATACCGTCGTACGAACCGTTCGCTGTGAATGAGTAGGATCCGTCCTCATTCAACGTAAATACGCCACATTCAAGACCTTCCTTCGTGATGGTCAGTGGATCACCTAACGGTCTTAGTTCTCCATTCACCATATAGCCCAGTACGGTAAGAGCGTCACCGTCCACGTCCGCATCATTGTTCAGGACGTTGCCCGTCACGCTCCTTCCCGCTGGCACAACCGTGTCGTTCGCCGCGGATTCCGGAGCCGAGTTCAGCAAGAAGATCGGCTTATTCACCCACATGACATTATCATTCTCTATGCCCTCATATTCGTTCAACGGATTGAGCGGCATACCGTCCGACGCAAGGTTCTTGGCGTCCACCTCGAAGAAATCGCCTGGACGCATGATGAAACCGATTGGTTGGATATAATTATGGGCCAAAGCCGAAGTGGCATAACCGGAGACACGCAAAGTGGCCCGCTTGCCGTTTTTCAGGGAGATGAATCCCAAACCGAACTCTGAACTGGATGGTTGACGAGCTACCCGACAAGTAGGGTCGTCCGAATCCAGCAACTCGACAGACGTTGTGACGAAGCCTCCTCTAGGGAACCATACGCCAACCGACGCACTATCCGCATCGGAGTCCACGATTACGGAATCTCCCTTGTATTCCATCTTTCCGCCAGCCTTATTCACGACCTCCAGCGTATATGAAACCGTTTCGCCCACGTGCGCCACTGTAGTGTCAGCCAACACGGATAAGATGCCTAAATCTATATAGCGGGAGTAGGCGGAGAGATTCTGTGTGCCACGGCTTGCGCCCTGAGCGAATGTCCAAGTGTCTATGATTCGTCTGTCACCACGGTTGCTTCCTCTGTCATACAACCACTTATGTCCAGGGGAAGAGGTACCCGCCGTCATCTGTAGAGGATCCTCTCCTGCCGCCAACGAACCGACACCGCTCAGCGAGGAGTCATCCCAATAGATGGTGTCTCGCTCCACCGCTGTCCATTCCGCATTGAGCTGGTTCAAGGAGAATCCGTTCTTGTTGCTCTCCAGGTCGAAGAAAGGGAAATGGATTTCGGCGGACTTTAGTTTACCCGCCAAGGAGACGTTCACGACAGGCACACGCTTTCCGTTACCGTCCAAGCCATCCCAGTCTATCACATTCTCGCCCTTCTCGCAGTAGCCGGAGAAGATTCTATTCGTATAGCCAGGTCCGAAGACCATCTCGATGAGGTAATCGCCGGAAGCGTTCGCCTCAAAGAATATATCGACGCCTTCCGGTCCTAGTACGCCAGGCAGACGGCTCTCCTTTCCCACAAGGCTTAGGTTGGAGATCAAAGGAGCGTCCTCCGCGTTGAGGTTCGTCAGCAACCAGGTGCTGTCCACCTTCGATCCGTAGACGGCCCGCGCATAGGCAGGCATGTCCGAAGAAGGTATGCAGAAGAAAATCTTATGCGTGATATCATCCACCGTTTTTTCCTCGCCATCCACGATCCTCGTCAATGCCATGTCAGGGCGGCGGGGGTCATACGTGGCGACTTTACTATCTTGGAAACGGTTATTGGAAGAAACATTACAGTCCATACTCTTATAAGAGGCGAATCCGCCATAACAGGAGACCGCCAAGGAAGATGAGTAGTCCGAGTTGTCAGTGATCCATCCGAGCGGGTCAGTCTGCACACCCTTGTTGTTAGCGAAGAATGTGGAGAAATGTCCGTTCTGTCCGTTCGGCTTCACCTCATATAGATAGCCTGTGTTAGTCAGGACATAGAAGGTGGTGTACCATTGGCAGGAGAAACTAACATTGTTGTGGGTGGAAGGCATCATCAGGTTCAGGACGTTCGCATAGACACGTCCTTTGATGAAAGCGTTATCGTCCACATTAGAGACAGAGACATCGAACGCATTGATGTAAGGGCGGTTCACATCCTCCGTCCAGTCGTTGATCTTATGACGGGAAGGCGTCTCCGTAGAGAAATTCATGGTAGTGGTGGTGCCGATGAAATCGATTTCCCATACACCCTCTTGGCCAGCACCGACCGTAATCTTATAAGCGTCGTATCCGGAGGTGGAGCCATTGATGTTCGGTCCAGCCAACTCCTCCGCTCTGTTAGCGATCAATCCACCTCGACGGATATTCTCGACACGTCCCGTCGTTCCGTCCGGAGCGCGCCAAACAATACGTCCATATGATTCTTTGGTCGTAGTATTCTTCATCACCATGGCGCTCGAAGCCATGTATATATGCTCACCCTCCTTGGCATACACCTTCAGTGTGCCATTTGTAGGGAATGGAGAAGCTAAGTTAGGATCGGACCCCGTAGGAATACCACTCATCAAACAAGCTCTGTAACTTCCTGCATTCGTAGCATCGACACCAGCTGCAGCATACCGTTCAAAGTAATCCGCTGGATACATATCTTTGGAACCATCCGCCCTAACGAACTGAATATTAATCAGTAAAGAGAACAAAACAGCCGTCAGACAAATGCCTTCCACCTGAAGTAAACGTTTCACCATAATCTTGTCTTTTATGCACATACCTTGTTTCATTTTCTTTTCAGAACCCCCATTTTCCCTGTGTTTTCCCTTGCCGAAAATGGGGGCAAATAATTTGCAAATGTAAAGATAACAATTCATTTGAAATTTCAAACAGATATTTTAATATATTTTTACATTTGTGTATATTATTTTCCACACTTTCCCCAAAGTCATTCCCCAAAATGACTTCGTTTGTATTTGTGATTTCGCATTTTCATGTGTCATTTCCTTGGAATCTAGGCCTCTTCCCATTCCATCGTATGGTGCGTGGTTATATCTCTTGTCTTGCCTGCGTATAGGGATCTCCCTCTGTTAATTTTTAACTTTTAACCCCTTAATTTTTAATTCTTAATTCTTTCTGTGCACTTTCCCCAAAAAAATCCCGACAAGAGTCATTTTTTTCTCAAAATAAATTTTAACTTTGCTATGCAGTGTTAGTGAATTTATGTTAAAAAACAGAAAAATGATTACCCACGACGAATTACCGGCGACATAAGACGTGAGTGTGTTGCGAGTGAGGAAGAGTGATGGTGAGGTGGATGAGAGAAGTTGAAGAGTAGAGAAATATTGATTAATAATTTATATCGCTTATGGGAAATTTAATTTATGTAGTTCTTGCGGCTTCGTTGGTAGCCCTGGGCTTCGCGTTTATCTTCTATAGACAAATGCTGAAGGAGTCCGAAGGAACCGACTTGATGCAAAAGATTGCGGCGCATGTCCGCAAAGGTGCCATGGCGTACCTCAAACAGCAGTACAAAGTGGTGATTATCGTGTTCATCGTGCTTGCGGCCATCTTCACCGTGATGGCATGCTGCGGTTTACAGAACAGTTGGGTGCCGTTCGCATTCCTCACCGGAGGTTTCTTCTCCGGCTTGGCTGGCTTCTTCGGCATGAAGACCGCCACGTACGCTTCGGCTCGTACGGCTAACGCCGCGCGCCAAACATTGAACAATGGTTTGACGGTTGCCTTCCGCTCGGGTGCGGTGATGGGTTTGACGGTTGTCGGACTCGCATTGCTCGACGTTTCGGTGTGGTTCCTCATCCTTGACCACTTCATCCCAGCCGAGAATCACTTGATCCTCATCACTACCACCATGCTGACCTTCGGTATGGGTGCTTCCACGCAGGCATTGTTCGCTCGTGTGGGCGGTGGTATCTACACCAAAGCCGCTGACGTAGGCGCCGACTTGGTGGGTAAGACTGAATACAACATTCCTGAGGATGACCCTCGTAACCCTGCTACAATCGCCGACAACGTAGGTGATAACGTGGGTGACGTGGCCGGCATGGGTGCCGACTTGTACGAGTCATACGCAGGTTCCATCTTGGCGACAATGGCCTTGGGTGCCTCAGCCTTCGCAGCTTCGTCCGTTGAAGGCATGCAACTGAAGGCGGTGCTCGCCCCTTCATTGATCGCCGCAGTCGGTGTGGCATTGTCCATCTTGGGTATCTTCTTGGTAAAGACGAAGGAGGATGCCGGCATGAAGCAATTGCTCTCCGCTCTTAGCCGTGGAACGAATACAGCCGCCGTGCTGATCGCTGTGGCTGCCTTCTGCATCTTCGCATGGTTGTTCGGCACAGAGACGAACCAATGGTGGCAGATTTCCTTGTCAGTTGTGGTCGGACTCTTCGCTGGTGTGATCATAGGCAAGGCAACGGAATATTATACCTCACAAAGCTACCGTCCTACTCAAAAGGTTTCTGAGAGCTCACAAACGGGTCCGGCTACGGTAATCATCTCCGGTCTCGGCCTCGGTATGCTCTCTACCGCTATCCCAGTTGTGACGGTGGGTGTGGCTATCATCCTTTCCTACTTGTGCGCAAACGGATTCAACGTGGAATTCACGCCTGAGAATCTGAGCTTGGGCTTGTATGGTATCGGTATCGCCGCTGTGGGTATGCTCTCCACATTGGGTATCACATTGGCCACCGACGCTTACGGACCAATCGCCGACAACGCAGGTGGTAACGCTGAAATGAGTAGCCTCGAACCAGAGGTGCGCAAACGTACCGATGCCCTTGACGCTCTCGGCAACACGACAGCTGCTACGGGTAAGGGCTTCGCCATCGGTTCCGCCGCACTGACGGCTTTGGCGCTGTTGGCTTCTTACGTGGAAGAGATCAAGATGGCGCTGATCCGTACCGGCGAGGTTTTGCCGAACGGTATCGAAGCGGCACAAGCTTCATTGGTTGACTTCATGAACGCCTACAACGTGAACCTGATGAACCCTATCGTATTGGTGGGTGTCTTCATCGGTGCCATGATGGCTTTCGTCTTCTGCGGATTGACGATGAACGCAGTGGGTCGCGCGGCACAGAAGATGGTAGAGGAGGTTCGTCGCCAGTTCAGCGAGATCTCTGGTATCCTCGAAGGCAAGGCGGATCCTGACTACGCACGTTGCGTGGCAATCTCCACAAAGGGTGCGCAGCGTGAGATGATGTTGCCAGCTTTGATGGCTATCATCGTTCCGATCGTTACAGGTGTGATCCTTGGCGTGGCCGGTGTCCTCGGTCTGCTCATCGGTGGATTGAGTAGCGGTTTCGTGCTCGCTGTCTTCATGGCGAATGCCGGTGGTGCATGGGACAATGCCAAGAAATATGTGGAGGAAGGCAATTTCGGAGGAAAAGGCTCTGACTGCCACAAGGCTACCGTTGTAGGTGACACGGTCGGCGACCCATTCAAGGATACGTCCGGTCCATCCCTGAACATCCTCATCAAGCTGATGAGCATGGTGTCCATCGTGATGGCAGGTCTCACCGTCGCTATCCACATCCTTTAACGGTTGCATAAAAACAAAAGATTTTCTTGTGACAAAATTGATTTTTTCACTACCTTTGCATTGTTAGATTCATGACAATATGAAAGTGAAAAAACATTCATAGAATACTTAGGAAAAACCAATGCGATTCGGTTCGCATTGGTTTTTTTTTGAAAAAACATAACTGCTATGGCTATAAAAAGTTTAGTGTCCATTACGGACTACTCGAAGGAGAAGATCCTTCAGATCCTGGAGAAGGCGGCGGAGTTCGAAAAGAACCCGAACCAGAAAATCCTTGACGGGAAGGTGGTGGCCACCCTTTTCTTCGAACCATCTACCCGCACAAGACTGAGTTTCGAGACGGCGGTGAACCGCTTGGGCGGACGGATCATCGGATTCGCCGACAAGGCTACCACCAGCGGTACCAAGGGCGAAACGCTCAAGGACACGATCATCATGGTGAGCAACTACGCAGACCTCATCGTCATGCGTAACCCGATCGAGGGCGCTGCCCGCTACGCTTCGGAGGTCTCCCGCGTACCGATCATCAACGCCGGCGACGGAGCTAACCAGCACCCTACCCAGACCATGCTCGACCTCTACTCCATCAAGAAGACGCAGGGCAAATTGGAGAACCTGAAGATCTGCATGGTGGGCGATCTGAAGTACGGACGCACCGTCCACTCGCTGATCATGGCCATGTACCACTTCAACCCGACCTTCTCGTTCATCGCCCCTAAGGAGCTGGAGATGCCGGAGGAGTATAAACTATTCTGCCATGAGCACAACATCCAATTCGAGGAGCACACGGAGCTGAACGAGGCGAACATAGCGGACGCCGACATCCTCTACATGACCCGCGTGCAGAAGGAGCGCTTCACCGACCTCTACGAGTATGAGCGCGTGAAGGACGTCTATACCCTGCGCAACAAAATGCTGGAGAACACGAAACCCAACATGCGCATCCTCCACCCGCTTCCTAGGGTAAACGAGATAGACCAGGACGTGGACAACAACGAGAAAGCGTACTACTTCGAGCAAGCCCGCAACGGTGTCTTCGCGCGCCAGGCGGTCATCTGTGATTTGTTAGGCCTTTAATCATTCAATAATGAGCAACATGGAAAAAGAAAAAGGAACAAAAGAGTTGAAGGTCGCCGCCCTGAAGAACGGGACCGTCATCGACCACATACCATCGGAGAAATTGTTCAAGGTCATCTCCATCCTCGGCTTGGAGCACCTTCCGAACCAAGTCACCTTCGGCTACAACCTAGAGAGCAAGCGCCTCGGGAAGAAAGCCATCATCAAGGTGGCCGACAAATACTTCACCCAGGCGGAGGTGAACAAGATCGCCATCACCGCCCCATCCGCGAAGATCAACATCATCAAGGACTACGAGGTGAGCAAGAAGATGGAGCTGCAATTGCCTGACGAGATCATCGGCACGGCCAAATGCCGCAACCCGAAGTGCATCACCAACAACGAGCCTATGCTCTCCAAATTCAGGACCATCGACAAGAGCAAGGCGCTCCTCAAATGCTTCTACTGCGAACGTATCGCACAGGCGGAGGAGTTGGAGATATTGTAAGATTGCCCAGGACGCACGGATGCGTCATCGGTTGGCATAATAACAAAAACGGCGGAGCATGATTGTTCCGCTGTTTTTTTGTTGTCCTGGGCTATACAAAGAGAGGCCCCTATAGGCAAAATTACCGTCCGCCCTGCAAGGGCATTCCTTTACCTAGCCCAGGGCATCGCCCTGGGGGGAAACGGGTGGATGTCCACATACGCCCTGTAAGGGCAAAAGGAACACGGATTGAGTTGATTACACACCACCACAAACAAAAAAAGGACGCCTTCCAGCGTCCTTCCTTAATCTTTTGTCCTCCTTACGGGAAAGTACCGCAGGCGGGACTTGAACCCGCATCCACGAAATACTACTATACTAAAAATGGATGCCAATCAGCACCTTTCTCGTAAATGTATTCCGTCGAAGAGTTGAGATACCATATGCCACTTCTCATTTCAATAATACCGCCAACATATTTGTATTTCTCGCTAGTCTGATTCAACTCCGAAATATGCTTTGCCAAGCACTCCGCCTTATCCTTCGTCTCTTGCGATTTAGCGGTAATACCACCCTTGGTGTCGTAGATGCCGATACGGTTGTCTTTGAACTTAATAATCCAATCGGGATAGAAAACTCGCATCTCATTTGTTGTGCTATCCATGTAGCGAAATCCTAAATCTTCCTTTCCTGTCCCATTTTTTAACCACCATTCAATTACGTTGGCCTTTTGCTCTAAGAAATCGATGAACTGTGTCTCGTTTTTTCGCCCGTTATACTCTTTCGCAAGGTAGAAATCCACCAGGCTCAGTTTGTTTGGATAGGCTTCATAATCGTTCGGACACGATTTTTCCGTATAGATAACAAAGGATTCGGGGATCTTCTCCAACGCTTCTTTCCTTTTTTCCTCCAGTTGTTTTTGCAATACGGGATAGTAATCCTTGATGGCTTGTGTGATGGCTGGACGAAATTTACTGTCGGCATTCCTCTGTATATCCTTGATGAAAACCTTGTAAAAATCAGTCTCGACGTATGTCTGCAATGCATAATGTTTAAACCACATCCGTAATGCTGATTTGAGTTTCTGATAGGAACGGGCTGCGTTGCCTATAGTTGCTTCAGCATCATCCTGCTCCGTAATCAACTGGTAGCATAAATTTGTGAATAGTTTCTCAACATCATTAGCAGAAACCTCATATTGAGCGATTTGATTCTCTGATGATTGATCAATCATTTTAAACCGAGCGTTCACCATAATATCCCAACTGAAATTACAGGATGTGTCAATCCCTTTTGCCTGCAGTTTGGAAATATTGCTAGTCATAATCTCGTTCTCCTCTATTCCGAACCATCGGTTCATCGAGTTAATGAATGTGTTTTGAAACTCGCTGGCTTTTCCAACATCACCATAACTCGTACGTGATATGAACTCGGTTTTCAAGGCTGGATCCAGAACAAAACTTGTCGGTTTCTGGCCTCTAATTCCCTCTTTGAATTTCTTAAAAGATACATTCAACACCGCTTGGGCCATGTTTTGTTCTTCTTCTGGAATAGACTCGTTCATGTCTTTCTTGGTCTCCTCAATAATGGCATCACATTTTACGATTACTTCATCTATTGCACGTTTCTCTGCCTCCTTTTCTTCTTTCTCCTCCTTTACAGACCCATACTCCACTGGCACTTCCGTCACGTAATGAGACAATTCCTTTGTGTTCGACAGCTTTTCCTCAACATAAGAAAGCTTTTTGCAAACCTCCGAAACCAAATTCCCCACTATCACTTTTTGTTCTTCATTTTTTGCGACTAACCGCTTCTGTAGTTCTGTCTTTATCTTCTCTTTCAACGATGAAACTGCGAATACCATACGCTGGGATGTCTGCATCTTCACCGTGATGGTTTTGGGCTTGTTAGGATCCGTATCCGGGATGTTTTCCACCTCGTTTCGTGAATAGTTGGTATAGAGATACCCAATCTGCAAGGAAGGGAAATCATTTATCCGTTTATCATGAACTGGCATACGGCGAATTCTGCCTAAAGTTTGCGTACGGAATGTGTCTGATTTTATCTCTCTGAACATCACCAATATATGCGCACGGGGGCAGTCCCATCCCGTGCCGGCGGCATATTTAAACAGGAGAAACGACACTGAGCTGTTGTTTTCAGTAATGGTTTTTAAGGCTTCGGTTTTCGGCACACCGCTTAACCATGTGACAATCTCCTTCGACTCGAAATTTTTCTCTGTTTTCAGGTATCTCATCACTAAAGTCTCCTTTTTCTCAACACCCCGTGACTCTGCATCCTTATCGTCATCAGGAAGTTGGATGAGTATCAAGGGATTGATGTCCGCACCATATGCTTTCCAATCTTCTATCAACTGTTCACGCTTCTCTATCGCCAAGTCGAGCATCAGTTTATCCAAATCTTCCTTGTCGTACTTCCTCAAATCATCTTCCGTCTGACTGACAATCTCTTTCTTGATAAGTCCCTCATCTATAACTTCTTTGATGTTGACCTCCACCCAACCAGCCTTGTGGTTTCTTACATCACTGAAGGAGGGTTCCTTTTCAGGCGTGGCACTCACTTTGACGATAATCCTTGGATTGAGTGGATTGATCACATCCCTGTAGGCGGATTCTGTAACGTTCTTGTGGCTCTCATCGATAATCATGATAATCTGCCGCCCCTCTGCCAACGTGTTTTCCGCCACATCTTCGAAATAGAAACCGGTCTCCTTGATTAGTTCGGGTTCCTCCGGCCGACGGTTTTGGCGGTCGGCTGCACGGCGAGATACTAGTTTCTGCCAATTAAGAAAGAGGATGTCGTTCCTGTTCAGTTTGCCTTGCGAGAAATCGGCAATGGTGAGCAACTGATTACGTAGGTTAGGGAAGAAATAATCATCGAATTTTGTTTTACTCTGCATAGCAAGTTCATCACTGAAGGTAATCCAGACGAAGGCCACATCTTCGTCCCAATCGGGCTGGTTGTTGAGTGCATCAATGAAATGCGTGGTAATGAAGGTTTTGCCACTGCCCGTTGGGGATTTGAGTGTGAGTTCGGCTGTGGAGGAGTTATGTTTCCACAGGTTTTTGAAGCTTTCGAGCATTTCATCGATTGCCCGCTGCTGGAATGGGAAAGCGTTATATAGAGCCATGATTCTACTGATTTATAGATTTGTACACTTCGAGAATAGGTTGCGGAATCGCCTTAAGGGCAATGCCTTGCAAGTTGTCAAATTCACTTTCGAAAATGTCGGGTGTCCCCCAACAAAAAATATAGACGTTGATTTGGGGTGGTTCGGATGCCTGTAATTTTTCGATCTCCGACACAAATTCGGGTATTTTCGCATAATTTTCCGTAAAATATATGGCGGTGTAGCATGATGCCATGCTGTTGGATTCGGAGACGATGTGCACATCGTCTCTGCAAGTGTCCGCAAAAATTTGATACGTATCGGTATGTACAATTTCCTCTAACGTATTTTCTCCCAAGGCAAGCAAATACCCAGCTTTTCGAGCCAATTCTACACAATCTGCATCAATGGCTTTGCGACTGGCATTTTTACCCACGAAATTAGTACGGTAGTATTTCAGCCTGCCACCTAAACCCTCCACTTGTTCTCCCTTGGCATTGGTGTAGCCACATATCACACGGCGGTTACGCTCGTAAGTCACATTCTCGCATATATTGTTATCCCCCTCTCGCTGCTGCACCAAGATGCATTGGCGATGTCCGCCATCTTCAGCATTCAGTTTCATCGTGGCGTGCAGAGTGGTACCTGAACCGGCAAAAAAGTCGAGAATAGTGAAGGATTTTGAAGAAGATGCTATTTGTAGTATCTGCATTATTAGCTTGGATGGTTTGGGCGAATCAAAAGGGGGATGTCCAAAAATCATTTTTATTTCTCTTCTGGCTTCATCATTATGCCCACAATCTTCATAATTCCAATATGTTGTTGGAACTACACCTTTTTGAACCTCTGATAAATATCTTTTAAGTTGAGGTGCCCCTTTCCCATTTAATCCAAAATAAACACGAGATTCTTTAATCCATTCCTCCACCTTTTCTTTGTTTGTCATCCAAGATCTTCCTTTGGGGGGATTGTAAATAGTTCCTGTGTTAGGATTGATTATTGGGTAATCATAATTTGCAGAATATGTTCTGACGGATAGATTGTCAGGACGCCACAATCCTTTTCCATCTTGAGAATCATATTTGTATAAGTGATTTTGTTTTTCTGTTCGAGGTAGTAAATTCCGTAAAAAATTCTCTGATTTTCTATATACTAAGATATAGTCTAATACATTGGAGAATGTTTTCGAGTCATTTGAAGAAGCATAATTTTTATGCCACATTACTTGTGCCACAAAATTCTCTTCCCCGAACACCTTGTCACACAACAACTTCAAATTCGCCTGTTCATTATCGTCAATGGAAATAAAAATCACGCCCTTATCGCTCAAAAGATTTTTTGCGAGTTCTAATCGTTTGCTCATAAATGACAGCCAATAGCTATGGCGCAAAGGGTGTTCCTTAGGTACAGGCGAGCCATCAGGAAACTCCTTCAAGAAGCGTTTATCCTTGTAGGTAAATCCATCACTACCCGTATTATAAGGAGGATCAATGTAGATGACGTCTATTTTACCTCGGTGGGTATAGTTTAAACAAGTGAGTGCATGATAGTTATCTCCTTCGATAATAATATGAGGTGAGGTATCACCTCCTTTGTCAATTGCCTTCTCTTTCACCTCTTCAAGGATAGGAATTTTGTTTTCCGATTCCGTTTCGAAGGCTTCAGGAACATCGAGCCATGTTAATCCGTAACGTTGCTCCTTAATTTGCGTGTGTAGTCGCACGATCTCCTTCTCCAGCTCGCGAATGCGGATTTGTAGGGAGACGGTATCTTGCTCCGTATGCACATCATTATTGCTGTCAGTCATTTTTGGCGAAATTTCTGTTGCGTGAATATTCTGTTTTATACTTATAAAAAAGTAGCGCGGGCCATCCGTCCGCAACAGAGGTGTCGCCAAACACCCGTAACAAATAACAAGATAAGCCCACGCCGAAGCGTCGGTTACCTTTTAAGCTATTTGTTACTTTATTCTACTGGTTAAATTTTGGCGAAATTTCTGTTGCGAGAATAAAAGCTAACGCTTTGATAATATGTACATTATAAATCTATATCTGTTTCGTAAAATAAAATATTTGGTTAACAGAACAAACATACTAAAAAAAGAGACACATTGCAATTATAATTTTACCAAAGGAAACAATGCATCTGCCATTCCACACTGCAACATCCTTATGTTGCCTAATTGTCTGATTTTGAACATATAAACCGTACCACCCCCTCGGGGTTCCCCTCATCATGCGCTCTTTTTCCAGGGGTTCACACCCCTGGCTGGGATATGTCACCCTTTCAGGGTTCCGTGCGTAAAGGTTCGTGGGAAGCGGTCCTTCCGAAGAGTTTCCGTATCAGACATTCACAATCATCTACTATTTAATCATTTACAAACTACTATTTCAGAGAACCGAAAAACATCTCCTCCCCCTGCCTTGCGAAAACGTCAACTCCGCGTCCTTTTCACTCATTTTTTTCAATAAAACTATTGCGTTTTTTCGGGAAAAATATATATTTGTAGTAATTATTACTCTGTCTTTACATTCTTAGTGTACAAAAAATCAAAAAAGTGCGATTTGATATGAACGCATAGGCTTAAATAGGCCTATGGCATTGGTTGTTAATAATATAGTGTTATGCTTATGTGTAAATTCTTTACTAAAAAAGTCCAAAGACCTAGCATTAGTCATGGTCTGCAACGGAGAGGATGGCATGTTTTGTCCTTACTCTTTTCCCTGTTATTCTTTTCTTATCAGTCGGCCACAGCCGCCGACAAAGTAGTTTATGGAGTATTCAACGAGGGTGAATCCACCTTCACTTTGCAGTATGGCGAGACCCCTAGCGAGGGTGCCTATGCCTACGCCCCGAAAATAGCCTCAGGTTACATCTGGGAAGTGGCGGCGGAAAATCCAAGCAGCGCCCCTAAAAGCGTATGGAAGTCCGGTGCTTCGTACTTAAATGGGGGTAAAGTCCAAAAAGTGGTTATCGACACATCGCTAAAATCGTATCGCCCAGACACTCTTGCGGGTTGGTTCTACAGTTTGTCGGCAAATAGCTTCGATGGACTGGAGAATCTAGTGACGGATGATGTGATTAGCATGGAATCCATGTTTGAAGGCTGTACAGCTATCCAATCGCTGGATCTTAGCAGCTTCAACACGAGCAAGGTGCGCAATATGGCTTTTATGTTTGCGGGATGCCTCAAACTCAAACTGTTGAATATTAGCAGTTTTGACACAAGAAAAGTGGAGGAGATATCCGGAATGTTCAATTCCACGCTGGAGATGGAAGTATTGGATCTAAGTAATTTAGACATAACAAATGTAAAACAGGCATGGAGGGTGTTCGGTTCGTCGATGACAGGAATAGAATCCAATTTGCGAACTATTATCGTCAACGACAGTTGGGACCAGACCCACTTCGCGAACGACTCCACTTATCCGGATCAGTTTATAAACTGCATACACCTAGTCGGAGGGAAGGGAACCTCCTATAAAAAAGCAGGGAGCATCTATGCGCACATTGATGGCGGGGAGGACAACCCAGGCTATTTCACGTCGAAGGACGATCTTAAGCCCTATGCCATACCGTACGACATCCGTTATGATGCATATAACCGGATTGACTCATTTGCTTTGAAGTTGTATTACGGTGTCGATGCACCTAATGCACACAAGTTTAACAAAGGGAAATGGATTCTCAATCAAGACACGATTGACAACGCGAAAGTGACAAACATTGTGATTGATCCATCGATGAAAGCCTATCGTCCGACATCCCTCGCCAATTGGTTCAACGGCTTTTCCCGGATAAAAACGATTGAAGGGATGGAGAATCTGGTGACGGATTCTGTCAGAAGCATGGCTAGCATGTTCAGGGGATGTTCCTCCCTCGTTTCATTAGATTTAAGTCATTTCCGCACCAGTCAGGTCACCAGCATGAAGGGCATGTTCATGAGCTGCGGTTCAATTGAATCATTGGATGTGAGTTCGTTTGACACACGTAATGTAACGAGCATGGTTCAGATGTTCTGCGATTGTCACTCCCTCCGTTCGTTGGATCTGAGTTCATTCAACACCAATAACGTTACGGATATGATATACATGTTTAGGGACTGTAACAAATGCGCCAACTTGAATTTGACAAGTTTTAACACCCAAAACATCACCTCCATGAACGGTATGTTTATCAATTGTAAGAGTCTGGACACACTGGATCTATCCAGTTTCGACACCCGCAAAGTGACCGATATGGAATACATGTTCCACAATGACTCTTCCTTGACGACCATTTTCGTAAGTGATTGTTGGCGGACGGACTCGATTGTCGCAGACGATAACATGTTCAAAGGGTGTGTCTCACTAGTTGGAGAAAAAGGAACAGCCTTCGACCTTAATCATACGGATAAGTCTTACGCCCACATCGATGAGGGGGAAGGAAATCCAGGCTACCTTTCTTACGGACGACAAGTTTATGTCGAACGGGAAGGACATATCCTGACGTTCCGTTATGGCATCGCTCCCGACAATGCATACATCCTACGTCAGAATGGCAACCAAGGCATCGATTACTTCTGGCAGAGCAAGGTGGATCCATCCCTGTCCGGAAGCAAATTCTATCCTGAAGGAGACACGTTGGTTGTTATCGATCCTTCCATGAAGACGTTTAAACCATACACATTAAAGAAGATGTTCGATGGATTCAAGGGAATAAAGAATATTCAAGGATTGGATAATTTGGTTACGGACAACGTGACCGACATGAGTGGAATGTTCAATGAATGCAACAACCTCGATTCATTGTGTCTTGATGGGTTTAAGACAGATTATGTGACCGACATGAGCGACATGTTCAACGGATGTTATAACCTCCGATCATTGAATCTTCGTTCATTCAAGACGGACAACGTGACGAACATGAGCGGCATGTTCGCCAATTGTCTACGTGTCACCTCCCTGGATATAAGTTCTTTCAACACAAGCAATGTGACAGACATGAACTGCATGTTCTTCGCCATGTGTTCTTTGGGGTCAATTGACCTGAAAGGATTTGACACGAAGAAAGTCACCAACATGAGCAGAATGTTCTTTGGGTGCCAATCGTTTACGGAGATTGATATCAAGAACCTTGAAACGGCCGAAGTGACAGACATGTCCGCTATGTTCGCGGACTGCAGGAAGTTAACATCCATAAAGCATAATTTTAACACCCGAAATGTGACAACGATGAACAACATGTTCGGAAGTTGCTATAACCTTACATACATGACCCAAATAAGTCATGTGACGGCTAAACTGAAGGACATGAGTTATATGTTTTCCGGATGCGAAAAATTCACCATCATCGATCTGCGAGGTATTGACACTAAGAATGTAACCGATATGAGCAACATGTTCATTGGTTGCGCCAATTTGAAGCATATTGTAGTTGATGACCAATGGAGCACAGCCTCCTTGGAAAAAGGAACTTATATTTTTGATGGTTGTACAAATCTAGTCGGCAAATTAGGCACGAAATATAATCCAGCCATACATTATGACTCAACAAGTCTTATGCGCATAGATTCCGCCTATGCGCACGTGGATGGAGAAGGTGGAAAGCCTGGCTATTTAACCGATGAACTCGTTCGATATTTTGTGGCGGATTCAAGTGCGCACACGTTGACACTGTACCAAGGCACAAACATTCCGCAGAACGCAGTCACATTTAATACCCTCCTTTTCCAAAACAGCGATTCCGTGCCTTGGAAAGGCGCCCGCTCGTTTGTCGATACGGTCATCATCGATCCGACCTTTGCCTATATGGAGAGTTATTCGAATATAGACCGTGAATTCACGTTAGATTATTGGTTCTATGGGTTCGAACGGCTGAAGTGCATCAAGGGACTTGAAGATCTCGAGATCAGCGTCATGAATTACACGTTCTATGGATGCAAGGCTCTTGAATATATCGATCTATCCACGCTGGGCTTCAACCGTCCAAACAACTCATGCAATGCCTTTAATTATGCATTTTCCGGTTGTTCCTCCCTGAAGAAAATCATTGTGGGGGATGATGTGCCGAGTGCGATTGCCTACAAGGGTATGTTCGACGGATGTGACGCCTTAGTTGGAGGCAGGGGGTCGAAAGTTAGTGACTTTAACGATTACCGTTCGGCCGCGCGTCTGGATGAAACCGGCAAATACGCAGGTCTGTTCACCTACTACAAATCAAACATCGTCTACAATCTGGATGGCGGTGCATGGGAGGAAGGCAAAAAAGGTGCGGAAGAATTTGAGTTCCAGGATTGTCCGCTTACGGTTAGCGATCCAGTAAAGGAGAATTATCTCTTCATGGGATGGGAAGTCTCCCAAGAGGATATGAGACTTGACACGCTCTCCACTTTGACGATCAATCGGGAGGATTTCTTCAACACTCCATACACGTGCACCGCTTTGTGGCAAAAGGATGAGTTTGTCATCAACTACATGGTAGATGGTGAATTGTATATGAGAGATACATTAGCCAGTGGCACCCGTATCACGCATGAAGGCATTCCAGCACCAAAGAAGACTGGTCATACATTTAAAGGATGGATAGGAAAGAAGGGCACGCCAACAACTATGCCGACTTATGACCTCACCTTTAACGCTTTCTTCACCGTGAATGATTATGTCCTCACCTACAAGGTGGATGACGTTGTTTATCAACAAGACACGATCGCCTTCGGTGATACGATCACACCGATAGCCGGACCATCGAAGAAGGGCTTTACGTTTAACAGATGGGTAGGATTGCCAGAGACAATGCCGGCCGAGGACATTACCGTGACGAGTCTTTACATCCAGAGTACGGGCGTCGTATCGAACGGAAATGATGATTTACGTATCTGGACATCCGACGGTTCCCTCTTTATCCAGGCATCCGTCGCCTCTCCTTACCGCATCTACGACGTACGTGGCAACCTCGTTGAGAAAGGCGTCGCCAAGGACGTGACGCAAATATCGCTTCCACGCCAAACTATCTATGTCATAGAGATCAACGGGCAGAAGGCCAAATTCGTTGTAGACTGAGACACTATTTAACAACCTATGATAGGGACCGCGACGGCACACGAACTGGTGTCGTCGCGGCCTTTCTTTTCTCCCCGCACCATATCTCCCTTAACATATTTTTCCCTCTTAATTCGTGAAATCCATTGCCACTTTCTCTTTTTCCGATTAACTTTGTAAGGATATAAAAGAGTGCGTATTATGGTCATACAACCGAGATATTTGAAGAAGGGCGATAAGATCGCCATCGTAGCGCCTGCGGGTGCGGTGGATCCTGCGTTGATAGACGGGGCGTGTGCCCGCCTGCATAAGTGGGGCTTCGTGGCCCAGGTGGGTTTCACGGCGAAGGGTAATTGCGGACGCTTTTCCGCATCGGACGAGGATCGTTTGCTGGACTTGCAGCTGGCGATGGACGACCCCGCCGTTTCGGCTATCCTTTGCGCACGTGGCGGATATGGTTGCATGCGCATCGTGGACCGGCTGGACTTCACGAAGTTCGCCCAGTCGCCGAAGTGGCTGATCGGTTTTAGCGACGTGACCGCCCTGCACGCCTCTTTCCATCAGCATGGCTATGCTTCGGTTCACGGAGTGATGGCAAAGGCCATCTCCTCCAATAGCAAATCCGCCACTGCCCTCCGTGACCTGCTGAAGGGCAAACGTGTGGAGTGCGCCGTTGAGGCTTCTCCGCTGAATAGGTTGGGGGAGGTCCATGCCCCTGTGTTCGGTGGTAACCTCTCCTTGCTCTACGCCTTGCGCGGCACGCCTTATGACGTGGATATGCGGGGAAAGATCCTCTTCATCGAGGACCTGAGCGAACGGCTCTACCATATCGACCGTATGATGAATAACCTGCGCCTGGGAGGGGTGCTCAAAGATTTGGCCGGACTGGTGGTCGGCTGTTTCTCCGACATCCCTGAGGATCCGACGCTGGTCTCCGCGGAAAAGGTGATCCGTGATGCGGTGGCAGGGTATGACTACCCGGTCCTTTTCGGTGTGCCGGTTGGACATGAGGGGTATAACTGCCCGATCCTGGAGGGCGCCGAATATAAGCTCTCCGTCACGAAGGAGGGCGGTTCTTGGTCTATATATAATCCGACGAAGGATAATAAGCGGAAATGAATTCCGTTACATTGGTAGATTTGTTTATCTTTGTGGAAAAGTTGATGTATGAAACGTATATTTAGTCTGATATTGCTCTCCCTCGCCCCTTTGTTGGCGAGCGCCCAGTGGGAATTCGGTGTTGATTTGGGGGCGTCCATCTCCCGCTCCAACAGGGCGGACGAGCCTAATTTCCTCATGAAGAACGCTATTTCTTTCCTCCCTGAGTTCAGGGCCTCCTATTCGTTCGCCCCCAATTGGTACTTGGGCTTCGGGGCGGCGCACGTCACCAAGTGCTACAGGCTCGAACCTACCGACGAGTGGGAGGGTGAGGCTCCAAGCACATGCCGCTTCCGCTACTTCTCTGTGCCTGTCTTGCTGACGTATCGTTTCCCTATCTCGGACTTTTGGTTGGGTTTCACCTACGGCATACAGGGGGATTTCTTCCTTAGCCAGAAAACGCCTACCATGTTCTATAATGGCGAGGAGCATCGCAGGTATGAGTTGGATAACAAGGAGATGAACCAATGCTTCGGCATGTCGCTCGGCACAGAGTTTGGATATAACATCAATGAGAACTGGAAGCTGTTGCTCTCCTACCGTTACGCCTTCGATTTGGTGAATGCGGACGAGCGGGCTTTCCATGGTAAATTCCGCAGTAATGTGATTTCGCTTGGCTTTAGGTATACGCTGGGCGGTGCGACGATGGTGGAGTCGTATGATGCGTTGTCGGCGGCAGAGTAGAGATAATTTTGAATTTTGAAACGTTAGTTCGACGTAGTCAATTTTGAATTAAGAATTGGGCGTTCGATTTCACGCCCGTTGATTGTAGAGACGATGTGTACATCGTCTCTTCGTGTATGTATGTTGTTTGTTCGTGCATGACCCAGGTTGTTGCCCTGGGCTAGGGAATGAAAGGCCCTTACAGGGTGGACATGTGGTGCATTTATTGGTATTTGCCACATTCGCACGTGATGATGCCGAAATGCCCCGTAGGGGCAACACATTTTTCTTCCACCTACCTCTCCATTCTCCATTTTTTTATATCTTTGAACGTTTAATAAAAATTTTTTTACGAAACAGACAGTAGGAAATTTTAAATATTAACATACAGCATTAGCTATTATTCTTGTCCAAATCAAAAGCCTGCAAACTGATGATTTAGAATTATCGGATAAACGCTAATCCACGGAGAGTTACGCACTTTCCGTTGCACCATATAGAGTTGATGCTCATGCCGTTAAGGTGTGGGCTAATCTAATGGTGCAACGGAGTTCTTGCAGGCTCTCCGTGGACAAGATGGAAAGGCTCACACCTTTCTTTTGCCCGATAGCGAGATTGATAGTGATGCGCTAACTATCAATCAGCATGGCAGGAAATAAAAGCTTGAATGCCGCCAACAAGGCAAAAGAGGATGAATTCTACACAGAACTCTCTGATATTGAAAACGAATTGAAGCACTACAAACAACACTTCAAAGATAAAGTGGTGCTCTGTAACTGTGATGACCCTCGCATCAGCAATTTCTTTCACTATTTCAGCTACAATTTCGAGCAATTAGGCTTGAAAAAACTTATCACCACTTGCTATAAAAGTCAAGAGCGTGATTTGTTTAGTCAAAACAACTCAGAGCGTGCCATTTGGCTTGAATATACGGGTGACCATAACGGCAATCGTGTACCCGACCCTGAAGAAATAGGCATCAACTACCTTAAGGGTGATGGTGATTTCCGCTCGCAAGAATGCATTGAACTATTAAAGCAAGCGGATATTGTAGTGACCAACCCTCCTTTTTCGCTGTTTAGAGAGTACGTGGCACAACTAATAAAGTACGATAAAAAATTTGTAATTATTGGAAATCAGAATGCGATTCATTACAAGGAAATATTTCCTCTAATAAAGAACAATCAAATATGGTTGGGTAGTTCTTTGTCTTTTGCAAAATTCAGAGTCCCTGATTATTATGAACCTCGTGCTACTCGTTTTTGGATTGATGATACAGGACAAAAATGGAGGAGTATGGGGAATATCTGTTGGTTCACCAATTTAGATATTGCAAAGCGTCACGAGGAATTGATACTTTACCAAAAGTTCAATCCTGAGGAATATCCAATATATGACAATTATCAGGCTATTAGCGTAAATAAGGTAGCTGACATCCCAATGGATTATAGTGATGTGATGGGTGTTCCTATCACCTTTTTAGATAAATATAATCCTAACCAATTTGAGATATTAGGTACAAGCACCATGGATATGCCCAAGGGCGCTCCGTACGTCAATGGGAAACGAATTTATGAACGTATCCTCATCCGCCGTCGTCAATCCTCCGCCTCCACATACCCACAACCCGAAGAGACGACACTGATGGCGGCAGAGAAACAGGAGGGGTATGGAAAGGAATGATATTATTCCGAAAAATCACATAATCGGAATAATATAACGGTGATTTTGGTGAAAATCGGAATAATATAATACATTTGTAGTGGTTTTATATCATAAATCGGAATAATATGGAAGGTTATATGAAAATCACAGAAGCGGCTGAAAGGTGGGGGCTATCCTCCCGCCGCATAAGGGTATTATGCTCCGATGGCAGAATCCCGGGCGTAATCCGCAAGGGAAATCTCTATTACATTCCTGCTAATGCCACACAACCTGTGGACGCACGTTCTTATAGCAAACGGGCAGACAAAAGAGTGTACACACCCCTACTGGTGGAGGTGGACGCATTGCAAAAAAAATTGGCAAATAGTCGCCCTCTCTCCCCTGCGGAAGTGGAAGCACTCAAAGAGGTCTTCGTGGTGGAACATACCTACAACAGTAATGCTATTGAGGGAAACACCCTTACCTTGCAAGAGACAGCCATGGTGCTGCAGGGAATGACCATCGACCGAAAACCTTTGAAAGACCATCTTGAGGCTGTGGGTTACAAGGAGGCTTTCGAGGCGATGGAAGAATTGGCGAAGCAAAAACATCCTCTGTCAGAGTACGATATACATTGCATCCATTCGCTGGTGCTTGCCCACCGACACGAGGATGCGGGGCGATACAGAAGAGTGCCCGTCCGTATAGCTGGCGCTCTGACCGAACCCGTACAACCCTACTTGATTCAACCCAAAATGGAAGAATTAATCACCGACATGGGTGAAAAATATGGTAAGTTGCATATCGCAGAGCAAGTGTCGCTTTTCCATCTGCGGTTCGAAAGCATACACCCTTTCATTGATGGCAACGGAAGGACTGGACGTTTGCTCATGAACCTTCAACTCATCCGAGCTGGCTATCCCCCCGTGAATATAAAGTTCGCCGACCGTCGCCGCTACTACGAGGCGTTTGATAGTTTCGCACGAAGTGGGTCGCCCGACGATATGATAACACTCGTGGCGGAATATCTCAGGGAAAGGCTTAACGCAGTGCTGGAGATACAGAATAGCATTTAATAGAGTTGAACTAAAATATTATTTCAATTACGATATAAAACCCAAGCTATATGGAAATCAAATTGCATAAAATAACAGTCCGCGACCTAACAGCGGGTTATGCAGACAATGCGGAGCAGGGAGTAAAGGCGTATGGTGGCAAGTTAGATGTGCGTCCACCCTACCAGCGAGAGTTTGTCTATGGCGATAAACAACGCAGCGCAGTTATCGACACCCTCACGCAGGGCTTCCCCCTCAATGTGATGTACTGGGCGACACGCGATGATGGCACGTTCGAGATCATCGACGGACAACAACGTACCATTTCCATCTGCCAATATGTACACGGAGACTTCGCCTATCTCTTCAAATACTTCCACAACCTGCAGGAAGACGAAAAGGAGCAGATTCTTAATTACGAATTGCAAGTGTATATCTGTAGTGGCACCGACAGTGAGAAACTGAAATGGTTCGAGACCATCAACATCGCAGGTGAGAAACTGACCGAGCAGGAGCTTCGCAATGCGGTCTATGCTGGCAGTTGGGTGAGTGATGCAAAGCGTTATTTCAGCAAAAGCAATTGTGCTGCTTACGGGTTGGCGAGTAAGTACGTGAGCGGTTCACCCATCCGACAGGACTACCTCGAAACCGCTATCCGTTGGATATCAAAGGGAAACATCGAGGTCTATATGGGCAACCACCAGCACGACCCTAACGCAGTCGCACTCTGGAATCACTTCAGCAGTGTCATCAACTGGGTGAAGGCCCTCTTCCCCAAATACCGCAAAGAGATGAAGGGCGTGGATTGGGGAATACTGTACGAAAAATTCAAGGAGCAGTCGTTGGACGCTACTGCGTTGGAAGAGAAGGTAACGAAACTGATGATGGACAGCGATGTGCAAAAGAAATCAGGCATTTACGCCTACGTCATTGACGGCGACGAGCACCACCTAGGCATCCGTGCGTTCGATGACAACACGAAACGAGAGGTCTATGAGCGTCAGCAAGGTATCTGCAAAATCTGTGGCAAGCACTTCGAGATAGAGCAAATGGAAGCCGACCACATCACCCCATGGAAAGAGGGCGGCCGCACCATTGCCGAGAATTGCCAGATGTTGTGCAGGGAGTGCAATCGACGCAAGGGGGGTAAATAAATCATCTCTTTACCTGTCCGAATTTATCATCGAAATAATATCCAAGACTTTGTTTGTTGGCGATGCAATGCGCATAGGACCCCAGTTTTTTACGAAGTCGGGTGATGTTCACATCGACAGTACGTCCGGTAACCACCACACCCGTCCAAACTTTCTCCATAAGTTGCTGACGGGAGCAGATGGAACCTCTGCAAGATAGAAGTTCGTAAAGCAAATTGAACTCTGTGAGAGTGAGATTAATAGGTTCCCCATCAATATAAACCTCCTTCTTGTCGCAATCCATGTGTAATCCACGAAAGAAGATATGACGTCTTCCTATTCGTGCTTCTAGTATGTTTATAATAAAATCACCTATTTTCTCGCAACTGGCGATAATGTCGATACAGAGTGTTGTGACGATGTAAGAGTCTCTCTTTGTATTCACATTGGTGATGTTTTCATTTTTTATTTTATCTCGCAACGCATTGATGTCGTTTTCAATCTCTAACGAAGGTTCAATGGTTACATTTTCTCGTCTTCCGTTCATGACAACCATCATCTGTGTAATGGCTTCGTTTACAAGGTGCATCATTTCGTGCATATATTCGTACTGTTGTAGAGAGAAATCTTCGTCAAGTTCATTTCGTTGATGAATGGTTTGTGAAATCTTCCGACATGAGTCACCGATAGATTCCAATTCTCCTATCATACGTAGCATGGAACGTATTTTCCCCTTTGTATCGTCAGACAATCGTTCATTGCTCACCTTCTCCAAATAGGAGGCGATTTCTATTTCCATGCGATCGGCTATTTCTTCGTATTTGCAGATTCGCTCGTGTTGACGTTCAATCTCTTTTTTGTCCTTTTCATCGAGCAAACTCCTCACCATGCCAAACATACGTTGCATACGTTCGGCAAAGTGTATCACCTCTTTTTGCGCTTGAAGTACAGATATTTCTGGAGTTGTCATGAGTCCTCCGTTGATGAAATGCAGCGTGATAGGTTGTCGCTCCTTCTCGCTTGTCTCAGGCAAAAGACGACAGACAATTCGTTCTATCTGAGATACGAAAGGCAATAGGATGGATGTGTTGATTAGGTTGAAGCAGGTATGGAACATGGCCAGTACAACGGGAAGTCGCGCTACCTGTCCAGATGCTTCAGGATCATAGTTGACCAGCCAGCAGACCATATTGACGAATGGGTAGAACACACACAAAACCCACAAAACGCCAAACACATTGAACAGTAAGTGAGCTAAGGCTGCTCTTCTCGCAGAAATGCCCGCTCCCATAGCAGCAAGATTAGCTGTCGCCGTGGTGCCAATATTCTCGCCCATTACCAGTGCTATACCAAGATGGATGGGTAGGACTCCTGTAGAGCAGAGCAAGATGGTGATGGCCATCACAGCAGCCGATGATTGCACAATACAAGTTATCAGGGTACCAGCAAATAAAAAAATGAGGATGGAGAAATGACTATTTGTATCAAATGACGAAAAGAACTTCACAACACTTTCGTTATGTTCCAGGTCCATACTTTTCCCTGTGGAGCTAAGCATCACCAACGACCAGAATAGAAATGCTATTCCGAATAAAAAATCACCAACCTCACGATGTTTCTTTTTGTAGATAAGCAGCATACCCAACATAAAAGCGGGGAAGACAACATTCGACAGATCCACATTGTATCCTAACGACATGATCCAAGCGGTAAGCGTAGTACCAATATTAGCTCCCATAATGATGCTGATGGCCTGTGTCAGCGTCAGAAGACCCGCAGAGACAAACGAAACAGTCATAACAGTGGTTGCCGAAGAGGATTGTACGGCACACGTCACAAACATACCAGTGAGCATACCTGAAATACGGTTGGATGTCATTCTTGCTAATATATGGCGCAACCCTGGTCCAGCCATCTTTTGCAACGCTTCGCTCATTATCTTCATCCCATAGATAAGCAAAGCAAGAGATCCCAAAAGCTTTATAACGATTCCTATAGTCATGATTCCATTTATTGCATGATGATACAAAATTAAGATGAAGTGACCATAATCGGGAAAAAGTAGGTGTTACAAATCGGTTACAATTAGCATAAATAAACGTATCGTTAAATTCCCTTCAACACATTGCCGAGAATTGCCAGATGTTGTGCAGGGAGTGCAATCGACGGAAGAGCGACAAATTTTATATAACGCATTTCTTTTTCAGTCGGTGCGTATGAGTTTCCGGTATCATGACGCGTACGACCAGATTTCCCTTTTTCTCCTGCAGGCCACTTATGATAGTGGGTTCCAAAGATTTTTTCCCTACCCTTGACAATTTCAGTCGAATATGGTATGTATTCTCTTGATTTATTGTAAGCTAGGTCTATGGAAGACTTAATCTTGTGCGTCCTTTTATCATAGAATGCTATGGTAGTTATAACATCTGGATTATTGGGATGAGTCACATTATCCCTATAACTCTTAATTGACCACGTCGAACTAACGTTTCTTAATTCTTAATTCTCTCGCTCCTCTTTTTCCTTCTTCTCCTTCTTCCCAATCGTCAACACCTTATGGAAGAGGATGCCGAGTATGACGGTTACGGTGCCCTGCACGATGAGCATGAATAGAACGGATGTTTTCATGATTTACCCTCCCTTCTCTCTTTGAGGATGCGTTGTTCCCTGGTGTAGGAAGCATGCCAGATTAGTACGCAGACGAGCACCAGAAGTATGGCCATGCCGATTCTGGCTCCGTCGATGTAGGCGATGTTAGGGTCGTCGGCCGATATGCCTTGGTGGGTAAGCTCCGCTATGATGGCGGAGTCGTCCAATGGCCATCCCTTCAGGCTGATCAGTGACCAATCGTCGTTCTTCGGCTTGAAGAGGGCGGCGAGGAAGATGGTGATCAGCATGGTCGGCGTGACATACTTCAGCACATATTTGAAGAACTTCGGTATCTGCATGTCCGCATGGTAGTTGATCAACTTCCACCCCTTTTCGATGCCCATCACCCAAGAGAACGCGATGGCTTCTATGGTGGCGAAGAGGAAGAGGGCTACGGTGCCTCCCCAGAAATCGTATTGGTCGAACACCCCTTTCTCGAAGAAGAAGATGCACGGAAGGGCGATGATGAGGATGATCGCGCCAAGGGTGTAGGAGGTGCTTTTCTGCGACCAGTTATAGCTGTTGGAGAGGAAGGCCACGAAGGGTTGCGTGGTGGAGAGCGAGGAGGTGATGGCGGCGAAGAAGAGCAGTCCGAAGAAGGCTAGCCCCGCGATGGCCGACAGGATATTCCCCCATTGCCCAAAAAGATAAGGCATGGTGCGGAAGCCCAGTCCGAATCCTCCCGTCTGCGCCAGCTCGACCACCTTGTCGATACCGAGGTAGCCGACCGCGATCGGTATGATGATGGCGCTACCGAGGATGATCTCCGTGAATTCGTTGGTGAAGGCGGAGGTCATGGAGCTGAGGGCGATGTCCTCGTCCCGCTTCAGGTAGGAGGCGTAGGTCTGTATGGCTCCCATACCGAGGGAGAGCGTGAAGAAGACCTGTCCCGCCGCCGCTAACCATATCTTAGGGTTGGACAATGCGTCGAAGTTGGGTGTCCAAAGGAAGTCAATGGCGGTCGTTCCGTCACAGATGGCGCCATTGTCGCCCGCCTTGAGGGAGTATGCCTTGACGACGAGGAACAGACCGAAGAACAACAGCATCGGCATGCATATCTTGGCGACCCGCTCGATTCCCTTGTTGATTCCCTTGCTGATGATGAAGATGTTCAGCCATAGGCAGAAGATGAAGCAGAGTAGGGTGTCGTAAGGGATTCCGAACGTGGACTCCTTGAGGTTTAGGTAGGTGTCGAAGAAGGCGGATATCTCCGTCTCCGTCATGCCGTTGAACGAACCGATCACGGAGTGTATCGCATAGGAGAGGATCCAGCTCTCTATGTAGCAGTAGTAGGAGGAGATGATGAGGCTGGAGAAGAGACCCAAGGAGCCCGTGTACCGCCATATCTTGTGGTGGTCCAGCCGTTGCATGATCATCGGGGGCGAGTGGTGCCCGTGCAGGCCGCCGAACTTGCCGGTCGACCATTCCACCATGACCAAGGGCAGTCCTAGGAGGACGAACGACACGATATAGGGGATGATGAAGGCGCCACCTCCGTTTTGGATGGCTTGGATAGGAAATCGCAGGAAGTTGCCGATGCCTACGGCGCTTCCCGCCATCGCTAGGATGAGTCCGACCCGTGATCCCCAATTCTCCTTTTTCTGTTCCATAAAACCTCTATTTTGGGCAAAGATAATAAAGATTTATGTAAAATGATTATTCATTTTTGGACGTCACCTGCCGTGGAGATGATGTACACATCGTCTCCACAATCAACGGGTGAGGGGGCGTCACTGTTCTCCAGGAAATTCTTAATTCTCCACGTATTATTTCCCGAATCGGAGGCCGACGGAAAAATCGATTCTCCCTAATCCTTCATAATGGTCCTTGTCAAGTTTGATTTTCTGTTTTGTTATTCTATCTTCCTGGGTGTATTCGGACAATGTGCCCCCCACCAATGATAATTTAAAGCCTATGCCCATGCCGGAGGAGAACCAATGGTCATATCCGAGGTCGATCGATGCATACACGGTTTTCCCCTTCAAACGGTACCATTGCCCATCGAATTCACCTTCGTTTGTATAGCCCATATAGCCTATCGAATAGTTGGACAAGAGGTGATTCTTTTCGTTGATGGGTTGTCTCAGGGAGAACATCGGACCAATGATTGGAATGATGTACTTGTCTTTTATGTTATGGTCGGGGTGTCCATATGACATGGGGATTGTTTTTTCGTCATATGTATGGAACATTGAGAATTTCGCTCCAGCACCTATGAATTTATTGAAGAGGAAGGTTAGGTCACCTCCCAGGTTGAATCCATTCTTGATGCTTTTCATGTGATCCATCAGCATTGTTGGTGTCTCTTCGCTGATTTTCGCTAAACGACGGCTATATCCTCCGTCAAGAGATACGATGAATCTTTTTCTCTTCGTCTCTTCGTAGGTGGCTAGCCTCTCTCCGGCTACCATGTTCCCGACTTGCTGCGAATCGCCTGTGCTTGCTGCGGATGCGGCTGTGTAGCGTATTGCGGTTCCTCCTTTTTCGAGGATGATCGTATCCTGCGCTTCGGCCTTCTTCGGCTCGAGTGCCTCGAACTGCGCCGAGAGGGCGTTACTCTCCGTGATGAACAAGAGTGGACGACCTACTGCGATTCCTGGTCCCACATCGCATCGTAAGTGGTAGACGTGCCCAGGCTTGAGGTCTACCTCTAGCTCTTCCTTCTTTTCGGTCTCTGCCCATAGGATGGTCGGCTCATCCGCTTTTACCAGAACAGTCTTCTTGAATTTATTGGACACGTGGCAGAGAAGTGATTTCCCGATGTATAGGTCGTAGTCCGCGATAAGTTTCGCGTCGTCCCTGAAAATATTGAGGACGGCGAAGTTCGTGTCTGTTTTTTGCTTCGGTGCCATTCCGTACAGGTGGGAATCGACATTCTCTATGCGTAAGATGTCTGCCGTTATTTGGTGGCAAGTGCTGATCAGGTCGGGCGTTTTGTGTTTGGTGATTCTTATGGCGTTACCGCCCGCTTTCCTCGCCTCTTCCTTCGCTAATTCCACCACTGCCTCATAGGTGCATTTTGAATTGCCGGTGAGCCCGTTGTCGCCCACCTCCACCATGCCGATGTATTCGGAGTTCTCAGGAGGTGTGTCTTCTCGTTGAAGCACGGAGATGTTCTGGTCTAAGCTTGTGGCTGGATAACTCTTTGTGATTTGGGTCGAAACCTTTGCATTGCAGCCCGTGAGTAGCAGGATGAGGATGGTGCAGATGCCTGATAGTTGAATAATATTCTTCATTGTGTATTGTTGTTTTGCGCAACAAAGATAAGTGATTTATAATAATAATCAATCATGCATGTTGTTAAAACGAAAACGCACTTCACCTTTTGTTTTATGAGGGAGATTTTTTGTGGTAGTTTCTTTAAAAAGAAATAGTCTATGGAATGGAGTGTCGCTCCAATCCATAGACTGAATATTGTGGATTAATACTGTTTTTATTCCTCGATTTTAGGAATTTGGTTCAAATCCTCACTAGTTGGGATGCTATTAGCCTTTTCGTTTCCTATGGTGTCATTGAATACGGAAAAGAATTTTTGTGTATTATATTTTTGGGCATTCTTTTTGGAGAGTGCTATGTCCACTATCCACCATACTCCAAAAATAAGACCAGGGATAATAAATATAAAAAAGACTATGCTGATGATTGCCAAAATGAGTTTTAAGACTCCAGTGCCTATTTTGCCCAGGTAGAAGCGGTCTGCTCCGACTCCGCCCAATAAAGCGGCAAAGAGAAGAGTGGTGGTTGGTTTCTTGAATTCACCTATCAATGACATCGCTCTAATAGATTGGTCGTCAGGCAAGGATTTCAGCTTCTCAATGATTTCTCCTGTGCGGTTTGGCTCAAAGAAATCGGGTGTGAACATCAGAAATTGTTCGACTGAATTTTTTTCCATTGATTAAAATGTTTTAAAGTTAATTTATAAAAGTATTAGTAGTATTATCTAGCTGTGATTTTGCAAATTTCCGTCAGTACGTTCACTGCGGAGACCATGGAGCGGATAGGAATGTATTCGTATCTGCTGTGGAAGTTCATGCCGCCCGTGAAGATGTTCGGGCAAGGAAGGCCTTTGAAGGAGAGCGTCGCGCCGTCGGTGCCGCCCCTGATAGGAGTCGGTTTAGGGATGACGTTGCACTTCAGCATAGCCTCCTTGGCGATGTCCACGATGTTCATGTAAGGAAGGAGTTTCTCCTTCATGTTGTAGTATTGGTCCTTGATATGGAGGTCGATGCCACCGCCTCCGTGCTGGATGTTGATGAGTTCGCAGTTCTTCCTCAGCAAATCCTTCTTGTATTCGAAGCGAGCCTTGTCGTGGTCGCGTATCAGCATTTTCAGGTAACCGCTTTCCGGGGTGCAGCGCACCTCCAGCGTGTGGAAGAATCCCTCATAGCCCGAAGTCCTTTCCGGCACTTCCGAGAAGGGGAGGGAGCTCTGGATGGCGGCCGCTATTCTGGCGGCGTTGATCATCTTATCCTTTGCCTCGCCCGGGTGCACGTTCTTGCCCGTGATATGGATCTCCGCCACCGCCGCATTGAAGTTCTCGTATTGGATCTCTCCGATGGCGCCGCCGTCGACCGTGTAGGCCCATTGCGCGCCGAACTTCTGGACGTCGAACCGGTCCGCGCCCCTGCCGATCTCCTCGTCAGGCGTGAAGGCTATTTTAATCTCTCCGTGCTGGATGGTAGGGTCGGACTGCATCAGCTCGACCATGGTCATGATCTCCGCGATGCCCGCCTTGTCGTCCGCGCCGAGCAAGGTTGTTCCGTCGCTCACGATGACGTCCTGGCCGAGGAAAGCCTCCATTTCGGGGAAATCGGCCATGGAGAGGGAGATATTCTTTTCCGTGTTGATGATGACATCCGCACCGCTGAAGCGGACGATTTTAGGCTTCACATCCTTGCCTGATGCCTCCGGGCTCGTGTCCATATGGGCGATGAATCCGATGACGGGTGCAGGCTTGTTGATGTTGGAGGGGATAGTGGCCATGACATATCCGTTCTCGTCCAGGGAGACATCCTTGGCTCCGAGTTTGTTCAGTTCGTCGACCAGGTAATTTGCCAAGGTTAGTTGCCCTTGTGTGCTCGGGCAGTTGGTACAGGATTCGTCGGATGTGGTTTCCATCGTGACGTATTTCATAAAGCGGTTGATCAGTATGTCCATACACGTATTATATTTAAGATTAGAAACGTAAAGATAAGAAAAAGAGGGGAAGAAAACAAAAATAGGAGAAAAAAGTTTTGCTAAAACGTTTGTGGAATAAAAAAAGAATCTCTATTTTTGCGGTCGCTTTTTGAAGACTAATATAAAACATTAAAATAAATTATGATTGTAGTTCCAGTAAAAGAAGGCGAGAACATCGAGAAAGCCTTGAAGAAGTTTAAGAGAAAGTTTGAAAAAACTGGTGTCATCAAGGAGTTGCGCAAGAGACAACAATTTGAGAAGCCGTCAGTAGTAAAACGTCAGCAGATGATGCACGCTATTTATGTGCAGCAGCTGAGACGCACAGAGGAATAAGAGCACGCTTTAACGGGGCTCGAATTTCGGGATTCGGCTAAAAAAATACGCACAGGTGTTGTGTATGTCAAAATAGTTTTGTATATTCGTACGAAGCTTGTAAGCAATACCTTCTTCGTATGTTGATTGATAGATTTCTGCAATATATAAAGTATGAGAAGGGCTATTCTTCTCATACTTTTGTTTCTTATCAGGCTGACCTATCGCAATTCGAGAAGTTCGTTTTGGAGCGGAGCGGGGCGGAGGAGTTCGTCCCGGACAAGGTAGATTCAAGTTTGGTCAGAGAGTGGATAGTATCCATGATGGAGGCGGGGGTCTCCGCATCGTCGGTGAACAGGAAACTGTCGGCGTTGAAGTCGTTCTTCTCCTATCTATGCAGGATGGGGGAGGTGAGGAAGAACCCCATGAGCCAAGTGGTCTCGCCCAAGCGGCAGAAGCGATTGCCGAAATTCCTTCGGGAAGAGGAGATGACGGAGTTGTTCTCCGGTCGTGCCGACATATACGGCGAGGGGTACGAGGCGGTTCGTGATGAGTTGATCATGGAGACCTTTTATACGTTAGGTATCCGTCTTTCCGAGCTGATAGCGTTGAAGGACACGGACGTGGACCTTCGGTCGCAGACCGTACTGGTCAATGGAAAGAGGAACAAACAGCGCTACGTGCCGTTTGGGGAGTCGTTGAAGAACTCGATGCTGGCGTATCTGTCCGTAAGGGACGAGGCGGTGCCCGACCGGTCGGGTTACTTCTTCGTGCGTCCCAATGGGGAGCCGCTCTATCCGATGTTGGTCTACAGGGTTGTCCACCAGTGCATTACGGCAATCAGCACCCTTTCGAAAAGGAGTCCGCACGTGCTCAGGCACACTTTCGCCACGGCGATGTTGAACAACGGGGCGGACTTGGAGGCGGTGAAAGAGTTGTTGGGGCATGCGAATCTGGCAGCGACGGAGGTATACACGCATACAACTTTCGAACAGTTACAAAAGAATTACAAACAGGCTCATCCGAGAGCTTTAAATTAAGGAGGAAATGACCATGGAAGTGAATGTGAAAGCGATTCATTTTGACGCTACAGTGAAGTTGGAAGAGTTCATCCAGAAGAGGATTGTGAAGTTGGAGCAGTATTCCGACAGGATAACGTCCGCGGATGTGACGCTAGAGTTGGTTAAACCTGAGACGACTGAAAACAAGAAAGTGATGTTGAAAGTTTTGTTGCCGGGGAACGAATTGGTGGTCTCCAAGACCGCGAACTCCTTCGAGGAGGCGTTCGACAATTCAATGGATGCGATGATACGTTCGGTATTGAAAACTAAGGAAAAGCAGAATGACGCAAAAAAATAGCGCGAAAATTTTGCGGAGATAAAAATAATGTCTACATTTGCAAGCCGTTTCGAGAGACCCTCGGACGGCTTGTTTTGGGAATGCCTCTTTAGCTCAGTTGGCCAGAGCACGTGATTTGTAATCTCGGGGTCGTTGGTTCGAATCCGACAAGAGGCTCAAGGAAAACTGCCTTTATAATATTATAAGGCGTGGCCAGTTTTCTTAAACAATCGGGTAGTTACCAGAGTGGCCAAATGGGGCAGACTGTAAATCTGCTGGCTCTTGCCTTCGGTGGTTCGAATCCATCACTACCCACAACCAATGCGGAAGTAGCTCAGTTGGTAGAGCATCAGCCTTCCAAGCTGAGGGTCGCGGGTTCGAATCCCGTCTTCCGCTCGTGTTGCCTATGTAGCTCAGTGGTAGAGCACTTCCTTGGTAAGGAAGAGGTCACGGGTTCAACTCCCGTCATCGGCTCAAATCTTATACTTGGATTTTACATTAATAAATTAAATAATTATAATTATGGCAAAAGAACAATTCGACCGTTCCAAACCGCACGTAAATATCGGTACTATTGGTCACGTAGACCACGGTAAGACTACTTTGACTGCTGCTATCTCTAAAGTTCTTCACGACAAGGGATTCGGTAAGGAAGAGATTAAATCATTCGATCAGATCGATAACGCTCCTGAGGAGAAGGAACGTGGTATCACCATCAACACTGCTCACATCGAGTATGAGACTGCTAACCGCCACTATGCACACGTTGACTGTCCAGGTCACGCCGACTATGTGAAGAACATGGTGACTGGTGCCGCTCAGATGGATGGTGCTATCATCGTGGTTGCCGCTACTGATGGTCCTATGCCACAGACTCGCGAGCACATCCTTTTGGCTCGTCAGGTGAACGTGCCTCGCTTGGTCGTTTTCATGAACAAGTGTGATATGGTTGACGATCCAGAGATGTTGGATTTGGTTGAGATGGAAATGCGCGAATTGTTGGGCTTCTATGAGTTCGATGCTGACAATACTCCATTCGTTCGTGGTTCTGCACTTGGTGCATTGAACGGCGAGGCTCAGTGGGTAGACAAGGTAATGGAATTGATGGACGCTGTTGATACTTGGATCGAGCTTCCTAAGCGTGACATCGATAAGCCATTCTTGATGCCAGTTGAGGACGTGTTCTCAATCACTGGTCGTGGTACTGTTGCTACGGGTCGTGTTGAGACTGGTATCATCAAGGTTGGTGACGAGGTTGAGATCATCGGTTTGGGCGCTGAGAAGTTGAAATCAACTGTAACAGGTGTCGAGATGTTCCGTAAGTTGTTGGATCAAGGACAAGCTGGTGATAACGTAGGTTTGTTGCTTCGTGGTATCGACAAGGATCAAATCAAGCGTGGTATGGTGCTTTGTAAGCCAGGCGAGGTTACTCCTCACACTGAGTTCAAGGCTTCTGTATATATCTTGAAGAAGGAAGAGGGTGGACGTCACACTCCATTCCACAACCACTACCGTCCACAATTCTACATCCGTACTTTGGATGTGACTGGTGAGATTTCTTTGCCAGAGGGAACTGAGATGGTTATGCCAGGTGACAACTTGGAGATCACTGTTAAGTTGATCTGCCCAGTTGCATGTAGCGAGGGTCTTCGTTTCGCTATCCGTGAGGGTGGTAGAACCGTTGGTTCAGGTCAAATCACTAAGATTATCGACTAATAATCTTTATAAATCAGGCCCCCTCTCCGACGGGAGGGGGTCAAACACGGGAGTAGCTCAGTTGGTAGAGCACTGGTCTCCAAAACCAGGTGTCGGGAGTTCGAGCCTCTCCTTCCGTGCAAAAACAGTAAAGAGATGGATGCTGTAATAAATTATATCAAAGAATCATACAACGAGCTTGTCTATAAAGTTTCTTGGACGAAAAGGAGCGAGTTGGTCAGTCATGCAGTAGTTGTTCTTATTGCTTCCCTACTTATTGCGCTGGTCATTTTCGCCGTGGATAAGACTTTCGAGGAAATCATGAGTAGAGTTTACAATCTTTTGTCGTAATTAAAAGGGTAAAGCATGTCTGAATCAGGAAAGAAATGGTATGTTTTGCGTGCCATTAGTGGAAAGGAAAGCAAGGTTCGTGAGTATATTGAGAGCGAAATCAAGAATACGGACCTTGGTAAGTATGTCTCACAGGTTTTGATTCCTACAGAGCGTGTTTATCAAGTTAGAAATGGCAAGAAGATCTCTAAAGAACGTAGTTACCTTCCTGGCTATGTCTTGGTCGAGGCTGAGCTGGTCGGAGAGGTTCCTCATCGTTTGTCCGAAATGCCTAATGTAATAGGCTTTTTGGGTGATGGTTCCAAGAAGATTAACGAGCCTGTACCTTTGAGACAATCTGAAGTGAATCGTATTTTGGGTCGCGTCGATGAGATGGAGGACCCTGAGAGTGATTTGCAGACGACGTTCGCTGAGGGCGAGACCGTGAAGGTTACCTTTGGTCCTTTCAGCGGCTTCAACGGTGTGATCGAAGAGGTCAACACCGAGCGTAAGAAACTCAAGGTGATGGTGAAAATCTTCGGAAGAAAGACTCCACTAGAGCTGGGCTTTATGCAAGTGGAAAAGGAGTGATTCCTTTTCCCATATAATCAATTTTAATTATTAGTAAAATGGCTAAAGAAGTTGCTGGATTTATCAAGTTGCAGATAAAAGGTGGCGCGGCTAATCCTTCTCCCCCGGTAGGACCGGCTTTGGGTTCCAAGGGTATCAATATCATGGATTTTTGCAAGCAATTCAATGCGAGAACCCAAGATAAGGCTGGAAAGGTTTTGCCAGTTGTCATCACTTACTACGCTGATAAGTCTTTTGATTTTGTCGTTAAGACTCCTCCGGTAGCTGTTCAATTGCTTGAAGTTACTAAGCAAAAGAGCGGATCCGCTGAGCCTAACCGTAAGAAAGTTGCGGAAATCACTTGGGAGCAGGTGAAGGCGATCGCAGAGGATAAGATGGCTGATTTGAATTGCTTCACGGTTGAGTCCGCCATGAAGATGGTGGCAGGTACCGCAAGAAGTATGGGTATCAGTGTAAAGGGCGATTTTCCTGGTAAATAATTTTTAATACTTCAATTGAAATGGGTAAACTTACAAAAAACCAAAAGTTAGCTTTAGAGAAGATTGAAGCAGGAAAATCTTACTCTTTGAAGGAGGCTTCGGCTTTGGTGAAGGAGATCACTACCACGAAGTTCGATGCTTCCGTTGATATTGATGTACGCTTGGGTGTTGACCCAAGAAAGGCAAACCAAATGGTTCGTGGCGTCGTTTCATTGCCTGCAGGTACGGGTAAGTCCGTGAGAGTCTTGGCTCTCTGTACTCCGGATGCTGAGGCTGATGCAAAGGCTGCTGGCGCTGACTACGTTGGTCTTGATGAGTATATCGAAAAGATTAAAGGTGGTTGGACAGATGTTGATGTAATCATTACGATGCCTTCCATCATGGGTAAAATCGGTGCGTTGGGTAGAGTTTTGGGTCCTCGTGGCTTGATGCCGAACCCTAAGAGCGGTACCGTTACCAATGAGGTTGGTAAGGCTGTTAAAGAGGTTAAACAAGGAAAGATTGATTTCAAGGTGGATAAGAGCGGTATCGTTCACACGTCTATCGGTAAGGTGTCTTTCACCGCTGATCAGATCATGGAGAACGCGAAGGCTTTCATCGACACGTTGATTAAGTTGAAACCTACTACTTCTAAAGGTGTCTATATTAAGAGCATCTTCCTTTCGAGTACTATGAGTCTGGGTATTAAAATTGACCCTAAAACAGTTGATGAAATTTAATATTTAGGAACATGAAAAAGGAAGATAAAGGTGCTGTTATAGAACAGATTTTTGATAATCTCAATCAATATGCTCACTTCTACATCGCTGACGCTGCCGGCTTGACCGCCGACTTGACCAGCGATTTGAGACGTGCTTGCTTCAAGAATGACATTAAGCTTTTTGTCGTAAAAAACACTTTGCTTAAGAAGGCGTTGGAACGTAAGGGTGATTTCTCTCCTTTGTTCGCTAGCCTCGAAGGTCCTTCCGCATTGTTCCTGTGCGATACGGGCAATGCTCCTGCGAAGTTGATTAAGGAGTTCAGTAAAAAGAATCCTTTGGCTAAGCCAGCTTTGAAGGCTGCTTACGTTGAGGAGAGCTTCTATATCGGCGCAGACCAATTGGACGCTTTGGTCAGCATCAAGAGCAAGAACGAGCTCATTGGAGATATCATTACATTGTTGCAATCGCCTGCTAAGAACGTTATTTCCGCTCTTCAGTCAGGAGGTTCAACTATCCACGGCGTGTTGAAAACACTTTCCGAAAGATAATTTTTAATAGTTAATAGATTATAAACATTTTTAATAGATAAATAAAATGGCAGATTTGAAAGCTTTTGCAGAACAATTAGTTAACTTGACAGTTAAAGAAGTTAATGAACTTGCTGAAATTTTGAAAAACGAGTATGGTATCGAACCTGCTGCTGCAGCTGTTGCTGTTGCTGCTCCTGCTGCTGGTGGTGCTGCTGCCGCTGAGGAGAAGTCTTCTTTCGATGTTATCTTGAAATCAGCTGGCGCTAACAAGTTGGCTATCGTTAAGTTAGTTAAGGAATTGACTGGTCTTGGCTTGAAAGAGGCTAAGGATATGGTCGATGGCGCACCTAGTGCTATTAAGGAAGGTATCGCTAAAGCTGATGCTGAAGGTCTTAAGAAACAACTCGAGGAGGCTGGAGCTGAAGTTGAACTTAAATAGTACAGGTTCTGGTAACAGAACTTTGGTTTAGAACCTTGTGCAAAGGTTCTAAACCTTTTTATGTCTATATTCTTTTTTGAGTTCACTTAATATCTTCGATAAATGTCTTCTATTGAAAATAAACAGAGAGTTAGTTTTGCCTCTGTCAAGAAACCGTTCGAGTATCCGGATTTTCTTGAAGTGCAATTAAAGTCGTTTAGGGATTTCTTCCAGTTGGACACCCCTCCTGAGCAAAGGAAAAACGAGGGCATGTACAAGGTTTTCGCTGAGAATTTCCCTATCGCGGATACGCGTAACAATTTCGTCCTGGAGTTCTTGGACTACTATATCGATCCTTCTCGTTATACAATCGACGAGTGTATCGAACGAGGCCTTACCTATTGCGTGCCTTTGAAGGCTAAGTTAAAGTTGTATTGTACGGATCCTGATCATGAGGATTTTGAGACAATTATCCAAGATGTCTATTTGGGGCAAATCCCTTATATGACGGACAAAGGAACCTTTGTCATCAACGGTGCTGAGCGCGTCGTCGTTTCTCAGTTGCATCGTTCCCCGGGCGTTTTCTTCGGACAGAGCATGCATGCGAACGGAACGAAACTCTATTCCGCTCGTATTATTCCGTTCAAGGGTTCATGGATCGAGTTCGCTACGGACATCAACAATGTCATGTACGCCTACATCGACCGTAAGAAGAAATTACCGGTTACCACGCTCTTGCGTGCCATCGGATATGAAAGTGATAAAGATATTCTCGAAATATTCGGCTTGGCTGAGGAAATAAAGGTTTCTAAGGCTGCCTTGAAGAAGGTGGAGGGTAGAAAACTCGCCGCTCGTGTCCTCAAGGCTTGGGTCGAGGATTTCGTTGATGAAGATACGGGTGAGGTCGTTTCCATCGAACGTCACGAGGTCGTTATCGACCGTGAGACTATCCTGGAAAAAGAACACCTCCAAATGATTCTCGATTCGGGTGTCCAGACAATCCTTCTCCACAAGGAGGACCAGAACCTCTCCGACTACGAGATCATTTACAATACTTTGCAAAAGGATTCCAGCAACTCCGAGAAGGAGGCTGTTTACTATATCTACCGCCAACTGCGTAACGCTGAGCCTGCGGACGAGAACGCCGCTCGCGAGGTGATCCAAAGTCTGTTCTTCTCTGAGAAACGCTACGACTTGGGTGAGGTTGGCCGTTATAGAATCAATAAGAAATTGGGTCTTAAGACTGACATGAACGTGGGTGTCCTCACTAACGAGGATATCATCGAAATCATCAAGTACTTGATCCAATTGATCAACTCTAAGGCTGATGTCGATGATATCGACCACTTGAGCAACCGCCGTGTCCGCACAGTGGGCGAGCAACTGTACAACCAGTTCGGCGTCGGCTTGGCCCGTATGGCTAGAACAATCCGCGAGCGTATGAACGTCCGCGACAATGAGGTGTTCACTCCGATCGATTTGATCAACGCGAAGACTATCTCTTCCGTCATCAACTCTTTCTTCGGAACGAACGCCCTTTCCCAATTCATGGATCAGACGAACCCGCTTGCCGAAATTACTCACAAGCGTCGTCTCTCCGCCCTCGGTCCTGGTGGTCTTTCCCGTGAGCGTGCGGGCTTCGAGGTTCGTGACGTGCACTACACGCACTACGGACGTCTTTGCCCTATCGAGACGCCTGAGGGTCCTAACATCGGTTTGATCTCCTCTTTGTGTGTCTACGCTAAGATCAATGACCTCGGTTTCATCGAGACTCCTTACCGTATCGTGAAGGACGGAAAGGCTGATATCTCTGAGAACGGTGTACAATACATGACCGCTGAGGAAGAGGAAGGTAAGATCATCGCTCAAGGTAACGCCGCGTTGGATGAGAACGGTAACTTCTTGTCTGATAAGGTGAAGGCCCGTAAAGAGGGTGACTTCCCTGTCGTTCCTCCTTCAGAGTTGGATTTGATGGATGTCGCTCCTGCGCAGATCGCTTCTATCGCGGCTTCCCTCATTCCGTTCCTCGAGCATGACGATGCTAACCGTGCGTTGATGGGTTCGAACATGATGCGCCAGGCTGTTCCTTTGTTGAGAACCGAATCTCCTATCGTGGGTACCGGTATCGAGGCTCAGTTGGTGCGCGACTCTCGTACTCAGATCGCTGCGGAAGGTGCCGGCGTTGTGGAGTTCGTTGACTCTAGCGTCATCAAGGTACGTTACGACAGAACAGAGGATGAGGAGTTCGTTAACTTCGACTCTGCCCTCAAGGAATACACGATTCCTAAGTTCAGGAAGACGAACCAGAGCACTACCATCGACTTGCGTCCTATCGTTTCTCGTGGACAGCGCGTCGAGAAGGGTCAAATCATGACGGAAGGTTACTCTACTCAGAACGGTGAGTTGGCAATCGGTAAGAACCTTTTGGTTGCCTTCATGCCTTGGAAGGGTTACAACTATGAGGACGCCATCGTTATTAACGAAAAGGTATGTAAATACGATATATTCACTTCAGTTCACGTCGACGAATACCAATTGGAGGTTCGTGAGACGAAGCGTGGATTGGAGGAGTTGACCGCCGATATCCCGAATGTCAGCGAGGACGCTACCCGCAACTTGGATGAGAACGGTATTATCCGTGTGGGCGCATTCGTGGAGCCTGGCGATATCTTGATCGGTAAGATCACTCCTAAGGGTGAGTCGGATCCTTCTCCTGAGGAGAAGTTGCTCCGCGCCATCTTCGGTGACAAGGCCGGCGACGTGAAGGACGCTTCCTTGAAGGCTACTCCTTCATTGCGTGGTGTCGTTGTCGACAAGAGATTGTTCTCTAAGGCAATGAAGACCCGCAAGTCCCGCATGAGCGACAAGGCTATCCTGCCTAAGATCGAGGAGGAGTTCTTGGAGAAGGCTGCCGAGCTGAAGGGTATCCTCGTGGAGAAGCTGCAAATGCTGACTAGTGGAAAGACTTCTCAAGGTGTTAAGGATTTCTTGGGCGCTGACGTGATCGCTAAGGGCGCTAAGTTCTCCAAGAAGGCTTTGGAAGAGATCGATTATACTACTGTACAATTGAGCAAGTGGACATCCGACGCTCATAAGAACGATATGATTCATGACTTGATCATGAACTACATCAGGAAATACAAGGAGTTGGATGCTGTGAACAAGCGTAAGAAGTTCAACGTCATGATCGGTGATGAGCTTCCTGCAGGAATCGTTCAATTGGTGAAAGTTTATATTGCTAAGAAACGTAAGATCCGTGTGGGTGACAAGATGGCCGGTCGTCACGGTAACAAGGGTATCGTCTCTCGTATCGTTAGACAGGAGGATATGCCTTTCTTGCCGGATGGAACACCAGTGGACATCGTGTTGAACCCGTTGGGTGTGCCTTCCCGTATGAACTTGGGTCAGATCTTCGAGACCGTGCTCGGATGGGCTGGTATGAAGTTGGGCTGCAAGTTCGCTACGCCAATCTTCGACGGTGCCACTTTGGACGACTTGAACGAGTGGACGGACAAGGCGGGTCTCCCAAGATACGGTAAGACTTACTTGTGCGATGGTGGCACAGGAGAGCGTTTCGACCAACCTGCGACTGTCGGTGTCATCTATATGTTGAAACTGGGTCACATGGTCGACGACAAGATGCACGCACGTTCCATCGGTCCTTACTCGTTGATTACTCAACAACCTCTTGGTGGTAAGGCGCAGTTCGGTGGACAGCGTTTCGGAGAGATGGAGGTCTGGGCAATCGAGGCATTCGGTGCGTCCCACGTTCTTCAGGAGATCTTGACCATCAAGTCAGACGACGTGACGGGTCGTGCCCGTGCGTACGAGTCGATCGTCAAGGGCGAGCCTATGCCGCCTGCAGGTATTCCAGAATCTTTGAACGTGTTGCTGCACGAGTTGAGAGGTCTGGGCTTGAGTATAACGCTTGAATAATTAGTATAACTCTTTTCAATATAAAATATGGCTTTTAAAAAAGATAATAAGATAAAGAGTAATTTCACTAAGATTACCATTGGCTTGGCTTCTCCTGAGGAGATTCTCGAAGAGTCAAGTGGTGAGGTGTTAAAACCGGAAACCATCAATTACAGAACTTACAAGCCGGAACGTGACGGTCTGTTCTGTGAGAGAATTTTCGGTCCGGTGAAGGATTACGAGTGCCATTGCGGTAAGTACAAGCGTATCCGTTACAAGGGTATCGTGTGCGACCGTTGTGGTGTGGAAGTCACCGAGAAGAAGGTGCGTCGTGAGCGTATGGGACATATCCAGCTCGTCGTTCCAGTAGCGCACATCTGGTACTTCCGCTCTTTGCCAAACAAGATCGGATATTTGTTGGGTATGCCAACAAAGAAATTGGATGCGGTTATCTATTATGAGCGTTATGTTGTCATTCAACCAGGTATCATGGAGAGTGAGGGCATCGCTGAGCAGGATCTGCTCACTGAGGAGGAGTACTTGGACATCGTGGACAAGCTTCCTAAGGAGAACCAGATGCTGGAGGATACTGATCCTAATAAATTCATCGCTAAGATGGGTGCCGAGGCTATCTACGACATGTTGCAACGTGTCGACCTCGACTCTCTCTCCTTCGAGTTGAGGAACCGCGCTGGTCAGGAGTCTTCCCAACAGCGTAAGACCGAGGCTTTGAAGCGTCTTCAGGTGGTGGAGGCTTTCCGCGCGTCTAACGGTAAGAACAAGCCTGAGTGGATGATCGTTAAGATCGTTCCTGTCATCCCGCCTGAGTTGCGTCCGTTGGTTCCATTGGATGGTGGACGTTTCGCCACTTCCGACTTGAACGATTTGTACCGCCGTGTCATCATACGTAACAACCGTCTGAAGAGATTGATCGAGATCAAGGCTCCTGAGGTGATCCTCCGTAACGAGAAACGTATGTTGCAGGAGGCTGTCGACTCTTTGTTCGACAACTCCCGTAAGTCTAGCGCGGTGAAGACGGATGCTAACCGTCCGTTGAAGTCTTTGTCAGACTCCTTGAAGGGTAAGCAAGGACGTTTCCGTCAGAACTTGTTGGGTAAGCGTGTTGACTACTCCGCTCGTTCCGTTATCGTCGTTGGCCCTGAGTTGAAGATGCATGAGTGCGGTTTGCCTAAGGATATGGCAGCCGAGCTATATAAGCCGTTTGTTATCCGTAAATTGATCGAGCGTGGTATCGTCAAGACGGTGAAATCGGCGAAGAAGATTGTGGACCGCAAGGACCCTGTCGTTTGGGATATCCTCGAGTACGTGATGAAAGGTCACCCTGTTCTCTTGAACCGTGCCCCGACATTGCACCGTTTGGGTATCCAGGCCTTCCAGCCTAAGATGATCGAGGGTAAGGCTATCCAATTGCACCCGTTGGCTTGTACAGCGTTCAACGCCGACTTCGATGGTGACCAGATGGCCGTTCACTTGCCTTTGGGTAATGAGGCTGTGCTTGAGGCTCAAATGTTGATGCTCGCTTCCCATAATATCTTGAACCCTGCGAACGGTTCGCCTATCACGGTGCCTTCTCAGGACATGGTGTTGGGATTGTACTATATCACGAAGCCACGTGCCGGCGCTTTGGGCGAAGGCTTGACTTTCTACGGTGTTGAGGAGGCTCATATCGCTTACAACGAAAAGAAAGTCGCTTTGCACGCGCCAATCAAGGTGATTGTGAAGGACTTGAACGATAAGGGCGAATTGGTGGATACGATGGTCGAGACGACTGTGGGTCGTTTGATCTTCAACGAGAACGTTCCGCCTGAGGTGGGTTACGTGAACACGTTGATCACCAAGAAGTCTCTTCGTGACATCATCGGTAATGTGATCAAGGTTTGTGGTGTGGCTCGTACGGCTCAGTTCCTCGATGATATCAAGAACTTGGGTTACTACATGGCCTTCAGAGGTTGCTTGTCATTTAACCTCGAGAACGTGATCATCCCTAAGGAGAAAGAGGAATTGGTACAGAAGGGTTATAAGGAGGTTGAGGAGATCATGAACAACTATAACATGGGCTTCATCACTTATAACGAGCGTTACAATCAGATCATCGATACTTGGACGCACATCAACGCCGAGTTGTCTAACATCTTGATGAAGACGATTTCTTCCGACGACCAAGGATTCAACTCAGTATACATGATGCTTGACTCTGGAGCCCGTGGTTCTAAGGAGCAGATTCGTCAGCTGTCTGGTATGCGTGGTTTGATGGCTAAGCCTCAAAAAGCGGGTGCTGAAGGCGGTCAGATCATCGAGAACCCAATTCTTTCCAACTTTAAGGAGGGTCTTTCCGTGTTGGAGTACTTCATCTCTACGCACGGTGCTCGTAAGGGTCTTGCCGATACGGCCTTGAAGACTGCCGACGCAGGATACTTGACCCGTCGTCTTGTTGACGTCTCCCACGATGTCATCATCAACGAGGAGGATTGCGGTACGTTGCGTGGTCTCGTTTGTACAGAATTGAAGAATAATGAGGAGGTTGTTGCCTCTTTGTATGATAGAATTTTGGGTCGTGTTTCTGTTCATGACATCATCCATCCATTGACGGGCGAAGTGATTGTCCGCTCTGGAGAGGAGATCCGTGAGGATGCGGCTCAGATTATCCAAGACTCTCCGATCGAGCGCGTCGAGATTCGTTCGGTATTGACTTGTGAGTCTAAGAGGGGTGTGTGCGCGAAGTGTTACGGACGTAACCTCGCGACGGGCCGTCTGGTTCACAAGGGTGAGGCTGTCGGTGTCATCGCCGCCCAGTCTATCGGTGAGCCTGGTACTCAGTTGACACTTCGTACGTTCCACGTCGGTGGTGTCGCCGGTAACATCGCAGCTGAGTCTGGTATCGTTTCTCGTTACGAAGGTAACGTCGAGATCGATGAGCTTCGTACGGTTGATTCGGAGGACGAGAATGGTAATCCAATCAAGATCGTCGTAAGCCGTTACACGGAGATGAGAATTGTTGATCCTAACACGAAGATCGCCCTTACTACGGCGAATATCCCTTATGGTGCTAAATTGTACGTTCAGGACGGACAGAAGGTTTCCAAGGGTGACAAGGTCTGCGAGTGGGACCCATTCAACGCTGTGATCATCACTGAGGTGGCTGGTAAGATTTCGTTCGACAATGTCATCGAGAACGTGACTTACAAGACCGAGTCCGATGAAACAACCGGTTTGAAGGAGAAGATCATCATCGAGTCTAAGGATAAGACGAAGGTGCCTGAGGCACGTATCGTTGACGCTAAGGGTAATGTCGTTAAGTCTTATAGCTTGCCTGTGGGCGCCCATGTCATTGTCGATGACAAGGATAGCGTTAAGACTGGTCAACTCTTGGTTAAGATCCCTCGCGCCGTTGGTAAGGCGGGCGATATCACGGGAGGTCTCCCTCGTGTGACGGAGTTGTTCGAGGCTCGTAACCCATCCAACCCAGCTGTCGTTTCTGAAATCGACGGTGAGGTGACCTTCGGTAAGATCAAACGTGGTAACCGTGAAATCACTGTCACTTCCAAGACGGGTGACGTTCATAAATATCTCGTTCCATTGTCCAAGCAGATCTTGGTACAGGAGAATGACTACGTACGTGCTGGTACCGCACTCTCTGACGGTGCGATCACTCCATCGGATATCTTGGCCATCAAGGGTCCTACCGCTGTACAGGAGTATATCGTGAACGAGGTGCAGGATGTGTACCGTCTGCAGGGTGTGAAGATCAACGATAAGCACTTCGAGGTGATCGTGCGCCAAATGATGCGTAAGGTCGAGATCGAGGATGCGGGTGATACTCGCTTCTTGGAGAAGGAAATCGTTGACAAGCTCGAATTCATGGAGGAGAACGATAGAATCTACGGCAAGAAGGTCGTTACCGATGCTGGTGATTCCGAGAATCTCAAACCTGGTCAGATCGTGACTGTACGTAAGCTGAGGGACGAGAACAGTATGCTGAAACGCCGCGACTTGAAACCGGTTGTGACGCGTGACGCTGTTCCTGCCATCTCTTCTCAGATACTTCAAGGTATCACACGTGCCGCTTTGCAGACTACAAGTTTCATGTCTGCGGCTTCATTCCAGGAGACTACGAAGGTCTTGAACGATGCAGCTATCCGTGGTAAGGTGGATTACTTGGAGGGTATGAAGGAGAACGTGATCTGCGGTCACTTGATCCCTGCAGGTACGGGACAAAGAGACTTCGATCGTCTGATCGTGGGTTCTAAGGAAGAAATGGAGCCTCTTTACGGACCATCTTCCTCTAGCTTGGAGCCTGCGTCTGAGAGCGAGGATGAGAACTAATTAATAGATTTTAATCTAATTGTAATAGGGGAGGACTGACTTTTTAGTTGGTCCTCTCTTCGTAAAAACAGTATACGAATATGGAAGATCAAAATGACAAGAAACAGTTGAGCGTCGAAATTAGCGAGGCTGTCGCAGAGGGCGTTTATTCTAATATGGCGATCATATCACACTCCTCCTCGGAGTTCGTGATCGATTTCCTTCGCGTCCTTCCAAACACACCGAAGGCAAAGGTGAAGACACGCGTCATCCTGACACCTGAGCATGCGAAGCGTATGATGCTTGCGTTGCAAAATAACCTGCAGAAGTATGAGGAACGGTATGGAACGATCAAGGGGGATGTGGATCCCCGCAATGCTATGCCGTTTAACTTCAACACTTTCAATGGTGGTGGTGAGGCGTAATCCTCTTTTATAAGCATTAAAAAAGCCATTCCCCAATGATGAGGAATGGCTTTTTTGATAACCGGTTGTTGCCGGCGGTGTGCTTTTATCGAACAATCACACGCTCCGAGGTCTCTCCCGCTTTTACGATGTAGAGGCCTGCTACCACAGGAATCTCCGTATAAGGCTCTGCTATTGTGCGACGGAGGATTAATTGTCCTGCTGGGTTGAATACGCTTATATCGCCCGTGAAGCCTTCAATGATGATCGTTCCTTCTGACGCATATATCTTTGTGATGACAGGTGATGCGTTGGTTGACAAGGATGCCCTTTCATTCCAGAAAGTATGGCAGAGGGTCCCATCGTATTTGAAGTAGTTCCATGTGACATCCCAACCTTCCGGTTTCTCTTTCATGTCGCAGTAGATGGCTTGCTTAGGTTGCTCCTCATCGACTAACTTTTCGCAACCGTAGAATGTGTTTGCGCCAATCTGTGTGACGGACTTCGGTATCTGAACGTTGATCAGGTTTTTGCAGTAAGAGAATGCCTCCGTGTCTATTGAGGTGACGGAATTTGGTATAGTGATGGAGGTGAGCATACTACAGAAATTGAAGGCATTTTTCCCGATGTATGTGACGGAGTTCGGAATGGTAATGGAGGTTGCCTTTGAACGTCTGAACACATTCTCTTCGATGTATTTGACGGTGTTAGGGATGGTGATTACCGAATCCGTTCCGAAGTACCCGATCAGATGTTCTTTCTCCTTGTCACCGTATATGAAAGGCTCGTCGATCAAGTACTCCTCCTTGTTTTTGTACAAAACAATCTTAACATCACTGAGGGCTCCCTCATCCAAGACGAGGGAAGTGGAGTCCTCTATGATTATGGTTAGATACTCGCAATCGTGGAAGGCTGTTGGACCGATGTGTTTAACAGATTCTGGTATTTCGAGTAGATGCAGACTCACGCACTCGCCGAAGGCGCTTCCGTCGATGGAAGTAACGCTGTTAGGAATTTCCAGTTGAGCCAGCTTGCTGCAGTAGGCGAATGCGAACTCTCCGATGGAAGTGACGTTGCTTGGTATTGTGATGGACTTCAGATTTTCACAGAAGAAGAACGTTTCACCTTCTATGGTGGTGATGGAGTCAGGGATGTTGGCAGTGGTCAAACTCCTACATTCATAGAATGCTTTTCGCCCGATGGCGGTTACAGTGTTGGGAATGTCGATGGAGGTTAGTCCGGCACATTCTTGGAATCCTTCTTGAGCGATGGAGGTGACCGTATATTTCACCCCTTCATATTCCACTTCCGCAGGAATGATGACGTCTCCTGAAAGTTCTGTACTGTTGGCGCTCACGGATACTCCATTCTTCACATCGTCCGTTATCGTGTACTTCAGGTTGTCGATGGCAAATGTCTGTCCGAGGGTGCCTGCGCTCGCCCATACGACGTTGAGTGACAGTTTGCGGCCAAGACCTTGGAATTCATAGCCATAGAACAGGACCCAGTCCTCAGGTTCCTCTTCCACTTCACAATATATGGCGTTCTCTGGATGTTCCGGATCCTCCAGTTTAGGACACCCTTCGAAAGCTCCTTCCTGTATTGTGCTGACAGATTTAGGAATATAGACATAGGATAGGTTCGTGCATTGGAAAAATGCTCTTTGTCCAATGGTTTTGACGGAGCTAGGGATTTCAATGCGTGTGAGGCCTTCGCAATAATCGAACACTCCCGCGGCTATCGACTCCACTGAATCTGGTATTTTGAAGGTGGACAGACTTTTGCAACCTTCTAATAAACAAAGTTCCAGTGATTTGATGGTGTTCGGCAATGTGATGGAGGTCAAGTCCCCGCAATATGCGAAGGCGAACTGGTTGATGATTGTGACGGAGTTTGGGACGATAATTTCTGTCAGTTTCGCACAGCTACTAATTGCATAAGAACCAATGTATGTGACGGAGTCAGGTATTGTGATGGAGGTTAAACTTGAGCAGAAACTGAATGTGTTGTTCTCTATCCTTTTGATGGGACTGGATGGGGAGATGTTGATCGTCTCTAATCCTTCGCAATAATCAAATGCATATTCCCCAATGGAGGATATGGAGTTAGGTATGTCAATCGTCTTTAATCCTATGCAATATTGAAATGCATGATCTCCGATGGAGGTGACCTTGTATTTCACCCCTTCGTATTCCACTTCCGCGGGAATGGTGACATCCCCTGAGAGTCCTATGGCGTATGCGGTCAGGGCCACCTCGTTCTTCGCCTCGTCCGTAACTTTGTACTCCAGGCTGTCGATGACAAATGCCTGTGCTATGGCAGGAAATGCCAATAAAGTGAGACAGGCGAACCAATGGGTCAGGTGCCTTCTTGCTGTTTTTGTAAATAATTTATTCATGCTGCTCTTGTTTTGGGGTTAATAAATTGATTTTAAATCTCTCGTATTCCATTGTCTACGTTCACCACTAATCACCCTAAACTAACGTCTCGAATGGAATGAATCCTCCAAATATATTAATTTATTTCAAAAGAACATAATAAGTAGATGATAAAATTATCCTTGTCGCACGGATTCGTTGTTTGGACAAGTCGGAAGATGGTCCGACAATCTGCGCCTTCCCAGCGTTTATTATGGCATAGTAAAGTGTGATTTTTTAATTGACGTCGTCGAGCTGAGTTTCTTAATTCTTAATTCCCTTGCTCTCCAGCACCCAGACGCATCTCCCAATGGAATTCCATCGGTTCGTTCCAACGTGGGTTTTGCATCCTGTACCTAGACACTGTGGTGACAAGGATCATGCCATTGGCTCCTCTGGCTCCTAGTTCCGTACATGCGGGATTGGAGGGTCTCACCACCTCCACGTAGGCTACTTCAGACAAAGGCAGGGTGGATATTTCGTTGACTTCGATTCCATCCACGAAATAGATAGGCTCTAAGCTACCATTGAAGGTGGTGGCGACATTGCTTCTTGGCACCTTGGCGTTGATGGCGGCGAGCGTCATGCTTTCCCCTGATTTCTCAAGCGACTCCTTCATGTATATTTGTCCGCCGTGTTCACTCGTAGGCACGAAGGCGGCTCTTCTTTGAATGACATCCACATGCCAGTTCTCATCTTTGATGATGAATTCGACGCACTCTCTCACGGGAAGGAAGGAGGTTCTGTTGCGGGTTGCGGAGTATAGGACAAGTGTGTCCTGGCTAGGGTCTACGTTCCTCAGTGAAAACCTTCCCTTTTTGTCTGGCTGGGTGCTCTTCCCGGTCCGTTTGACGGAGATGGAGACGTCACCCTTCTTGAAGGGGAGATCAGAGGTGTATTGTCCTGTGATGGTCTCCGCGTTCGCAAGGAAGGGAAGAATGCCTAAGACGATGAGGATTGCCGTGCTTTTCATGGTGAGGTACGTTTAAAAGTTTCTGTGTTATTGAGGGATGAGTGTCAGCACCATTTTGAGGTCGAGCTTAGGATGCTCGATGGTGATGACCTGCTCGTCGAACACCGCGTTCATCTTTTTGAGGAAGCTCCCGTTTTGAAGGACGTGAACGATTCCGTTGTCCTTGTAGTAGAACATGTAGTTGTTCCCTCCCTCTTTGGTGCTTACGCTATAGCCCCATCTGCTTTGCCCTTTCAGAGGCATGTAGATGGTTCCGGGGAAGTTCTCCGGCACGTCGACCATCAGGAGGCTCTTGAAATCCCTTTCGAGAATCTTCATCACGACCTTCTTGTTGAGTTGCTCCATGCAACTGTTCACGACGAAACTGTCTTGTGAGACGGAGAAGTCGAAGATGGGCACTCCGAATTGTGTCATCATGATGAGGCGGAATTTACGGGGGTCTTGTGCCTCCCGTGATAGGGCTAATATGCCTGTGATGCTCTTGTCTTTGAAGTCCACTTGGGCGGAGTAGTACCGCGCGGCTTCATATTCGTCGAAAACAGGCATTAGGTTGGAACGGTGCATCTTGACGGAGGTGGTAGGACGCAAACCCGATTGGTTGAATAACTTGGGCGTGCAACTTACCAACCCCGCCAATGCTGCCGTTAGAAGTAATATCTTCTTTGTCATTGAATCATTATTTGATCGAGAAGACTGAATCGTCTATTGAAACGTTCTTCTGTTTGTCGGAGAAAACATATTCCGAATAGTCGTTTTTGGTCTGATTGGGTTTAAGTGACTCTGTCATGCGCATTTTCAGCACGGTGAAATCTGACGAGTCGAGGTACAAATCCACTCTCTCCGCGAACTTCTTGATGTCAGCGCTCTGAGGTGTGATTACGATCAGATAGTCCGAACCCTCGACGTAATACTCCATCTTGTAGTTGGAGCCCATGTTGGAGATGTTGCCGCTCATGCAGGCTGAGATCACCTTCTTCAGTTCTCCCATCATAGGGTTGGAGCTGGCGTCCATTACCATAGGTTTGCCGTTGGAATCCATCATCAGTTTGTTTCCGTTCATGACCAGGTTCTGTTTGAAAGGCATGAGGAACTCAAGTTTCACCTTGTCTTCCTTCTTGTAGTAGAACTTGCCTGATGATTTCATTGTGCTGGACATCACGGCGACGTATTTCACGAGGGTGAAATCGCTCTTGATGGAGGATATCTTGGCTGCGCTGGATTGCATCTTCTCCTTCAACCCGTTCACGTCTGCCACGGGCTTCGCTGCTTGTACTAATGACAAAGACAATGAAGCCAGCATTGTAGCTGCGATGACTAAAATTCTCTTCATAATCTTTAAGTTTTAAATTTGACAATAGTGGTTGTTTGTCCCGTTTGGGGGAAGACATCGTGCTGATGCCCCACCTTGCGGGTTTTTAGGTGTAAAGACCTCCATTGACGGCGATGGTTTGTCCTGTGATGTAGGACGCCGCATCTGAGACAAGGAATGCGACCGTTGCCGCGATCTCCTCCGGTTCTCCGAAACGGTTCATCGGAATCTGGGTCTTCAAAGAGGCCTCGTCCAAGTCGTGGGTCATGTCTGTGCGGACAAACCCAGGCGCCACTGCGTTGACGGTCACTCCCTTGCGGGCAACTTCTTGCGCCAATGCTTTTGTGGCGGACATCACCGCACCTTTGGCGGCGGAGTAGTTGGTTTGTCCTGGCAATCCCTTCTGTCCGGAGAGGGAGACCATATTCACGATCCTTCCGTGCTTCTTGGTCAACATAGGCTTCAAAACCGCCCGTGTCGTGTACATGAAGCCGTTCAGGCTGGTGTTCAATACCTGCGCCCAATCCTCGTTGGACATCCATATCAGCAGGTTGTCCCGACGTACGCCGGCGTTATTCACCAAGCAATCGATGTATTCGCTCGGATGGGACTCTTGCCAATCGGTGATGGCTCTCTCCACCTCGGCGGGTTGTGATACGTCGAACTTCATGATTTCTCCGTCAGAGCCCTTCTCTTGGACCAACTTCAGGGTGTTCAACGCTTCTGCCTCGTTGGATTGGAAATTGATGATCACGTAATAACCCATCTCGGCAAGTTTCACTGCGCATGCTCGGCCGATGCCTCTGGATGCGCCTGTCACTAATGCTACTTTCATTGATATAGAAATTATGTTTTTGTTTCTTACTTTTTTTAATTCCTGAATCAGGGGTAAATATATATCTTTTTGCGGAATACCCCAACTCAATTCCCCCTATGGTGTGATTCTGTCGTTCAATACGCTTTTTTTGTCGACCAAACGCTTGGGGTGGAACGCTTATTCGAAGCGTTTTCCCCGCAAATAGCTTTGCATCCTCGCGATTTCCTCGTACTTGGTCGTGTCGTCCACGAACTTAGGGAAGAATGCCCTGATCTCGTCGTATATCTTCTTCGTCTTAGGCGATAACTTGCCGGAAGCCTCCAAACAGTCTATGCCTTGCACGATGGACATGAAATGGATGGCCATCACCTGGTAGGCGTTGTCCACCACACGCTTCGCCAAGAGGGCGGAGTTGGTTCCCATGCTGACGACGTCCTGGTTGTCGTTGTTGTTCGGGATGGAGTGCACGTACATGGAGTTGGAGAGTGTCTGACATTCCGCTGTGGTGGAGGTGGCCGTGAATTGGCACGCCTGCATGCCGTAGTTGAGACCTAAGACACCCATATTGACGAACGGAGGAAGGATTCCGTTGATGCGGTCGTGGAAGAGATAGTTCATCTGACGCTCCATCAGCATGGTCAGCTTGGTGATGGCTATCTTCAACTTGTCCATTTCGAAAGAGACGTAGTCGCCATGGAAGTTGCCTCCATGGTAGACGGTCTGCGTCTCGACGTCCACGATCGGGTTATCCGTCGCTGAATTGACCTCATTCACCAATACCCGTTCCGTGTTTTGCAGGGTCTCCAGTACCGGACCGAGGATCTGAGGTACACAACGCAACGAGTAGTAGGGTTGCACTTTATGTTTGAATACGCTTTCGCTTTGGTGCCCGCCGTCGTAGAGTTCCTTCTCACGGCTAAGCATGCAGTGGCTGCCTGCGCTCCATTCGCGGAGCAGTCGGGCGATTTCGCTCTGTCCTGGCTGGCGGCGCACCTCGTTGAGCTTCGCCGCCATGAAGTCGTCGTAGGAGGAGGCGATCTCATTGACCATCACCGAGGCGATGACGGCCCATTGCAACAGTCTCTTCGCATCGAAGAGGTTGACCAGTCCGATGCCGGTCATGAAGGAGGTTCCGTTGGTGACGGAGAGACCCTCGCGCACATGTATGCCTAGTGGTTTCAGTCCGAGTTTCTTCAGCACTTCGGAGGCGGGTTGGAATTTCCCTTCGTAGCTAACCTTGCCTTCCCCGATCAGGGTGAGCGCCATGTGCGCCAGTTGCACGAGGTCTCCGCTGGAGCCTACGCTTCCGTGTTCGGGTATGAAAGGGAAGATGTCGTGGTTGATGAACGCCGCCAAAAGCTCCACCAATTCAGGGTGTACGCCCGACTCGCCTTGGGTGAAGGTGCCGATTCTGGCGATCATGGCCGCCTTCACGTAGATGTTAGGGAGAGGATTGCCCGCTCCCGCCGAGTGGCTGCGGATGATGTTGTATTGCAACTGTACTCGTTCGTCGTCGCTGACCCTGTATTGAGCCATCGGACCGAACCCCGTGTTTATGCCGTAGATGACGCGGTCTTTGGAAAACTCCTCGAGGAATTCGTAACTCTTACGGACCCTCTCTTTGACGCTGGACGTGAAGGCTATCTTTTGCCCTCCGTACAGTATGGATTCAATATCTTCGATTGAAATATAATCTAATTCTTTCTGCATCCTTTCTTGCAATCTTAGTCGTCGCGAATATACGATAATTTGGCTTGGTAGCAAAACCACCACCTGACATCTCGTCAGATGGTGGCTGAAAGTAGTTTTATTTATTGCTAGTGTATGTAAATGTTTCGTTTATGAGCTTTCGCTTCATGTCGCTTTCAGTGTATTATATAGAGAATTATTCGTTGTTTATATCCTTGTCTGGGCGAGGACCATGATGTTTAGGACCTCTTTTCTCCCCGTGCATACCTGCGCCTGGGTGTGGTCCCTTGTGGCATCCCTTGCGGAATCCGAACATCGGACACGACTTTATGTCGATCAGTTGTTTTTGCTCCTCGATGGTCAAGTTGTCGAAATCAGCCCATTTTTGCTCCAATTCGGCTTTCTTCGCCTCCATTTCGTCAATCTGCGCCTTGCGCTCCTTGATCAGTTCTTTTTGCTCGTCAACTGAGAGACTGTCGAACTTCATCCATTTCTCCATCTTTTCGTCCATTCCAGGGAACCCGCCAGGGAATTCTCCTCGACATTCTCCTCTGTGTGGACCGCCGTGTTTCCGCCCGTCTGGTCCTTTTTTGTCGCAGAACGGTTTGTCAGGACAGCCGGCCTCGATGTTCTCACCCTCTTTGTTCGGACATTGTCCCTGATTGTTTTTGTCGCAGTTGCAACATGAACTCATCATGATTGCGCTGAATAACGCAGTTGATAAAATAGTAACTAATTTCTTCATTTTATTTATGTTTTAAATTGTTTTAACCTTCTGACACAAATATAGTTAGATGGTATCCATCCTGAAAATAGGATCGACGAAATGGTATGTTGAATCGATGAATCGGGTAGTCTTTTCGATGAATGGTTCCCCTTGCCTTGCTATTTTCCTGTTAATATGCCTTTATTCCTCGATGCCTAGCGCCTCTTTTCTGCGTTTGGAGAGGTCTTGCCAGCGTGCGTCGGAGTCCAAGATATTCAGCTGCCGTTCGATTAATCCTTTGATGTCCGCGCGTACTTGTTCCTCCTGTTTTTTCAGCACGTTGTTCATGCTTCTGTCCCTGATCTCCTTGGTCTGTGCGCTGAAGTTTTTCAGGTCCGTGAAGTATTGGTTGATTTCTTCCAAAAGGTTGGTCAATGGGGTGGTTTGTCTGCTTCCGGTCTGCTCCATCAGATCGATTCCTTCCATGGTTTTTCTGAGGGTTTCTCCCACCTTGACGCTTTCGTCGGCATATCTGTTCTCCTTGTATTCCTTTTCTTTGGTAAGCCAGCTGGCGACCATCGGATCCTTGATGAATCGTATGACAGTCTTCCTAAGCCTATCGTATAGCGTCTCTGGGGCATCCAGGTGGTGTGGCATAGACTCAACCTCCTCGATGAGCCCCGCACATTGCCCGCAGATTTCCTTGCCCATCCCAGAGATGAAATCGGCGAAGTCGTTGAATGCGTTGAGGAATGAGGAGACCTCCATACTTTGTATATCCATGATGGAACGTAATGTTTCCGCATTGCTGCAAGCGATGACGTGGTAATGTTTCAGGAATGACAGCGTGAATTGTTTGAGTTCGTTCACTTCGGCGGGTGAGTCGAAATTGTAGAATGTCGGTAGCGGTTGGTAGGCGGCCTCCTCCTCTTTGACCGCCTCGTTATCGATGATGATTTTAGCATTGAAGATCTTTTCGGAGATTTCCTCTCCGAAATTGTCCGCCACAGCTCCTACGAATGTTCCTTGCGTCAGTGTGGAGATCTTTGAGGCAGGGATCATGGTGTCGTTTTGTTCGCTGATGCTAGTCGAGACGCCCGACGAGTTGTAGCTTTGGCTCTTCCTGCGTTGCATGTTCTTGCCGAAACGTTTCTCGAGTTGGGTGGCGGTGTCGCCCGTCACTTGTCCGCAGAAGAGGTTGCCTATGGTGTTGATGATGGCTTTCGCCTCCTTCTCGCCGTAGTCGCGTATCAGTTGGGTGAAGTCTTGGTAGCCTAGGCAGACGGATACTTTATTGGAGCGGGCGGTGGCGATGAGGTTGTCCAATCCCCTGAAATAGATGGTTGGTAGCTCATCGATGATAAGGGAGATGGGGTGTCTTCCCTTCTTGTTGATGACCTTCACGATACGTCCGTTGTACAAGCCTAAAGCGGTGGCGTAGATATCCTTTTTCTCCGGATTGTTGCCGACGCAAAGCACCTTAGGCTCGTCCGGGTTGTTGAGGTCCAGTGTGAAGTCGTTCCCCGTCATCACCCAATAGAGTTGGGGCGAGCTGATGCGGGAGAGCGGTATGCGGACGGAGGCGATCTGCCCCTGCAATTGGTCCTGCGCACCGCCTTCCCATGCCTCCATGAAGGCTGACATGTAGTTGGCCAGGCTCGGGTTCATGCTCATCAGCGGTATGCAGTCACTGTATTTTGCGTTGATCCATTCGATGACGTGCGGCAGCGTGCAGTATTTTCCCCCTTCCACCTCCTTCAGGTACCAGATGGAGGCGGTGAGGTAGTTGATGGGCGACTCCACGAAGAAGTCACCTTGCTTCTGTGCCCAGCTCTTGTTGAGGTTCAGCATGATGGTGTAGGCGCTGTCGTAGGCGTCTGTGATATCATTCATGAACGACGGGTGGATTGGGTTGCAGCGGAGCGAACGCCTCGGGTCGTCGAAGTTGATCACGCAGAACTTAGGTTTCACGCCGTATTTAGCCTTGAACTCCTCCTCGTGCCATTTCATGTGGTTGTAGACGATGGAGGAGAGGTCCGGGAACTTGAAGTCGTAGCAGTACATCGTGAAGTTTTTCCTCATGTGCTGGCGGATAAACTCGTTGATGACCGCATAGGTCTTTCCCGAACCCGGGGTGCCCAGTACGCTTGTCGCACGGAACGGGTTCACCACGTTGATCCATCCCTCGCGGTCCTTCCCTTTGAATCTGTATTGGGTCTTGAGGTTAACGGAGTAGGGGTTGTCGATTAGCTCCTCGTTTTGTTTGAACGATTCCTCGTTTTCGCTGTTGGTCTCCTCGAAAGAACGGCTCACCTTGTGGATGTAGTTGCCTCCGAAGATGAAGTAGAGGATGCCCAATCCGCTCGTGAGGATGTATGCGATGGTCTTTATGGCCGGCACAGGGATCCTAAGCGTGGCGGGACTGAGGACGACGAGGAAGAGCCCGAACCCGATGATGCACCAACCCTCCGTACGTATGGGTTTGATTTTGAGCACCATCTTGCCATTGTCGTTCTCTTCCGTAACGCGGCCGTTTTCTCCCCTGTCGATGATGCCAAGCTTCTCGAGAAGATTGCAGATAGGGGAGATGAACGGGTTCATTTGGATCTTCTCCTCTTTTTTACCCCGCTCCGCCCATCCGTAGAAAGCGATGAATAGGAGTGCGATGAAAAGGGTGATGTATATGGATTCGAACAAGTGTAGCTTTTGGTTCACTAATTGTAGGAATCCGTATGTTTTCTCGGAGAAACCATGAGGCAGGATGGCCGCGAAAAATGCGTGGCAATACCAGTATATGTTCAGTAAATAAAATATAATTCCGATGGCTCTTGAGAAGTCAATCGTTTTTTTTAATCCGTCTTGGTTTTCTTGCCCCATGGAAGTCCGGTTGATATGTTTATTATTGTAATTTTTGCAAAAATAGCAAAAAACTCAATACGCCCATCCTTTTTCCGTGTATTTTTGTGTAAATTATGCATAAAATTACAAACTGAGGGTGCGGAGAGATAATTTCATGGCCCTCTCACGAATTTCTACAGACAAGGCATAGGACTAAATCCCTGACTGAAAAAGCGTTTATGGACTATGATATGAGGTGAAATCATCGCATCAGCGCCAATGGTAAATCGTAAATCATTAAATAGTAAATAGTTAAATGGTAAAATAAATATCGTATTATAACTTACGGTCAATGAAACCGCCATTGTCTAAGGCTCTTTCAAAGTGTGGAAAAATGCCCTCTTATGTGAAAGAAGGTTAAAAAGAAAAAATATTTTAAAATTATGTTGTATAACATAAAAATAAACCATACCTTTGTGACGTGTTTTTCATGGTATTAGATTTAAGGTTAAAATTACGAGGTTGGGATGTCGGGATGACATCCTTCTTTGTTTTATGGCAGAGACGGTTGATGCGTCGTCATGATGTGCTGAAAGAAACAATCCACATATGGCTTTTTATGAATTTTTAAGTACAAAACAGTGGTGTGAGTTTCCCCAATATTATAAAAATCTTTATTTTTGCACGTTTTTGGTTTAGAAGCAAAATAATGAAGTTGATTTATCGTTTTTTTTCCAAGAACCAATTTGATAAAAAAATGAAGCATCGGAGACAGAAGGTCGGAACATACATGTTGCTCGTGTTGATGGTAAGTCTATGTACGAGTGTCGCCCAGGCGCAGGATCGCTATGTGGGTGAGTTTGGATTGTTCGGGGGTGGCTCGTATTACAACGGAGATGCGAATTCGACGAAGGTATTTTACGAGAACCGTTTGGCTTTTGGTGGTCTGTTACGTTATTTCCTCAATGATCGCGGCGTTTTGAAGTTGGATGTCATCCGTGGCAAGGTTGCAGGTGACACGCGGAACTTCGACAATATGTTGCCATATGGTCAGCAGGCCTCCTTTGAACAGAATTTTTGGGATGTCGGCATTCAGGTCGAGCATAATTTCCTGAAATATGGTTTCGAGAGTTGGGACAGGGAGATCAAGAGACACACACCATATGTGTTGATTGGTCCGGGTCTGACGGCTTACGAACATTGGAGAGGTAACATCTTGGCGTTCAACGTCACCTTTGGTGTTGGTTATAAGTTTAAGCTGTGGAAACGTTGGAATCTTGGATTCGAGTGGTCCATGCGTAAATTGTTCATAGACAATTTCGATGTGGTGGACAACGAGAGCAAGATCCTGAATGATCCTTATCGCGTAGGTCACAGCACATTGAAAAATAATGACTATTATACTTGCGCCGTTGCTTTTATTTCGATGGACCTCATCCGGAGGAAGTCACGGTGCAATGTCTTAAGGAGGTGATATGGATTTAAAGGAACAAATTAATATGGAGAGGATCCCCCAACACGTGGCCATCATCATGGATGGTAACGGTCGTTGGGCGAAATCGAAAGGATTGGATAGAATTTTCGGACATCGCGAAGGTGTGGATTCTGTGGATAAAGTGATGGAGGCAGCTTCCGACTTGGGAGTGAAATACATCACTTTATATGCTTTTTCCACCGAGAATTGGAACCGTCCTGAGCAAGAGGTGAATGCTTTGATGGAAATCCTCTCCCAAGCGTTGAAGAAATATATCGAGAAGATTTCCAAGAACAATGTCAGGTTGATGGTTGTCGGAGACAAAAGCAGGTTGTCGCAGCTGACACTATCGAATTTGAGCGAGGCGGAGCAGATGACGCAGGGAAACACGGGGTTGACCATGATCCTGGCCATCAGCTATTCTTCTCGGTGGGAGATCGTTGAGGCTACCAAGCGCATCGCGTCCGAGGTGAAGGCGGGATCCTTGAGCGTTGAGGCGATCGACGAAAAGGTTTTCTCCAACCACCTTGCCACAGCGGGCATCCCTGACCCTGATCTGCTAATCAGAACCAGCGGTGAGCTTCGCATCAGCAACTTCCTGATGTGGCAGTTGTCCTATTCCGAACTCTATTTCACCCCTGTTAGTTGGCCGGAATTCAAGAAAGAACAGTTTTTTGAGGCAATCATCGATTACCAAAAGCGTGAGAGACGTTTTGGCAAAACAAGTGAACAATTGTCGTAGTATATTAGAAAGTAGAATGAGAAGATATTTATACATCTGCATTTTTTCCCTCATCCCGGTTTTGGCGTTTTCGACAGTTCGGGGTGTTCGTGTGGAGATGGATGAAGATAGTATTCGTCGGGTTGACGTAATGGATTCCGCTGCCGTCGAGACGGAGGACCCTCAGATTTCGTATTCGATGACTGCAAAGGAGTATGTCATCGAGGATATTGAAGTGACGGGTGCGGGCAGTTATGACAAAAATGTGCTCATCGGTTATTCAAAACTTAGGGTGGGCGATAAAATCAAGATACCGGGAGAACAAATCACGAAAGCGGTGAAGCGTTTCTGGAAGCAGGGCCTCTTCTCTGACGCTAAAATCTATGCGAAGAAGATTTCTGGTGATAAGGTCTGGCTGAAAATCGAGCTGGAGCAGAGGGAACGCATCTCGGAAATCAATATCACAGGCGTCAAGGAGAAGAAAAAGGAGGATATCCAAGGTGCGATTGAGTTGAAGAAGAATGGCATTGTGACGCCGAACTTGGTGGCCCGCACGAAAGAGGCTATCAAAAAACATTTGAGCGGAGATGGTTACCGCAACGCAGAGGTGGAAATCAATACGAGAGCCGACCAGAACAAGAAGGGTTTCGTGATCGTTAATATTGATATCGACAGACGTGATAAGGTGAAGGTGCACCGCATCTACATGTCGGGCTTGGAGCAGATGAAAGAGTCTAAGGTGAAGCGTGGCATGAAGAAGACGAAGGAGAGAAAACTGGTTAACTTTTTCAAGTCGAAGAAATTCATCGATGAAGAGTATGCGAAGGATAAAGGCTTGGCTATCGAGAAGTTCAATGAATATGGATTCAGGGATGCTCGTCTGGTCAGCGACAGCGTGGTGATCTACAAGGAGAACCGCGTGGATGTTTACATGAACTTCGAGGAGGGAAGAAGATACTACTTCCGCAATATCAGTTGGGTGGGAAATACCATCTATTCCAGTGAGGTGCTATCCGCTGCCTTGGGTATAAAGAAAGGGGATGTTTACAACCAGAAGCTGTTGAACGACAGACTGATGGCTGACGAGGACGCCATGTCTAACCTCTATTTGGACAATGGTTATCTTTTCTTCAACGTGGACCCTGTCGAGGTGAAGGTGGAGGGAGACTCCATCGATTTGGAGATGCGCATCTACGAGGGACAACAAGCTGTCATTAACAATGTCGTCATCAAGGGAAATACGGAGATCTACGAGAATGTGATACGTCGTGAGTTGCGTACGAAACCGGGTGAGCTTTTCAGCAAGACGAACCTTCAACGTTCCGCACGTGAGTTGGCGGCAACGGGCCACTTCAATCCTGAGAAGATGGATATCCGTCCTGAACCTAATCCTGAGAATGGTACGGTGGACATCGTCTATAATCTGGAGCAGAAAAACAACAACCAGGTGGAGCTCTCTTTCGGTTGGGGACAAACGGGTGTGACGGGTTCGGTCGGACTGAAGTTCACCAACTTCTCCATCGGAAACGTATTCAACAAGGAGGCCTATCGTCCGTTGCCACAAGGTGATGGGCAGAACCTTTCCCTCTCGTTTTCGACGAATGCGAAATATTACACCTCCGCCAGCATCGGCTTTACGGAGCCTTGGCTCGGAGGAAAGAGCCCTACATCCTTCTCCACCTCCATGTATTGGTCGAAGCAGTCGGGCGTGAACAGCAGGTATTATACGGACAATTACTACAACAGCCTATTGTATGATAATACTAACTATAGTTCGTATGCCGCGGCTGTGGATCGTGACAAGTATATCATGACGATGGGAGCTTCTGTCGGCATAGGCAAGCGTATGGATTGGCCGGATGATTATTTCTCCATGTATTGGGAACTCGCATACCGCCACTATTCTTTGCAGAATTGGGCGTTGTTGGAGATCTCGGACGGTTCCGCCAATAACTTGAGCGTGTCGGCCACTTGGAGCCGTAACTCATTGGATAACCCATATTATACAAGACGTGGATCGAAGTTGTCATTGATGGCACAGCTCACACCTCCGTATTCGTTGTTTAGTAGCAACAAGCGTATTTACTCGTTGGTGGACCGCTACCGTGCGGGGAACCCAAGTGAGGAGAACAGAGGATTGTCTGATGATGAGTATCAGGAGATGCAGCAGGAGTTGTATCGGTGGGTGGAGTATTGGAAATTGGAGTTCAAGGCGCAAACCTTCACCCCAATCTCGTCTAACCAGAAACTGGTCTTGATGACGCGTGCGGAGTATGGATTCTTGGGATACTATGATTCGTATCGTCGCTCTCCGTTTGAGCGTTATTATGTGGGTGGTGACGGTATGACAGGATACAGCTATACGTACGCTACCACTGCTGTTAAGGTGCGTGGATATGACAATGGATACTTGACTCCGAAGGACCCTGTCACCAGACGTGAGGCGGGTAATATCTATACCAGATTGTCGTTGGAGTTGCGCTATCCTTTGATGCTTGAAACCACTACCACCATTTATGTGTTGGGCTTTGCCGACGCGGGTAATGCTTGGCGTGATTTCTCTGAATTCAACCCGTTCGACGTGAAACGTTCCGCCGGTGTCGGTGCGAGGATTTTCTTGCCGATGATATCCTTGATCGGTGTCGATTGGGGTTACGGATTTGACCTTCCGCATAATTCAGGAGGTGGAAGCAACTTCCATTTCGTGATAGGCCAGGAATTTTAGTCTTTGAAGGTAATAATTGTTATTAATAAAATGACGAGTATGAGAAAACTGATTATGACATTGTTGGCGGTTGGTGCGTTCTGTTGCGCATCCGCCCAGAAAGTGGCTGTGCTTGACATGGAGTATATCTTGAAGAATATCCCTATGTACGAATCTGCGAACGAGCAATTGAAACAAGTTTCCGAGAAGTGGCAGAAAGAGGTGGAGGCTAAGAATGAGGAAGCTAAGGTGCTCTACAAGAACTATCAGACAGAGGTCGTTTTCCTTTCTGACGAGATGAAGGTGAAGAAGGAGAATGAGATCGTTGCTAAAGAAAAGGAGGCTAACGAGTTGAAACGTAAGTATTTCGGTCCTCAGGGAGAATTCTTCAAAAAGCGTGAAAGCTTGATGAAGCCTATTCAGGACGAGGTATATGTTGCGGTGAAGGATGTCTCCGACACGAAGGGTTACACTGTCGTTTTGGATAAGGCGAGCAGCTCTAACCTCATCTATTTCTCCGTAAAGGTGGATATCAGCGATGAGGTGTTGACGAAGTTGGGATATGCGAAATAATTTGTAACTTTGCGTGCTAAAGGTTTTAGAAAATTCTTTAATGTAAATATTATGTATAAAAAATTAATCGCTTTGTTATTCTTGGCTATGCCTGCTTTCGGTATGGCTCAAAACACTCAGATCAAATTGGGTTATTTGGATGTTCAAACCTTGTTCCTTGCCATGCCGGATGTTCCGAAGATTGAGGCTGCCTTGAAGGACCTCGCTACACAGCATGAGGGAGAGATCAAGAGAATGGAGGATGAGTATACCCGTAAGTTGACAGAGTACAAAGAGGGTGAAGCAAAGTGGGACGATGCCATCAAGCAGAACCGTATGGAGGAGATCCAGATGCTTCAGCAAAAGGTTCAACAATACTATCAGCAGGCTCAAGCTCTCTTGCAGCAGAAGCAGGAGGAGTTGCAAGCTCCAATCCGCGATAAGATGCGTAAGGCGATCGAAGAGGTGGGCGCTGAGAATGGTTTCCTTTATATCTACGATTTGAATACGTTGCTTTATAAGTCGGCTGACGCTATCGACGTCACTCCATTGCTCAAGAAAAAATTGGGTATTAAGTAACTGTAATTTTTTGACAATAAGAAAAGAGGACATTGTGTCCTCTTTTTTTTTCTAAAATATTGTTCCCATGGCAAAGTTTCCTAATCAGTCTGGTCCGATCGGTGTTTTCGACTCGGGTTATGGTGGCCTGACGATCTTGTCGGAGATCCGCAAGCGTTTGCCCGAATACGATTATCTCTATTTGGGTGACAATGCGCGCACTCCATATGGTACACGCTCTTTTGATGTGGTGTACGAATATACCCGTCAGTGTGTCGAGAAACTATTTGAGTTGGGTTGCCCGCTTGTCATCTTAGGCTGTAACACAGCTTCGGCCAAGGCGTTGAAGTCCATCCAGATGTATGATTTGCCGAAATGGAACCCGGACCGTCGTGTCTTGGGTGTCATCCGTCCTACTATCGAGCGGATTGGTGAATATACCCAAACGAAGCATGTCGGACTCTTTGCTACCATAGGAACTGTGCAGTCGGAGTCGTACCCGATTGAGATTCATAAACTTTTCCCTGAGATTGTCATCTCTTCCGTGGCTTGTCCGCTTTGGGTGCCGCTGGTGGAGAATTCTGAGTACGATTCGGATGGTGCGGATTATTTCGTGAAGAAATATGTGGATCAGTTATTGGCGAAGGACGACCAGATCGACACGGTCATCTTAGGCTGCACGCACTATCCTTTGTTATTGCCTAAGATTAGAAAATACTTGCCTGCGCATATCCGCATCATTTCGCAGGGAGCGATTGTCGCCTCTAGTTTGGAGGATTATCTCCGTCGTCATGTCTCCATGGAGAAACTCTTGACGAAGGGTAGTTCATGCCAGTTCTTCACGACGGAGTCGGAGGAGAAGTTCAAGAAGTCCGCTTCCGTGTTCCTGTCGGAAGAGATTTCAGTGCGCCATACGCAGCTTGATTAGTTGCCCGTTAGGGGATGTTGTGCGTTGGTGAGGCTTAGTTCACTTGCGAAGGGAGAACTCCAAATTGGTCCCTGAATTTCTTGGTGAAGTAGGATGGATCGCTGAATCCTACTTCATAGGCTATCTCTGATATGTTTTTTCCGTCGTTATGGTCTTGTAGCAGTTGAAGGGCCTTGTTGAGCCTATATTCCGTCAGCCATTCCATCGGTGTCTTGCCTGTAAGCGCCTTGATTTTCCTGTTCATGGTCGGTTTGCTTACCATGAGGGCTGAAGCCAGAGAGTCTGGTGATGTTTCGCTGTCTTGGTATTTGCTTCTGACTGCATCTACGAAGGATTGTAGGAATGGGTGGATGGACTCTTCCTGTTGGGTATTGTCCATTGCGTTCTTCACCTTGTTCGTCATGGTTCGTTGCAGGATGAGCTTTTGCTGTTCCTGCTTGATTTTCAATATGTTGTTTAACTTTAACAGAAGCTCAAGTTGGTTGAATGGTTTCGCCATGAAGTCCACTGCCCCATAGATTAGGCCCAGCAGGCGGTCTGTTTCCTCGTTCTTGTCGGATACGAAGAGGATAGGGATGTGTTTCAGGCTGTCGGAGGAGAGCAGCTGGTTCATTTCTCCCTTTATGGATTTCTCCATGTCGCAGACGATGATGTCGGGTGCCAGCATCTCTATCGATTCGATCGCCTCGTTCCAATTAGGCGCTTCTTTCACGTGTATATAGTTGCTCAGCATGTTCTTGATCACCCTTTTTGTCTCAGGGTCCATGCCTATCAGCAGTAGCAGGTTGTCGTCCAGCAAAGCCTTGTCGATCACCAATTCGACGATTTCCTCCGTTGTAGTCTCCTCCGTGATGGAGGGGCTTTCGCCCACTACGGCGAACAGCGGGTTGTGCAGGTCGTGGGTAAGGGCATGGATCAGTTTCTGTCGTTCACGCCTAGTCTTCTCCAAAAGGGCTGTCTGCTCATCTATTTCATCCTTCAGCAATGCTTTTTCCTTCTTCAACTGTATGATTTTCTTGTGCAGGGGAATGAATAGGAGCGAGCCTGCGATTAGCAGTAGAATTGTGCGGAACCACCAAGTGTTCCACCATGGTGGGAGGACGTTTATCTCCAATTCGATGTGTTTCAGAGGTTTGCCTATGTTCGAACGGAATGCTTCCACCTCGAGGGTGTAGTGCCCAGTCGGTATGAAGTTGAAGGATATGACCCTTTTTTCGCCCACTGGAGTCCATGTCTCCGTCAGTCCCTTTAGCCTATAGCGAAGGGTGGCTTTCTCCCTGTATGAGTGGTCGACAAGGTCCACGTGGAGGTCCACATCCGTCATGCCGTATTTTAGCTCCAGCCCCTTCAGGTCTGAGAGGTCGCCCCCTTTTAGCAATGGGTTATCACCGTTGATCTTCTCTTTTGAGACATATAGTTCCGCGAAGGAAAGATGCTGGATGAGTGTGTCTGGTGCGATGTTCTTGGGGTCGAAGGAGTAGAACCCTTCCGCTGTGCCGAAGTAGAGCCGGCCGTTGGAGTCCTTGTAGCTTGATTTGTAGTAGAACAGGTCTGGGTAGTTGCCTGGCAGCCTCGAGTATGTTTTGTGTTGATAGTCGAAGGAGAAGATACCGTTGGCGGAGGCGACCCAGAAGTTGCCGTTGTCGTCTCGTCGGATGATACGGTACGAGTCTTTGGGCATGAAGGAGAGCGTGTCCATCGCGAGGTTGTCGGCCGAGAAGCGCAGGATGCCGTGGTTGGAGAGCACGAAGAGGTTCCCTTCCTCGTCGCGGTCGGCGTCAACCACCACGAACGGGTTGTGCGATTTTGAGGCGTAGATTTCAGGGTGGACGACGTGTGGGGTTGTTCCGTCGAATAGCCATAACAGGTTGGTGGAGATAATCCAGCACGATTTCCCTGAGGCGTTCATCACACGGGTGGTCCATTTGCTTTCCAGGCTAGGGTTTTCCTCGTCTTTTAGGGACATTCTCCGCCATGGTTCGTTGTTGCGTTTGATGTATGGGTCATCGTTTGCGGAGCAGGCCCATATGGTGCTGTCTGAGGTCTCGCAGACGTGGAAAAATATCTTTGTCGGGTTGAAGTCCGGGTCGTGGCTGACGGGAGTGGATGTGCCGGACGGTGAGAGGGCGTATAGTCCGCCTCCCCATGTGGAGACGTAGATTCCTTCGTGGGTAGAATTGACGCCTAATACGTTGTCACATGATAGGTGGTACTGCTTGATTTCCCTGAAGTCGGGCGATACGGAGTAGACACCGTTGCCGTCCGAACCGACCAGAATGTTGCCGTTGCCATCCTCCGTGAAGGAGGTGCAGGCAGAGTGGGGGAATCCGTAGTCCTTCGAATATAGGATGGTCGAGTGGTCGTCCATGTTGAGCGACCAGAGGCCTGAGTTTTGCGTGCCGAGCCATATCGTGCCGTCGTCGCTTTCGATGATGGAGTATATTTTCCTCAACCCATCCGTAGGGGCATTGGTGGGGACCACCTCTGTGAATGTCGTGCCACTTGTTATCGTGTCGGCGAACCATAGTCCGTCTCCGTCGGTGGCGAACCAATAGCGTCCGTTCCTTCCTCTCATCATCTTGTTGACGCTGTTGAAGGGGAGAGGAATTTCCTCTCTGATGCGGAAGTTTCCGTTTGGACATTCCACGATCCAGACCCTGTTGCTCAGGAAGGTGACGATCCATCTGTTTTTCTCTATGGAGGCTATCCCTGTCACAAATCCGCAGTGGTCGTGTTCCTCGTCGAAAATTTTTAGGGTGTTTCCGTTCGTGTCGTATATGCTCAACTGGTTGATGGAGCCGAGCCAGATATGGTTGTCATCGTCGATGTGCAGGGAGGAGATGAAAGGGGAGCGGAGCGAGTCGAACGCTTGGAAGTGCGAGTTGAAGCATTTGTGTTGAGGATCGTATCGGAAGACCCTTTCGTTCGTGAAGAGGTAGCGGGACCCGTCGGAGGAGCACCGCACGCCTTTTATTTGTGAATATCCCAGGGAGTCCAGTTCTGTGGGCATCATGTCTAGGAAGTCGTCGATTTTGCGGTCATACTTCTGGAATGTTCCGCTATAGCTACCCACATACACGTCACCGTCCAGGCAGTCCACGTAGTAGAGGTCTTCCCGCTGCATGTTAGGGTATTTGTCTTTCCTGAAATGTTTGAAGAGTTTACCGTCGAAGCGGTCCAGTCCGAAGTCAGTCCCTAGCCAGAGGAATCCGGAAGGGTCTTGCGACATGGAGAAGATTAGGTTGGAGGATAGCCCGTCCTCTGTGGAGAAATGGTCGAACCGCACATGCCTCTTTGCCCCCACGGAAGCATAAGAGACCGTGGAGAATAGGCATACCCATAATATGATAGCAATTTTCCTCATCCGTAGAAAATAGAGAACCGCCACAAATGCACCGGTGTCTGTTTCGTGGCAATTCCGGTGCCTGTTTGTGGCAGTTCCCAAGGTACGACAAATGTTGGTGAAAAGCAACAATTGTCCAGGAAATATAAATGTTATCTAATAAACTTATGGGCAAATCCAGTGTCGGTCGTCAGGATATATAGTCCTTCAACGAGAGACGACAGGTCATATCCCTGCTCTTGGGCATTGTATAGACCTTGGAATACGATTTTCCCCTCTGTGTTGATGATTTTGAAGGAGAAGTCCTCACCTCCGCTGATGAGCAGATGTCCGTTTTTTACGGAAATGGAGGGATCATTTAGTCTAGTGTTTGTTACATTGGAGTGATCCTTCTCCTCTTCCATCGCTGCTAATTTTTTCTCTCTTGCGGCGTTGAAGAATTCTATCACGTCGGGTACTTTCTCGTTATTGACACCGTGGCTACCGTTCGTAGGTATGTACTTGCTTTCGATACCGTGTTTCTGCAGTTCTTCATAGAACAACTGACTTTGGCATTGAGCTACGATATTATCCGCGGAACCATGTATGAGTATGTAAGGAGGATCGCTTGGATCCATGAACGTGACAGCGGTGGCCAAGGCATATATGTCTGGGCATTGGGATGCGGAGCAGTTGTTCATCATAGGCGAGATGAAACTGTTCAGGTCCATAGCGGAACCGCAGTTTAGTTTGTCGAGGATTACCGGGCCCGACCAGTCGCACACGGCGTCCACGCTACTGCTGAATTCCGTGAATTTTCCCAGCTTGCCTTCTATGTCCACGGTCGTGGAACCAACCGTGTATTCCTTCACGTTGCGGGTCGCACCCATCATGGTTGCCAGGTGACCACCGGAGGAGAAACCGGAGATGGCGATGAAGGTAGTGTCTATCTTCAAGGATTCCGCATTGCCTCTAAGGTAGCGTACTACTGCTTTGATGTCGTTGAGCAGTCCGGGCCATTGTGCTCCCACATCATTGTTCGCGCGGTGGTTCGGCGTTACGAAGATGTAGCCGGCCTTCACGGCTCCTTCCCCTATGGAGGTCAGGTCGGCTGATCCCTTCGAGTTGTTGCTGGACCATGCGCTTCCGTAGACGTGGATGATGACAGGATACGACTCTTTCTCCTCTTTAGGATAATAGATGTCCAATGCATGGTAATTGTTCCCGTCTCCGACGTAGTTGATGTCCTTCTTGGACGTGTAGGAACCCAATCCGGAAGATCCAGTGCCTCCGAATCCCCATCCTCCTTGACCTCCTCCCCAACTTTGGGAGAATGCGCTGAGCGACATTGCGCTGAGCGCAAGTAATAAAATTTTTTTCGTGTTCATGATACTAAACTTTAAATGCGTATAGAGATGTAATACAAGTGTCTTTCGTACTTGTCGCAAAGGTATATCCATGCTTTTTTAAAGCTTCGGAAACTGGGTTCAATTAATGGTAATAGAGAGTCAATCCATACCGATTTGTCGGTGGAATCGTGGTTTTTTGAAAAATGGCAGAAAAAAATAGTAATGGGTTGGCCTTACAGGCTTGTGGGTGCGGGTATCGGTAGAGATGATGTGCACATCGTCTCTACTGTGCACATCCCCTCTTCTTGTCAATGAATAAAGTGGCTCATTTCTCCCGCTGCGGTGAGCGTCAGTTTATGCATCGCACGTGTGCAGGCGATGTAGAGCAGGCTGCGGTCCATTTCCGTGTGGTATTCCTTCTCGTTCACGTAAGGCACCACGACTTCGTCGAACTCCAGACCCTTGGCGGTGTGGGCGGTGGTCACGATGATGCCGTTGGTGAAGGCGGCGCTCTCGCTGGAGAGTAGGCAGACTTGGTCGGTCTCTTCCGAGAGCTGCTCGTGCAATTTGATGGCCTCCTTCTCCGTTTTGCAGATGAAACCGATGGAGGTGGCTTGTCCGATGTGTTCCGCCACGACTTGTTTCAGGAATGCGAGTTCCTCATCGTTTTTCTTGAATCGTTTGACGATAGGCTCTTCTCCGTGTCGCTCGATGGCCTGTAGGTCTTCGCTCTTGGAGATCTTTTGGGCGAACGAGGTGATTTCGTAGGAGGAGCGGTAGCTCTTGCAGAGCTTCATCACCTCGGAACCCTTCAGTACGTCCTGTATTTGCGTGTATGTGGTTGAACTATATGGATTTACAGACTGCAGTGCGTCCCCAAGGATTGTCTTGTTGCAAGGGAATAGGATGGAGAGCACCTTGTACTGGATAGGGGTGTAGTCCTGCATCTCGTCCACCAGGAGGTGCTTGATCGGCAGTTTATCCTTGACCCCCTCCATGCATATCTTCAGGTAGAGTAAAGGTGCCACGTCCGCATATTCCAGCTGCCTCCCTTTCCCTCTTTTGTAGAGTTCCGGGCGACCCAACCAATCGTAGAAGGCTTGGTAGAGGGCCACGTCGCTGTTGCCGTCGAACATCTTCTTCAGCTCCGTCTTGATTCTGTTCTTGTCGGTGGTGGAGATCTCCGTGCGGGTGGCCGTGGCGATCTCCCTGGCGATGTCTTTCGCTATCGGTTCGAAGCGGTCACGCATCGGAAGTCTATGGTAGGCTTTGAAGCGTTCGTCGAGGTACTCTTTCGGTACGGGTATTCTTCCCACTTTCAGGTCTGTCGGGTGGAAGAAGGTGTTCTCCACGTGGAGGACGAAACGGTTCATCAGTTCGATGAACTCCACGGAGGATTTGAAGCGTATCCTTTCCACGAAAGCCTCGTCGTTTTTCTCCAGGATCTCCGTCACCTGTTCGAAGAAGGTTTGGAACTTATACTTCCCCTGCAGTTGTTTGTCCATTAGCTCCTCGAAACCGCACTCCTCGATGGTCTCCTCGCCGAGTTCCGGCAATACGTTGGAGATGTAGTCCGCAAAGACTTTGTTCGGGGAGATGATGAGGATATCCTTGGAGGTCACCTCGCCCTTGTGACGGTAGAGGATGTAGGCGACGCGGTGCAGGGCGATGGATGTTTTTCCGGAACCCGCCACACCTTGGATGATGAGCGTCTTCGCGTCCTCGTTGCGTATGATTTGGTTCTGCTCTCGCTGAATGGTCGCCACGATGTTCTTCATGCGCTCGTCGGAGGTGCTGCTGAGTTCTTTCTGCAGCACTTCGTCCTGTATGTTGACGGAGCTTTCCAGCATGAACTCCATGACGGAGCGACGGATGCGGTACTGTCTTTTCAGGGAGATGGCGCCCTCCACTCGGCCCTGCGGTGCGTCGTAGTGCGCCGGACCGGTCTCGTAGTCGTAGAACATGGTCGAGATGGGTGCTCTCCAGTCGTGGATCACGTTCTTGTTCGTCTCCGTATCGTAGTAGGAGTGGATGCCCACGTAGATGGGTTGGATTGTTTTCTCGCCCTTCTCTTGGAAGTCTATTCGTCCGAAGTAGGGTATCTCCATCATTTTGCGGATACGTTTCTTTCTCTCCATGATGGCTTCGCTCGATTCTACCGCTTGGCTCACGTTGTGACGCACCGCGCTCTTCTCCGCACGGTCCAGCTCCGATTGGTTCTCCCAAAGGTAGGCTTTGTATTCCTTGAGGTCTTTGATGTTATGGTTGATGATTTCATCCAGTTTGGTGATGATGATACCCAACTTTTTGATGATGCCCTTCATGTAGGCGACTTCTTCCTTCTCCGTTTGATTGAAAACTGACATGTCCGTAAATTTTTTTACATGCGCGAAGGTATAATAGAATTATGAATTATGAGTTAAGAATTATGAATTGTTAGTTCGACGTGATAAGCACTGCCCATGGTCTGTAGGGCCAACTCTCTACATAGTCTAGAGCAACTTCCTGTGGATTAAGTTAATTGTAAATGGTAAATTGTCAAATAGTAAATCCCATGGTGTTTAGTACGGTAAATGAACCCGCCGTGATAAAATTTTATGTTTTGTTAACGTAAAGTGTACATCGTATTTAAATATTGCTTAAATTTGTTTTGATATTTAAACGAAAAATTTGTTCACTTAATTTTATTTGTAATGAAAAAATTATTGGTGTTGGCATTGAGCCTTATGACAGGTTTCAGTGCGTTCGCAGGTTCTCAAGGCGAGGACAATGGTTTCGGATTGAAATTTTACGCAGGTTTGCATGGCAAAAAGTTCGGTAAGATTGCATTCGACTACGATGGTCCTGGCGCGAAAGAGTTCCAAAAGGAATATGACAAGGAGATCGAAGAATCACCTAATGCATCTCCAGCATTGGGATTCGCTATCGACAACCGTTGGTACGTGGCTAATCCTGGTCAGTTTGGTATCGCCGTTAATGCGCGTTGGTTCGACTTCTCATATTCAAGATTGAAGGAGAAATATACGGAGGAAGTATGGGACCAGAAGGCTCATAAGAATGTGAATGTGACTTACACGGGTACTTCAAAGTACTTCGATATCAGCATGTTGGGTATTGGTCCTCTCGGCACCTATTACTTGGATGATAACATGGCAGTGGATTTGTACTACAACATCATGCCTAACGTGTTTGTATCTGTTGAGGATGCAGGTGATGGCTCTGATTCTGACGCTGCCTTCGCATTTGGCGCATCTCACAGAGTGGGTGCCGCTTATAGATACAAGGTTTTCCAAGCTGGTTTTGAGCTTAAATTGGGTAAGTTGAAATGCCAGGATTGGGGACAGGACGACTCTCCAGTTGTTGAGGGCGATGATGCATTCAGCGAATTGGCTAACCAGATGGCTAATCAGGTTAGCTCAATGTTGGGCGACCAAAAGATGGTTACGAATTCATTTAGAATCTTCATCGGATTCAAGTTCTAATGATTTCTATACCGCCTGTAATAGGTGGTGAAAAATAAAAAGGAGGCCAATTGGTCTCCTTTTTTTCGTTGTATATGCTTAGTATCATAGGTTGGTTTAGAAAGTGTAAGTTGGATGTCATCCCGACAGCCTTCTTTGAAATGTAAAATCTAATACCATGAAAAACACGTTGCAAAGGTAATGATAATTTTATGTTGTACAACATAGTTTTTTAATATTTTATATTATTTAACATATGAACTATGGATTTAAGAAACGTTAGTTCGATGTAGTCAATTATGAGTTAAAAATTAAGAATTAGGAGGATACGTATTTCTAATGCCAAACAATTATTACCTTTGTGAAAACAGTATAAATACAGGAGGCTAATTATGGAAGAGAGGAAGACATACGAGTGTGTAGGCACATGCTCAAGATTTATTAATGTTTCGGTGGAAGACGGTATCATCAAGGATGTCCGTTTCATGGGTGGATGCCATGGCAACACGCAGGGAATCTCCGCACTTGTGAAGGGAATGAAGGTGGAGGAAGCCATCTCGAAGATGAAGGGCATCGACTGTGGCGGACGTGGCACCTCTTGTCCGGACCAGTTGGCGCGGGCGTTGGAGTCCTTCTTGTAAGGCGGTCACATTCAATGTGATAGAGCCATGGATAAGGCGGAAATAAAAGAACATATTACTTGGGCATGCGATTGTATGTCACGACACATACAAGAAAATTGTTTAAACGCAGAAATAAGTAATTATTTATTTGTCGTTATTCGTTTGAATGAAGAGAATCATTCTTTCCATTTTAGAGAATTTATTGAATATATTAAAGTTAATAACTTTAAGTTGAGTGACAGTTGTGATTTGTGTGAACAAATCGACAAGGAACAAAGTTCATTGACATGGATTGATTTTACCCCATATAAAATCGAAGGGAATACGCTTATTTCTATGTGTAAATTAGTTCCTTTTGGAATTTGTGAAAATGAGATTGATTTTCATGTGGTTTTTGATAGATTCCGACACTATCCTATTCATGGCCAGAAATATGATTTAAATTATTTTTGGCAGGTAAGTGACAAGGATTTTCAAAAGAGAGAAGCCCAATTCTGTAAACAAGGCATGAAAATACTGAGGAAACACACTAGGCAAAAGTGGTTCGCCCAGCTGATATACAAATGTTTCGGGAAGAAAATGAAAATTCTAAATTTGGATGAGGAAATGAAAAAAATTAATGTGTTTTCATGATTCCTCAAATGAGGTGTTGGCATTGCCTAAAATAAAATGGGAAATGATACGTTAATCAAATAAATGATCAATATAAATGACATTTATGAAGCACCGTGTTTGTATACTATTCGCAATTTTATTGTGGGGATGTTTCTCTTTCCATGAAATGCAGGCTCAAAGCGCACCGAAGCACGTGGATATGGAAGAGGCAAAAAACGAAACACTGATCGACGTATAGTTTGGCAAGATTGCTTATAGAGGGGAATTTAGATTTTTGCGTTATGAGAATGGAGATTTCAAGTTCATCTCCTACTCGTATTATGTCAGAGGCAAGGGGATTATCTCATGTCATTATAACTACAGTAAAACATGTGAGACGAATGATAGCGATATTTCAGGAAAGTTTTGGAGTACAGCATCGGAATTTCAAAAACATGAGTATCTGGAATCAACTTTCTCACGTATATCTGAGGATTTCATGAAAGTCTCGAATGAAAGGAAAATCCAAATGCTGGACTCTTTTATATATGTCCACAAAAAGAGCGGGGATGATGAAATTCTAAACAAAAGGGAGGGCAAAAAACTCAATGCTTTTTTCCATGACAAAACAAATGGGTTCGATTTCATAGGAAAGAAAGTCGGGTATATCGAATCCTCTGGGAAACCCGGTGAGAAAGGATATTACTTGTATAAGACGCAAAAACCAGTTTCACCAGACTACTTTCAAAATGCCACGTTCTATCTCTTCGATGAACAGCAAAAAAAAGAATCGGGAGGTTACGATGCTGCGATAGTGTATAAGGGAACAGCCCATATCCCTATCGAGGATGTCATACAAAGATTGAAGCATGATTAACCTCGGTGGTTTTTATCCAATTGAAGGACAACGTTTCCCTGGACCGCATAGAGTTATAATATAGAGGGGAATATATATTATACGCTGGATCATTATTAAACTCTTTAGATTTAGATAGAAATGTATTACTATACTGATATAAAAGAAATAATTGTTCCTTCGGACGCTTTTTGTGTGGAGATTCAATCATTCAATGACAAAAGAATTCCTTTAAATGAGTTTTATGAAAATTTAAAATTTCCAGACTACTTCGGTTTTAATTGGGATGCTTTGTATGATTGTCTAACCGACTTAAATTGGATAAAAAAGAGTACTATCGTGGTAGTACATCCGTATCTAGACATGGATAAGGATATTGCCCAAAATATAAAAACATACATGGAAATAGTACGTGATGTTGAGAATGTATGGAAGGAAGATACAGCCGCTTCCCCTCATGGCATCTCAACGTATGGGACAGAGCGAATTTTTCCCACAATTTACGAAGGAAAGAAGGATGTGAGATTTTATTTCCATGAAAAAAACAGAGCACAAATAGAAAGCCTATTGAGGCTTGATTAATCAAATAAGAAGACCGTTATGGAATTTAATGACATTGAATGGCACGATGTGGTCATAGATAAGTACGTGATAGATCGAACTAATCCGGGGAATGAGGATACGTTACAATTCTTTCTCAGCGACTGGTATGGGAGGAAAATGAAATTAGTTTTTTGGGGCGTATACCAATCGAACATGAGACTAAATTTTGCTGTTATTCCTGCGGAAGGGAAAGAGACAATATATTGCGCCCATCAAGAGGGTTCGGAAAATGAGTTGGTGCAGAATCTCTATAAGTCGTGGAAGGGCCTTTTTGATGATATTCCCTTGAATTACTACGAGATAGAGATGAATTCCACTGGTAGTAAATTCCAAATCGTTGCAAAAGGTTTTACTTATGAGATTTTGCGATAGAAACCAGGGGAGAAAACCATATGGAGATACGGAAGGATTAGCCAGAAAAAAGGTCTTTACCAATGGAACGAACCGAGAAATTTTGTAAGAAAATATGGGCCACAGGTGTGGACAGATTTAATGGAATTTTATAATCCGACATCAAAATAATAGGAAATGAAGAAAAT
>JBGVCG010000032.1:0-27801 GCA_045226255.1 Paludibacteraceae bacterium | reverse complement strand
AACGGCCATGCGATGCAGTCCACCGACTACTGGTACGTGATCGACGTGGAGGAGATCGACCGCCAGTTCTTGGGTCACTTCACATTGATTAGGCAATAATAAACAGATATGTTCCATCGTTTTCAGAAGAACATTGATGACATAGAACTGCCGAAACAGTTTACTTATCCTTTTAGCTACGAACCTCATCCGTTGTCTGTCATGGCGGCGGATGAGGTTCGTTCTTATATCACTTCCCAGACCCAATGGTCGGAGGAGTTGGCGCAGGGGAAGATGTTCGGTGTGTTGGTCGTTCGGTCTGAGCAGGGCGAGATAGGTTTCCTCGCTGCCTTTTCGGGCCAGTTGGCGGGCACTTACCAACATGAATATTTTGTGCCTCCTGTGTATGATCTCTCTGAGCCCGATGGCTTCTTTCGGGAAGAGGAGCGGTATATTTCTTCCCTCAATGATAGGGTGGAATCCATTGCCTCCTCTGCGGAGTACCTTTCTTTGCGTTCCTTGGTGAGAGAGCTGGAGGAGCGGATGGAGCGCCTTGCGGAGGAGTGGCGGGTGCGCCTCGCCCAGGCGAAGGAGGAGCGGGATGCGCGTCGGTCAACTGCCCTCACCGAGGCGGAGGAACAGCAGCTGGTGAAGGAAAGCCAGTTCCTCAAGGCGGAGTGCAAGCGGGAGAAGAGCAAGCTGCAGGCGGAGTTGTCGCAGGCGCAGGCTGGTCTGACCCGTTACGACGAGGAGATGGAGGCCTTGAAGCGGGAACGTAAACAACGTTCTGCGGTGCTACAGGGACGTTTGTTCGACCAATTCGTGCTCTTGAACGCCAAGGGGGAGAATCGTTCGCTGTGCGGCATTTTTAGCCGTGTGAGGCATCCCATACCGCCCAGTGGGGCAGGGGAGTGCGCCGCACCCAAACTATTGCAGTACGCCTTCCTGAACCATTACGAACCCTTGTGCATGGCGGAGTTCTGGTGGGGTGCCTCCCCCAAGTCGATTGTCCGTCACCATGGACATTTCTATCCCGCCTGCAAGAGCAAGTGCGAGCCAATCTTAGGGTTTATGATGCAGGGGTTGGATGTGGAGGACTCTCCGATCCAGCCGTTGAGCCATGAGCTGGCGTTGGAGATCGTGTGGGAGGACGATTACGTGGTGGTGGTGAACAAGCCGGCGGGTGTCTTGTCCGTTCCGGGGAAGTCCGATACCCAGTCCGTCTACTCCTTTGTGCGGAAGCGTTATCCTGAGGCCACGGGACCGTTGGTGGTCCATCGGCTGGATATGTCCACGTCGGGACTGATGATTGTGGCGAAGACGAAGGAGGTCCATCAGGCGTTGCAGAAGCAGTTCAATGACCATACGATACAGAAACGGTATGTGGCCTTGTTGCAGGGCGAATTAGCCACAGAATCGGGCACTATTTGCCTGCCGATTTGTCCCGATGTGGAGCACCGTCCCTGCCAGATGGTGAGCGAGAAGTATGGCAAGTATGCGTTGACGGAGTATGAGGTGATTGGGCGGAAGGAGGGCAAGACCCGTGTCTATTTCTATCCGAAGACCGGTCGGACGCACCAGTTGCGGTTGCATGCGGCCCATGCCCAGGGATTGGGGATGCCGATCGTGGGGGATGAGTTGTATGGAAAGAAGGCCGATCGTCTCTATCTGCAGGCGCAGCGCATCGAGTTCACCCATCCAGTCACGGGTGTGCGGATCACTGTGGAGGTTGCGTGTGAGTTTTAGGGGCGGATTTCGCGTTCCTCTCCTTCAGTTTCACAATGAGCAGGCTCAGTGCGAGAGATCCGGCCAATGTATAGAAAAACACATCGAGACCGTAAGAGAGTTCGTTGTATAGCACAAAGGTTATGCCGAAAAAGACCCACATGTGAGTCAGGTATATGTACGTGCTTAATTTCCGCAGGATAAAATAGATTTTTTCAGAGGATCGCAAATTGACGACTAGCAGGAATAGGCTTGTCACGAAGGCGATCAGGACGAAGCTCCTCAGTAGTTCACCCGCAAAGAAGAATGCCACGTAGCTGGCTATCAATGAAGCTAGTAGTATGACGGGCGATATTTTCAGGTTAAGGCGGGAGAAGAGTATGCCCAGTGGAATGTACAAAAAGCTTTTGCACAATCTTCCCGTGCCGATTGTTTTGCCGATAATGAGAGTGATGAGACCTTCCTCGTGGTGGTTGATGTGGTAAGTCACAAGTTCTCCGGCGATAAAGATCAGTGCGCCTATTAGCAGGATTGTTTTGATTGATTTCTTATGGAACAGCAGGAGGAAGAGCGCGCAGTAGACAGTGGAAAGCAAGTACCACAAAGGCCATGAGCAATAGTTTTCTCCTACCAGGATTATTTGTTTGACGTAGACGATGGCGGAGTGGAGCCATGTGTAGTTTTCGAGGTGGAATCCATAGATGGCAAGAGGAAGGTAAATCAGGGTCCATGTGAGGTATAGTTTGGCGATTCTAAGCAAGTATGCTTTCTCTGTGGTGTAAATGTTTTCCGGTTGGTCTGAGACGGAGGGTTGCTTGTATATTTTTAATCCCAGGAAGAACCCGCTGCATACGAAAAAGAAGGGAACAGCGCCTTCGCAAATCATACCGTAGAGTCTGCTTGACTCTATGCAGGGGTAGTTGTAGAAAGGATGTGTATGGATAGCAATAACAACTATTGCGAAAAAGAATTTGAGCAAGTCTAGTCCCGAATAAAGCATATTGTATGATTTTTAGTCCACAAAGGTATAATAATCTTTGTGAATATCATCTATGCTTTTGCGGCAGATTCACCTATGTATGGAGCGGAAAGAGAGGCGCTGGTGGGAAGAATAAAACGCAATAAAAAAACTGATTCGAAGTGTTTCGAACCAGTTTTTTTATTCTAAAATCAGTTTTAAATGATTGGTTTTTAATTGGTTGTGTAGGTTGTACTGTTTTAGACTACCCAAAAGTACAAAATTGAAAGCAATTCACAACACACGAGAATCAAGATACGTGGCATATAATACTGTTTTAGACTACCCAAAAGTACAAAATTGAAAGCAATTCACAACGAGCCAATACTTCACACGTGGTATGTTCCAACTGTTTTAGACTACCCAAAAGTACAAAATTGAAAGCAATTCACAACTTGACGAACCTTGGTTCTATGACTCTAGCGACTGTTTTAGACTACCCAAAAGTACAAAATTGAAAGCAATTCACAACTGCAGAATGAGTACAACTCCCCCGCTAACACTGTTTTAGACTACCCAAAAGTACAAAATTGAAAGCAATTCACAACCTTGGAGTTGCAACACCCTACGGTAGTTCTACTGTTTTAGACTACCCAAAAGTACAAAATTGAAAGCAATTCACAACAGAGGATGCAAACTCTCTTATCCTGATACGACTGTTTTAGACTACCCAAAAGTACAAAATTGAAAGCAATTCACAACAAGAAGAAGGCGGAAGGTAAGACTGTGGCTACTGTTTTAGACTACCCAAAAGTACAAAATTGAAAGCAATTCACAACCTACAAGGATGCAGGTCTTAATCCCTATTTACTGTTTTAGACTACCCAAAAGTACAAAATTGAAAGCAATTCACAACTCCACTTTTTTGATAATACAACGCTCCATTACTGTTTTAGACTACCCAAAAGTACAAAATTGAAAGCAATTCACAACTTTGATTGATGGCATAAATAGGCATAACAGACTGTTTTAGACTACCCAAAAGTACAAAATTGAAAGCAATTCACAACAAGTATGGAGTAGGTCATTTTTGACTTTCCACTGTTTTAGACTACCCAAAAGTACAAAATTGAAAGCAATTCACAACTGGAGACTTTGTACATCAGAGACAACGAGTACTGTTTTAGACTACCCAAAAGTACAAAATTGAAAGCAATTCACAACCGAGTATAGTCACCATAACACTCATCAACAACTGTTTTAGACTACCCAAAAGTACAAAATTGAAAGCAATTCACAACAACCCTTCACGATAGCCTCTACCTTCATCGACTGTTTTAGACTACCCAAAAGTACAAAATTGAAAGCAATTCACAACACAGCCAAGTGTCAGTCCAACGGTTCGTCAACTGTTTTAGACTACCCAAAAGTACAAAATTGAAAGCAATTCACAACTATCCTCTTCGGGTGTGTTCTCTATTAGGTACTGTTTTAGACTACCCAAAAGTACAAAATTGAAAGCAATTCACAACTGGAGACAACGGAGATAACGGGCAAGGACGACTGTTTTAGACTACCCAAAAGTACAAAATTGAAAGCAATTCACAACAGCGGGAAACCCAACTTTGATTAAGGGCGCACTGTTTTAGACTACCCAAAAGTACAAAATTGAAAGCAATTCACAACTTTTACGGGTTTAATGGACAATTCGACTGTACTGTTTTAGACTACCCAAAAGTACAAAATTGAAAGCAATTCACAACAATTCGAAATAATCATCCCCGCAACGAAAGACTGTTTTAGACTACCCAAAAGTACAAAATTGAAAGCAATTCACAACAATAAGACGCTGGCGGACATCGCAGCCAAGACTGTTTTAGACTACCCAAAAGTACAAAATTGAAAGCAATTCACAACCGCATATAAGAAGATACGAAAGGCGGAGGAACTGTTTTAGACTACCCAAAAGTACAAAATTGAAAGCAATTCACAACTGACCTCATGCGCACCCGTCCCGTCCTCATACTGTTTTAGACTACCCAAAAGTACAAAATTGAAAGCAATTCACAACTAGTCACAGACCTCTCCTATGCTGAAGGCACTGTTTTAGACTACCCAAAAGTACAAAATTGAAAGCAATTCACAACCAAGGAGACGAAAAGACATTACACGGCGATACTGTTTTAGACTACCCAAAAGTACAAAATTGAAAGCAATTCACAACGGCAGCGATGAGGAGAATACGGCCGCCATAACTGTTTTAGACTACCCAAAAGTACAAAATTGAAAGCAATTCACAACACATCCAGGCGAAGATTAGTAGCGTACTCGACTGTTTTAGACTACCCAAAAGTACAAAATTGAAAGCAATTCACAACTACGTTGAATATCACCTGGGGACAAAGGGTACTGTTTTAGACTACCCAAAAGTACAAAATTGAAAGCAATTCACAACCATGCAGGTGAAGAGGACCCGTCCGACTACACTGTTTTAGACTACCCAAAAGTACAAAATTGAAAGCAATTCACAACTTCGACAGGGCGGATATTCCCCAGTTGCTGACTGTTTTAGGCTACCCAAAAGTACAAAATTGAAAGCAATTCACAACCAAGCCGTTAATTTTGTACCGTGCGGCGATACTGTTTTAGGCTACCCAAAAGTACAAAATTGAAAGCAATTCACAACGTTGCGATAGTAGCATTTACGGATGATGGAACTGTTTTAGGCTACCCAAAAGTACAAAATTGAAAGCAATTCACAACGGCTTCAATATTATCTACGATAGCGGGTGCACTGTTTTAGACTACCCAAAAGTACAAAATTGAAAGCAATTCACAACCAAGACCACAAAATCACATTGTCTTTCCCGACTGTTTTAGACTATCCAAAAGTACAAAATTGAAAGCAATTCACAACTATTAATTAAAAAAGCATTGGAATAAGACCAATGCTTTTGAGACGGAAGAGCTGGCTTGGACATCCGCGCCGTTTGTGTTCCGTTTCTGCAAATATACAACAAACAACTGTTTTAGACTACCCCAAAAGTACAAAATTTTAAAACAGTGTTAGCTGGATAGGTAGTTGTGCCTCATCCGTTTTCCGCTTTTGCTTTTTGGTTCCGATAAAGTTCTGCATGTTGCCGAACTGCTTGTCCGTCACCCGCAGAATACTGACTTGCCCCGTTTCCGGCAATAGGTTCTGCACTCGTTTGGTATGCACGTCCGCATTCTCCGAGCTGGGACAGTGCCGCACATAGACGGAGTATTGCATCATGGTGAAGCCATCTCCCTGCAATCGTTTGCGGAAGTCGGCATATGCCTGCCGATCCTTCTTGGTCTCCGTGGGAAGGTCGAAAAAAACAAATAGCCACATAATCCTATATTCACTGAGCCGTTCCATTTCCTGTTCACATTATTGGGTACTGTATCTTGCGCGATTCTCCGGCAAAACATTTGTAGAGAGAGGCTGTCGTTTGTCCCACGGCCACCATAAGCGGGCTTTGTTGTCCGTTGATGGTCACGTCGAGCATGGGGATGGTCAACAGTCTTTGTTTGTGTTCTATGGTGATGGCTTCCGGATATCCGATCTGGTCGGTCAGGTCGACCACGAGTGCGTCCACGTATGGGCGGTAGGGTTCCATGATATCGTCCGCCAGACAATAGGCGTTGTAGCGGTTGTGGTGATGGATGCCCAAGGTGGGGAGCAGTCCGCTGGCCACCAGGGAACGTGCGACGATGGCGCGCAGGATAGCGTAGCCGTAGTTGAGGAGGAGATTGGGGGAGGAGCCTTCCCTGCCACGGGTGAAGTCGGGTATGGCGGGGAAGATGGTTTTCCAGTAGAAGGCGGCGGCTCGTCCCTCCACGTTTTCGGAGTCGCCGCTTTTCACTTCACCCACCCAACGTCTCATGTTCTCCACCTGTTCTCCACGTTTGGAGGCGAGGACCGCCGCTTGGTTGGCGATTTTCTGTTGCACGGTCTGTTGCCAGAGTTGTTTCTTCAAGGGTAGGGAAGCGTCGATTTGGCATCTGAACCTTTCGCTTTGGGTGGTATTTCCCTCCAGGGGTAGTTGTAGACCGATGGGGAGGTGGCTTCCATCACAGGTGATCACGGCGCAGTTGTTCTCCAGCATCTCCGCCAACAAGCCTTGGGTCAGGGTGATTTGTTGGCAGTCCAGCACGACCACACCGATGTCTTCGATGGGGATGGTGGTGACGGTTTCCTTCTTCATTTCGTCCGTCAGGTTGCTTTTCTCCACCTCCGGCAGCTTGATGACCAATTGATGGTTGCGCAAGGATAGGTAGGCGGGGTTGCTGAAACAGAGTGTGCGTTTAATCATAGGCTAATCTATTTTAGGATTATCTTTGTCCGGTAAATAATTATTAGGTGTCGACACGCTTCTTCCTAATTCTTTTTCTGTCTCTTTGCGAGCCACGCCTGCGACACTACCACCACGTTTGGCAATTCTTTTGCTTTCATGAAAGGTTTCGGGGTTCTCCTTTTGGGAGATCTCTGTAGTGACCCGTTCGCCGAGCATGGTAAAGATTAGTTCCAAATCATCCATATGGTCACGTAGGTTTTGGTTCTTTTTGGTTAATCCCTTAAACTCTTTGTATTCCGAAGGAGTCATGCCAAATGTAGCTTTGCTAATTTCAGCGGTGAGGATAGCATAATCATGTTCTTCTGTGATTCCTCGGCGTTTCCATTCATCCGTTAGGTTTTGGCGAATGGCTATTCCTCGCAAACGTTTGTCAATCCAATCTTTCGGGTATCCTTTTTGCTCATAGAGTTCCTTCATTCGTTCTTGGGCCAATTCGGGGTTTTCAATTTCGAGCATACGTTCATACCCCACTTGAGCCAACCACTGTTTGAACGGCTCCGCTTTAGGTGATGGAATGGACTGGATGATACGAAGCAGATTGGATGTTTCAGCACAATCTGTAGCATATTTTTTTCCATCTGCGGCCTCGAATTTCAGTTGTACGATTTTTTCGTACAACTGAAATCCCTCCTTTACAAGTTTCTTTTTCAGGTCGCTCCAATACCTTTTAGGTATTGAGCTATCGGTTAACACGGCGATTGTATCAACAACCGAAAAGTACCACTGGTCACGAATTTCATCGTGGTACGTTCTAATCTTCTTGTCTTGAAACAGTTTAATGTTACTCATAGATTTTTAATTTTACCTATAACAGAAATACGTACTTTCTGGGGATGAAGTTCATAGAACCCTTTTAAACTTTTTACCCTATAATATTTCTTCGCCAATTTTGCTGATGAAGTTTTGTCATTTTGAGTTTCAATGTGCAACCTAAACCAGTAGTCTGATTCTGAGACACTTTGTACACGATATAAATATTTGTTTATTGTCGCATAATCTTCATCTCTCATTGCATCTTCAAAAGTTTCATTCTCCATTCCCAAAACAAACATCTCATTCTGCTGTATACTAACTTCAAATATCCAATTTACATCAGGCAAATTTTCCAAGAACGACTCTGGCAATCGTTTGTCTAAAATACTGTCCCAAACTTCTTTTGGATTATCAATAATAGCAGGTATTCCATATTTCTTGCGTTCTACTGCATGCCAAAATGTTACAGAATGTTCATGTTTATTTCCGTCTTTATCTCGATATATAGCAATGTGATGGTTATTGCCAGGCTTAACAAACCCAATAGGTTCTCCTTGTTCATTGTGTTTTATTGGAGCAACAGCAGATAATCCCGTACGGCAACGAACAGTACGAATAGGTATGGTCTTATTATCGTCTGCGAATATCGGGTCTTTATCTAAGTTGTTTAGGTTTTCCAATGCTTTTTTCACATCGTCTTTATAATCCTTCCCATTTTCAAATCCCTGATTTAAACGTTGTAAAACCCTTGTGCGAATATTCTTGTCCACAATGGAGTCAAGAACATTCTTTATCTTATCATCTTCTATTAGTTGGACTGCACCTGTTTTTTTATCTTGTTTTACTTTCTTCTCATAGGTTTCCTTACCCGTGAAAACAAAACCTTGTGCTCCTTTACCCAATTTGTATTTTTTTACAATCTCCTTTTCCCCATTTATTTCAATTTGTCCATAAACACCCTCTTCGTGTAATGCACCGCGAGGTACGATAATTCTCTGTTGTAACACATGCTTTTTACCATTCACATATTTAATTTGTTTCCCAAATGAAGCAGACTTCTTGCCAGCTTTAAATGAAACTAGTATCTTGTTCACTTCATCAGCAACTATTCCAGTTGAAAATGGTGTAAGTGAAACAAGGTATTTGTCCAACAAAGCCTTCTTCTCTTCAAATTTGATGCGGGCTGATTCAATTTGTTTTTTCATAAGATCCTTTGTTTCATCTGCATTTAGAGTGTTTATACGTTGAATAAAGCCTTGTTGGGTGCATGCAACAACTAATGCGTCTATTGCATGGTGTCTGTGATCAAGACGCTTTGACCAATCTACAATTTGTTCTTTGGTATGCTTCTTCTTCCCATGGTCACTTTCCCATGTTACAAATTCCGTTAACCCTGCTTGTTTATACCTTGCAAAGTTAAGTTGATGTAAAATCTCGTCGTATCCCCAAAGATGACGTAATATGGCTGTAACTGTTCCGCTTGTTGCATTTACATTCCTACAACATTGTTTTAGTATCTTTATTGATTCTCTCGATATGTATTGTGTTTCTCCTGCTTGTCGAGAGATGAAATCTTCCCAATATTTTTTGTCCTCATCGGTTGTTTTACCATTCTTTTTCCGTTCCACATAATCCTCATGCGAAAGCAGAAGTCGTTCTCGCTTAGCTGGAGATATGATGCCATCCCTACTCCATGTGTCAATACGATTAATATATGCATTAAACGCATCCTCACCTTGGCTCCGCATAAAGTCAAATGCTGTTCGATTACTTTTTTTCGAATTACAATATTGACAAGATAAAACCTTGTTACTTTGTGAATTGTCACAAAGCAAATCTCGAGGGATAATGTGTTCTATCTCATATCCATCTCCATTGAGAGCTGTACTTAGTGAAAATGGTTGTCCACAATAAATACATTGATTTACAGTTGATAAACCGTCAAAATTCTTCGAGATAAACTTGCCAGTTCTTTTGTCAAAACAACCTTTGGAAGGAAATATGAATTTGTATTTTTCTATGATCCTTTTTGTTGGTTTTATCTCATATTCAGTTAAACGTTTTGCTATAGCTTCGTTAAGTTTCGTTGCTGCGTCATTTTGCAAAAAAGTTGTATTCCTTTCATCTTTACTTTGTTTTAGCTCTCTAGCCAATTCAACATGAATGGAATCAAAGCGTCCGTAGTCGGCCATTAATGCATTTACAACATTAATCATTTGATTAAGTATTTTTTCTACGACAGGTTGACGAAGTGTATTTTTCTGAATTGCAGGCAATTGGTCTAAAAGAGGTCGTGCTTCATTTTCCTCTTTGGTTAAGCTGTCTGAATGCTTGAATCCTGCGTATTCACAAGCGTCACTATATTTCAATCCTTGCTGTAAATAAGGCAGGATTCTTCGAATAGCCTTAGCGGATTTGTTCCCAAATCCTGGCTTGACAAAATCAATAGCATAAAGTCTATTTATTATGTCTTTATCGTCGATGTTATATTTCTTTTTTAATGCATTTGCCAATTCTACTTTGTCTGAAATAGAATATATTGTATGCCATAAATCGTAAAGCGGCTCTTTCTCAAAATCTGGGTCAGTTATTTGTATTATTTCTCCGGAAATCTCGTCAAATAATCCGCTGTCAACATTTTTTAGTCTGAATTGCAACAATTTATCAGCATCTGGAAAATCACATAGTGCATTTTTTAGTGCTATTTTGGTTGTATTGCCTTGCAATCCTTTTCCTATGGCCTTTCCTCCCCACCAACCATCTTGTTTGCTTATTCCAAGGATAGAGTACATGTCGCTTATCGTCAATTTCTCATGTGTGTCTAAAAAATCGACCATTGCTTGGCGTTGTTCCTGTGATATATACAATTCGTCGTTTTTGCGATTTTTTAAAGTCAAATTATTTACTTCTTCCCATATTTTGCATAGTTGGAACAATGGTGAACTTTTGGGTGCAACTTTTGGCCCTCCAATAACGATTTTGCCTTCCTTGTTTTTATACTCTCTTTTTTCAAAATCACAAAGGGATACCAAATGTTTACAGGATTTTAATTTTCGTTGATAGAATATGATTTCGTTACGTAGTTTGTTTATTTCATCTTTAGTTAAAATGTCTGGGTAAAAATCCTTTTGACATTCCATTATTTGATCAAATTCTGCTTCATAAGCATTTCGGGGAAATACTTGATCTTTAATTCTGTACGTGTAGAGTTTCCCTTCGGGGGTTTCTTTTTCACTCTCTTTTAATTTTTCTGTGAAATATTGTCCAATTGTTTGGTTCCGTTCTTTTATTAGTGCGTAACGAGCATTAACCTCTGCCACATATGCTTTTTGCTTGGTATCGGCATTTTCATCAGACTTTGCGTGTTTATATCCACGTTTTTGATTTATATGATATAATACACGCCCTATTTCGGGTAATGTTAGTCGAATCCCTTTTGTCGCAGCTTTCGCCCTTATCCCCCATAGTTCCAAAGCAGGAAGCTTTATTAGGTTTTCGTCTGGTAACATTTTTAGTTTACGTAATTCTTTTGTCAGATTCGCTCGTCGTAGTTGGTATCTATCATACCCTTTACGAGCAGTCCGTTTTTCTGTACGAGATTTGTTTTTCGATATAGCATTACCTGTAGTGAATTCATTTGCATCGTCTGGTGTAAGAGGAACAATTCTACTTCCCATTCTTTCTATTGATATGGGATTCCCATTCTCGTCTGCGTTTACCACCGCCCAACCAATACTGTTGGTGCCCAAGTCTAGTCCTAATATCTTCTTCATTTTTTTTATTTTTTGTTTGCAATATAGGAAATAATGTGTAATTTAGCAATACAAAATTGAAAGCAATTCACAATAAGGATTATTCCGTTGTGAAAACATTCAAAGCGGCTTTCCTTCGGGAGAGTCGTTTTTTTATTCTCCCCCAAAAAGAATTTGTTATCTTTGAGAAAAAGTTGTGAAATGGAAGAACATATTTCTCCTCAAAATGGTGGCGATCAGCCGATCAGTAATTCTCTTAGGGGCACATTGCTCTTTTACATGGTGTCCATGGTGGGTAAATTATTTGTGTGGGGATTGGCCATCCTGAGCATTGCGTTTATGGCGGGAATCGGGGCGCAGAGATACGGGTCGCCCAATTATGTCTCTTTGATTATCTTCTCTGTACTGCTGTTGGGGTTCAATGGGCTTGTTTCCTATCATATATACCGCGCACTGAAAGGGAACGTGGGTTCGGTGAAATTCCTGATCGCTGTGGCGGTGATTGATGCCATAATTGCCCTCGTTGTGAGTTTTTGCTTGGTTAGCGTGTTCGGAATCGCCTCGTTTTTGGTGGGCCTCCTGATTTTCTTCTCTTATGTCGCTTTGGTTGTATACCTCGACAAAGGTATTTCCCGATAACATTGACCGTGTGTGCCTAATAGGATTTCTTCTTGTGTGGGAAACACATTGGGTAGGGTGAATCTAATTGATCTAATCCGTAAATTATAGGGGCATAGCCTGTCAATCGTATCGAATTTATTCCTACTTTTGCGTTAGGCAATTATTGTAGTGGATTTAATAGTTTGGTGATTTGGAATCATTGTTAGATAAGATAGATTCTCCGTCCGATCTGAAGAAGTTGGACGAGTCTCAGTTACCTCAGGTTTGCGACGAACTGCGTCGTTTCATCATCGACGAGCTCTCGCATAATCCGGGACACCTGGCTTCGAGCCTCGGCGTCGTGGAGTTGACCGTCGCATTGCATTATGTGTATGACGTGCCGGAGGATAAGATCGTCTGGGATGTGGGCCATCAGGCTTACGGACATAAGATCCTCACGGGACGGAGAACCCGCTTCTCCACCAACCGTCAGTTCGGCGGTATCAGTGGTTTCCCGAATCCGCACGAGAGCGAGTATGACTCCTTCGTGGCGGGCCATGCCTCCAACTCCATCTCGGCTGCTTTGGGTATCTCCATCGCGGACGACAAGCTGGGCATGAACCAAGCCCATACGGTGGCTGTCATCGGTGACGCCGCCATGTCGGGCGGTCTGGCTTTCGAGGGACTGAACAACGCTTCTGCCTATCCTAACAATCTATTGGTCGTCCTTAACGACAACCACATGGCCATCGATGCGCCTGTGGGGGGTATGAGCGAGTACCTCGTGCGTCTGACTACCTCCGCCACCTACAACAAGTGGCGTTATAAGCTCTATCGTTTCTTCGCGAAACTGGGGTGGGTGAAGGAGAACGAGAAGGCGAAGCATATCCGCTTCCATAACTCGGTCAAGGCGGCCATCGCCAATGAACATAACCTTTTCGAGGTGCTCAACCTCCGATACTTCGGTCCGGTGGACGGTCACGATGTGGTCAGCCTCGTGAAGATCCTTCGTTCGATCAAGGACTACAAGGGACCGAAAGTGCTGCATATCAAGACGAAAAAAGGTAAGGGCTTTAAGCCTGCGGAGGAAGCCGCGGCGATCTGGCATGCGCCGGGCAAGTTCAACAAGGAGACGGGCGAGCGGGTCGTGGCACCTATCACGAAGGATACGCCGCCGCTCTTCCAGGACGTGTTCGGACATACCCTGGTCGAATTGGCCCGCATGAACGAAAAGGTGGTGGGCATCACCCCAGCCATGCCTTCGGGCTGTTCCATGTCCTTCCTGATGCATGAGATGCCCGACCGTGTCTTTGACGTGGGTATCGCGGAGGGACATGCGGTGACGTTCTCCGCGGGTTTGGCGAAGGAGGGCATGATGCCTTTCTGTAATATATATTCCTCCTTCATGCAACGCGCGTATGACAATGTGATCCATGATGTCTGCCTGCAGAATCTGGACATGGTGATGTGCCTGGACCGTGCGGGATTGGTAGGCTCTGATGGTGCGACCCACCACGGAGCGTTCGATCTGGCGGCCTTCCGTTGCGTGCCGAACCTCACGATCGCTTCTCCGATGAATGTGATCGAGCTTCGTAACCTGATGTACACGGCTTCCCTGCCGGGCCACGGACCTTTCATGATCCGCTATCCGCGTGGCAAGGGCGTCTTGTTGGATTGGCACAAGGAGATGGAGGAGATGCCGGTGGGCAAGGGCGTCTGCTTGAAGAAGGGAACCTCTTCCCTCGCAATTCTCTCGCTCGGTCCGTTGGGCCATGCCGTAGCTAGGGCGATCGCCAAGGCGGAGGAGAACGGCATGAGCGTGTCGCACTATAACATGCTCTTCCTGAAGCCGTTGGATGAGGAGCTGTTGAACGAGGTCGCCAAGACATACCAGTCCGTCATCACGGTCGAGGATGGCGTCGTGTCGGGCGGATTCGGCTCCGCTGTGCTGGAGTACTTCGCTGACCATGATGTGACGATGCACGTGAAGCGCATCGGTATTCCGAATATCTTCGCCACTCATGGCACACAAGAAGAGTTGTATCATTACTATGGAATGGACGATGAGGGCATCTATGCGACCATCGAGTCTATTCTGAAAAAATAAGGGGAGTCTATGGACGAAAAGAAAGCATTAAAGATCTTGGCGTGCGTCGCTGGTGTCGTTGTGATAGCCTATTTGTTGCTCATCACGGTTTTTTCTGAGACGTGGGACTATTGGGCCGCCATTCATAAAAACACGGTACGAGGGTACGTGGAGTACCGTGAGAAGTATCCGCAAAGCAAGTACATGGAGGGCGTGAACGAGCGGAAAGGCTTGTTGGAGGAGCCTTATTTCCAGGATCGCAGGAAGAAGAATACGGTAGAAGCCTACGACGAGTTCCTCTTCGCCTATCCGCATGACAAATACACGGCGGAGGCCACCCGTCTGCGGGACAGCATCGTATATTGGCAGAGCGAGGTGGAGAAGTATGGCAAGAACTCGCTGGAGCAGGGTAGCCTGCCGTACCAAGACCAGTATGGGGTACCTAAGAAGCCACGGAAAGACTCCAATTCGGACATTGTGGTGGTGGCGCCTATCTCGTTCGATGTGGTCGCCTTCATCAAGGAGAAAGATGAGAACGGCAAGGTGGTGAGCCATGCCTACATCAAGTCGGACAGCACCTATACCTTCCGCATAGACAACGGATCCTACCAGGCGTTCTTCTACATCGGTAGGGGATGGCATCCTGAGAAAACGATGCCGACGGGGCTGAAGGGCGGTTTCCTGCTCTTCGAGACTTATTCCAAGGATGATCCAGTCACGCTTACAGACGAGGTGATCACCTATCGTTTGAGTATGCGTCAGAAGAAATACAGTACGAGGAGGGAAGTGTTCGGGGCGGATAATTAATCCGCTCGGAGCGTTACTCCTCACCCCCTCTCAGTTTTAGTTCTGTGCGGTTGTTCAATTCACGACCGCCCTTTGTGTTGTTGGAGGCGACGGGTTGTGTCAGTCCCTTGCTGATACATTCCATGCGGTCTTCCGGTATGCCTTTCCGTATCAGCGCCTGTTTGAATGCCTCGGCCCGTTTCTGTCCAATCGTGAAGCTTTTATCTTCCTTTATCGTATTGTCTGTATGTCCGATGATGAGGACTGTGACTTCCGGGTTCCTAGCCAAATAGGTGTAGACGATGTCGAAGGAACGTTCAATCTCCTCCGGGAAGGTCGGGATGCTGTTCGGGTAGGCATAGATGGCCTCGTCCGCAATTCGTTTGAGTGCGAAGGCAACCTCTTTGTTCTCCCTTATGGCCGCCTTTCGGATTGCTTCGCTCCTTTCCCTTTCCTTTTCCCTCTGTTGCTCATTCTCTTCCCTTATGCGGACGCGCTCCTTTTGTTCTTGCAGGTTACGTTCCCTTTTCAGCTTCTCGGCAGCGGCTGCAATCTCTTTTTGCCTTTCCCTTTCCATCCTTCTGTTCTCAACTATTTCTTCCGCTTCTTTCTCTCTCTTTTTGTCTTTGAGATTGAAGCGAAGTCCCAGTTTCAAACCCGTCTTGAAAGGGTGCACTTCTCTGATCTGTGAACTGCCAAAGGCACCGATGTAGTTCTCTCCGTCATAGAGATTTTTTTCTTGGGAGATGACCCCATTGGTGATTCCGTAGTGAGCGTAAGCCCCCATGTAGAAGGCGTTTTTTTGCCCCATCGCACGGTTGAATCCCAGTTCTAGGTGAGCGCCTAGGCAAGTTCTCAATCTGGTGATTTCGTCAGACAGGTTGGCCTGTTTGGTCTGAAATCCGTGGTTGAGTAGATCCTCGTATTCCACATTGGTCGATTCGAACCATCCGGAGGTGGTGAAATAGCCCTTTTGAGCGGTGTATTCTTTTATCACGGGGATGGACAATGTTGGTCCAAAGCCTAGAAGGAACCCCCATTTTTCACCCATTTTCGTCGCATATTGGATGGAGAAAGGTATCTCAACGCACAAGACATCCTGCCTCTCTTCCCAATCCTTGAATTGGGTGTTGAGCGTGTAGCGGAGGTTGTTGTCGTTGTGGATGAATGTCTGTTCGTAGTTGTGGTTGAAGGTCGCTTCGCTACGGTAGGAACTGACCTGAGCGCCGATTCCTATTCCCCAGTGCCTTGGAATATGCTTATACTTCACCTCCAGCATTCCTCCTGTCCCGAAATTCTCCTTGCCACCGTCTGTCTCGAACAAGAAGGAGTGCCATCCTCCGCCCAGGTTGAGGCATAGGTAATGTCTCGTTCCCAAGTAGGGGAGAGAGTCCATGGGCACCTTGCTACCATTCGCGAAGGAGAGGGTAGTCAGGCAAGTGAGGATTATGTATATAAGCGCTCTTTTCATTATTTCCGTATGTATGTTTCAATCTCGATGCTCCGCTATTCCTTGATTACCTTCAGGCTTACACCATCCACGTTGATGATATAGTTGCCTGCTGGTATAGGGTTGGTGTTCAACTCAAATTTATTCCCCGAGAATCGTTCAGTGAGGACGATGGAGCCAAGTTGGTTGATGACGGAGAGCGTGTGCTCGGATTCCTCGAAGTTATGTAATGTTACGGTGGTACCCTCCTTTATTGGGTTCTGGGAAACCGTAATGATCTTCTCGTTTTTGACGATTTTGTCCCATACGCTTCTGCTGCAGGTGCGTACTTCCGAGTCCGTTCCTGCGTTAACCTTTACGAAGTAGCTGCCGGTAAGTCCGCCGATTTCCTGGTAGTACGGTTTGGTCGCCCCTGCGATTATCTCCCCGTTGTGGTACCATTGGTAGTTGTTGAATTGGTTCGTGCGGTTGTCTATGCTGACAACATCCTCGAAAATGGCCACTATGTAGGATTGGCTCAGGTTTACGGTGAATTTGACCGGATAGGCTTGTGTGACTGTCATATTACCGTTGCGGAAGTAGACGTTAGCATGGTACTCGCCTGGCAAGCAATTATCCGGTGTCAATATGTAGATCCTAGAGTCTGCGGATACGGATGTCCAGTCTACATCCTCGAATCCTTGCATATGAGCGGACTCGCTGTATTCCACTCTGAAGTCGATAGGTATGCCTTCAAGCACCGTGTAGCTGATTGGGTCTTCGCTTCCGGGGCAATATCCGTCGCTCTTAACGTAGAAGATGGAGCCGTCCGCATATTCCTTCATGATAATGTCTTTGTATAGCTTATCCACCAGTTCATATTCCTTCTTGTTGCAGTTATGACAGGTGTACATTTTCTTGCCCGTGTTCTCTGTTGTAGGAGCGATGACGAATACACCTTCGTCCCAATCATGCCCGGTGGCAGGTGTCGAGACGGACGATCTCCATAATTCCTTATGGCAGTTCAGACAGTTTATGACGTAAGAGGTGTAGCCCGGTTCGGTGCAGCTGGCTGCGATTTTACGGTCGATGAGCGTGTCGCTGGCCATGTGGCCTGTGGCAGGAATGCTTGTGCTCTCAATCTTCTCGCTGCAGCGGGTGCAATGTTTGGATTTCTTCCCCTCCTTTGTGCAGGTTGCGGCGATGTCCACCGTGTATTTCGAGGAGAAATCATGTCCCAATTTGTCGGTTACCTGAGTCCTTGTCTGCTGGCAATTGTCGTGGATGCAGGAATAGCTGATGATGCCGGAAGTGGTGCAGGTGGCGGAGATTACAGTGGTTGGTTCTCCCCAGGAGTGACCTAACGCAGGGATGAATGTGCTGTTGGTCGTTTCGTTGCATCTGGAGCAGTGCTGGGATTGTTTGCCAGATCTGATGCAGGTGGCCGGCAGGTCTACTGTGAATTCTTGGTCGAAGTCGTGACCTAACGGCTCTATTCCCTCGGTTAACGTCGCCTCGCAGTCCTCTCTGGTGCAGAGATGGAATAGTGCGCCTTCCTGGGTACAGGTTGGCTCTTGGGACACGATGCCTTCGTCCCAGGCGTGGCCTAGCGAAGGGATGTATGTCGTGTCGGTGGCGCCACATCCGTAAGCGGTACAGGTGTATAGTATCATCCCTTCCGTTTCGCAGGTTGGAAATGCGATGGTATCACCCTCTCCCCATTTGTGGCCACGAGCAGGAATTTCCGTGATGTTGTCCACCTCTTTGCATCGAGAGCAGTGCCAAGACATTTTCCCTGGTTTCGTGCAGGTTGGGAAAGAGTCCGTGATGAATATCTCTACGAAGTCATGCCCAAGTTCCTCTATTTCCTCTTCCTTAGTTCCTTTGCAGGAATTTATGGTACATTGAAATATTTTTATGCCCTTGGTGACGCAGGTCGGTTTCTTGTCGACGAAACCATCGTCCCAACTATGCCCGTTGGCGGGTATTGCTCTGGCGTCTGTTATTCCGTCACATATCATGCAGTGCCTTGATTCCTGTCCCTCCGTGGTGCAGGAGGCGGGGAAATCGACGGTGAAGTGGTCTTCGAACGTATGTCCTGTAGGCTCGATAGCCTCTATTCTTTCTTCATTGCAAGGATAATTTATGCAGTAATAAAGCATTTCCCCCTCCTCCGTACAGGTTGGATCTTTGATGATTATTCCTTCGCTCCAGGCATGTCCTTTCGCAGGGATAAGATTGTTTTCTATTCTTTGGGTACATCTGGTGCAGTGTCTGGATTGAGTGCCTGCGCTTTCACATGTAGCGTATACGTCCGTCGTGAATTCCTCGGAGAAATCGTGACCTAAGGCGGTGTCCGTGACGTGGATGCGTAGACATTCCGCCTTGCAGGCTTCGAATAGGCAGTAATAGACTTCGTCGTGGGAGCCTTCTCGTGTGCAGGTGGACGGGTATTGTTCCTCTATCACTGCATTTTCCCCACGCACGAAGTAGTGGTCTTCTATTTTGAATGTTCCTGTGGTTATGTTTAGTTGATAGTTGGGGTTGAGGCCTTCCTCGTGTATGTTGATGGGGTATGTGCCGACCGTTTCACCATCCTCTCTTGTCACAGAAATGCCGAGGAGGGAGTCTCCTTCTACGAGACCATCCACTGTGTAGGATAGGGTAGGGTCGTCCAATCCGATGTGCTTGGAGGTGTCCGTAGGTTTCACGGCAACCTCTCTTTTCGTGATTGTCCAGCTCATGCTGACGTTGAATGGGTTTGTCTCCGTGCCAGAGATCTCTATGACGTAAGTGTCCGCATCTTTTGCGCTTCGCGTGCCACTGACAGTGTAGTCCACCCCTTCGGTGAATGGCACGTCTCCTTTTATGGTGATGGAAGGAGTGTGAACCTCCCCGTCGTAGGCAAACGATGTTTCGCTCAAATCAAACATCTCGCCGGTGAGGAAGAGGGTTGAGTCTTCGCCAGATGGTTCCGCTAACTGTTGTTGGATGATTGTCGTGTCGCTGTTCCCTGATGGGGCAGGCGATATGTTCTCCTCGGGAGAAGAGGCAGCATTCCCGGTTATCGTTGTAAGGAACAACGATATGAATACCGATGTTATTTTAGCTGTTGAAATTTTCATGTCTCTTCCCTTTTAGTAAACATACCATTTCATATACACATTGGTTTACATGGAAGTTTGTTGGTCCCTTTGAAGAGGATGAGGTCCGCCTCATTTCGTCCTCTAAATCGGGATTTTATCTCCTCCTATTTGTAGCATCTAATTTTTATCATGCTATAACAAATATAGCAATTTCGGTGGGTAATATGAAATTTAAAATATATGTTTATGTTGAATTTAGTCAATATTAAGATTAATTTTATGGATGTAATTCATATCATTTGACCTGCTTTCCCGTGAGGATTGACGAAGGGAAATCGGGGAGGGGGTGCAAGTCCGTCCTGGTGAGCCATTCCTTTCGTCAAGGAGTTTTATAAGTTGGTGTTCTTTGGTAAAGAAAGAGGGCGTACAAATTGATTGTACGCCCTCCTCGCAAGAATAGTATTAGATTTTATTTCTCAAATCTTACCTTGAACTCAACGCGGCGGTTCTTAGCGCGACCAGCCTTTGTTCCGTTGTCAGCTACTGGTTGGTCTTGACCGAAGCCTGCAGAGCTCAAACGAGCTGAGTCAACGCCTTTGCCCTCCAAATAAGCCTTAACAGCAGCGGCACGATCCTCAGAGAGTTTTTGGTTCTTCTCTGCCTTTCCTACGTTGTCTGTGTGACCATTGATAGAGAGTTTGTAAGAAGGGTTCTCGTTCATGATCTTAACCACATCGTCCAAGATTTTGTTGGAAGACTTCTTGATCTTAGCTGAACCAGTCTCGAATTCGATACCGTTCAAAGCTTTCTCGAAGACTTTTTTAACCTCTTCCTTGATCTCAGGACAACCCTTGTTCTCCTTTACACCAACAACCTCAGGGCAAACATCCTCGAAGTCAGCGATACCGTCGCCGTCAGTATCCTTAGGGCAACCTTTCTCGTCAACCATGCCGTTTGCTACGTTTGCGCCAGCAGGAGTGTTCTCGCACTCGTCTTTGTAATCAGGCACACCGTCACCGTCGGAATCCTTAGGACAACCCTTCTCGTCAACACCCTTAGCCAATTCCTCAGCCGTGTTGTTAGGGCACTCGTCTTTGTAGTCAGCGACATTGTCACCATCAGTATCCTTAGGACAACCAGTAGAATCGATGCCAGCGCTACGCTCGTCAACCGTGTTGAATGGACATTTATCCAAGTAATCAGGAATACCGTCTTCGTCGGAATCCTTAGGACAACCCTTCTCGTTTACGCCCTTTGAAATCTCCTCTGGAGTATTGTCAGGACAATCGTCCTTGCTGTTCTCTACACCATCGTTGTCTCTATCTTTGTTGAGGCAGAAGCTGTAGACGATACCCAAGTTGTGGAAGAGGTGTTGGTCATTGTAGTTTCCGCACAATCTGTTATCTGGCTTATCGCCGTCGCCGAATGGGTAACCATATGTTGCGAAGTAGCGAACAGACAATGCGTCGTTGATTCTCAAGTCGCATCCGAGACCGCCACCCAATACGAAGTTGACAGCTTTGTTGTCGTCGGTTGTGGTTTCGAATCCCTTGCTGTCACTCAAACCGTATATAGCTCTTGCGCCCAAAGAAACGAATGCGAATGGGTGAAGAAGGCTCTCTTTGAATTTAGGAGCGTTGAGGAATTTGTACTTTCCTTGAACGGCACCGAATCCCAAACCAGCTTTGAACTCGCCATCTGTAGGGTAGAAATCCCCACCTTTGGTTCCGTAACGTCCCCATAATGCGTGAACGCCAACATCGAATTTCTCGGTCATGAAACGTTCTACTGTTAATGAAGCTGAACCATAAAAGTCGCTTGCAGGGTGGAAGAAGTGATTACCCCAGTCGTTCGCAGCTTCTACTTTGCCTCCATAGAGACCCACGCTCCATGGCTTTTCATTGCTTTGCGCCGCAACTGATAGAGTAGTTAAAGCGGCACAGACGAATACGAAAATTTTTTTCATCTTTGAAAAATTAGTTATGTTTTAATAATTTATTTGAATTTTATTTTTTACAACTTTATGCAAATATAGTCTAAATTATGTAAATGAAACTAAAATTGGAAGGATATTTTATTCGCATTCGTCGATTTTATTATGCTTTTATGTGTTGTTCAAGTGATGCCTTTAATTTCTATAGTAGCGGGTGTATTTTTTTCTGCTTCTTCCGTAGTTGGCGTAGCATCCTTTCCCTTTCGTCCGGATTTTGAACTCTATCCCAAGCTCGTGTGTGCCGTAGTTGCCGTGCCTGAGGTTAGAGAAGTTGTAGTCGTAGGAGTAGTAGGCCTGGAAGAATCCGAAGGCGAATCCTGCGAGAAATCCCACTTCGTTAGGAATCTTGTAGGTGGCTCCCACGTAGAATAGGTCTGCCGGCATATTGTCGTATTCGGTGACGTAGTAGTAATAGAGGGACAATTGGTGTTTCATCACGTCCTTGGACTTTGTCTGCTCGTCTCCATTGAAGTAGTAGAAGGCGTATGCGGGGGATAGCCTCCACCATTCGGAAGTCTGCATGTTGTAGTTCATGAAGCCGTAGAAGGTTCTGTTCATGGTGACTTCTTTCGTTCCCTTCAATAGGTGCATGGCGGATGCGCCGAACTCGAAGTTCTGTAACAATATTTCAAATCCCGCATCGACATCGGCCGCATTGCCCTTCTCCAGACATTCGACCACCTTGGCTATGTTTTGACTCTCGTATCGGTTGTCGTTGACGATTTCGTTCGAATTGTAGCCTTTGTTCATCATTCCCGCCGACGCTCCGAGGTTTAGGTAGGAGTCGTCACCGATAGGGATACAGAAGGAATAGTCTACTTTCGGGTTGATCATGTGTTGGTACCCGATCTTATCCGTCAGGATGTTCAATCCCACTTGTGAGTGTGCTCCTAGGAAGAAGTATTTCCCTGAGAAGAACAGGTCTTTGGGCATTCCGTCAAGATTTACCCATTGCAATCTTCCTCCGACCTGAATGGTCGAATATTGTAGTTCTGGGATATATGCTGGATTGAAGAAACTATATTGTAGCTGTTTGTTCGTGAAGAAGGGCATCTCCTGTGCGGATACGCCCATCATCATGAACAATGTGGCTATGGTGCATAAAATCCTTCTTTTCTTGTTCATCATCTTACAACTGTTATGAATCCTGTTCTTATTTTCTTTTCTCCCTTGTCGAAGTAGGTGAGCGAGTAGAAGTAGGTGTCCTCTGATGCCGGTTCTCCCTTGTAGGTGCCGTCCCAACCGCTACCCTGATAGATGAGTGTTCCTACTCTGTCGTAGATTTGGACGTCGTAGTTCTCCATGAAGATGTAGGAACCGTCTGCGATCATCGTGTTCGGCACGAAGAGGAATGGATCGATCTTGAGGATGGCGTTGGTGCTCTTTCTACATCCGTATTGGTGTTCTACGATCAATTCTACAGGGATGTCTCTTCTGCTGTGGATGAGCGTGTCGTTGTAGACGTGGGATACCTCGTTGCTGGTGGAGTCGATCCATGTCCGTCCGTCACCAAAGCTCCAAGTGAACTTGTAGAGGTCGCTACCCGCTGGGGTAGTGGTCTCCTTGAATTCAACCTCTTTCACGTCGTCGCTCAGCGCATACTCAGTGTCATCGATGGTGCTGAAGGAGATGTTAGGGTCTTCGAGGTACGCAACGTTTAGGATGAAGGTTTCCGTCGCTAAGCAACCGTTCTCGTCAATTCCAGAGACTGAAATCGAGTCGTTATGGTCTGCGATGAATCGGATGTCCTTTTCTGTCATGATGTTGCCTCCCACTTTCCATTGGATGTTGAGGAGAGCATCCTCCACGCTGAGAATGACGAGTGAGTCTCTACAAGCGTTTCTGTTGCCAGTGATATTGAGGTTCTTTTTCGGGAATGCGTCTACCGTGAATTCGAGGGTATCCTTGCAACCTAACTCTTTCTCTGTGGCAATGAGTCTGAACTCGTTCCTTTCAGTGATCGGTTCGTTGTAGGTGGAGCCTACCTTGACTGTTCCGTCGGTGAGGTTCGTCCATTCGTATTCACGGGCGTTCTCCCCACGGGCGGTGAAGTTGGCGAGGCTACCGTAGCAGTAGGTGCTCTCTTGCTTGTCGACCGCCAAGTTGTCTACTTGATGCATATTGATTGTCAGCGTGTGGTGCGCTCTACAACCCTCTTCATTGTGGACAGCCACTTCGTATTGACCGCTCTTGCCGATATTTTGGCTGAGATTGCTGTAGCGGATATCCTCCGTGAGGTTCCAGATCGTGTCGACTTGTTCCGTCACGTTGTTCTTGCGCACGATGTCATCGATTGTTACGATGTTCCTTGCGCAGGTGTCGAAGGTGAGCGTCCTTGGTTGAACTGCGTTGTGGAAGGTTACGCTTACGCTGGTATCTGCGAAACAGTAGATGTCGTGGAACTTGCTTCGTCCTTCTACTTGAAGCGTCTTCGTGTCAGCCTCGTTGGATGCTAGGATGATGGATGGTGTCTTTTCTCCATTGCTCCATTCGTATTGCTCCGCACCTTCGGCTGTCAGTGTGACGGCTTGGTCGGTGCAGGCATCTCCTCCGCCTGTGATGCTCAGTACGATTGGCTGGTTCACGTCGATGATGAGGGTGGCCGTGTCTTGACACACGTTCATGCTGTCGGAGAAGTAGGCGAAGTAGGTGTTGCTCTTATTCACATTTTCCGCTGTGAAGGCTTGTCCGTCAATGTTCTTGAATGTGACGCTGTACTTCGGTGTTCCTCCTTGATAGCTGCTTTGTGAGAATTGGTTCAAATCTACCGCCTCGCCATAGCAGATCGCTGTGTCTTTGTCTATCGCATGGATGGCTGGATAGATGGTGACCATTGCGGAGTCTGCCTCGCTCACACATCCGCTGACGTCTTGAACTTGACGGATGAGGAAGAGCTTCTGTGTGGCGACGTCCGTGGTTATGGAGGTTCTATTGGTATCTATCCTCGATGGGAATATCGAGAGGTCCTCCCATACCAGACGTACACCTGCGCTGTTGACTGTTCCTGCCAACTCGTACGATCCTGTGCTCTGGCAGAAGTTCTGGTCCGCGATGTTTGGACGGATCGGTTGCTTATTGAAGAACAGTTGGAGCGTTCCTTCCGATTGACAGGTGAGTCCATCTTCTTCGTATTGGTAGGTGATGCGGTATTGACCTCCCTCTGAGATGGAGTCTGCTTGGCTGGTCTTGTCCACTGCTGAACCGTTTTGCATGAGTTCATAGGCGACCGCGCTGATGTTGCTCGTGTACTCCTCCGCCTTGGCTGCTTTCCCTGTGAATTGTACTAGGTTGACAGTGTTTGGCTCGCAGACGGTGGTGTCTTTCAGCTGTATACGGATCTGTGGCATTACGGTCACGTCGATCTTTGCCTCCTTGCTTGAACATTGCGTCTGCATGTTTACTTGGAAGACGTTGTAACGGGTCTCTCCTCTCTCAAGAATGGAAGTGCGTGCCTCTTCGTTTGTGTTGAATAGGGTGTCGCCGCTCTCGTTGGTCCAAACCAATCCGAGTCTCTCTCCTGTTCTTGCGTTCGTGTTGATCACCAATGGTTGGTCTGCCCCTGCTGTGTCTTGGCAGAAACGGAAGATCGTGTCTGCTAGGGTGAGAGGGTTTTCGTTGACCGTGATGGTGACGTCGATGCTGTCTTGGCAGAAGAGCGAGCCGATCTTCTTCTCACCGATTAGGCGGAAGGTCTCAGTCTTGTCTACATTCTTCGAATAAGGGAAGGCCGCACCTGTCGCATTGTCACCGTTCTCCCTGAACCATGTGTAGGTGTCCGCACGGGTAGCGATGAGGTCAGCTACTTCGTCGCCCTCGCAAATGATGGTGTTCCCTTCTGTTGCTATGGCGAGCGAATCGTATACAACCACTTCCGTGGTATCCATTCTCACGCAACGTGAGATGTCTTCGGTTGCCTTGGTCACATACTTTCCGGATGTGCCGATATGGGCAGGGTCCGCGATGCTGGAGAGGTTGCCTGATTCGTTCACCTTATAGTAGGAGATATTCTTCTCCTCAGGGCTGCCGAAGTAGGCGGCTTTCGCTTTCTCCTCCAAGTCTACGGTAGTTGCGTAGCAAGCCTCCATCAGACCGATTGGCTGGAATCCGATGCTCTCTCTCACGTCGAAGTCGAAGGTGTCTGGTTCACTGAGACATCTTGTCTTCAGATCGATGGCGAACAGGTTGTAACGTGTCTTGCCGTATTGGGTAGTGGAGAGTGTCAGCGTGTCGGATGTTGTTTCCGCACCTGCGGTTTTCCACACGAAGGATTGGTTCACGCTGTTGCCACCAGTTTTCTTGGCGGTAAGTTTCACGTCGCCGATGCCTTGGCAAAGGATTGTGTCTCCGATGAGTTGAGGCACGCCAGGTTGCTGGTGGAACTGGATGGAGATGGTCTTGCTTGCGTCGCAATGTTTGTCATCCGTATAGTATACCTCGTACAGACCGCTTTCGCTGATGGCTGTCTCGTTGCTGATGACGGTTCCGTTCAATTCTGTGCGGACGTAGGTCGGTTGTGTTCCGCCACTGATGCTCTTGGCGAGGTTCGAGATCAGGTCGTAGGTGAATGGTTGACAGATCGTGTCCGGATTGTCCAATCCGATGGTGATCTGTGGATTCACGTGGACGGTGACGTTGCTGCGTGGGCTGACACATCCCGTATTTCTGTTAGTGGTCTCCACCTCAAACTTGAAGGCGGTGGACTTGGTCTTCTCCACTTGGATGGTCTCATCGCTGGAGAAGAGGGTGCTGTCGTCCTGGTACCATTGAATGCTGTAGCTGCTGATGTCGTTGCTGCTACGTCCTAGGTTGATTGACTCCGTGCTTGTGGCGCTGGTGTCTTGACAGATGGAGATGACGGTGTCGGCGAGCCTTGCAGGGTTCACATTGACCGTTATCTTCTTGCTGACAGTGTCTGCGCAAGTGGTTCCGTTTAACTTCTCGATGAGGAGGAAGGTGGTATCCTTCATGATCTCCTTGTAGGTGAAGGATGCTGTAGTGTTCAGCGTCTTTTCGTCGCCTTCCAGTTTCCATGCGTAGGAAACAGGGCGCTCGTCTCCGACTGCCTCCAATTTCACATCATTGCCTTCGCAGTACACATCATCACCTTTAATAGTGAAGGTAGGCAATTGGTGATAGATGAGCTTCAGTGAGTTGTTTGCCGTACATTTGGACTGGTCATCCTCTATTGAGAATTGGTAGTAGGAGGTGTCTTGTCTCGAGCGAGTCACTTTGCTCAATTCGTTCTCTCCGACTACATAACCATTTTCGGTGGCGTTGAAGATCAATGTTGTGTTTGGTGTTTTGTTAACCGTGAAGGAGGCCATTGCCTGCTCGTAGAGGTTGATTTCTTCGCCCGCACACAGTTCCATTGTTCCGTCATTGCCCAATGGAGTAACCTTGATGGCTTCTTTTACGATGACGATGATGGTGTCGTCTTCACTGACACAGCCCGTCAAGACGTTCTTGCTGAACGCGATGTATTGGGAGGTCGGTGGAGTGCTTGGTATGTCAATCGTGTCTCCGTAAAGGGTAGACTTGTGGTCGCCCCAGAAGATGGAAGTGGTCCGCTTGTCGTTGCTGTGGGAAGCTGTCAATTGCAGTTGCCCGTTGCTTTGACAGAAGTAGATAGTGTCCAGACCATTCTCGATGATAGGGGTGGACGGTTTTTGGTTGATGGTGACGTATACCGAATCGGAAGCGGAGCATACTCCGTCGACTACGGTGTAGGTGTAGAGCATACTGTCGATATTGCTCGTGTATTCTATCTGGCTAGCCTCCGCATCACTGATGGCGGTTTGCGTACCATTGATGACCTTTCCGTAGGTGATGTCGCAGCTACCGATGTTGGTGATGTTGGTGGTCGTCGATGCGGTGAGGTAATCTGTCACCTTGCTCTTGAAGTCGATGACCTCAGGCTGGCACACTGCTGGGAGATCCTCCATGTTCAGCTTGATGGCCTTGTTGACCACGAACGGCACGACGGTATCCTTGTAACATCCAGAGATCTTGTTGTACTGACGGATGGTGTACTTGATGGTGCGTGACTTAGCGGTTACGCTTGTCGTGTCTGTGTTAATCGGGTTAGCGATGGAGTCACCCTTCTCGTCGAACCATTGGATGGCGAGTTCAGCCATTGGGTTCGTGGCGGTCTCGTTCCTAGTCACAGGAATCAAGTGAGTGCCGGAGAGTTGGCAGAAGGTGTCGCTGAGCACGGTGGCTGCGACAGGGATCTCACGCACGTCCATGGAAACCATGAGGGAATCGTAGCAAGCGAG
>JBGVCG010000031.1:0-50233 GCA_045226255.1 Paludibacteraceae bacterium | reverse complement strand
AACGGCCATGCGATGCAGTCCACCGACTACTGGTACGTGATCGACGTGGAGGAGATCGACCGCCAGTTCTTGGGTCACTTCACATTGTTGAGACAATAAGAAATCATCTAATGTAATCGATATAAGAAGCGAGCCGTTTGAAACGGCTCGCTTCTTTGTGCTTTTAAAAAAGCGCGTATGCCAGGTCTGCCTAGACTTCGGTGGGCTGACATTTTTGCAGAGGGAAGGCTCATATATCCTTTTGGCACGACTATTGTTTTATATTTGTAGAGAGTGTTGTTAATATTTGGAAAATGCACTGATTTACAGTCTAGTTAATGCCTCTGCGTGGCTTGCTTGTATATGCGGGCACGAAGATGTGCTGACAAAATGGCGTAATCGGTGAAAATATATGACAGATAATGAAAAAAAACGTTGAGAACATTTTATTAGGAATGGAAGGCGAAAACGAAGAAGGCGCTGAATTCTTTCCGCTGATTACGGATGGAGGTCCCAGCTTCGTGTTCAACATAGGTGAGGACGAGAGCATTCCCGTGCTTCCACTTCGTAATGTGGTATTGTTCCCTGATGTGGTACTACCCGTTTCTTTGGGGCGTAAGCGTTCCCTGAATGCGGTGCGGGCTGCCTATAAGAACCATGGTTATTTAGGAGCTTTCGCACAGAAGGATGCTCGTGTGGATGCTCCTGAACAAGATGATATTTTCCCAGTAGGTTGCATCGCACAAGTGATAAAGATATTGGAATTGCCAGATGGCTCCACCACTGCGATCCTTCAAGGAAAACACAGAATTAAACTGACGAGTTATTCCTCTGAACGTCTGTACTATAAGGGAACGGTCTCTTCCTATCCTGAGTTGATGGATGATTCTGTTACTCGCAAGGATTTCAATGCTTTGATCGAAGCATTGAAGGATGTCGCTATTCGAATCATAAAGGGCTCTTCAACGATTCCTAATGGCCTCTCTTTCGCTATAAAGAACATTGAGGTTCCTTTGCAACTGATCAATTTTATTTCAGCGAACTTCAACCTGAATGTGGATGATCGCCAAAAGTTGTTGGAAATCACGAATGTATACGAAAGAGCATATACCCTTTTGGGTTTGTTGAACCAGGAACTACAATTGGTTGAGGTGAAGATGGCTATCCAGGCTAAGACGCAGGAGGGAATCGATCAGCAACAGAAGGAGTATTACTTGCAGCAGCAGATGAAGGCTATCCAGGAGGAGATGGGTGATTCCTCTTCGAAGGATGTCGAGAAGCTGAGAGAAAAGGCTAAGGGTAAGAAATGGCCTGAATCGGTAAAGAAGATTTTCGAGGATGAACTCTCTAAGTTGGAGCGGACGCAAGTGACTTCCCATGACTATGGTGTGCAACTGAATTATGTGGAGACCATTGTCAATTTGCCTTGGGGCGAGTATACGAAGGATAGCCATTCCATAAAAAAGGCCAAATCGGTTTTAGACCGTGACCATTATGGTATGGAAAAGGTGAAGGATCGTATCTTGGAACACTTGGCTGTCATGAAGTTGAAGGGTGACATGAAGTCTCCTATCATCTGTTTGTATGGCCCTCCGGGCGTTGGTAAGACTTCTTTGGGTAAATCCATTGCGGAGTCTTTGAATAGAAAGTATGTCCGTATTTCATTGGGCGGATTGCACGATGAGGCGGAGATCCGTGGCCATCGTCGTACCTATATCGGAGCAATGCCTGGACGTATTATCCAAAGTCTGCAGAAAGCGGAGTCGTCCAACCCTGTATTCATCTTGGATGAGATTGATAAGGTATGTAACGATATGAAGGGTGATCCGGAGTCTGCTTTGTTGGAGGTCCTCGACCCGGAGCAGAACGTTGCTTTCCATGATAATTTCTTGGATATAGATTACGATCTGTCGCACGTTATGTTTATCGCTACCGCCAACAACTTGAATACGATTTCCCAGCCATTGCTGGACCGTATGGAGTTGATAGAGGTGAGCGGGTACATTACGGAGGAGAAAATCCAAATCGCTTTGCGTCACCTGATTCCAAGTGAGTTGGAAAAACATGGATTGACTGCGGAACAGGTCTCCTTCCCTGCCGATGCCTTGGAACAAATCATCTCTTCTTACACGAGAGAATCAGGCGTTCGTGAGTTGGAGAAGCAGATCTCTAAGGTGATGAGAAAGGTGGCTTATAAGATTGCCATGAAGGAGGAATATGAGCCGGTTATCACAAAAGAGGCGTTGCAGGAATATTTGGGCGTGGAACGTTATACGCACGATGAATACCAAGGGAACGATTTCGCAGGTGTTGTGACGGGTCTCGCATGGACGGCAGTTGGGGGTGAAATCCTATACGTCGAGACGAGTTTAAGTAAGTCTAAATCTCCTAAATTGACCCTTACGGGAAGCTTGGGCGATGTGATGAAGGAGTCTGCCGTATTGGCTTTGGAGTATATCCGTGCTCATGCGGACTATTGGGACATTCCTAATGATGTTTTCGAAGAATACAGCATACATGTGCATGTGCCAGAGGGCGCCGTGCCAAAGGATGGACCTTCCGCAGGTGTCACGATGACGACCTCTATCGTTTCCGCTCTCACGAAGCGTAAGGTTCGCAAGAATCTCGCGATGACGGGTGAGATTACCCTTCGTGGCAAAGTGCTCCCTGTCGGAGGTATTAGGGAGAAGATTCTGGCTGCAAAACGTGCTGGCATCAAGGACATCATCCTTTGTGAGGAGAATAGAAAGGATATCGAGGAAATCAAGCCGGAATATCTTAAGGGGTTGTCCTTCCATTATGTTAATACTATCAAGGATGTGACCGATTTCGCACTTCTGAAAGAAAAAGTGGATTGATGGTTGTCTTGGATATAAATCGAGGAGGTAGTGTTCGCACTGCCTCCTCGCATTTTGTCTAATCTTATGTGAGATACTATCTTCGTATCCCCCTAACAACTAAAGTTTAACATCTAACATCTAAAGTCTAACGCCTATTCCCCCTTTCCTCATAATCTGCCATGATTTCTTCGTTCCATTTTTCCGAGATGGAGCCTTTCTCCCTTAGGTGAGAGATAGCGTTCGCCACGCATCTGAAGTTCAGGTTGACGCCAGCCGAGTCGCACACGAAATTGCTTGCCCGATTCTTTCGGATACCATAGTCGTCTGCAGTGTCGATTGCGTCGATGTTCGCACCTAGGAAGATAAATTCCCAACCATATTTCTCCTGTTCGTGTGTGATCATCTTTTTGATGTCTCGTTTGCTATACCTGAGAGAAGAGTTCTCCTGTCCGTCTGTTATGATGACAAACACTACGTTTGATGCTCTTTCGTCCTCTGCGGAGAATTTTTGCACTTTCACTGTATGTTGGATAGCGTCGCCCAATGCGTCCAGCAAGGCGGTTCCTCCTCCGACTATGTAGTCTTCCCTGGTGAGAGGCTCCACCTTTTCGATGTTGCGGCGATTATGCAATACCTGAGAATCGTTGGAGAATAGGATGGTTGATATGTGGCACACACCCTCTTCTTCTCTCTGTTTTTGGAGCATAGAGTTGAATCCTCCGATGGTGTCGTTTTCCAAACCTGACATCGAACCAGACTTGTCGATGATGAAAATGAGTTCTGTTACTTTTTCCATTGCCGTAAAATTTTAATTGGTTCAACATTAATTACGTTACAAATGTCACGGATTTTTTTCAGACTCATGTCGCCATAAAAGCGACAATTTTTTGTATATTTACCACAAAATGTAACAGCTATGCCATTACTGATTAGTAGAAACGATATTACATGTATAGAGGTTGATGCCATTGTGAATGCGGCTAATATCAACCTTATGATGGGTGGAGGTGTCTGCGGAGCAATTTTCAGAGCCGCGGGTCCTTCAAAACTGCAAGCTGCCTGTGATAAGCTGGCGCCGATACAAACAGGACAGGCGGTTATAACCGATGGTTTTGACTCCAAGGCGAAGTTCATCATTCACACGGCGGGACCTATCTACCAAACAGGTAACCCCAATCAGGAACAACAGCTATATGATTGCTATTCCAACTCGTTAGGGTTGGCTGCCGGTAAGCGACTTGAGTCCATTGCATTCCCGCTCATATCGTCGGGTATTTATGGTTATCCTTCGGATGAAGCCTTGATGGTCGCCCAAAGGGCAATACATGATTTCTTAGGCGCTTACGAAGGAGATATGACCGTTTATCTTATCGTTTATGACAACAATGCGTTCAAAGCTGCGCAGGCGATGTGCGGAGAGGTGGAGAGTTATATCAATGAGTGGCAGGTCAAGAAAGACACCCGTTGTCGTAGATCTTTTCGGGATGTTTTCCATCGTGATTCTTGCAAGGAATCGAGGCCGATGGAAGAGCAATTTGAGGAAGAGGTCTCTCCTCAGGTATTGCGTGAAGGGGGTATCTTTGATCGTCTTGAGGATAGTTTCAGTACACTGCTCTTTAAGTTGATACGCAGGAAACAAATGACTAATGCGGAGGTTTATAAGAATGCCAATCTAGATCGACGCCTCTTCTCGAAGATTATTTCCAATGAAGATTATACGCCAAGGAAGAATACGGTTTTGGCATTGGCTATTTCTCTCAGATTGAATCTGGAGGAGACGCAGGAACTGTTGCGTAGTGCGGGTTATGCGATCTCTCATTCCTCTAAGGCTGATTTAATCATTGAATATTATATCCTGCACCAAGAGAATAAATATTATAATATTGATGATCTGAACTTTTTACTTTTTCAGCACAACCAGGTTCAGTTGGGTCAGGTTGATTGATGTGTCAGGGAATAGGGGGATGTTAACCCAAACTGTCGATTATTTCTTTGATTTGGGGCAGGATGGCTTTCTTCCCGTCGTTGATGATGACGTGGTCAGCTCTTTGGATTCTTTCCTCGTCTCCCATTTGATTGTTCATCCTGGCTTTGATCTGTTTTTCTGTGGCATTATCCCTCTTGATGCACCGTTCGATCCGTATGTCTATGGGAGCGGTGACTGCGATAGTCACATCCATTAGTTTGTCCATGTTTGATTCAAATAGGATGGCTGTCTCGCAAGCGACGATGGGGACATTCTGCGATTTGCTCCATACCTGGAAATCCTTTATGACGGCGGGGTGTATGATGCCGTTTACTTTTGCAAGCAATCCCTTGTCGTTGAAAATCAGTTGAGCCATCTTTTTCTTGTCCAAGACGCCCTGAACGTATATGTCACTTCCCAATAGTTTCTTCAAGGCTGTGATCAACTCTTTCCGTGTGGATATGAGTCGTTTGGCAGCGTTGTCAGCATTGTATGTGGGAATGCCCATGCATGTCAAAACATCGGATATGATTGATTTCCCGCTTCCGATTCCTCCTGTGATACCGATGCGTTTCATGGCACGATGTTTTTTTCCTCTATGATATAATCGATGGATTCCGGTTTCAGCTTTACGTTGAATGCCTTTGTGGATTTTTTGCCGAACTTAACCTTCAGTTTGTCTTTCCCGTTCCTCTTCGCCTCTTTGAAATCTACGTATAGAGAGAATGAGGATGCGTCCACTTTCTCGTAAGAACTGAGTCCCACTTGGTAGCTGATGGTCGTTGATGAAGGGAAAATCCTCAGCGTGTAGTTGCTTGGGACATTTTTGATGGAAATAGGCATCTGGATACTCTTCTCCGTGAATTTCTCGGAAGGAATCGTAACTGTTATTGTTGAGTCGGAGTAGCGGACATTACGGATCTGCCTTAGTTCAATGCTTTTTGTGACGGTGTCCTTTACGTTGTTGAGCACTAATTGCTCCGTGTGGATGGTGTCCAATTTGATTAATTCCGATTGTGGACCGTAGGCAGTGATGCTGGACGGCGTGATCCGGATGGAATCGCTGAGGGTATATTGTTGTTCGAGCTCGATCTCCGCATCGAGTGCGACCTTAACCACTTTCTTCTTTTGTTTTTCTAATACGTACTGGATGGAGTCTGGGTATATCCTCCTGATGTTTGTCTCAGATTTTATTTGTTTATGTATTTGTCCAAGGTAGGAAGTGGTTGCCACCTTTTTCCTCCCTTTCACCACCTCCTCCATGTCTACTTGGATTGGTGATAACACCCGTCCGTACCGATAGCGTACCAGGTCGCTTCCTTTTCCCTCTAGGGATAGTTTGATGTGGTCCGGCAGGTCATTCGTGATGATATAGTCTTTGGGTAGATTGACATAGGCGATAGGCATTTCTACCGTTGTCTCGTAGTTTTTCCGTAGAGCTTGCAAAGCCCATAGTGCGGTTGAGATGACTAAAAAAAGTAAAAAGACCAAGAAGTCCTTTGTGGATAGGAACCTCTTGATCCTTTTTACCGTTTCCGTGAATAAATCATTCATCATCTGTTCCCTTCGTTGGATGGATTGGTCCCGATGGAGAAGACCGAATTCTTGTCAATCGTGATGTTCACGTTGTTTGCTATTTCCAACACTATAGTGTTGTCGTGTATCTCTTTGATTTTGCCATGAATACCACCTGAGGTTACTACGGTGTCACCCACAGACAAAGCATCTCTGAACTTCTTGAATTCCTCTTGTCTCTTCTTCTGAGGTCTGATCATAAAGAAATAGAAGATGGCGAAGATGGCAAGTATCATGATGATTGAGGAAATACCTCCACCTGCCTCTGGCGCTGCTTGTAATAATACGCTTGAAATCATGTTTTTACGGTTTTAAAGGTGAATATGAAATTACTTTTTGTATGCGTTGGTGTAAACAACTTTGTTGACCTTCTTTGACTCGACCAATTCTTTGGCGATGGCGTCCAACAAACCATTGATGAAGATGCCGCTTTTGGCTGTGCTGTAGCTCTTGGCGATCTCAATGTACTCGTTGATGGTCACGTTGACAGGTATGGTCGGGAAGTTGCATATCTCGGCGAGGGCCGTCTGCATGATGATGGTGTCGAGGAATGCGACACGGTCGGCGTCCCAATTCTTGGTGCGGTCGAAAATCATCTTCCTATAGTCTGCCTCGTCGTAGATGGACTGTTTCAGAAGCTTTAAGGCGAATTCCAAGTCTTCCTTGTCCTTGAATTGAGGAAGTAATTCCTGGTCCTCTCCTTTGGCTTCGTCGAAGTTGCGTATGGTCTTGGAGACGAAACTGATGACGTCAGCGGCGTCATCGTTCCAATAGATGGACATGTCTTCCAATTCCCTGCCGATGGATTCGGAGTCGGAAATTGTTTTTTTGAGGATAGACCTCCATATCTCCTTGTCTTCTAAGTAGTTGTTCTCTTTCGTCTCGTTGTATTTCTTGAATTCCTCCAACTCTAGGATTTGTGGTACGATCTCCTTGATGAGGTTGTTCTGTTGCTCCTCGTTCTGAATGTCCCAGAAGAGCTCGTTTCCTTCCGTCTTGTTGGCCCAATCCACGTCATGCTCGTCGAAGTAGGCGAGTAGTTGCTTGTTCTTCGTGAGTTGTTGCGCGAATAGGTTGTTGGATAGTTTCACATATGATTCGCTGGTAGCGTTTTTTTTCTTCGCTAGCTTTTGGACATATTCAGTGATCTTGATGATGAGTAGAAAAAAATAGTGGTACAATTCGTAGGTCTTGTCCGTACTCTCAATTAGCTCATTCTGTGCGGATTCCAACTCTGGCACTTCGTTCTCTTTGTTTTTGTAGTAGGAGTACAGAATTTGGATTACCTTAATTCTAAGTAATGTCCTGTTTATCATTTTTCCCTTCTTTTTTTAATCGTGCAAAAATAATCAAAATCCTTGTCTTTTCCCCCATTTTTCCCTCAAATAATGGTGCGGTATGTCGGTTTTTGTGTTTATGCGCAGGAATGGCAAGATTCCTCTGCCTATGGATTCCTCTCCCCTTGGACTTGAATTTAATTCTTAATTCATAATTATCTATATGTTGCTGAGGATCCGATATCCCTCTTCCACGCTGTTGACGTCGAGGAATTGGATGGAGCGCTTATCGCCCGTCTCCCTAATTTTGCAGCGTACCGCATGCTCTTGCAGGTAGGTGAGTATCCTGCCGAACACTTCGGTCTGGTAGTAGGGAGAATCGTCCGCTTGGATGAAGTAGCCGGTCATGCGCCCTTGCTTGAGGGTGAGGCGCTCGAATCCGAGGTTGACTGCCACCCAGCGTAGCCTTACGAGTTGGAGCAGGCTTTCCGTCTGGCTTGGAATGGTGCCGAAACGGTCTCTCAGCCTATCTGCGAAAGCGGTGAGTTCCTTCTCGTCCTTCACGTTGTCCAATTCCCTGTAGAGCGACATCCTCTCCGAGACATTCTCTATGTAGTCGGACGGGAAGGTGAGTTCCATGTCTGTTTCGACTTGACAGTCTGTGACGTAGGTTTGGGCGGAGTTCTCTCCTTTTCCTTGCTCTTCGTACAGTTCGGAGAATTCGTCCGCCTTTAGTTCCGCGATGGCTTCGTTCAGCACCTTCTGGTAGGCTTCGTACCCGAGGTCGGCGATGAATCCGCTCTGCTCTGCGCCTAGGAGGTTGCCCGCACCGCGTATGTCGAGGTCTTGCATGGCGATGTTGAATCCGCTGCCTAGCTCCGAGAAGCTCTCGATGGCTTGTAGCCTGCGGCGGGCATCGGTGGTGAGGTTCGTGAGCGGTGGCGCCAATAGGTAGCAGAAGGCTCTCTTGTTGCTTCTGCCGACCCTTCCACGTAGCTGGTGAAGGTCGCTTAGTCCGAAGTTCTGTGCCTCGTTGATGATGATGGTGTTGCAGTTGGATATGTCGATGCCAGACTCCACAATCGTAGTGGCGAGCAGCACGTCGTATTCGTAGTCGAGGAAGTCTAATATGATCTTCTCGAGTTCCTCTCCTTTCATCTGCCCGTGTCCGATGGCGACACGCGCTTCTGGTACGAGACGCTTGATGAGTGCGGCTATCTCGTTAAGGTTCTGCACTCTGTTGTTGATGAAGAATACTTGTCCGTTGCGGTCCATCTCATATCGGATCGCTTCTTGTATGATCTTCTCGCTGAAGGTGTGGAGCTCAGTCTGTATCGGGTATCGGTTTGGTGGCGGGGTGTTGATGACGGAGAGGTCCCTCGCCCCCATGAGGGAGAATTGTAGCGTTCTCGGTATTGGGGTGGCGGTCATGGTGAGCGTGTCCACATTGACCTTCATCTGCTTGATCTTCTCCTTGGTGGAGACTCCGAACTTTTGCTCCTCATCGATGATGAGTAGTCCTAAGTCTTTAAATTTCACCTCTTTGCCTAAGATCTTTTGCGTTCCGATTAGAATATTGATTTCTCCTTGCTCAAGTTCATGGATAATCCGTTTGACGTCCTTTGCGCTTCTTGAACGGTTCAGGTAATCCACTTTGACAGGGAAATCCTTTAGTCTGTCGGAGAATGTCTTGTAGTGTTGTAGCGCTAATACCGTGGTAGGCACCATGATGGCCACTTGCTTATTGTCCACGGTGGCTTTGAAGGCGGCGCGGACGGCTATCTCGGTTTTTCCGAAGCCCACGTCACCGCAGACCAGCCTGTCCATTGGGATGTCTTGCTCCATGTCATGCTTCACGTCGGCTGTGGTTTTCACTTGGTCTGGCGTGTCTTCGTAGAGGAAGGAGGCTTCCAACTCCGATTGGAGGAAGCTATCGTGCGAGAAGGCGAAACCCTTCTCCTCCCTTCGTTTGGCGTAGAGGGCGATGAGGTCCCTAGCGATGTCCTTGACGTGCTTCTTCGTCCGTTCCTTGATGGTTTGCCATGCGCCTGTGCCTAACTTGTTGATGCGAGGCTCGTCTCCTTCCTTGCTTTTATACCTAGATATTTTATGGAGCGAGTGGATGCTGACGAGCAGTATATCCTCGTTTTGGTAGAGCAGTTTGATCACCTCCTGCTTCTTGCCGTTGACGTCCACTTGGATTAGTCCGGCGAACCGACCCACACCATGGTCGATGTGGACGACGTAATCGCCAGGCTTAAAGTCCTGCAGTTCCTTCAAGGTGAGGGAGAGTTGCCCCGACCTTGCCTTGTCCGAGCGCAGGGAGTATTTGTGGTAACGGTCGAATATCTGATGGTCCGTGTAGCAGCAGATGTGCAGGGTGTGGTCGATGAAACCAGCGTGGAGTGTCTTCCGAATAGGGGTGAAGGTGATGTTATCGCCCCTGTCCTCGAAGATGTTGGCCAAACGGTCCGTCTGGTGCAGGTTGTCGCTAAGGACGTAGACGCTGTACCCCTCGTTCGCTTTGGTGCGGAAGTCTTTGCTGACCAAGTCGAAATTCTTGTTGAATACGGGCTGTGGTGATGAATCGAAGCTGATGCAGGGTGCTTTGTCCCATGCGTTGTGTCCTCCGAAACTAATTCTTTTGAATTGAGAAGACTCCTCAATGAATGTTCTGTCGTCGATGAAGAGATCCTCCCGTTCGATGCTGTCCACGTGGTCGCAAAGCTTGTCGAACGTGAATTGGTAATCGTGGAAGCAGAGCAAAGTCTCTTTCCCGAGCAGGGAGAAGACAGGGACTGCGGAAGAGGAGGATTCGTGGATATTGGAGATGATGGAGATGTTCTCCTTCTTTTCCAGTGACAATTGGTTCTCGATGTTGAAGGTGCGGATGGACTCGATTTCGTCTCCGAAGAAATCGATACGGTAGGGGTATTCGCAGGAGAAGGAGAATACGTCGATGATGCTTCCCCTGACGGAGAATTGTCCAGGTTCGTAGACGAAGTCCACGCGGGAGAACCCATATTCGCAGAGTACCTGTATGATGAAGTCGGTATCGATGCTCTCCCCGACGTGTAGTTTCAGAGTCTTGCCGTTGAGTTCAGCGCTGTCCACCACCTTTTCGGCGATGGCTTCCGGGAAGGAGACCATGACGAAGGGAGTGCCTGAATTGATTTTGTCGAGCGCTTCCGTGCGCAACACTTCATTGGCTGCGTCTTTCTGTTCGTTGTCCGCTCTACGGTAGGAGGTGGGGTAGAAGAATACTTCCTCTTCTCCGATGAGTTGGACGATGTCATGGTAGAGGTAGGCGGCGGACTCTTCGTCGTCCATGGTGATGAAGAGAGACTTGCCACCGTTTGTCCTAAGTTGGGAGAATAATATGGCGCATAAAGATCCCTCCACCCCCTTTAGGGTTAGGTTTTTCTCTGTCCCGTCGCACCATTTCCCCACTTCTCGGATTGTGTTGTGTGAGGAAAAAAGGTTTAATAAATCGTTAATGTTCAATGTCAATGAATTTTTTAGCAAAGATAGCAATAAAAATTCCAAACCATTTTTTAAATTTGCAAGAAACCTATGTTAGGAGAAATGGAAGTGAACGATGGAGTGGTAATCATACCAACTTACAATGAAAAAGAGAATGCGGAGAACATTATTCGCGCGGTTTTAGGCTTGCCTAAGGCTTTCCATGTGTTGATTATAGACGATAATTCGCCGGATGGGACAGCTGCAATCGTGAAGGGGTTGATGAATGAGTTCCCTGGTAGGTTGCATATCCTTGAGAGATCGGGAAAGTTGGGGCTTGGTACCGCTTATATCACAGGATTTAAGTGGGCTTTGGAACATGGCTACGAGTATGTTTTCGAGATGGATGCGGACTTCTCCCACAATCCGAATGATGTGTTGAAGTTGCATAAAGCGTGCTCTGAGGAGGGTGCTGACGTTGCGATCGGTTCCCGTTATATTAGTGGTGTGAATGTTGTGAATTGGCCGATGGGGCGTGTCTTGATGTCCTATTTCGCTTCCAAATACGTGCGGATTGTCACAGGTATGAAGATCGCCGACACTACTGCTGGATTCAAGTGCTACCGCAGGGAGGTGTTGGAGACCATAGAATTGGATAAGATCAAGTTCAAGGGGTATGCATTCCAGATAGAGATGAAGTACACTGCCTACAAGTGCGGGTTTACGATTAAGGAGGTTCCTATCATCTTCGTGAACAGGGTGTTAGGTAGCTCGAAAATGAGCGGTGGAATCTTCGGTGAAGCTGTTTTGGGGGTCATTAGACTAAAAATTAATAGCCTATTTAGAAAATATCCTCAAAAAAAATAGTATATTTGATAAACGTAAAATTCTAGTTCAAACTGAAAAATATTATATGTGATGGGTACTATATTGATTCACAAAGCAAAAATCATTAATGAGGGGAATTCTTTCCGTGGTTCGGTGTTGATTGAAGGAAAGAAGATTTCCAAGATTTTCAAGGATGATGTTCCAGAAAGCGTGTTGAAGAGTGCTGAGGTGATTGATGCTGAGGACAAGTGGCTTTTGCCTGGTGTGATTGATTCTCATGTGCATTTCCGTGAGCCGGGTCTGACGCAGAAAGGAGACTTCCAATCTGAGTCCCGCGCGGCGGTGGCTGGTGGTGTGACCTCTATCATGGACATGCCGAATTGTTTGCCGCCTACCACATCTATGGCTGAAGTGGATAAAAAGATAGAATTGGCTAAGCAGAAGTGCCTGACGAACTTCGCATTCTATTTGGGCGCCACCAACGATAATATCGACGAAGTCATCAACGCTGACAAGGATAAAGTATGTGGCATCAAGGTGTTCGTGGGCGCATCCACGGGTAACTTGCGTGTGGATAATCCTAAGGCTTTGGAACGCATCTTCGCGGAGTCGAAATTGCCAGTGGCTACCCATAACGAGGACGAGGAGATGATCCAGGCTAATTTGGCTAAGGTGAAGGAGGAGTTGGGCGACCAACCTATTCCGATTTCCTATCATGAGATTATCCGCAACTCAGATGCATGTTACAAATCAACATCTAAGGTGATTGATTTGGCCAAGAAATATGGTACCAGACTGCATGTCCTGCATTTGACGACCGCAAAAGAGATGGCTTTGTTCAACAACAAACCATTGGCGGAGAAGAAGATCACCGCAGAGACCTGTGTGGGTTACTTGTGGTTTGACGATACCGATTATGAGCGTTTGGGCGCAAAGATAAAATGTAACCCTTCCATCAAGAAGGAGAAGAGCCGTGTGAACTTGCTGAAGGCGGTTGAGTCGGGTATCATCGATACAATTGCGACGGATCATGCTCCTCATTTGTTGAGCGACAAGGAGGGAGATTGCCTCCAAAGCGCTTCCGGTTATCCTTCCATCCAACATGCCTTGCCGATGATGCTTGAATTGGCTAAGCGTGGTAACTTCACACGCGAGCAAGTGGTGGAGAAAATGTGTCACAACCCTGCGAAGATCTTCAATGTGGAAAAGAGGGGTTTCATCCGTAAGGGTTTCTTCGCCGATTTGGTGTTGGTGGAGCCTAATGTGCCTTACGAGGTGAAGAAGGAAGACCTTTTCTACAAATGCGGATGGTCTCCGATGGAGGGCGAAACGTTGAAATATAAGGTGACCCAGACATTTGTCAATGGAGTGCTTGTATATGACGACGGCAAGATAAATGATGGCACGAAAGGGGAGATGTTGACCTTTGTAAGATAAACTGTTGATATACAGTTATTTGAATTGTGTAGTGTGATATTTTTTTGGCTATAACGAAAAATTATTAGAAATATTGTACATTTTTCTGAAAAAAATGTTATACATTTGTATGCCCTTCGATTAGAGTTTTGCTTTTGTTTGACATATTTATATTTTAATGTGTGTGAAAAAGAGTGTAACTATTATTTGTGCTTTGTTTTTGTCCGCTCTTTCGTTCGGACAAAATAATGAGAAGTGGACGCTGGGCCAATGTGTCGATTATGCTTTGCAGCAGAATATTAGTGTGCAAAGAGGTCGAATTACATTAGAGCAATGCCGTGTTTCTACGGAACAGGCTAAGGGACAATGGCAGCCAGGCGTTTCTTTCTCTGCTGGACAAAACTTGAGTAATAGTCCTTTTGCGGAAGGTGGACATGTCAATACTTATAGCGGAAATTATAATTTGGGGGCTTCATGGACAGTCTTCAACGGATTCAGACGGAAATATAGCATCAAACAGGCTGAATTACAGGAGACCATCCAAGAGACTTCTTTGAAATCGACGGAAGAGGACATCAAAATCGCTGTGCTGACCAGCTATCTGCAGGTCTTGTATGCGAAGGAGAATGTCACGATGAGGAAAAACTCGCTGGAGACTTCCAACGAACAACTCAGCCGATACAAGCAATTGTATGAGGCGGGGTCCGTTTCCATGAGCGACTTGTCGCAAATCGAGTCGCAACATGTTTCGGAACTTTATCAAGTGACAGTGGCTCAGAACCAGTTGGAGGATAACCTCCTACAACTGAAGCAGCTCCTTAGGTTGGATCTCAACCAGCCATTTGACGTGCAGAGCATGGATTTCTCTCAGGAACAGGTGATGGTCGATTTGGGAAATAAGGACTCCATCTATGAGCGAGCCCTCTACACCAGACCTGAAATCGCCAATGCGTTGCTGAACGAAAAGATGGCAGACCTTCAGATCAAGAGCGCCAAGTCTGGCTATTATCCTTCGGTGAATCTCAGTGCTGGGGTTGGAACCGGACATAATAATCATGGCTCAGGCAATCAACTGAAGGAGAACTTCGGCGAGAATTTGGGCCTTTCCTTGAATTACGCTATCGCGGATAATAGAGAAAGAAAGTCCACACTGAAAAAGGCCAAACTGAATAGGAACTTGTCTGAACTCGAAACGGAGAACCTGAAGGATGACCTTAAGAAAACGATAGAGGCAGCCTATTTGGATGCTAAGGCGGCGCAATTGAATTACATCGCCTCGAAGAGTAACGAGCAAGCTGCGGAGTCAACCTACGAGCTGACGAAGGAAAAATTCTCCTTGGGTATGAAGAGCCCATTCGAGATGCTCAGCGAAAAGAACTCCTTGCTTAATGCTCAACAACAGACCTTGCAATCTAAATATTCCGCTATCCTGAACATTCAGGTGCTGAATATTTACCAGGGTTTCCCTGTCGGTGTGGAATAATGAACTAGGAAGAAACTTTTTCATAATAGTGTTTGTTTTCATTTTTTAGAGTGATAAACTCGAGATGTCGCCAAACTGGGAAGTTTGGCGACATTCTTTTTTTGCACGTTCCTTCCGTATGCCAAATGTTCCTTCGTTTGGGGAAATCGGTACTTCTCCGCAACATCAAAAAAAACAGGGTTGCCAGCGAAAGGACAACCCTGCTAAAGCTTTGATGTGATCTCTGATTATGCTGTGAATTTAACCATCTTCATCTCTCCAAACTGGTTGGGGGTGATGGTTGCAGACAATGCATTTCCTTTGCCTATACGTTCAGCGCACTGAGCAGCGCATCCTTGTAGTTCTTTCCTATTGCCAGTTTTTGCCCACAGATGGTCACCATATTTCCTTCCACGGACTCGATGTTCGAGAGGGAGACGATGTACGATTTGTGGATTCTCATGAACTCGTTCGAAGGCAATTCCTCCTCTAACTTTTTGAGGGAATAGTAGGCCGTGATGCGTCGTTTGTCCTTCATGTGGAAGGTCACGTATTCGCTTTGTCCTTCGATGTAGATAAGGCTTGCATAGTCGATTTTGTAGAGCTTGTAATCCGCTTTCACCATGAAAAAATCCCTGTCCGATTTGACGGGTGACGCTTCTGCCGCAGCTGGTTCTTTCCTTCTTGCCTTGATGCGTTCCGATACTTTATTAATGGCTTGGAGGAAGCGAGGAAAAGATATCGGTTTGAGAAGATAGTCCACCGCTTCCAGTTCGTAACTATCTATGGCATATTCCGCATATGCGGTGGTGAATATTACCAATGGTTTTTCCGCCATGGATTTCACCAGCTCCAGTCCGGAAAGGTCCGGCATTTGTATGTCCGTGAGGATCAGATCGATAGGTTCGTTCTGAATCACTTCCATCGCTTTCATGGCGTTTTCACACGTTCCGCATAGCTGGAGTGCGGGAATTTTGGAAACATATTCGGAGAGTAGTTTCCTTGCAGGAAACTCATCGTCGATGATGAGTGTTCTTATCAATTCATTCTCCATATTGATCTAATTTAATTGTTAATTTCAGATTATAGTTGTTGTCGGTCTCGTTGATGTCCAGGGAATATTTCCCGGAGTACATCAGGTCGAGCCTCTTCTTCACGTTTTCGATGCCGATGCCCTTGATGTGCTTCTGCTCCCTCTTCACGACCCGTTTGCTGTTTTCCACTGTGAATTCCAGTTCATGGGCGTTCGCCTTGAGGTGAAAAAGCACGAAGGCGTTGCTTTCCAATCCTATGCCACTGTATTTGAATGCGTTCTCGACGAAGGGTTGGAGCAACATGGGCGCAATGAATATCTCCTCTGGGGAAATCTCTTTCACAAAGGTCACATTGATGTCGTTCTCATGGCTATATCGTTGAAACTCAATGTAATTCTCCAAGTAATTAATCTCTCCCGAGAGAGGAATCTGTTTCTCCTTGGAGCCGTATGTGACGTAGCGTAGCATCTCGGAGAGTGTCAGGACACTATCCGCCGCGTTCTTGTCGCCCGTGTAGACCATCGAATAGATGTTGTTCAGTGCATTGAACAAGAAGTGTGGGTTGATTTGCGAGCGTAGGAAGTTCAGCTCCAATTGTACCTTCTCTTGCAGGATGGAGGTACGTTGCTCCTCGATTTCCTCCGTGTGTTTCCTATATTGGAACATCACCGAGACCATCATGGCGCCTACGAGCAGGATCAGCGCCTTCCATTTGGACGAGAGGAATAGTCTAGCCTCCGTGGACTCTTCCTCGTCGTCGAAGAATGCCCTGGATTCAGACGGAAGGCGGATGTCCAACAACGCATTGTCCTCGAATACGGTCTCCGTGTAATGGGAGGAGACGACGGCATCCTCGAAGTGGTATACGATGAATGTGAGTGATGCGATGATGATGGAGGCGAGCAGGATGAATAGGATCATTCTATTTTTCATCAAGAAGTGGGGAAATAGGAAAACTCTATTCACCAACGTGACGACGAACATGCCCGCAGTCAGCAATGCGGCCAATTTCAACGAAAGGAAAAGGTCATAGGAAATGTTGCTGAATGTGAGCAAAGAGAAGACCGCGATCCACACGGACGTTTCGACGATGTTGCGTTTCCAGATATCAGATATGCTCATGTCTCCTTCTTTTCACCAAAGTTGCGAAAGAATTTTGAAATGAGAAAATAATATTGATAAAAAGGTGTGTCTCTATGTGATTTTGGTTCGCGGGCGGGTAGGGCAGAACGTGGATGATTCCGCGTTTTTAATATGTTTTAGGATTTTTGGGGCGAATAATTAATGCAATAGACAAAAAAAACACTAACTTTGCGAGATTAAAGGTATTTTGTAATTAGAGATGAAAGAGAGAATAAAAGAACTTTTGGATGAGATAAGGGAGTTGCACGCTTCCAGCAAGGAGGATTTGGAGACTCTTCGTATCAAATATTTGAGCAAGAAAGGAGAGATATCGTCGTTGTTTAACGATTTCAGGAATATCTCCAACGAGCAGAAGAAGGAGATGGGACAGTTGCTCAATGACCTGAAGAATTCGGCGCAGGATAAGATTAATGAGTTGAAGAATGCGTTGGATAATAGTTCTGTGAAAGATGAGAGTTTGGATTTGACAAGAACTCCAGACCCAGTCGGATTGGGTACGCGCCATCCGCTCTCTCTCGTCAAGAATGAAATCGTGGATATCTTCTCCCGTTTGGGTTTTGTTGTGGCGGAAGGTCCTGAGATTGAGGACGATTGGCATGTGTTCTCCGCTTTGAATTTCCCACCGGAGCACCCGGCAAGGGATATGCAGGATACATTCTTCATCACCCGTGATCCGGATGTTTTGTTGCGTACGCACACCTCTTCTGTGCAGTCCCGCATCATGACGACTCAAAAACCACCGATTCGCGTTTTGTGTCCGGGTCGTGTTTACAGAAACGAGGCTATTTCATACCGTGCCCACTGCTTTTTCCATCAGGTAGAGGGTTTGTACATAGACAAGAACGTGTCGTTCGCTGATTTGAAGCAGGCTTTGCTCTATTTCGCGAAGGAGATGTTCGGTGAGGGTACGAAGATTCGTTTGCGCCCTTCTTACTTCCCATTCACGGAGCCATCCGCCGAGATGGATATCTCTTGTAATCTGTGCGGAGGAAAGGGTTGCGCGTTCTGTAAAGGAACAGGTTGGGTCGAGATCCTTGGTTGCGGAATGGTGGATCCTAATGTGTTGGAGAATTGTGGTATCGACAGTAAAGTTTATACGGGTTATGCGTTCGGTATGGGTATCGAGCGTATCACCAATTTGAAATATCAGGTGAAGGATCTTCGTATGTTCTCGGAGAATGACGTGAGGTTCTTAAATCAATTTAAATCAGCTTATTAACATTTAAATCTAAGATCATGGGAATTGGAGGAAAGGAAGTAATGACGACAGGTACCGAGCACAACACTTTGGCTTATGGAACAAAGGTTGTGGGAGATATCCAGGCGGAAAATGATTTCAGACTGGACGGTTCTGTAGAGGGAACAATAATTTGCAAGGGAAAGATAATTGTTGGCACAAAGGGTGTTATGTCTGGTACGATGACTTGCGCCAATGCGGATATCATGGGATCTGTGAAGGGTAAGATGATTATCTCTGATACACTTTCACTGAAATCTACTGCTCGTGTGGAAGGTGAAATCACGACGAAGACTCTCTCCATTGAGCCTAATGCTATCTTCACTGGTACATGTGACATGACGAATGGATCTAAACCATCCTCTGTGTCGAATAATGCCAACACTCAGTTGCAAAAGTAATTCTGCGATGCCTGACTTTTGCGTCGGATCGTAAAATCATCTTTGCCGTTTTTGTGAGGAATAGTTTTGCCCACTTTTACATGGATAGGAAGACGATTCTGTGTGGGGTGGTAGTGTGTGTTGTGTAAATGTCTGTTCCGAAACTGCCTGATTCCGAGGAATAATCGGTGAAGTTACGTCTATAGGTGTGCTCGCATGACCCGAAACCGCTTCGGATTGCCGAGGAGAACTTAAAAGAAACGTGATCTAATAATCATAAACGATTTGGGAGTCCATTTGAAAACAATGGACTCCCTTTTTATTCTGTGTGTAGCCTGATTCTGTTGAGTGTGCGCAAATCCATCTGCCGGATGGCTTGTGAAAGAGAATAGTCCCCGTGATGTCTGGAATATGGAACTGAAGTGATGGGCAAAAAAAAAGACGCAACCAGGGGTGCGCCTCTTATTTCTTCATAGCGAGCAAGCGAATCAACCGAAATCAATCTCGAAACGGCTCGGAACAGGGTTGTTCCTATCGTCCCCTTGCTCGGAACTCTTCCCAATGTAATCCATCACGTCGTTCAGACCTGTCATGAACTTCTCAAAGTCTTCCCGATACAAAAAGATTTTGTGCTTTTCAAATGATACCTGGGCTTCCTCCCCTGAAACTTTTTTCTTGCTTTCCGTAATGGCGAGGAATAACTCGTCTTTACGGTTGCGTTTCACGTCAAGGTAGTATATCCTTTTGCCTGCCTTGATCGCTTTCGAATAAACAATCTCCTGATCCCGCTTATCCGTATCAAACCTCAATTTCTCATCTTCCATATACAAATCCTCCTATTTTTAATTATCTTTCCTTGAAAACGAAATCTTCCAAATGTATGCATAAATTCTCATTTTCACAATTTTTTCTTTTATTTTTTTTGAAATGTGGCATATTTTTCTATAAAAAGGGAGATGTGATAAGTGCAAATGCCACAATTCCCAACGAAGAGAATTGCGGTTCCCTCTGCGTTTTTTTTTAGAAAATTTCACAAAAAATATTTCGTGGTATTTTAGGAATGCTATATATTTGCATTGTGTGGAAACACAAAATTTTATTAACTAAAAAAGAAAAATACTATGGCTTACGTAATTGGTGAAGATTGTGTTGCATGTGGTACTTGCATTAGCGAATGTCCTGTAGGAGCTATCTCTGAGGGCGACATCTATTCAATAAACGCTGATGCTTGCACTGAGTGTGGAACTTGTGCGGACGCTTGTCCTGCAGGTGCTATCTCTAAGGGAGAGTAATCAGTCTCAACAACAAACAGAAAAGGGCGTCCTGATCGGACGCCTTTTTTTGTGTCCGTATCTCGCTTCTGCCTGTTTTTAAGTTTGTCTATGCTTGATTTATGCTTGCTCGGATTTGTCCGAAAGCGTTGATTCGTATCTCTTGGCGATGGAGTAGAACCAGAAGACCTGAGCGGAGAATACAAGGAAGGTAGCTCCGCAGAATCCCAAGATGGCAATGTGTATGTCATGGATCATGATGCCGTAGATGAGGCTCGCCGCCCTGATGATCAGCAACGTGAACTCGACGTACAATGTCTCTTTTTGTTTCATGAAAATGTCCGTGATGAAGCAGGTCGGTCCTGCTAACATCGAGGCGAAAAGCCATGGAAGCATCATCCGTATGTAGTCTGCCGTTGTGTCCCATGCTTCTCCCAAAAGTAGCTTCGTCAGGAATGGAAGGCAGATGAATAGGAGGATGCCTATGGGTGGGACAACTAAGCATATCCTGCGGTAGAAGTTGCGGAATGTCCCGATGATGGATTGCCTATTGTTCACCTTCTCGGAAACCTGCTGGAAGAGTACTTGGTATATCGATCCGTTGATGAGGCTGATGGGGGTGAACGCTAGGGTAAGCGCCATGCCGAAGAAGCCTGTCTCTTCCAGTCCGAAGAAGGGGGTGAGCAAGAAGAAGGGTAGGTTGGCGCTGACGTAGTTGAACAGGGTGCGGGGAAGCGCGAACTTGGGGAAGTTCTGGTAGGTCACCGCTGTCTGCTTGTCTGGCTTGGGCAACAATGATGCCAGCCTGCATTTGTATTTCCTCATCGAGCGTGTTAGGTTGAAGAGGAAGGAGAGTATGGCGGAGACGACGGTCGCAATGATGAGACCACCCTTGATGAAGCCGAGGACTCCGAGCCCCCATTTGAGTCCTGCGTTGAGTAGACTCTTGCTGATCTGGTAGGTGCTGGCGAGCGTGTAGTTCTTGTTCCTTGTGTGCCAATAGTTGAGCAGCGACCATCCTCCGGAGAATAGCACTAACAGGGGAAGTGTCCAATACCATTGTGCGAGTTCGGGCGCATTGAATTGTTGGGCGATGGGTTGCGCGAAGGGAACCGAAAGGAGGCACAGAACGAATGTGCCGATGAGTACGGTCGTGCCCACATGGAGACATTTCTTCGCCTGAGCATCCTCCTTAGGCAAAAGGATGGAGTACTGGTATTCCGCTGTGGACAAGATGATGAGTACCCCTGCGATGCTTTGGAAGAGGTTCAGTAGCCCGAAGTCTTCTGGTGCGTAGATCCTTGTCAGGACAGGGTATATGAGTATGCCGATGGCCTGAGCGATGACCCCTGCGGAAAGAAGCTTGGCGGAGTTCTTCACGAACTCGGATTCTTTAATCTCTTTATATCTGCTTGTGAAAGACACTTTCCTCCTCTTTTTGGTTCTAGGACAAAGTTATAAAAAGATTGCGTTTTCCTTTTGTTTTTTGTAATTTTACATCGTGAAATAACTGATAATTTTATTGATGTCATGAGTAAGAAAGTTGTGCCTATTACGTTGCTTACAGGCTATTTGGGAAGTGGAAAGACGACGTTGGTGAACCATATCCTGACGAATGAAAAAGGATTGAAGATTGCGGTTATCGTGAATGATATCGGGGAGGTGAATGTGGATGCTTCCTTGATCCAGCAGGGCGGTGTGGTTACCGAAAGGGACGAAAGCCTGGTGGCCTTGAGCAATGGTTGCATCTGTTGCACGTTGAAGGCCGACTTGATGAAGCAAATCACGGACATCACGGATACGAATAGATTCGATTACATCGTGATCGAGGCGAGCGGTATATGTGAGCCGTTGCCGATTGCCCAAACCATTGTGACGATGTCTTCGATGGCTAAGCGCTATGGTATGCCGGAGGTGTGCAGGCTGGACTGCGTCGTGACTGTGGTGGATGCCCTCCGCCTTTACGATGAGTTCTCCAGTGGAAACGATTTGATGCGCAAGAACCTCGATGAGGACGATATTGAGAACCTTCTTATCCAACAGATCGAGTTCTGTGACGTGGTCCTCCTCAACAAAGTGGATGAGGTGGGCAAGGATGCGTTGGACCAGGTGCGTGCTGTGGTCCGCACATTGCAGCCTCGCGCGGAGATCATCGAGACCAATTACGCTAAAATAGATTTGGATCGTATCATCAACTCTAATCGCTTCGACTTCCAGGCTGTTAGCATGTCTGCAGGTTGGATCCAGGCTTTAGAGAACGATGAGCAACAGGTGGAGGAGAAGAAACGTAAAGAGCAGGGCGAGCACGAGCATGAACATGAGCATCACCATCATCATGACGAGGAGGACGAGCACGAGCATCACCACCACCATGATCATGACGACGACGATGATGATGAGCACGAGCACCATCACCATGAGCACGAGGAGGAACATGGTCATCACCACCACCATCACCACCATGACGAGGGGGAGGCGGAGGAATACGGTATCTCCACGTTCGTGTATTACAGGCGTAAGGGCTTCTCATTGAGCAAGTTCGACCGTTTCATCGACCAGCGTTGGCCGAAGAGCGTGATCCGTTGCAAGGGTATTCTTTACTTTGTGGAGAGTCCGGATATGTCTTACCTTTTTGAACAAGCGGGTCGTCAGAAAAGTGTGCAGGAGACGGGCCAGTGGATTTGCACCGCTCCGAAAGCCGAGCAGGAACGCTTGTTGGCTGAGAGCGAGGAGCTTCGGAAGGACTGGGATGAATTCTACGGCGACCGTCTGGTGAAGCTTGTCTTCATTGGCAAGGATATGGACAAGGCGGCCATCTGTGAGGCTTTGGATGCACTATAGAAATTGATTATCATATCGGGGCATAGAAACCATAGAGCAATAATTTTTTGGTTTAAGGTAATTATTTCCCGAATTAATATTACATTTGCCGTCGGGTTGCCGAAAACGATAGAGTAGGCTGAAACTTAATGAATTTTGAAATGAGAAATTTATTGCTGATATTGGGCTTGGCCGGATTGCTTTCGGTGATATATTCATGTACGAAGAAGGATTGTGATTGCACTTTCTACAACGCTGATGGAGAGGAAGTTCCAAGTTATAGCGGACTCAAGGAAGAGATGAACGTGAATGATTGTGCGGATTTGAACACTTCCGATAGTACGGGGTATTTTATTTGCAAATAAGCTATCTCTTATAAGAATAAGAAGGTCGTCTGTTTTGGACGGCCTTTCTGTTTTTTGGGTGGTCTGTTTCTCCTTATGTCTACATAGAATATTTCACTGGTTTTTATGCGTAGCTGGCCTGATTTGCGGAATTTTGTTCTGCTATATGTTTTTGTTTGGAATATTTTTCTGATGAATTGCGTTTTTCTTGTGTGTTTTATCTGCCGGATGTACTTTTGTCTTGTGAAAAGATGAACGACAGGGTGTTCTGTTGATTATTGTAAGTCTCCATGGTCGCTTTGTCATCTAATTGTAAGTGGTCGGACTAAGGTTCGCCATTTCGCTATAGAAAAGTGAATTTATTAATGTTAATTATAATTTTCCGAAAAAATGAGTAAAAAAGGTTTAGGAACATTGTGTGTTCAAGAGGGATGGAAACCCAAGAAAGGTGAGCCAAGAGTGCTTCCGATTTATCAATCTACAACGTTTAAGTATGATACCAGTGCTGAAATGGGCGATCTATTTGACTTGAAGGCGACTGGCTACTTCTATACACGTTTGCAGAACCCTACCAATGATGCGGTGGCTGCTAAGATTTGTGCGTTGGAGGGTGGTGTGGCTGCCATGTTGACTTCATCCGGACAAGCAGCTAGTTTCTATTCTATATTCAATCTTTGCGAGGCTGGTGACCACTTTGTATCCTCTTCTTGTATCTACGGTGGAACCTATAACTTGTTCGCTGTGACGATGAAGAAATTGGGCATCGAGTGCACGTTCGTTGATCCAGATGCCTCTGAGGAGGAGATTTCCAAGGCGTTCCGTCCAAACACGAAGGCGTTGTTCGGTGAGACGATCGCTAACCCTGTGTTGACAGTGTTGGATATCGAGAAATTCGCCCGCATCGCACATTCACACGGTGTGCCTTTGATTTTGGATAATACATTCCCTACGCCAATCAACTGTCGTCCGTTCGATTTCGGTTGTGATATCGTTACCCATGCTACCACAAAGTACATGGACGGTCATGCCACGAACGTGGGTGGTTGTATCGTGGACAGCGGTAACTTCGACTGGGAGGCTCACAAGGATAAATTCCCTGGATTGACCCAACCAGACGAGTCATATCATGGCTTGGCTTACAGCCAGGCGTTCGGTAAGGGTGCCTATATCACGAAGGCTACGGCTCAGTTGATGCGTGACCTCGGTTCTATCCAGTCTCCACAAAATGCGTTCTTGTTGAACCTTGGTTTGGAGACGCTTCACCTGCGTATGCCTAAGCACTGTGAGAACGCTCAGTTGGTGGCTGAATATTTGGAGAAACACCCTAAGGTGGCTTGGGTGAACTACCCTGGTTTGAAGTCCAGCCCTTATTATGAGTTGGCTCAGAAACAATTCACCAACGGACAATCTTGCGGTGTGGTTACCTTCGGTGTCAAAGGAGGTCGTGAGGAGTCTATCAAGTTCATGGATTCCTTGCAGTTGGCTTGCATCGTGACGCACGTGGCTGATGCACGTACTTGTGTACTTCACCCAGCTTCCCACACTCACCGTCAGTTGTCCGACGAGCAGTTGATCGCCGCAGGTGTACGTCCTGACTTGATCCGTTTCTCTGTTGGTATCGAGGAGCCAGAGGACATCATCGCTGATTTGGAGCAAGCATTGGCAAAGTGTTAATCTAATCTGTTCCACATGGATGTTGGAACCATATTGCTGCTAGCCCTCGCCTTGGCGATGGACTGTTTCGCAGTTTCTATTACAAATGGGGTCGCCTTAGGGCGATTCCATTTTGTTCCTATTATGAAGATGGCCCTTCTGTTCGGCTTCTTCCAGGCCTTCATGCCTCTCATCGGCTGGTTGACTGGTGTGGGTTTCAAGGAAAAGATAGAGGCTTACGACCATTGGATAGCTTTGATCGTGCTCGTGTTCCTTGGCGTGAAGATGATACGGGAGAGCCGGTCTGAGAAGGAAGAGGGTACGTCTCAACCTGCGTTGCGCTGGAAAACATTGACATTGCTGGCGATCGCTACCAGTATCGACGCTTTAGCGACAGGTCTTGTGTTTATTTCAGAAACTATTCCTACCTTTGCGTTCGCATTGACGATGATTGGCTTGTTCAGCTTTGCGCTTTCCGTGGCGGGAAACCTCGTCGGACTCTATTTGGGAAGGCATCTTCCTGTGAATATGGAGTTGGTGGGTGGCCTTGTCTTGATAGGTATCGGCGTGAAGATTTTCCTTGAGCATACATCGCTCTTGTCGATTTTGTTTGGAATATAGTTTTTATGAATTTGATATGCTTGGTTTAAAGAAGAAATGGCACGATTTTATGCACAACGAGGAGTTGAAGCATAAGATTTATATGGTGATCTACGATACGGATTCCCCTATGGGTAAGATGTTTGATGTCTTGCTCATCTTATTTATCCTTGTGAGTGTCTTGGTCGTGGTTTTGGAGAGCCTTGCGATTTTCCCGCCGACGTTTAAGTTCTTCTTGAATGTCTTAGAGTGGGTCTTCACGGTCTTCTTTACGGTTGAGTATTTGTTGAGGCTCTATTGCTCCCCTCATCCGTTCAAGTATGCCACCAGTTTCTTCGGCATCGTGGACTTGTTGGCGACGGTACCTACCTACCTCGGCTTTTTCTTCCCGAACGCACATGGTCTGTTGACCATCCGTATTCTACGTCTGATACGTGTTTTCCGTATCTTTAAGCTCTTCTCCTATTGGAGGGAAGGTGAGATTCTGTTGAACTCCTTGCGGGCCAGTTTCCGTAAGATCATCGTCTTCTTTGTCTTCGTGCTCCTTCTTGTTGTCTGCATCGGAACGGTGATGTACATGGTGGAGGGTGGTATTGAAGGAAGTAGTTTCCACGATATACCGAGTAGTATCTATTGGGCGATTGTGACCACTACGACGGTGGGCTATGGAGATATCACCCCGATGACGGGCTTAGGACGTTTCCTCTCCGCCTTTGTGATGCTCTTGGGTTACACGGTGTTGGCGGTCCCTACGGGTATCGTCTCCGCACAGATGATCTCCGACAAGAAGAAGATATCCATCCGTCCATGTCCTCATTGCCACAAGACGGGGCATGACGAGGATGCAGTCTTCTGCAGGTATTGCGGAAAACGTCTCTTCGATGATGAGTCGGATGGTTTCGACGAGAAGGAGATCGTAACGCAGGAAGGGGAAATCAAGTGAGTTAAGGATTAAGAGTTAAGAATTAAGAATTTATTTGGGCTAATTAACGACTTGTTTTATGCTTGTCAAAATGATTAGCGCCAACAAAAAAAAGAATGTCAGACGGCGTGATTTAATTCCACCATCTGACATTTTCCGATTCTCTTATTGGCTGTATGAAATTTTATCGAACGTCCCTTTCGTAAACGCCCTTATCATTTTTTCTCCGTTAGCCTGATACCATCTTCTCCGATGGTGATGATCCGTTGTTTGTACAGTGAACCCAATGTCTTTTTGAAGGCTTTCTTGCTACATCCGAAGGTGTTGTAGATGATGTCCGCATCTGTCTTGTCGTTCATCGGCAGATAGCCGTTCCTTCGGTTCAGTTCATCAAGTATCTGCTCGCTGATGGTGTCCACCACCTTGTATCCTTGTGGTTGCAGGGCTACGTCGAGTTTCCCGTCCTCCCGCACGCATTTCACGTATCCTTTGGTGCGCATGGCGAAGTCTATGTGCTCGAAGATTTCGCTGTGGTAAACCAGTCCCCAGTAGGCGTCATCCACAATCACCTTGTAGCCAAGGTCCGTTTCTTTTGCGAAAAGGATATCCACTTCGTCATTCCTCTTGTAAGTGGGCTTGTCCAAATCGAGGAAGTCGTCGATGTGCATACTGGCGATGACCTGCTCCGTGTGGTGGTCGTAGAAGACGTGCACAAGGTAGGTGCCTCCCAAGGCAAGTTTGCTTGTTTGCTCCTTGGATGGAAGGAAAAGTTTGCGTTTTAGTCCCCAATCGAGCAGTGCGCCTGCCGAGGAAACTTGGACAACAGGAAGAAATTCAAATTCCCCTGCGATGACGAGAGGTATCTTGGCTGATCCTATGGTCTTCTTTTCCGCGTCTTTATAGAGGAAAATCTTTACGGTTTCCCCCTCTTGAGGCGTTTCTTTGAACTCTTCCGCAGGAATGTTGAAGGTTTCTCCGTCTTCGGATAATACCGTTACTTCCTTCTGACCGACATTGCGCACGGTCATTTTGTTTATTTTGCCTATTTCAATCATTCTGTTTTTTTCTTGGTTTCGCCTGCCGCTGAAGCCTTTTCGATCAGAGCGTTTCCGTTCTTTTCGGCGTTCTGGATCAATTTGTCTCCAGCCAGGGAAGCGTCATTTACCATCTTGTTCGCTTGTTCCTGAGCCTTCTTGATCCCTGCTTCTCCGGTCTTCTTGGCTGCGGCCTTGGCGAGTGGGTTGTTGGCTTTGTTTTCTAATTTCTGGGCGTTGACTTTAGCCTCTTCCACTAATTTGTCCGCACCTTTCTGTGCTTCCGCTATCATTTTCTCACGTTGCGCTTTGGCCTCTGCCACCATCTTGTCGCGTTGTGCCTTAGCCTCCGCAATGGCTTTCTCTTTCGCCTTGTCTACAACTTCCAATGCTTTTTCCTTAATGGATTCGAGGGTAGAGCCCGCACCGACAGTCACCTTCGGTGCAGTGAACGTACCACCGATCTTCACATCCAATGCCACTGGTATCTTATCCGTGATGGTCTTGAGCGAAATGGTGGAGAGGTAGTCCAATGTTTGGTCGAGTCCGGACGAACCAGAGAATTTGAACATGGCGGTCTGGATGGCGGTCTCGAATGGATCAATCTCCAATCTTCCGTTTTTGATGGCGAACTTGATGTTGATGTCCTTCATCTGAGGGTTCTTCAGAGAAGGCATTTTGATCTTATTGGCAAGGGCGTTAATCGCTTTAGCTTTGTCCTCGATCATGCTGAAAGCCTTCACATCGTTCAATCCCACTTCCCTGGAGGAGAATTTACCCTTTCCGTTGACAGTGGATAAGTCAGGCGTCATGCCATGGTCCAGCTTGGAGTCGAATTTCAAGTCCATCGAGAAGTTACCCGAAGCGTCTGACAAGATTGGGGCCAGTTTGTTGGCGGTGGAGACCTTGGTGAATACCTCGGAGATCTTCATCTCCTTCAGTGCTAATGCCAGATCCACTTTTGGGGAGAGCGTGTCCTTCACGTCGTATTCTCCGTTGACGTTGAATGAACCACCCATCGTATTACCGCTCAGGGTACTGATCTTCGCCACCTTTTCTTTCAAGGCGAGGTTTCCTTTCAGTTGGGTAATCTCGATATCCTCAAAGAGCAGTTTGTTGATGTTGGTGGTCAGTGCGAAATCGACGTTGCCAGGAATGTCGATGATGGCGTTCTCCGTGGCGCTTTCAGGATTTGCGCTAGCGCTTTCTCCCTCTTCCCCACCTAGCAATTCATTGGCGTCAATGTAGTTGGAGCTGACATCCAGGCTACCCGTGATCGTCTCTCCTCTAAGTGCGTATTGCAGGAAGTTTTGTAATGTTCCGTTCAATTTCAGATCGCTCTTGCCAAGTCCTAAGTCCGCATTCATCTTCACGTTCTGTGAGGTGAACTCCATGTTGGCGTTGTTCATATTGACATCGAAGTCCAGCGAATTCATCTTCAGCAGGAAGTCTTTTAAGTTGAGGGATCCGAGGATGGAGAATCGGTCGTATTCTTCCTTGTCCACGTAAGACATCTTTCCGTTCGCTTTCAGGGCTGCGGTCATGATACCGTTGATTTTCATCTCGTCTAGGTGAACCACTTCCGTCAACTTGCTGAAGTCGATGGTACCATCTGCTGCGAACTTGAAGTCCGGGTCGGAGATTGGGGTTTTCATGAGGAGTGTGATGTCAAATGGATTGCCAGCCATTTTGAGTCCGAATTTCTTCACGTCGATGATGGTGGAGTCTGTGATGTCTCCAGGGTTAGTGATATTCGCACTGATGTTGATGTCGTTGACTGAGCTTGGCAAATCAGGGTATTTGAACATTGCGTTCGATATCTCCAGGTCTGCGTTGATGGCAGGAATTGTGTCACCCTGCAAACGTCCCTTCGCTGTTGCGGAGAGGGCCACTTCGCCTGCTGTTTGTATGGAAGCGAAATCATCCGCATAGATGGCTGGAATCAAAGAAAGTATCTGTTTGAAGTCAATGTTTGGCGTGTTAAGTTTCAGGTCCACATCGGTGGTGGTGGAGTCCACCAACCATACTGAACCAGCGAAATTCGCCTTGATTTCGTTTAGGGAGATTGAATTTTCCGCAAAGGTGAATTTGCTGCTGTCCAGGTCTGCGACCATGTCTACATCAGCCGCCACTTTTGCTTTTTTCAGGTAAGGAATACCTCCCATGTGAAGCGAGGTGGAATCCACGCCCAGCAAGAGTTTCAGATTCGACTTGTTCCCGCTCACCTGTCCATGGAAGTTCAAATCAATGGATTCGAGGACTGCCTCCGTGTTGGAGGAGGAAGCGTCATGGTAGGCGATCTTATCCACTAAGAGTTTCAGCTCGTCGATGTGTGCCAAGGTCTCCAGATCAAGCGCAAGCACGCCTTTCAGGTCCAAGTTAACCCCTCCGACGGAGGCTGACATGCTGTCGGGCTGGCTGGTGTATGAGGCGCGGAGATTCTCGATCGCCACCTTTTTTAAGTTAAGAATAATTGGTGCCGAAGGACTTTCCGATTCTTCGGTAGTGGTGGAGTCGGACTCCACGATTTCCCAGTTGGCTTTCCCCTGCTCGTTTACGATGGCATTCGCCACAGGGTTGACCAACTTTATTTTGTTCACTTCGAATGATTCCTTGAATAGACTTTTCAGGTTGAGAACAACCTCTAGCTTGTCCACGTGAAGTAGCGTGTCGCCTGCGAAGGAGTCCACACCTACGATGCCGAAATCCTCCACAGAGAAGGTGGCATTGGGGAAATTGGAAAAGAAACCTAATGAGAAGTCTCCCAAATGGATTTCCGCATCCAAGGCCTTATTGGCTTCCGCTTCCGCAACCTCTTTGATTTTATCCTTAAAGAAAAAAGGAAGGACTAACATTAGCCCTAAAATCGATAGCAAAACAATGCCGATAATTTTAAATGCTTTTTTCATACGACAAATATGTGAAATCAATATGTTTATTAATTGCGACGAATATTATCCACAAAGTTATTACAAAGAGATGACTTTTAATTCAATCAAACATAAAAATTAGAGAAAAAATTTTTTTTCTCGTTAAAGTGTTGTTTTACTTCTAAGGTATGCTCCATTGGGGATGTTTGTTTCCCCATCGAAATTAGACGCTTACTTGAGGCTTTTGTACATAGAATGTGATGAAATTACCGATATTTTTTGAAAAAAGTATCTTTTTTGTTCCCTAATTACATCATTGTTGATTCTATTTTTTTAATTTTGCGGGTGTTTCTTGAATTATTAGTAATGTTTTCTAGTAAAAAAGATATTTAATATTATGTGATTATGAAGGGGATTTTTAGGAGACTCGTGGTGCTTGTCACATTGTTATTGGGAGTAACCCAGGCGACCATGTCGGAAGGAATTCTCATCTTTGAGATTTCCGACGCTCAGAACCGACCCGTTTCAGATCTTTCCGTGAAAGTGGAATTGGGAGGTGTCTTGTACAAAACATACACGACTGACGAGTCGGGTAGGGTAGTGGATCCCCTGTTCCCAGCGGGTGACTATACCTATTCCTTCGAGTTCGGAGATCTGCGGAATGGCAGTTTTTCTGTCGTGAATGGTAGCTACACTTGGATTAACTTGGACTACCGCTTGTGGACCATTAGTTTCATGAATGAGGATGGCTCGATGCTAGAGGGTAAGAAGGCATCCATTTACAAGGTGAATGAAGATAAGAGTGAAACCCTTATCGCAGAGAAAATGTCGGACAGCACAGGTGTCACGGAGTTTTTGGTGCCGGAAGGTCAGTACAAGTATTCGACGTTCAGAGGCTCTAATTATGTGACGGTGAAAGATCAGAATATCAATACGGAGGTTTCCGTGGCGAGCGGTGAGATAACACACCAGACTCACTTCTGTTTCATCAATGACAAGGGATCCCACTTGACTGTCTTTGCTAAGGATATTTTCGTGACGCATTTGGCACCTGATAGCATCTATCCGTTCGGTGCGGTGGATGCGCACAGCGATGTGATTTCGGGTGGATATTATCAGTATAATACGACGGACAACTATGTCTCATGCCCGGCTGGTACATATTCATGCTCTGTGCAGACCAAGGATTATGGCACGATTGTCGATACCTTTGTCGTGGACGACAATGATGCGTTGGAAGGAAATATTGTCTATCTGGTTCTGCCTACATTGCCTGACACCTCAGGTGGTTCCCAAGGAACAGATTCTCGCTTCAAAATTCCTATAGGCGAAGAAGTTGAAGGTGAACAACCTATCTTGTTGGAGGTGAAGGTCCTTTCCGTGTTGGATAGCCTTCCATTGCCGTTAGTTCGATGCAATCTTATGCTTACGTCGGATAACTCGGCGGAGTCCCCTCATGCATTGACGGGTGATTCAGGTAAAGTTGCTTGGCTCGTTGCTCCTAATACGTATGATGTCGTTGTGTTGAGGGATACCGTGCGTGGAATTAATGTGGAACAAGACACCTCGTTGACGGTTTATATCGATCCTGATAAATACACGAAGGTCTATTTCGACTTTTATTATGGAAAGGAGATGTTTATCCCTTCGTCGGTTAGGAAGATTATGATTTGGCCAGCGGACGATCAAGACGCTTATGTGGAATACTTCGGAAGATGGAGGGATACTGTCCATTACTTGTATGACCAACCGGTTCTGATGGCGGATGGCATTTATCGTGATCTGTTCAATATCGATGAAAAGGGCTATCATACTAATCTCTCGAATGTCTTCGTGGTGGAGAAAGGTGACACTGCTCTGCATGTGAAGACGGAACTGCTGCCATTCCACAAACTAAACATTGAATTGATCGATGCGAATCACGACAAGTTCGAGTCACGTCAGTATGTGATTATGGAGACGAATGGCTTCATCTCTAAGCTTGTGACGGATAGTGCCGGTCACTACTCCGGTAATTTCACGGAGGGTACGTATATCTTGACCGCTTTTGAGGATACTCAGGTGGTGAAACTTCTTGCTGACACGACTATCTTCTTCCAGTCGCAGGCGGTTTTGACGCAAAAGGTGAGGTTCCAATTCCTACATGATGGACAGGTGGTTTATCCTCAAATCATGAATATGGATGTATACAAACGTAACCCTGATGCATTGTATTCTAAGTCAATCTCCAAGTTCTATGACAATTACGAGGGGAAGGGCGCTGCTTGGGTGTTTGAAGAGTATACGGTATGTGAGATGGCCGATTACTATGTGAAGTATGTCTTGAAGGATTATGATTACAATGGTACGTTCTCTTATGATTTCAGTGTCTCTGGCAAGGGCGGGGAGGATACCACGGTTTATATCGTCGTGCCGGTGAAACGCTCTGTCTCCATTACCATCAAGGATGCCAACCTTGATTTGGTGAATGGTGTGTTCGGAAACATCTACAAGTATGACGAGAACGGCGAACTTATGTCGACCCTAGAGTATGATTATGATAAACACGAGGGCTTACGAACCAATTCCGAAGGTGTGATCATCGATCATCTTGTGCCTGGTCGATACCAACTGCGTATTTTGGATATTACGAGGGACTTCATCGTGAAGGATTATGACTTGGAGTTCGATATCATTTCGGGAACGAAAATGTATGACGTGAAGTACAAGGTTCTGTATAAATCCAGCAAGAAGTATGTTCCGGATCTGTTGCTCGATGTGAATAAGGATGGTATGTTCTACAATAGTTCCTATACGGATGAGACGGGTACTGTCGAACTCTTCTGCGAGGCGGGCAAGTATTCTTACCATCTCCATTATGGTACTGACAACGATGGTTCTTACCAGTTGACGGGCGATACGACCATCTATCTCTATATCGAGGATCCGGTCTATGTGGATTCCATCTCTATCCAGGGTTGCGCCTGCTTGACGCATGGCGACACTCTGCAGATGAGCGTCTCTCTTTTCCCTGGTAATCCTACCCAAAAGGAAATCGAGTGGAGTTCCGATAATGATGTGGTGGCTCATATCACTAGCGAGGGCGTACTTATCACCCACGACGTGAAGACGGATGGCTTTGTGACGGTGACCGCCAAGAGCATGGATGCGAAGGGAACGATTGCGACACGTACTTTCTTCGTGGGTAATGGTAATTGCGGTTCGCCGATTAAACTGAATTTTGAAGGCACTTCAGTTCGGGAGTTGCCTATCTCTTCCAATAAACAACGGGTAATCGTGTCGACCGATGATGAGGATAAATTCCCTAAGGTTTACCTCTATCAAACATCGCCGGATTCAGTGAAATGGACAAGCATTCTTGGCCCGACGGCCGAATCGGATGTGCTGATTCCAACGGATGGGTTTGATGGGGATATGTTACTTCGTGTATTGGTGTCCACTTCCGAAACGGACTTGAAGGCGTTCGAAGCCTCCGATACCATCACGTGTGGAACCGATAGAATTTCGGACGTGCTTATGTTCCGTATGAACAAATTGATGCCGGTTGGCTGGCCAGATTCTATCTGTGCTACCCAGAAGGAGGTGACTTTGTCTGTGGATAAACGTAAGTTGGGTAAGATACCGGAGGGCTATACATTGCAATGGTATACTGTGGAAGGTGATAATCTGGTGGATTTGAATATGACGGGTTCGGATTCCATAACTGTCTCCATCGATTCCACCACTACGTACAAAGCGGTTATCGCAAAGGATGATGACGTGGTTTCTGAGTATCATCGTACGATATTTGTGGAGCCGGATCTTGCGTTCCACTTGGAGGTCAACCGAGATACGGTATGTATATACGATACGCTTGCCCTTTCCGCAGTGATAGAGAAGGGTGCCGCAAGTCGATATCGTTGGTCTTGCTCTGACGAAAACGTGTCGACGTTGATGTATGCAGCTTCTGATTCAGTTTACACTGTGACGGTAGAGTCGGAACACCGTTTGTGTCCAAGTAAGTCAGATACGGTTCGTGTCGTTTTGGATGCGCCGATTGATTTCTCTCTCATGGTGGATAAATCGGTTATTTGTGAGACGGATTCTGCCGGTGTTGTCTTGAATGTGGATAACAAGAGGACTTCTGAGCTTGACAAGAATGATTCGGGAGATATGACGGCTGCCGCCATGATTAACGGGTTGTTCTTCCCGGATACTCCATGGTATACCCTTGGTAGCGTCGAGTGGAATAATGGCACGAAGGGTGACACGTTGCGGGATATGCCTAGTCAATCGACGACTTATTCGGTGGTTGCCACTTCCCGTTGGAATATGTGCCCGCCTGTGACGAAGGAGATAAGTGTTGAGGTGAGGTCTGCTCTCTCAGTTTCTCTTTCTGTGGATGCGGAGAGCATTTGCCAACAAGGAGAAGACTCCATTCATGTGGAAGCATCTGTCTTGACGGGCGAGGCTAAGAAATATGTATGGTGGGATGGTTTGGAGACGGATACCACTGTTCGGACGGTGTTCCTTGAGGAAAGTGACACGTTATGGGTAATGGTGGTGGATAGTGTGTGCGAGAATTCTTTGTCAGAATCTCTCCCAGTACAAGTCGCAAAACCAGCTACCGTTTCCTTATCTTCTCCGAATAAGATTTTTGAATATGGCGCTGGTGTCGATCTGGACGCCACTACCACAGGATCTGTCTTCGGACCATATAGATGGTATGCTGTTGATGCGTCCGGTGAGGAAAATCTCCTCTCTGTATCGGATGATAATTATTACACGGATTTGCCGAATGGAAATGTCACTTATTCGGTGATTGTCGAGAATGGTGAGTGTGGTGAAATCGAAAGCAATTCTATCCATGTTGCGCTTGTCGATAACATCGTGATCCCTACGGTTTTCACTCCGCATAATGTGGATGGCGAAAACGATGACTTTATGCCAGGCTATCCGGTGACGATCTATGACCGTTACGGTGATGTCGTATGCAATTCCAATTCGGGTTGGGACGGTTATTACAAAGGAAAACTTGCCGATCCGGGAGTCTACATTTATGTTCTCACGTTGAAGGATGAGCGAGTTGTGAAGGGAACGATTGAAATATTTAAGAAGAAATAATATTAGCGTATAATATAATGATGAAAAAGCTGTTTCTAATCCTATTCGTCATGGGTGTTTTCTTCCCCATGGAAAATGGTTTTTGCGCTCAGCGTTCGAGTTTCCTGAAAACGAAGAATGTGGGCGGGGAAGATGTGATTTCGAAATATAAGGACGGAAAAATCCTTTTTGTCCGCCATGACAGCGCTTTCGTCGCGGACATGGATGAAAATGGTAATCTGGTCAATCTCACCTACACGGAGGAGTTGGATAAGATTTCGCCCGAGGGTCAGGTTGCTTATGGCAATAAGAGTGGTAAACTTTATTACTCCAAATCAGGTAAATTGTTTACCGCTAAGCAGAAAAAGACAGGGGAATGGACGATGGATAAACCCGTGAAGATCCTTGGCTCCGGAGTGGAGCGTGACAAGTATAGGGGATCGGTCATGGCCTACGCCAATTGGCGTTATATGCCGAACGATTCTGTCGTTGTATTGAACCCGACGTTGAATGAGGATGAGACCGTGATGTATTTCGCTTCGAACATGTACGGCTCCAAGAGCCTTGACATCTTCAAGGTGGAGAAGGATGTGGATGGTGAATGGGGTGTCCCTCAGAGAATGGATGTGAGGGTCAACTCCTCTTCGGATGAGAATTATCCGTTCCTCGCCGATGATGGTTCGTTGACATTCGGCTCCAATCGTCCTGCCCGTAATGCGAAACCAGACGATAATAAATATGATGTCTATGGGGTGAATCCTCAAGGCACGTCGAAACCTCGTCTTTTGGCGGATATCGACGAGGAGGCTGCTCGAAAGTTGCAGGAGGAGAAACGTCTAGAGGAGGAACGTCTGTTGGCTGAGAAGAAACGTCAGGAGGAGGCTGCCCGCGCCGCTGATAGTTCGGCCCTTTCTTATGTGCAGGACGTGGATCGCTCATCGGACCAAAACAAGAGAATCGAGAATGCACTGAACAACTCCAAACCTGCGGTGGATAGAAAACGATTGAACGAGGCGTTGAAGAAAAACCCGGATACTGCATTGAAGGTTTCTCCGAATGTTGTGGCCACCAAGGAGATGCGCATCTTCTACTTCGAGTTCGACAAAGATATTCCGAATGGCACGTATAAGGAGGATTTTGAGGTGGTGCTTGATTTCATCAATTCATACCCGAACAGTCAGTTCCTTTTGGTTGGTCATACGGATGAGAGAGGTTCATACGAATACAATGACGTACTTTCTCTGAAACGTGCGGAATGGGTACAGTTCCACCTTTTGATGAGGGATGTTAAGCTAAATCGCCTGAAGGTTAGAGGTGATGGAGAGTACCATCCTATCGTGAAGAACGCTAAAACGGAGGAGGAGCATCAGAAGAACCGTCGTGTTGAGATTATCAAGTTGAATTGATTCAAGATTAGACATTAAAGCATGTTATTTAAAATGGAAAGAAAGAATATCAGCAAGCTTATAGCATTCTTGTGCTTTTTGTCCTTATATGTTCGTCCTGTAGACGCACAACAGGATTTGTTGCTTTCGCAGCAATTTTTCTCGCGTATCAATGTCAATCCTGCCGGTACGGGTAACAATAGCAAGTTTGACGCTTTCCTTTTGGGACGATTCCAATGGATGGGTGTGGACAATTCGCCTAAGACAGGTTTGTTCAATATATCAGGGTATTGCGAGAACTTGAAGTCCAGTTTGGGTCTCTCCGTTTACCATGACCATCTTGGTGTGGGTCACAGCTCTACCAATGCGCAGGTCGTATACTCCTACCATTTGGATGTCACGGAGAAGTATATCCTCTCCATGGGTCTCTCCGGTGGCGCTAATTTCGGCTATTTCAACCCGGAGGATAACATTATGAGGGATATTTCGGAATACAGTGACCCTGACACTTATGTGCAGGAAAAGACCACGGAGGTGAAGCCTGATATGAATTTCGGTCTTGAGTTCACCTCCATGCATTGGATGGTGGGTGCCTCTTGTACGCATATGCTGAATGATAGTACGACCACCTTCAAGCCAGGCCGCCATTTCTACTTCTATGGCCGTGGATTTATACCGTTGAATGATCGTTTCGACATCGCACCGGCTTTGGTCTATATGCATAAGAAGAAAGTGAATGTGCTCGAAATCAATGCTATGGCCTTCTATAATCGTTTCATTTGGGCAGGCGCCACGTGGAAACCGGACTTGTCCAATCCGATTGACATGTCTATGATTGCCATCACTGCAGGGTTTGAGTTGAAAGAAAAGTATAGGTTCGGCTATACGTTCGACCTCAATACGGGTAGAATCAATCATTTGCCTTCGAACACGCACGAAATACTCCTTTCTATTCAATTTTGATAGGAGAGGGGATATTCTTAAGGAAGGGGAAAGACATTGTTTTTCCCCTTTTCTTTTTTGACAAATAAAATCGTAAACAAGTCTTTTGTTTGCGGAATTTGAAAAAATTTTTTACTACTTTTGCGTTTTGTGTGAAAATAGTGTTTTCCCACAAAAGGAGATCGAAATTTTTATTGTTCAATTTATAAAATTATGGCTAAAGAAAAAAAATTCATCACTTGTGATGGTAATGAGGCTGCTGCACATATTTCCTATATGTTCAGCGAGTGCGCCTGTATCTACCCAATCACACCATCTTCAACGATGGCTGAGCACGTGGATGAGTGGGCCGCTCAAGGTCGCAAGAACATCTTCGGCGAGACAGTGTCAGTAACAGAAATGCAGTCAGAGGCAGGTGCCGCTGGTGCAGTTCACGGTGCAATCCAAGCGGGTGCGTTGACATCCACTTACACCGCTTCCCAGGGTCTCTTGTTGATGATCCCTAACATGTACAAGATCGCTGCGGAGAAGATGCCGGCTGTGTTCCATGTATCAGCTCGTACCATCGCATCTCACTCTCTCTGTATCTTCGGTGACCATCAGGACGTTTACGCATGCCGTCAGACTGGTTTTGCGATGTTGGCTGAGGGTTCAGTACAGGAGGTTATGGATTTGGCTGGTGTAGCTCACTTGTCAACCATTAAGTCTCAAGTTCCTTTCTTGAACTTCTTCGACGGATTCCGTACTTCCCACGAGATCCAGAAGATCGAGAAGTTGGACAACGAGGATTTGGCTGGATTGATCGACCAAGAGAAGTTGGCTGAATTCCGTTCAAGAGCTTTGAATCCAAATAAGCCTGTAATGCGCGGTATGGCGGAGAACCCTGATACGTTCTTCACTCACCGTGAGTCTTGCAATACAATGTACAACAACGTTCCTGAGATCGTTGAGAACTACATGAAGGAGATCTCTAAGATCACTGGACGTAACTATGGTTTGTTCGATTACTATGGTGCTAAGGATGCTGACCGTGTCATCATCGCCATGGGTTCCGTGACTGAGTGTATCCGTGAGGTGATCGACTTCTTGGCCGCTAAGGGTGAGAAGGTTGGTTTGGTCGCTGTTCACTTGTATCGTCCATTCTCCACGAAGCATTTGTTGGCCGCTGTTCCTGCTTCTGCCAAGGTTATCACTGTTTTGGACAGAACGAAGGAGCCAGGTGCTAACGGTGAGCCTTTGTACTTGGATGTACGTGAGGCATTCTACGAGCAGAAGAACGCTCCTGTCATCGTCGGTGGACGTTATGGCTTGGGCTCTAAGGATACTACTCCTGCTCAAATCATCTCCGTATACGAGAACATGTCTTTGAATACTCCTAAGAACCACTTCACTTTGGGTATCAATGATGACGTTACCTTCACTTCCCTCCCTCAGAAGGAGGAGATCGCTGTCGGTGGCGCAGGTATGTTCGAGGCTAAGTTCTACGGTTTGGGTGCTGATGGTACTGTCGGCGCTAACAAGAACTCTGTGAAGATCATCGGTGACAACACCAACAAGCACTGTCAAGCATACTTCTCTTACGACTCTAAGAAGTCCGGAGGTTTCACTTGCTCACACTTGCGTTTCGGTGATACGCCTATCCGTTCCACTTATTTGGTGAACACTCCTAACTTCGTGGCTTGCCACGTTCAGGCTTACCTCCACATGTACGATGTGACTCGTGGTTTGCAGAAGAACGGTACGTTCTTGTTGAACACGATCTGGGAAGGCGAGGAGTTGGCTAAGAACTTGCCTAACAAGGTGAAGGCTTATTTCGCTAAGAATAACATCAAGGTTTACTATATCAACGCTACTAAGATTGCTCAGGAGATTGGTTTGGGTAACCGTACCAATACGATCCTTCAATCCGCATTCTTCCGTATCACAGGTGTCATCCCTGTAGAGTTGGCTGTTGAACAAATGAAGAAGTTCATCGTTAAGTCTTACGGTAAGAAGGGTGAGGATGTGGTGAACAAGAACTACGCCGCTGTTGACCGTGGTGGTGAATACAAGGAGTTGGCTATCGATCCAGCTTGGGCTAAGTTGTCTCCAGACGCTGCTAAGGCTAACGATGATCCTGAATTCATCAACAAGATCGTTCGTCCTATCAACGCTCAGGACGGTGACTTGCTTCCTGTATCCGCATTCAAGGGCATCGAGGATGGTACTTGGTATGCTGGTACATCCGCTTACGAGAAGCGTGGTGTGTCTGCGTTCGTTCCTCAATGGAACGCTGCTGACTGCGTACAATGTAACAAGTGTGCGTTCGTTTGTCCTCACGCATGTATCCGTCCAATCGTGATGAACGATGAGGAGGCTAAGGGCATGAATGGCGACATGATCGAGATGAAGGCTCCTGCTACCATGAAGGGCATGAAGTTCCGTATGCAAGTGGGCGTTTTGGACTGCTTGGGTTGCGGTAACTGCGTTGACGTTTGTATGGGTAACAACCCAGAGAAGGGCAAGCAGGCTCTTAAGATGGTTCCGTTCGATCCTGAGTCTAAGGAGACAGCTGTTGAGGCTGCTAACTGGGAGTATGGTGTTAAGAAGGTATCCAGCAAGCAAAGCTTGGTTGATATCACGGCTAACCCTAAGAACTCACAGTTCGCTAAGCCATTGTTCGAATTCTCTGGCGCTTGCTCAGGTTGTGGTGAGACTCCATACGTGAAGTTGATTTCCCAATTGTTCGGTGACCGTGAGATCGTGGCTAACGCAACGGGTTGTTCTTCTATCTACTCTGGTTCAATTCCTTCTACTCCTTATACGACTAACGAGAAGGGTCAAGGTCCAGCTTGGGCTAACTCTTTGTTCGAGGACTTCTGCGAGTTCGGTTTGGGTATGGAATTGGCTAACGAGAAGATGCGCGAGCGTATCGTGAAGATCATGAACGAGGCTATCGCCGCTGATTGCACTCCTGCTGAGGCTAAGGAGTTGTTCTCCGCTTGGATCGCTGATAAGGATGACGCTGAGAAGTCTAAGGCTTTGGCTGAGAAGATTATCCCTGTCATCGAGGCTGGTAAGGCTAAGTGCGACCACTGCAAGCAATTGTGCGAGTTGGAGGGCTACTTGGTTAAACGTTCTCAATGGATCATCGGTGGTGACGGTGCTTCTTACGATATCGGTTACGGAGGTTTGGATCACGTGATCGCTTCCGGTAAGAATGTGAACATCTTGGTATTGGATACTGAGGTTTACTCTAACACGGGTGGTCAGTCTTCTAAGTCTACTCCTCTCGGCGCAATCGCTAAGTTCGCCGCTTCTGGTAAGAGGGTTCGTAAGAAAGACTTGGGTATGATCGCTACGACTTACGGATACGTATACGTCGCTCAGGTGGCTATGGGTGCTGACCAAGCTCAGTGCTTGAAGGCTATCAAGGAGGCTGAGGCATACGACGGTCCTTCTTTGATCATCGCTTACGCTCCATGTATCAACCACGGTTTGAAGGCTGGTATGGGTAAGGCACAAGCTGAGGAGGCTAAGGCTGTCGCTTGTGGTTACTGGCACTTGTGGAGATTCAACCCAGCTTTGGAGGCTGAGGGCAAGAACCCATTCTCATTGGATTCTAAGGAACCTGATTATAGCAAGTTCCAAGACTTCTTGATGGGTGAGGTTCGTTACAACTCAGTTAAGAAGTTGTTCCCTAACGAGGCTGACCAGTTGTTCGCAGCTTGCCAGGATATGGCTAAGAAGCGTTACCAATCATACGTTCGTATGACGAAGATGGAGTATTAATAAAATACTCTAAATAACATATTGGAAAGAAGGCTCGGTCTCGTATCGAGCCTTCTTTTAATACAAACATTTGTGAATGATGAATCGGTCCAATCTGTATAACAAGGAAGAGGTGGCGGACTTCTTGTCTGGCGCCGAAGAGGCTTGCGCTGTTCCTTCCGGAAAACGCTCCGGAAAGAATTGCCTGAATGTCTTGTCGCTATTCTCTGGTTGCGGAGGCATGGACCTTGGCTTCGAAGGTGGATTTGTCTGCAACAGAAGGTCTGTCCCGGAAACGTCAGGATGGATTGAGCGTGCGGTCAATGACAATTGGGTTCTCCTGAAGAAGAACCGCTTCTGTACGGTCTTTGCTAACGATATCTTGTCGGAGGCTTTCCGTTCGTGGACGAAGTACATGGGACGGTTCGGTTGTGAGGACGGTGTCTTCCATACGGAGAGTGTGGTGGATTTGGTGAAGGCGTATCAGTCTGGTGATAGTTCTTTCCCTTCGTCCGTGGATATTGTCACGGGCGGTTTCCCTTGCCAGGATTTCAGTGTAGCAGGCAAGCGGAAGGGTTTCGACTCCCAAATGAGCCATAATGGCGAGAAAAGGACGGAGGATGAGGCATCGGAGGAGACGAGAGGAAAACTCTATTTCTGGATGAAGCAGGTGATAGATATCGTCAAGCCTAAGATATTCATTGCGGAGAACGTGAAGGGATTGGTCAGCTTGGGGGATGTGAAGGATATCATCCAAAAGGATTTCGCTTCTGCGGATGGCCATGATTATTACGTGTTTGATCCCCAGGTGTTGAATGCTGGCAACTATGGAGTGCCTGAGATGAGGGAGAGGGTGATTTTCATCGGTGTGAAGAAATCCGCACTGAATGAGACTGCGAGAAAAGTCTTTGAGAGCGGGAACATCCCGGAAGAATACAATCCTTATCCTAAGCCAACCCACGCTTATACGTTGAAGAATCCAGACTTGTTGCCTCCTGTGACGTGTGCCGATGTCTTCCGTGACTTGAAAGAGCCAGAGGATAGTGCGGATCTCTCCCATGCCAATTACTCGAAGGCGAAGTACATGGGTAGCCACTGTCAGGGACAGAGTGAGGTGAATCTCAGAGGATTAGGTCCGACGATCAGGTCCGAGCACCATGGAAACATAGAGTACCGACGTTTGTCGGCGGAGCATGGCGGCAAGTATTCGGATGAGCTGAATAAGGGCTTGAAAGAGAGACGGTTGACTCCGAGGGAGTGTGCGTTGATTCAGACTTTCCCGCCGGACTATCCGTTCGTATACCGTAAGGCTGGCACGAGTCGTTTCGCAGTCAGTGCGTCTGGTGCCTATAAGGTGATTGGCAATGCGGTGCCTCCGGTGCTGGCTTATAATATCGCGAGACGATTAGAAGAAGTTTGGAATAAATATTTTTGAGTAAAATCTCCTGTGTCTCAAGGTTTTTGTTGCTAATTAACCGCTTTATGTCTGTGTTTCGGGAAGCGGTCAATCCCCCATACTATTCCCCCTCCACCTTGCATTGAAGGAAGCCCATCTCCTTTGATTTCTCCTCGTTCATCAGGAAATAGACCACCTCGCCTTCGTTGCAGAGCTCGCCCTTGCTGTTCGTTATCTCCGCGTGGAGGTAGACGAGGTTGCGCACCTGTTTCTCCACCTTGGCGCGGATTGTCAGCTCGGGTTCGTTGGTCGGGACCGCTTTGCGGAACTTCACGTTCAGTTGCACGGTATAGCCGCTCGCCTGCATCTTGCGGGTGACGACCCATCCGCACACCTCGTCGATCAGTGTGCTCAGAATGCCTCCGTGCATCGTGTCGATCCAGCCTTGGTAGTTCTTGCTGGGATGCCAGGTGCTCACAATGTAATCTCCGTCCTCGTAGAAGCTTAGATGGAGACCGATAGGGTTGTCGGGGCTACAACCGAAGCAGTTATAGCCGGGGTAATTATACCATGGATTGATGATTTTCTTTAGTGCCATAATTGTTCTATAAAAAATGTGGAGGTACATGATCCTGCACCTCCACAAATGTAATAAAAAAGCCCTAAATATGCTATCCCGTTATGTTTAATTCTCTGTTTTCGGCAACACACATTCCTTCGTGTGTTTCAGCGCTCCCTACTGAAGGGAACTTACCGTTTGTCATTTGGTGACAAACCCGCTGACAGGAGCATCGCCATCGAATTTCACATCGAATTTCGTGCCGTCCACGTTGAACGTATACTTCTTGTTGAATCGTATCCCCGTCAATTTGGTGGTGATGTCGAAGGAGCAAATGCATTGGCACCATTGATCTCCCCCTTCCGTCGTGGTGATGGTGACGTTGCTTCCCTCTATGGTTGTTTGGGAACCCTTTTTGCTGCAGCAATTCAGTTGCCGGTTGTGGGAGACGATGAGTCCCGTGCCCGTCGTTGGGTCGAACTGATAGGAGACCAGCGTGTCGCTTCCCTCTTGCTGTTCAGGAGTGGCAGGTGTCGGCTCCAACTCTTCATTGTCTTTGCAAGGGCTGTTCTTGACGAACAATCCACGTTCGAAATCGTATATCGTGTTGCTAAGCACAGTATCCTTCTCCAAGTCTATTTTGAACTCCGTACCATCCACGATGAAGATATATTTTTTAGGTTTCAGATTCTCTATCGTGGTTGAGATGTCGTATGGACAAACGCAGTCGCACATATCTTCGCTCATGAAGATTTCGTAAGAGTTGACGAAGATCGTATCTCCTGAAACCCTCACCGAGGAACCTTGTGCGGAGCAACAGTTGAACACCCTATTGACGGAGACGATGAAAGCCGTTCCGTTTTCTGGCTCAAAGATGTATCTCACCAATGCGTGACTCTCCTTTGTCATGTCAATATCCGTGTCTTGGTTAGGCGCAGTTGGGGAGATAGGAGGAAAACCGTCTTCCTGTGGGAAGATATCGCTGAATCCGTCGTCGACGTACTTGCAATCGCTGCTTCTATTGTAATAGCCCCTTGGAATGTCCAGAATTATACCCTCCGTGCTTTCTGAGAGGTTGATGCTGAATTTGTCATCCCGCACTGTGAAGAGGTATAGACGAGGCTCTATGTTCGTCAGATCCACCTCCACGTCGAACGAACAAATGCAGTTGCATGATGCTTTGCCGGTTTGAGTAGGAATTAGGACAATGGTGCTATCCGAAGTGGTCGCATTGACGGCCCATCCCTCGCCACAACAATCGCCGATAAGTGATATTAGTTTGATATTCAATACTTTGCTCTTTCGGTCATATTTGTAGATGGCAATGGTGTCGTTGTGATGAGGGGAGAGAGCGTTGGTGTTCCCGTTGGTTGTTTCTCCCTTGCAATCACTGAAAGAGGCAAGTTTCGTGTCGATCTTCTTGTCGTCGGGAGTGAAATAGATCTGCTCCAGATTTTCCGCCGGGTAGATGTCATGACGGTGTTGGTTCATCATGACCTTCACTTGATGGACGGAATCGACAGTCTGATGGACGACGGAATCCACTACGGAGATTTCGTAGATGTGCGTTTGGACCCCATTGCTTGCCTTTTCGTCCACGTACATTTTGGACGTAGCATTCGCTCCGATGACACTGATTAGTGCCATCGTACATAAGAGTATATGTTTTTTCATGAGATTATTTCTTTATGATTTTGATGGATTGCTCGTTAACTTTTAGAATGTAGACACCCTTTGCTGCGGGTAAAGTAAAGAGAACCGCTTCCCCCTCTTTGGCGGATTTTTGCTCGATCACCTGTCCTAAGACGGAGAACAAACCCACTTGTGAATTGGCTGCAAGTCCCTCCACTTGGATGTGTTGGTTGTCCAAGTAGGTGACGCGCACCTCGTTCGCTGCGATGGTCGGAATACTTGAGAGTTCTCCCTCGAAGTAAAATTTGGCTACTTTCTCGAACTGATAGCCGGTCGATGCACTACCATTTACCACTAAACTGTCGTTCCTGTACTGAAAAACAGGTGATTCTGCCAATACAAACGATTTCTTCGAGAGATCTTTGAACTCAATCGTTACGAAAGTCGGATTGGCACAGACAGATCCCCACAATCCTATTGTGGCAAATAGTAATAGTAAACTTCTTTTCTTCATGGTGTAATATTTTTTATGTGAAACAATTATGCCCTCAATGTCCGATGTGTGTGGCGCATTGAAAGCGTACCCTATATTTAAAACCGCCTAAAATTAGTGACTATTTTTTTAAAATCAAATCGAGGCAAGTTAAATACGTTGCTATTATCTCCTTTCTTGATTTACTTCAATTAAAGTAGTGTTTAAAATGTTGACATATGGTTGGAGAAGGAATGGAATAATTCATTATAATATGTTTTTCGTGTAATGATTAGGCTTTTGTATATTCGCAATATATTGTTAGGAAAATGATTTTCAGTTGCTGATTTCAAAGCAATGAAATACATTTGTAGTATAAGGTTAACTAACACTCCCGAAAAATGAAAAAAATATTGCGTTATATTGTATTGCCAAGTACTTTAGTGTCTGCGTTTGGTACTTTACTTCTTTCTCTTTTCCCAAGTAGAGGACATGGTCCTATAAGTATTGAGGAAGTCCCCGAAACTTTTGCCATAGGGTTTATTATAAGTTTTGTGGGATTTGGTTTTCATTTCATTGTTGCCTGTCGAAAAAAATGACATGGTGATTTCCTATGAAAGTTGGGCGTAAATTTTAGCAGTCAATTCATTCTGACAGAGTGATTCCCGTGGGTTGGGTATGTTGAAGCCCCAACCAAACTTGTGAGTGTGTGATTTTTTTGTGTGAAAAGTTATTCCTTGGAAGAGTCATTCCAGGTTTTGAAGGCTTTCCTGACTCTTCCAGAAAATTCTATGAGTTAATTACCAAGCACGTAGGCCGATATAGTCTTTGTATGATTTTGGGCGGACTGTAATCATTCCGCACCGTCCGTTCCGTCTTATTTCAACCCTTCGTGGCTAGGCGTGAATCCCTCTTGGATGGCGGCGGCGAAGTAGTGGGCGATCTCCTTGCGGGAGTAGCCGAGAAGGTCCTCTCCGATGTTGTAGAGGAGGTCTATCTCCTTCGGGTCGAATCGTTTGTCCGCGATGATGATGCCCATGATGTAGAGCAACATCGTGTCGCGTAGGGTAGGATTAATCTCCAGGATGTTTTTGACGGACTCCTCGAAGAGTTTCGAGATATCCTGCTTGGATAGTTCTTCGATGTATTGTATCGGGAATATCTGCAGGGCGGACAGGTTGTCCAATATTTGGTCGGTCTCGTTCGGGTTGATGTAGCCGTCGCAGGAGGCGATGATGAGGCCTGCCGTGGCGATGAAGACTGAGAGGTTCTTGTCCAATTCGGAGCTGCGCACTTTCATGAGGATTTCGATGAGTCCCTGCATCTTCTCTGTCAGTTCCTTGTCGCTTTGCGCCTCGGAGAAGAGGTGGATGGCCTCCACGCGGATCGGGTTGATGGGGTGGTCGTCGCAGCTTAGACCCTCCTCTTCCTTGAAGTAGCTCAGACGTTTGATGTTCTCCTTGATGAAGGAGTCGAAGTCTATGCCCATCTTGTCGAAGTCGAGTCCGGAAGACATTTTGAAGAAGGCTGATATGCAGCTGTTCAGGTTGCCGACGGCCATGTATCCGTAGCGGTCCGCCACCAATTCGGCGAGTTGTTGCCACAGCCTGATTTTGTGCGTGAGCAGTACGGGAATATCTCCGTCCTGAAAGACGAAGGTCACTAAGTTGAGCAGGCGTGCGTCTTGGTTGATGAGGTGGCCTAGCTCATGTCCGATGACGAATTTCAACTCCTCTTCCGTCATGAGTTGGATCAGTGCGGAGTTGATGTTGATGATATGCGCCTCGTCCTTCTCCTGCGCCATGATGGCGAAAGCGTTGACTTCGGAGCATCCTGTGATGTAGAAATCCACCTTCTCCTTGAAGCCCAGTTTGTTCTTCACCTCGTTGAAGAGGTTGTAGTATTTGTTCAAGAGCTTTTCGTCCACTTTGATGCTATGGCCTTCCAACGAGTTTTTCCAGTAGTTCTGCTTGGAAGGTATGCGGGTCGCTTTGATGATTTCTTGCAGGACATCTCCCTGCATGGATTTATATATTTGTTTGAAGAGGTCTTTCTCCAATTGGATGGAGGTGTTTAATTTTTTTGTTAACATTTTTGGACTGATTATAAAAGTTTTGTTATAGGTTCTTACCGTCGCAGAAGGCTTTCCCTACGGTCTTTCCGAGGCTGATGTAGCCTTTGTGGATCGGGTCGTAGGCGATGAGGTGCATCTTCTCGACGTCTGGCTTCCCATCCTCCGCGAGGTACTTCTCGTCGGCGAGTATGTTCACGATCTCCGCGATGATGTTATATCCGTTCTCGTCCGCACCGATCTTCTCTTTGATGCGGCACTCCAACGTCATGGGGAAGACGTCGAACACAGGGGCGTTCACGTGAGCGGCCTTGCTATCCTTCCATCCTGTCTTCTCCATCTTATTGGGCACTTTCTTGGCGCTTACGATACCTACGTAGTCGCAGGCGGTCAGGGTCTCTTCCGTACCGAAGGCCACGGTGAACTCTCCGCAGCGGTTCAGGTTATCCGTCGTGGCATGGGCGCCCATGCAGATCATGATCTCGTTCTCTTCCCATTGGCCTCCCCAGGCAGCGTTCATGGCGTTGGCCTTGCCGTTGGCGTCGTAGGTGCCTATGATCAGTACCGGGAGGGGGAGCATCCACGGACCGGGTTTAAAATTCTTCATTTATTGTTTTGTTAAAAGATTATTATTCAATGTTGTTAATTGGTTGGCTGCGATAATAGGTCGCGCAATGCCTTCTCCCACTTCCGTTCCCTGTCCGCCAGGAGTGTATGGAAGCCTAATCGTTTGGCGCTGTCGAGGTTCTCTTGCGTGTCGTCGATGAAGACGGTCTCTTCCGGACGGATGCCGCTCTCTTTGATTACCTGTTTGAAGATCTCAGGGTCAGGCTTCTCCAGGCCCATCTCATGGCTGAAGAAGACCTTGTCGAAGTGTTGCGTTATGTTCGCCCGTTCGCCACCGAACCAGCGGTCGAGCACTGCGTTGTAATGCAGGTCGTTGATGTTGCTGAGCAAGTAGGTCGGGTGTTGTTCGTGCAGTTGGTCAATCATGCCGAGGACATGGTCGGGTAGGGTGATGAGCACGCTGTTGAAGGTATCGCATATCTCCTTGTCTGTGGTGTTTTTCCCGCAGTGAGGTTTCAGCCACGCCACGAAGTCCGCCGTGCTGGTTTTGCCGCACATGTAGAGGGACATTTCCTTCTTGATGGAGCGTTTGCGGAAGATCATGAACCATTTAGACATGCCGATTGAGCGGAAGCCCCGCGAGAGTTGCTCCATGTCAATGTCCACGATTACGCCACCAAGGTCGAATAGTATGTTTTTTATCATGATAATTGTTCTGTTTTTTGTCGTTTGGTGTGTTTTTTTTCGGCAATGCAAATATAATGTAAGTTGGTGTTGTTTCAAATTTTTCTAATGGGAGGTTGAAGAGAATTGTTGGGAGGAGGATTATTCCTGAGGATCTTTATTTATATCTGTGATATTCTCTCCATGATTTCGTCGGCCGGCAGCTTCATTTTGCAGAAGGCGAACCATTTCTTCCCGAGGTCCTTGATGGAGGCACCGATGTGGTAGACCTCTTGGTCGATTATCAGGAAGCGGTCGTGCGATTGGGTGAAGATGCTCAAATCGATCGGTGCGTATTGGTTGTTGTGTTGCGCTAAGGCCACGTTGAAGGAAGGGGAGGTGCGTTGTGTGTAGATCTTAGCCTGGACATTCTCCTCCCGTTCCGCCAAGCGTAGCAACACGGTCTCGTCCACATAGTTGTCAATCAGGACAATGCGCTCCCGTGCCGAACGGATTAGCTTGTTGACGAAGGCGAAAGGCTCGAGCATGTTACCGTCATAGAAGATCCCTTCGACGGGAGGCAGGGCTGTGCGCACAAAGAAGTCTATCTTGTCTTCCGCCTCCGTCATTCGGTGTTCCAGTCTTTCGATCCTTTGGTTGGCGGAGTATCCTTTTAACAGGTACTCTTTCAGCACTCGGTTCGCCCACTGACGGAACTTGGTGGCATTGCGAGAACTAACCCTATAACCAACTGATAAAATGGCATCTAGATTGTAGTGGGTCACATTGCGTTTCACCATCCGATTGCCCTCTTTTCGAACTACCGAGATTTCCTCGGTAGTTGAGCTTTTGTCTAACTCTTGTTCCCGGAAAATGTTTTTCAGATGTAATCCAATATTGTCAATTGAGCAATCGAATAACAATGCGATTTGTTGTTGCGTGAGCCAAACCGTTTCTTCGCTCATCCTCACTTCCAGCTTTACCGTTTCATCAGGCTGGTATAGTATGATTTCGTTCTTGTCGTTCATGGTATATTTATTTAGTTGTTATTTATATCTGTGATTTCCAGGTGTGTTATTTGCTGATTAATGGCATAACCTTTTAGCAAATATTCTTTTAAGACAGATGTGGCCCATCGGCGAAACTTAGTGGCATTGGCGCTGTTCACTCTGTATCCTACAGAAATAATCATGTCCAAATTGTAAAAGTCAAGCATGCGTGTCACCTTTCTGTTCCCTTCTTGTCGAACTACTCTAATTTTTTGAGTAGTTGATTCTGGCTCAAGTTCACAGGTTGTGTAAATGCCTCGTATATGGTAAGTTATGTTGTTTTCTTTCACACCGAATAGTGTTGCCATCTGTTGTTGCGTGAGCCAAACCGTTTCCTCGCTCATCCTCACTTCCAGCTTTACCGTTTCATCAGGCTGGTACAGTATGATTTCGTTCTTGTCGTTCATGGATTTTTTATTTAGTTGTTATTTATATCTGTGATAGCCTCTCCATGATTTCGTCGGCCTGCAGCTCCATTTTGCAGAAGGCGAACCATTTCTTCCCGAGGTCCTTGATGGAGGCGCCGATGTGGTAGACATCTTGGTCGATTAT
>JBGVCG010000030.1:0-74367 GCA_045226255.1 Paludibacteraceae bacterium | reverse complement strand
GCCTAATGCCAAGGATAGCGAGCGGGAGGAGGCCGCCATCCGTTTCCGAACGATCACGGAGGCCTACGATTTTTTGTGTGCGGAATTATGCGCCGAACCGGTTAGCGTGGCGAGGTGATTGCCTACGGGTGTGTGCGGGATTTGTAAAAAAATATGCTAATTTTGAAGCTATGGACAGGAAAAAAATAAACGGTGTATTCAAGAACCTGAAGGAAAAGGGGCTACTGACTAAAGAAGGAGCTTTTTATATTGAGATTAGAAAATCTCGCAGCCTCGTTCTAATCGTCTTGTTGTTGTTTATTGTCTTTTTGCTCTTTTTGGCTTTGGGATTCAAGTCCCCTTTCTTTATAGGCGTTTCCTTTGTGGTGGGTTTTTCTTTCCTGATGTTGTTTTCTTTCGTGAAGGATGAGCCTTGCTCCTCTTACTGGTATTACAACCGTGTCGTGACCAAAAACTTCCTCGGACGTAATGCGCATGTGCTCAATTATTCCTCTTTGGAATCAGTTGTGAGGTGTGCGAAATTTGATGAGAAATCAAAGCGTTGGTACAATGTCATAGATATATCCTTCCGCAATTCAAGCACTTCCTTCATATCGTTAAAAGATGACCTACGCTCTCTGCAATTCCTCCGTTCATGCTTCGATAATGTTTTCAGCAACAAAGTATTGAGTGCAGATTTGGAACTGGAACTGGAAATTTTTGCCAGGATGCTTACAAGGGGAGATGTTCACTTGAATCGTAAAGAAAATGAATGTGCGATTCGCTATTTTGTTGATTTGAAAAAGTATCGTGATCAGGGATATAGGCCGTCGTATTTTTCCGACAGACTTCTTTCCTTGCAGAAGCAGTTCAGTTGTGAATCGAAGGAGGAACGTGAGGCGAATTTCCAAGACCTGATGCGTGAAATTGAGGATTTTGACGCCCTGACTTATAGGGAGCGATTATCGTTGTTTACCTGTCTCTTCAAATGCGCCTATGTGTCGGATCGGGTGGTGGATGAGCAGGAATTGGCCCTTCTCTCTCAAATCGCTAACAGCCTTGCCATCTTGGAATGGGACTTTCTCCACTTGAAGTGTTACTTTGAGGGGAAAAGACAGAAGAAGGCGAAGCAGAAGGGTACGGGAAACACCCAGCAGCAGAACCGTTTCCAACAGGCTTGCTCCAGTCGTACGCAGAAGGCATATTCCTTGCTGAACCTTGAACAGGGCGCCACTTTGGGGGATGTGAAGAGAGCCTACCGTACGCAGGTGAAGAGTTGCCATCCGGACACCTTGCCGTCCAACGCCACGGTAAAGGAGCGGGAGGAGGCTTCACAACGTTTCCGTACGATTACGGAGGCGTATGATTTCTTGTGCACGGAGTTGTGCGTTGAACCGGTCGTTATGACGAAATGATTGTTACGTTCCGTTGTAGACGATGTGCACATCGTCTCTATCTAGATAGACATGTTTCAATACGAGAAATACCCCGCTAGGGGTTCTCTATCATATTCTTTTGAAGAACCAATTATTGACGTAGGTGTGCCTTCCCTTGACGGTCTGCAAGGCCAATCCTTTACCCAGCCAGGGGCAAAAGAATATCTTTCCCATATGTTTCGTATTTCCCTGTTTTTATTTTCCGAATTCGTTCCGTTTAGTTATATTTACTTAATTTTTTGAGTAAATATTTATTGTGTTATGGATAGTGCGAAGATTGAAAGTTTATTTGAGAGTTGGAAGAAGAAGAAATTGCTGACGAGTAAGGGCGCATTGAGCATGGGTAACAGCTTTAGGACTAACATCTCTGCCTTGTTTGTGGCCATATCCTCTTTTTTATATGTCAAGGAGCAGTTGGGAAATATTATGCTGGCAGTTGCTTCGGTGGTATTTATTCTTCTCGTGTTTGTGGTGCTTTTCCCTTCCAAGAAATTTTACAAGGATCGCATGGATTATTCCTATCTGTTTGGCCTTTTTAATCGTAAGGTGTATTATTCTGATTTGAAGAAGATTACGCATACCCTGCAATACAAAAAGAAAGATAAGGTTTGGGTCAGGACGCTTCGCATCTACTTTAAGAGGAATGAGGTCTCTTTTAGTGAAACTAGTGGTGTCAATAAAAAGTTCGAATGTCTGAACCGATTGTTTTGCTCGGGGTTTAAACCATTGTTCATCAATCAATTGTATTATGAGAAGATGATACGACTCTTCGCAAACGTGATCTCGCTGAAATCGGATCCTCAGTATCAGTCTGCGGAGTCCCAATGTGCGTTGAAGTATCTCACGGAGTCGAAATACGGTGAGTATAATTGCCAAAAAGACCTTTCCGAGCAACTTAGTTTGTACAACAAACATAGGAAGGCGAACACGCTCCCTGCGGATATGGGGTATATCAATGTTTGTTTGGCCATCATGCAGGATAAGGCTGTGGACTATGCCGACCGTTTGGAACTCCTGACGCACCTGTTCGAGTGCGCCTATGCAAGCGATGGTACGGTGGATGACGAGGAGTTGGATTATCTTTCCCGCATCGCCTATTACCTCTGCATCAAGGATTGGGATCTCCTCTCCCTGAAGTATCAGTTCGAGGCGGTGAAGCAGGAACAGTATAGCGGACAGACCGAGAGCGACGCGTATGCGAAGCAGCGTGAACGCTACCGTTCCGTTTGTGCTAGCCGCAAGCGGGAGGCCTACAACCTGCTGGGCCTCAACTCGAATGCCTCGTTGGAGGAGGTGAAGAGCGCCTATCGCACGCAGGTGAAGAGTTGCCACCCGGACACGCTGCCTTCCTCTGCCACGTTGGCGGAACGGGAGGAGGCGACACAACGCTTCCGAGCCATTACGGAGGCCTACGATTTCTTGTGTAAGGAGTTGAGCGCGGAGCCGGTTAGCGTGGCGAGGTGATGCATTCTTTTTGCCCCTGCAGGGCGCATGTTCGCATGACTGACCGTGACCCAGAGTGGTGCCATGGGCTATTGGTGGAGAAAGCCTTTCAGTCTATGGGTTTTGCGCATGGAGAAGAATCTTTAGAATGTTTTTAATCAATGTTGTTTGCCGTCGCATTCAAAAATGTGCTAATTTTGAAACTATGGACAAGGAAAAGATAGATCACATATTCAAAGAGTGGCAGGACAAGTCTCTGCTGACAGAAGATGGGGCGCTGAAGGTCGCTCATGCATGGCACCTGCTTGTCGCATTAATTTATCTTTCTTATCCGATCTTCACTATTTTTGTGGTCCCCTACATTCTCAATATTTTTAAGAATGGGGCAGAAGTGCTTTTCTTTATCCTTTCCTTCCTTGTTTGTTACTTTTTTCTCGTGCTATTTTTATTGAATAACGTGAAAAAAATATGTCCGGAGATGTGGTACTATTACAAAGATCGTATTGAAGTACGTTGTCTTTGGGGGCTTAGGAGAAAGACGTATAACTATTCGGACATAAAACGTGTTGTTTGTGAATCCTCGAAATATACAATGGTATTAAAGAATCATGTGCTATCTGAGGTGAAGGATGAACACGAGATGGAGTTTTTGCGAACGTGTTTTGCGCCTCTTTGTGTAGAGCGCGAAGCTTTTCACAAAGAGGAGTATAAGGGCGAGATAAGGCACTTCGCGAATAGGATATGTTTCAAGACCATGCCGGGATGTCAGACGAAGGCCCTTCAGGATGCGTTGGCGTATTTTGAGGAATCTCCGAAGTATTTTAAACTGAGCGATCCCAAGGAAGACTTGTCCTTCTGGGTGGAGGAATTCATGTTCTCGAAGAGGCTTTTTTACAAGTATATGCTATGGCTTTTCGCGAATATGATATGTCTCAAAACGGGGGATTCGTATCAAGATGCAGGCTATCAGCGTCTCTTGAAATATCTTTCCGAGTCTATTTATCGCAAGTATGATTATGTGCACGATTTGTCTGAATATATTGAACGGTTTAGGGGCTATAAGACGAAGGGCTCTATCCCTTCAAGATATACTTTTGTGAACATCTGCTTGTCCATCATGAAGATCAGCGGTCCGGATTATGCTGACCGCTTGGAACTCCTGACGCATCTCTTCGAATGTGCTTATGCGAGCGATGACATGGTGGACGAAGAGGAGTTGAACCGCCTCTCCCGCATCGCCTTTTATCTGTGCATAAAAGATTGGGACTTCCTCTCCCTGAGGTATCGCTTCGAAACGGAGAAACAATCCCAGAAACGACAGCATGAGGAGGATAACGCCCGGCAACGTGAGCGCTATCAGTTCAGTTATTCCAGCCGCAAACGGGAGGCCTACAACCTGCTGGGCCTGAATGTGGATGCTACGCTGGAGGAGGTGAAGAGTGCCTACCGTACGCAGGTGAAGACCTGCCACCCAGATACCCTGCCGTCTACCGCCACGATAAAGGAGCGGGAGGAGGCTTCACAACGTTTCCGAACGATCACGGAGGCGTACGATTTTTTGTGCGCGGAATTGTGCGCCGAACCGGTTGGCGTGGCGAGGTGATGCATTCTTTTGCCCCTACAGGGTGCATGTTCACATGGTCGTCCGTGTCCCAGGACAGTGCTGGTCTACTTATGGAGAAAGCCCTTCCGGCTATTTGTTTTGCGCATGGAGAAGAATCCACACTAAACGATGAGTCTGGCATTGTGTCAATGCATCCCTCTACGGCCTGCAAGGCCAACCCATTACCTAGCCTAGGGTAACACCCTGGGTGCATGGGTGATTGGATGGATGTGTGCGGTACGCCTCCGGAGGTGCAAAAGGATGAAGTTTGTGCGATTTTAGAATGTTTTAAAAATGTTGTTTGCCGTCGTATTCCCCAAAAATATGCTAATTTTGAAACTATGGACAAGGAAAAGATAGATAGTGTATTCAAGGACTTTGAGAATCGTGGACTGCTGAAGAATGACGGGTTTTATACGGGTGATCCTGTAGACACCATAATAGTCGCATCCGCTTTTGCTCTGCTTTTTGTGTTTATTTTGTTTGTGGCAATCCTCTGCTTATGGACACTTGATTGGCATAAAATAATTTTGTCGATTTTTTTGGGACCATTCATGTATTTGATTCTGCGGGGTATGTGGATAGCGCCTTCTCGTCTATATTGGCGTAGAGACCGTCTTGTGGCAAAAAATTTTCTCGGAGGCAATGCGCATGAGTATAGTTATTCCGATATCACTTTAATTAAAAGGCATTCGGAATATGACGAAGGATCGAAGACGTATCAAATGAAGATAGACATATCCTTCCGCAAACGCGGTATGGATACTATCTCGATAGATGATAATCCACGTGCGTACGAATTCTTTCGTTCTTGTTTTGGCGATATCTTCTTCGATCATATGGAAGATGTGCGTGAAAGAGAGTATGATTTGAGGTTGAAGTTCTTTGCCAGAGTGCTTAAACGGTATACTCCCAAGTTCCATCCTTATGTGAATGAACGTCAATGCGCAGTGCGTTATTTTCTTAATTTAAAGACGTATCGTGTTCAAGGAACCGAAGAGCGATACTTTACAAAACGTCTTAATTATTGGTTGAGACAATTCAATCGTGACGAGAAAGAGATATGTGTGGAACATTGCCGTTTGTTTGCTCAGGAAATCATGAATTCTAAATTCATGGTGTATGAGGAGCGATTGGAGATGCTTACCTATTTCTTCGAATGTACCTATGTGGAGGATGGATTGGTGGATGAGTGGGAGCTGGAGCTCCTCTCCCAAATCGCTGTTAACCTTGAGATCCAATCATGGGACTTCGTTTCCCTAAAGCATCGTTTCGAAGCGAAAAAGCAGGAGGAGACCAAACAGAAGGGAAAGAAGGATTCTCGACAGCAGAAGCGCTATCAGCAGGTCTTCTCTAATCGCAAGCAGGAGGCCTATTCCCTGCTGAAACTGAAGGAGAATGCCACGTTGGAGGAGGTGAAGCGTGCCTACCGCACGCAGGTGAAGACTTGCCATCCGGATACTCTGCCGTCTACTGCTACGATAATGGAGCGGGAGGAGGCTACGGTACGTTTCCGTTCGATCACGGAGGCATATGATTTTTTGTGCGCGGAATTATGTGCTGAACCGGTTAGCGTGGCGAGGTGATTGCCTACGGGTGCGTGCGGTATTTGTAAAAAAATATGCTAATTTTGAAACCATGGACACGGCAAAGATAGAGAACATATTCAAAGAATGGCAAAGCAAATCCTATTTGACGAGGATGGGTGCCTACAAGTGTAGGCTGAGGTCCGGAGTAAGTGGATCTGTGTTGTCTATGTCGACATTCGCAATCGTTATTATTTTTGTATATTTCTTTATTGATCTATTCCCCCGTGAGTCGCTCGTTTTCATTTTGACGATTGTGGGTGTGGTGTGGGTGTCGTCCATTGTTTTGGGCCTCTCAATTCTTTGGCCCACTCTTTATTTTTATAAAGATCGCATGGTTGAATCCAAATTCTTTGGATTATTTAAGAAATCTTACCAATATACTGACTTGGAGGAGATAACCTGCGAACAAATTACATACAAAAACAAGTCTGGTTCTGTCGATCATTTCATGAGTCTCAATATCAAAGTTGGCGAGAAAACTTTTGTGATATATGGGGATTCCGTGATGAAGAGTCAGTTTGGACGTCTGTCTCGTTTCTTTACTTCGTGCTTCAAACCGATTTTTGTTAATCAAGTTTTCTTTGAATATATGGTTGCCCTCTTCGCTAATTTGATTGTGTTGAAGAAACCCGAACCTGATTATTCGGTTGCACGGACGGCTGCCCTGAAGTACTTCTCAGAGTCGAAATATAGTCGTTTTGATTATGAGAAACAACTTGATTCCTGCTTGGATGACCTGCTGTATTATGAAATTAGGGGCGGCCGAAAAATTAGAACTCGATCGTATTATAATTATGAGGATTATTGCTACCGTATCATGAAAGCCCCAGGCGTGGATTACGCTGACCGTTTGGATCTTCTGGCGCATCTCTTCGAATGTGCCTATGCGAGCGACAACATGGTGGACAATGTGGAGCTGAAAAGGCTTTCCCGCATCGCCTATTGGCTTTGCATCAAGGATTGGGACTTCCTCTCGCTGAAGTATCATTTCGAGGCGGAAAAACAGGCTGAGGCAGAACAGAAAAAGACAGAGGACGCCCAACAGCGTGAGCGCTATCAAACTGTTTGCTCCAACCGTATGCGGGAGGCTTATAAAATGTTGGGATTGAGGGAGAAAGCCTCTCTGGAGGAGGTGAAGAGCGCCTACCGTAAATTGGTGAAGGTTTGCCACCCGGATACCCTGCCGCCTACCGCCCAGGATAGCGAGCGGGAGGAGGCGTCGATACGTTTCCGAATGATCACGGAGGCCTACGATTTTTTGTGTGCGGAATTATGCGCCGAACCGGTTAGCGTGGCGAGATGACACGGTTCTTTTGCCCCTTCAGGGCGCATGTCCGCATGGTCGCGTATGACATAGAGCGTTTCCCCTGGGCTATGTAAAGGGAAAGCCCTTCAGGCTTTTGGCGCATGGAGAAGGTCTCTTTGCAAAGCGAGGATCTGTTCATTATAGCGAGGCGATGTTCCCCTACGGCCTGAAAGGCCATCACATTATCTAGCCCAGGGCAACGCCCTGGGAAATGTGGACATGTGGAGTGTCGGACTCCCCCGGAGGGGGCAAAACAGATTTTAATCAATGTCATGCTCCATTGCGTTCCCATAAAATTGTGCTAATTTTGGAACTATGGATACGAAAAGATTAGATAGCTTATTCGCAAGTTGGAAGAAAAAAGACTTGTTGACGAGGAGGGGGTCGTTGAAAGTGGGGCGTAGTATGGCCCCTTTTCTCATTGGAGTCCCTCTCGGATTTTTCATTTTTGGCATCACATGCGGAATGATGGCCGAACTCGACGTCCATTTCTCTATCCCTATCGCCTGCGGGGTGGCTTCCTTCCTCTTATTTGTCCAATTGTTTTCCGTCAAACATTTCTATAAGGACCGTGTGGAGTTGTTTTACCTATGGGGACTCATAAAACGCAGGCATTATTATACTGATCTAAACAAAATTGTCCATGACAATTATTACGACAGTAATTCGAATAGGTGGGTGAAGACTCTTTCCGTTTCGTTCAAGGACTGGTCTTTTTATATGGGGTCTGAATTTTCGTCAAAAACGAGGTTCGATTGTTTGACGCAACTGTTTTCTTGCTTTAGGTCTTTGTTTGTCAATAAGATGTATGAGGAGCAGATGGGAAAACTCTTTGCGTATGTGGTGACGTTAAAGGATGACCCTCAGTATCAGAAAGAGGAGTCCCAATGTGCGCTGAAATATTTGTCGGAGGTGTGTAAAAATAGTTCTGCCCCAAATGCCTTTGTCTCTCAAAAGAATCGATACAATGCCTATAGACGGACGAACACACTTCCTGCTGATTATGGGTATATCAGTATTTGCCTCGACATTTTGCAGAATAAGGGCGTGTGCTATGCCGACCGGCTGGATTTGCTCTCAGCCCTTTTCGAATGTGCCTATGCGAGTGATGGCAAGGTGGATGACGAGGAGCTGGAATGCCTTTCCCATATCGCCTATTACTTCTGTGTCAAGGAATGGGACTTCCTCTCGCTGAAGTACCGTTTCGAGTCGGAGCAACAGACCAAAAATCAGCGGAAAGGCACGGAGGACGCCCAACAACGTGAACGTTGCCAAGCCGCCTATTCCAGCCGTTTGCGGGAGGCTTACAAGATATTGGAGCTGAAGGAGAATGCCACGCTGGAGGAGGTGAAGGCGGCCTACCGCACGCAGGTGAAGACCTGCCACCCGGATACCCTGCCGCCTACCGCCTTGGCGTCGGAGCGGGAGGAGGCTACGATACGTTTCCGCACGATCACGGAGGCCTACGATTTCTTGTGTGCGGAGCTGAGTGCGGAGCCGGTTAGCGTGGCAAAATGACACGGTTCTTTTTTTATCAATGCCATGCTCCATTGCGTTCCCATAAAATTGTGCTAATTTTGAAACTATGGACAAGGAAAAGATAGATAGTGTATTCAAGGACTTGAAGAGTGGTGGATTGCTGACGAAGGACGGGGCTTTCCGTATGGGCGATACTTGGATCCATTCGGTTTGTTGGATATTGTCTATGTTAATTTTGTTGTTCTTGTCTCTCCTCGGATTCATAGACAGCCGTGATGCTGATGGCCAGGCTACTCCATTCCTTTGTATTTGGACTATAGTTGTCCTCTTTTATTTCTTTCACATGTGCTGGACGGATTGCGCCCGTCAATACTGGTTTAGGGATTGTCTTGTGACAGAAAACACTTTCGGATTGAATGCAAAAAAAATCTTGTATTCTGATTTGAAAAGTATTGTGAGGTTGGAATATGATGAGAGAACGAAACGTTATCGCAAGAAGATCATGTTATATTTCCATTCTACCGATGATAGTATTGAATTGGATGATAATTCACGTAATCGACAGTTCTTGTTGTCTTGCTTTCCTGAATTGTTCCAAAACAAAGTGGAGAACAAAGAGGTCGAACTGAGGGCGAAGTTCTTCGCTAGGCTGCTGCTGCGGAATAAATCCTTTTGCGAAGCATATGAAAAAGAACGTCAATGTGCGGTGCGTTGTATGCTCAAGGTGAAGGAACTTAGTGATTTGGGATACAAAGCCCCTTATCTCTCTGAAAGGCTTTCTTATTGGTTGGGGAAATATAGGGAAGACACGAAGAAGAAGTGCATGAATGAATGTCTGAATATGTGTCTTAAACTTATGCGGAGCGAAAGTTGGTCGTATGCGAAGCGCCTGGAATTGCTTTCCCATTTCTTCGAGTGCATGTATGCGGGGGATGACATGGTGGACGAGCGGGAATTGGATTTCCTCTCCAAAATCGCTTTTTACTTTGTCATCAAGGAGTGGGACTTCCTCTCCTTGAAGTACCGATTTGAGTCGGAAAAACAGGCGAATGAGCAACGGAAACAAGCGGAGCAAACGGAGAAAAAAGAGAACGCCGAGGATGCGCAGCGTGCGAAACAGCGTGAACGGTTCCAATCCGTCTGCTCCAGCCGCAAGCGTGAGGCCTGCAACCTGCTGGGCGTGAGCACGGAGGCCTCGTTGGAGGAGGTTAAGAGCGCTTACCGCAAACAGGTGAAGAGTTGCCACCCCGACACCCTGCCGCCTACCGCCACGGATGGAGAAAGGGAGGAGGCCACGGTACGTTTCCGTACCATCACGGAGGCGTACGATTTTTTGTGTGCGGAGTTGGCCGCCGAGCCGGTTTGCGTGACGAAATGATACGATCCTTTTGCCCCTTCAGGGCGCATGTCCACATGGTCGCATATGACCCAGGGCGTTGCCCTGGGGAATGTGGACATGTGGAGTGTCGGACGCCCCCGGCGGGGGCAAAACAAATTTTAATCAATGCCATGCTCCATTGCGTTCCCATAAAATTGTGCTAATTTTGAAGCTATGGACAAGGAAAAGATAGATAGGATATTCAAGGAGTGGAAGGAAAAATCCTTGCTGACGGAAGACGGGGCGTTGAAGAAACCTCTTGAGGATTGTTGGCAGAATAATTTTTTGCCTTTCATTCTCTACTTCGTGTTTTTTGTGGTTTCTATCATATGCTTGATTTTGTTTGGGAATATTCGCCCCTCGAGCAAATCGATGTTTGAGTTTTTGGTGTTCCTTATATCCTTTGTTTTGATAGGTCTCTCTTATGTTGTTAAACTTTTGGGGGAGTATCTAAAAGAACGATTCTCTTCTTCATATTACTATTACAAAGACCGCCTTGAGTTGCGTCATTTTCGGGGACTATGGAAGAAGACGTATTACTATTGGACTATAAAGCGTATTGTCTGTAGGGACTCGAATTGTACGGTGGAATTTAGAGGTTATAATCAATTGGTGGAGGATCCCGAATTGGCATATTTCCCTCGAACCACCTTGGTGGATTTCTTCCGAACGTGTTTCCCCGATCTTTGTTATGTGGACCCGATTTGCTACAAGGAGGAATATGAGGGCGAGATAAGACGCTTCGCGAATAGAATATGTTTCAAGACCCTGCCGGAGTGCCAGAAGGAGGCCCTCCAGTCCGCACTGACATACTTCTCGAAGTCCAAGTATGTCAGCTATGATTACAAGCGCGACCTATCAAAACGGGTGAGGAAAACCATGTCCATGAAGCAGCGTTATTACACGGATATGATAAGACTCTTCGCGAATATGATATGTCTCAGGATGGGTGATTCGTACCAGGATTCGGGGTATCAGTGCCTCATGAAGTACCTCTCCGAGTCGGCTTTCCGCAAGTATGATTATACGCATGATTTGTCCGAGCAGATTGAGCGCTTTAGGGGTTTTCGTAAGAAGGGGTCCGTCCCGTCGAAGGATAGTTTCGTGAACATTAGTTTGTCCATTGTGGAAAACAAGGGGTCTGATTACGCCGACCGCCTGGAGCTCCTGTCTCATCTCTTCGAGTGCGCCTATGCGAGCGATGGTCTGGTGGACGAAGAGGAGTTGAACCGCCTCTCCCGCATCGCATTTTATCTTTGCATAAAAGATTGGGACTTCCTCTCCCTGAGATATCGTTTCGAAACGGAGAAACAATCCAGGGAACGACAGAGTGGCGAGGAGAACGCCCGACAGCGTGAGCGTTGCCAATTCAGCTATTCCAGCCGTAAGCGGGAGGCCTACAACCTGCTGGGCCTGAAAGTGGATGCCACGATAGAGGAGGTAAAAACCGCTTACCGCACGCAGGTGAAGACCTGCCACCCGGATACCCTGCCGCCTACCGCCCTAGCGTCGGAGCGGGAGGAGGCTTCACAACGTTTCCGCACGATCACGGAGGCCTACGATTTTTTGTGTGCGGAGTTGAGCAAGGAGCCAGTTAGCGTGGCGAGATAATTTTTAAGTCTAATTTTTCATTGTATGAGACGTTACTCTTTTTTACTCATCCTTTTCTTCCTCCTTGCTTCGGTGGGCAGGGCGGCGGACCCTCTTCGCCTTACGGCCGTGGAGGATGGGGTGATGATCTCTGTCGCCGCCTATGCGGGCAATCATATCTCCTTGGAGTACTCCCGTGACGGGGGCGCCTCATGGTCGCCTCTGCGCTTCCATCCGAAGGAGGACGGGGATACGGTGCACACCATGTCGGAACTGATCGAACTGCAGCATGCGGGTGAATCGGTCTGCTTCAGGGGCGACAATCCGAACGGACTCTCCGGTTCTTCCTCGACGAATGATAGGGGGTTCCATCGGACCCGTTATACCGCTTTCGTGATCGAGGGTGCGGTCTATGCGGACGGCGACGTGATGAGTCTGCTGTATGGGGACGCTTCGCATGCGGAGATTCCTTCCGAATATTGTTTCTACCGTCTGTTCGAGAATTGTGAAGGCTTGCGCCGTGCGCCACGTTTGCCCTCCACGACGTTGACCAAGGGATGCTATTCCCGCATGTTCATTGGCTGCAAGGGGTTGACCAAAGCCCCCGCATTGCCTGCGCTGAGCGTGCCTGACGGTTGTTATGCGAATATGTTCAAGGATTGTGTGGGTTTGTCCGAGCCTCCCGCACTGCCGGCCACCGAGTTGGGCGTGGGGTGCTACATGGATATGTTCTTCGGCTGCAAGGGGTTGCGACGAGCGCCACGCTTGCCGGCGGAGAGGATGGCGGACTATTGCTATTACCGTATGTTCGCTGGGTGCTCGTCGCTGAAGAGGACTCCCGATCTCCCCGCACGCTCTTTGGCGTCCTATTGCTATGGGGATATGTTCTCTGGTTGTTTCCGCTTGAAGAGGGTGGGAAAACTCCCTGCCGAGGTGATGGCGAAGGAGTGTTACAGTTCCATGTTCGCGATGTGCCATGACTTGCGGAAGGCACCTGCCTTGCCTTCTGTCCGTTTGGCTAATTCCTGCTATGCGAGTATGTTTAGTTTGTGTAGGCGTTTGAAGCGTGCGCCTATCTTGCCTGCCGATACGCTGGCGGAGTATTGCTATGCTGGGATGTTCTCGGGCACAGGTTTGACCGAGGCGCCTGAACTTCCTGCCATGACGTTGGCGAGATTCTGCTATTTGAGTATGTTTAGTTCGTGTGGGCGTTTGAAGCATGCGCCTCTATTGCCTGCCGATACGTTAGCGATGCATTGCTATGATGGAATGTTCTGGGCTACGGGTTTGACTGAGGCGCCTGAACTTCCTGCCAAGACATTGGCGCGAGCCTGCTATGCGTACATGTTTGGTGAGTGTAAGCGTTTGAAGCGTGCGCCTTTATTGCCTGCCGATACGTTGGCGAAGCGTTGCTATGTAGGAATGTTCTCGGGCTCGGGGTTGACCGATGTGCCTGAACTTCCTGCCATGACATTGGCGCAGGAGTGTTACCAATATATGTTCTCAAAGTGTCGTTCGATAAAACGGGCCGTTTCACTGCCTGCGCAGAACTTGTCTCCTGGTTGCTATGCCTTTATGTTCTCTGAATGCCCAGGGGTGGAGGAGGCTCCCGTCTTGCCGGCTACCGTGATGCGGAATCAGTGCTACCAGGGAATGTTCGAGGGCTGTGAGTCGTTGCGTCGTGCGCCGTCATTGCCTGCGACGGAGTTGGCGGATGGATGTTATAGTAGCCTGTTTAGGGGCTGTAAATCGCTGACGGAGCCTCCGGCTCTTCCAGCCAAGGTTTTAGGTCCTTATTGCTATGCGAATATGTTCGATGGGTGCGCGCGCCTTTCCGTCGCGCCTTCGCTTCCCGCCGAAGAGATGAAGTTGGGTTGCTACATGGGTATGTTTGCAGGGTGTACCGCATTGGAGCGTGCTCCCGAGTTGCCTGCCGTTTCCTTAGAGGAGGATTGCTACAAGGGAATGTTTCGTGGATGCGCAGGACTGAAGTGCCTGAAGGTGCATTTCACTAGTTGGTTGGACCCGTCCTACTCGGTCGCCACGAGTGGTTGGACCGATGGTGTGGGGGAGGAGGGCACCTTCTTCTGCCCTGCGACGCTCCCTGTTGAAGAGGGGACGAGCGGGGTGCCGGAGGGTTGGAGAATTAAGAATTTTGAATTTTGAATTAAGAATTAGGGTGGTGTTCGTGGGAATACAGTTGTGGGTAATGAACCGATAGTTCGACGAAATCGATTGAGGAGAGCGTATCTATGCACGATGCGCACATTCCAGCCCTGAAAGGGCATAACATATATAGCTTAGGGCAACGCCCTATGGGATTTAAGAATTAAGAATTGAAGGGTGTGCATTTCCTTACATGATGCGCATAACTGAGCCCTGAAAGGGCGAAACATATATAGCCTAGGGCAACGCCCTAGGGACTCGTGGATGCCCGTCCGGTTCATTGCCAGCCCTGAAAGGGCGAAACATTATATAGCCCAGGGCATCGCCCTGGGGACTCGCGAATGCCCGTCCGGTTCATTGCCAGCCCTGAAAGGGCATAACATTATATAGCCCAGGGCATCACCCTGGGGACTCGTGAATGCCCGTCTGGTTCACTGCCAGCCCTGAAAGGGCGAAACATATATAGCCTAGGGCAACGCCCTATGGAAATTATGACGAAAAAAGGGCGGACAATATGTCCACCCTTTCCCGTTATGATCATTTGATAGGTTAGAATCAGAATGCGTTGATGATGCCGCAGAAATCCTCAACCTTCAAAGAAGCGCCACCGATCAAACCACCGTCGATGTCTGGCTTAGCGAACAACTCAGGAGCGTTAGAAGCCTTGCAAGAACCACCGTAAAGGATAGAAGTGTTCTCAGCAACTTCCTTGCCATATTTGTCAGCTACGCAAGAACGGATGTAAGCGTGGATCTCCTCAGCTTGGTCAGCCGTAGCGGTCTTGCCTGTTCCGATGGCCCAGATTGGCTCGTATGCGATAGTGATCTTAGCGAAATCCTCAGCTGACAAGTTGAATACAGAACCCTCCAACTCAGCCTTAACAACTGCGTTTTGCTTGTTAGCCTCACGCTCTGCCAAGCTCTCGCCGATGCAGAAGATAACCTTCAAACCGTTCTTCAAAGCCAAGAGAACTTTCTCCTTCAAGATCTCTGGAGTCTCGTGGTAGTACTCACGACGCTCTGAGTGTCCCAAGATAACGTACTCAGCACCTGTTGACTTAACCATAGCGGCGGAAACCTCGCCCGTGAATGCGCCAGACTCTTTGTCTGCACAGTTCTCAGCGGAAACTGCGATCACCTTGGTGTCGATGGCTGCGGCTACGCTTGCCAAGTGGATGAATGGAGTGCCGATGATGACATCGCAATTCAGTTTCTTACCCTTCAAAGCGGCGTCCAAGCCCTTTGCCAACTCAAGACCCTCTTGGAGTGTCTTGTTCATTTTCCAGTTTCCTGCAACGATATTCTTTCTCATTGTAATGAATTTAAATGATTATGTTAATGTTGTATTATTTCTTTTTTCCGCTGATGCGTGATATGATCCAATCTATGGCGAATACGAGGGCGAGGACCGCAAGGAATCCTAAGACTGACATCGTCACCATTCCCCATTCGTTAGGCTCTTGCACCTTCCCCATCTCGGATTGATCCAATGGCTTTTCGAACTTCGGCAAGTTCTTGTTGCTCCATTTGTTCACAACCACACCGTCCTTCAACAACACCAAGCCCGGGTTGGACCGTACGATGGTCTTCAGTGTGATTTCGTCCGTGTTGACGATTGGGTAGCCACCCTCTGCACTGTAACCCATCTCAGTCTTGAATTCCTTCATCTCGTCGGTCTCCAATCCTGTGGCGGTCATGCAGTAGAAGTCGTATCCGTTCTGTTGTGCGTATTGGTAGATGCTGTTGATCTCCTTTCGTTTGTCGGTCAACGCTTTCTCTACCCTGTAGCATACCATCAGGAAGGTGTAACCTTTCTTGTTCAACACTTCCTCTGTGATGTCTCCGTCGTCTGGGTGTTCCATGGTGAAGTCATGGATAGGCGGTTCGAATCCCTTCTTGATCAATTTGTGCTTTGAGTCTACGAAGGTCCATGAGTTGTCGTCTTTCGGATAGTTATCCAAGGAGAATTCTTTCTGTTCGCCATCCTTCTCGTACACCAGTATTGTCTCGAATTCATCTTCCTCTGCACCTTCCGGTACTTCCATTGCCTTTATGATGTCGGTTCCGTTCTTGTAAGGGCGGAAGTCGATGATCGGCAGGTTGAAGTAGCAGTAGATGGAGAGCAGTATGGAGAATGTGCCGGCGCAGATGGCTATCAACCATTCTGTGCGATCCGAGAAGAGTTTCGGACTATATTCTTTCCATTTGTAGACTAAGATGGCGAGTGCCAGCAGCACGATGTTCTTCCAGAATGTTTGCCAATTGCTGATGACCAATGCGTCGCCGAAGCATCCGCAGTCCGTCACAGGGTCCGCTATGGCGATCCAGAGCGTGAGCGGGGTCATGAAGCACATCATGATGATGGCTAAGATGGAGGTGGATTTGAGGTTGGTGCCTAACACCAGACATACACCGATTAGGAACTCGAAGGCGGCCAGACCGATGCCGATGACCAAGGCGATCGGAGCAAAGAAGTCCAAGCCCATCGCTGCCATGTAGTCTTGTATCTTGTAGGTTGATCCAAGCGGATCCACTGCTTTCACGTATCCGGAGAAGACGAAAACTAATCCTAATAGTATTCTCGCTGCGACAACTATTTTGCTTTTTACACTATCTTTCATGCTTCCAAAATTACTAAAATATTTATTCCCTTAGTCTTTAAAATCTATTTTTATCAGACCGAACAAAGCATAGTTCACCATGTCCATGTAGTTCGCCTCTATCCCTTCGGATATGAGCGTTTGGTTCTGGTTGTCTTCTATTTGCTTGGTGCGGTAGAGCTTCATGAGGATGAGGTCCGTGTAGGAGGTGGTGCGCATGGAGCGCCATGCCTCGTCGTAGTCATGGTTCTTCGCCAGCATCAAGTCGACGGTCTTCTTCATGTACTTGTCGTAGAGAGTGATGGCCTCCTGTGGCGTGAGGTCCGATGACTCCGAATACCCCTTCTCCAACTGGATCATTCCCATAATGCCGTAGTTCACGATGCCGATGAGCTCCGGACGTATGCCTTCGTTCACCTTCGCCTCTCCCTTTACTTCCAGGGTGCGGATTCGGTTCGCCTTGATGAATATCTGGTCGGTGATGGATGCCGGACGCATGATGCGCCAAGCAGCGCCGTAGTCCTGCAACTTCTTGCTGTAGATGTCTTTGCATACAGCGATTACCGTCTCGAATTGCTCTTTTGTTTCCACGCTATTCTCTTTTTTCTTTTGTCTTGGCAAATTTACCCCTTTGGAGATTAATATCCTTGTCTCTCTTCAGAAAAAATGTTAAATCATCTTTATTGCAAGTCCCGCTTCAAGCCAAAAATTAATTATCAACTCTTAACTCTTAATTCTTAACTCTTAACTACTGATTAAACATATCCTTGTTGTAGAATGCCAGCACCTCTTGGATGGCGTCGTAGGCCATGCGGGCGGGCGATTCGGGGTTGATGTCTATTGCCGCTTGATACTCGTTCAGCGCACCTTGCCAGTCTTCCCTCTTTCGGTAGAGGTTGCCCATGAGGAAGTGTGCGGCCTCATCGTGCGGGTTCTCGTCGATGTGCTGCTTCAGTAGCGCCTCCGCATCTGCGAATCGCTCCTCCATGATGAGCTGTTTTATTTCGGCTAAACGCATCATTTGACTGTTTTGATTCTGTATCTACATCTGATTTTACCGTTGACCATGCTGGTCAGCTTGCCTCGGTTCATTTGACGCCTGATGGGTGATATCCTATCGATGAATACTTTCCCCTCCAAGTGGTCGTATTCGTGTTGGATCACTCTCGCCTTGTATTTCTCGTACACTTCATCGTGCGGTTGCATATCCTCGTCAAGGTACTGGATGCGTATCTTGGTCGGACGCTTCACGCTTTCGCTGATGCCTGGCAGGCTGAGGCATCCCTCGTCGCACGTCTCCATCTCCTCTCCGTATTCGACGATTTGAGGATTGATGAACACCTTCTTGAACCCTTTGAATTGAGGGTCGTCCTCTGCCAATATTTCCAAGTCTATGACGAACATGCGGATGGATAAACCGATCTGTGGCGCCGCAAGCCCAATGCCTTCCGCATTGTACATCGTGGCGAACATATCTTCCGCTAATTGCTTGATGTTAGGGTAGTCCGGCGTGATGTCTTTCGCCTCTTCTCTTAACACGGGACAACCGTATACGACTATGGGATATATCATTTTCTTATAATGTTTTGTTTATTCTCACATTGTGAATTTCTTGCTCTCCATGTAGGATTGTAGGATGATGGTGGCGCTTATCTCGTCTACCAGGGCTTTGTCTTGCCGGTCCTTCTTCCTCAGCCCTCCGTCAAGCATGGTCTTGTGGGCTAATACGGACGTGAACCGCTCGTCGTACATGGTGATGGGTATCTGTGGCAATCTTTTCTTCAACGCATTGACGAAGGGGGTGATGTACTTCATCGATTCGGATGGCTCGTTTTTCATGGTCTTGGGTTGCCCCACCACGATGAGCTCGACTGTCTCTTTCTTTGTGTATTCCTCGATGAAACGGAGTATGTCGTTGGTGGGAACGGTGCATAACCCGTTCGCAATGATCTGACAGGGGTCGGTCACTGCGACGCCCACTCTCTTCCTTCCGTAATCTATGGCCATTATCCTACCCATACGTCCGCGAATTTACGAATTTTTGTCGTAAATAGGGTGGTTTATGATGATTGATTTCATGGTTTTTTTAGCCCTTCCATGATGGCTCCCCGCTCTTGCCTCGACCGCTATTTCACGGTGCGTGGCGTATACCCGAAGAATTCCTTGAATTTTCTCGTGAAATAGGCTGGGTCGGTGAATCCGCATTCGTAGGCTATCTCGTTGATTTGCAGTCCTTCCTCGTTTGATTTCAGCAGTGAAAGCGCGGCATTCAACCTGTACTCTACGAGTATCTCGATCGGGGTCTTCCCTGTGATGGATTTTATCTTTCTGGCTAATGTTGATTGGCTCACGTTGAGCGTCTCCGCCAAGGTCTCGATGGAGAAGTTGCTCTCCTTGTAGTTCTTGGCTATCTCGTCCACCATCCTTTGCAGGAATGGATTCATCTTCTCCTCTTTATCCTCTTCCTTGCCTGTATCACCATTCTCGCCTCCCGTGGATAACGTGCTGATATTCTGCTGCAGGATGCGTATCTGTTGCTTTCTGCGGTTGCTTAGGATATTGTTAATTTTGATGAGTAACTCGTTTGAACTGAACGGTTTAGGGATGTAGTCCACCGCACCGGTCAAGAGACCCATCAGTCGGTCTGACTCGTCTGTCTTGGCGGATAGAAAGAGGAGTGGCACACCGTAGAGGTTGTCCATCTTGGCCATCTCACGGCTCATCTCTATTCCGTTCATCTCTGGCATCTCGACGTCGCTCAGGATAATGTCCAGTTCGTTCTCCTTGGCTATTTCGAGGGCCTCGGCTCCGTTGCTGGCTGAAAGGACGGTCATGTGCCGCTCTAGCGTGTGTTGGATATTCTTCCGGATGAGAGGGTCGTCTTCCACAATCAGGGCGGTGTTGCCTCCCAACAGTTCTTTGTCTATCAGATGCTCGTCTCCGCTCTCCTCCTTGTGTAGGATGGCGTCCTCTGCCTTGCGCTCGGATGCTGGTACGGAGATGGTGATTTTGGTGCCTTGTCCGAGTCTGCTCGTGATCTCCATCTCACCGTTGATGCGTTTGAGATAGTCCTTGCAGAGCCCTAATCCGAGACCGGAGCCTTTCTCTTCCTGTGTTCCTAAGGTGCTCTGCACGTTTCCGTTGTTGCGGATTTGCTCCAATGTCTCTTGGCTCATGCCCACGCCGTTGTCTTCGACACTGACGTATATCTTCCCGTCGTTTTGCCATGCCGACAAGGCGATGCGTCCTCCCTTCGGAGTGAACTTGACAGCGTTGGTGATGAGGTTGCGGATGATGGTGCTGAACATTCTGGAGTCGACGTATGCGCAGTTCTCAGTGTGTGAGGTGACGTCGAGCGTCTGCTCCTTGCTGCGGATGAGTCCGCTTAAGAGCAGTCCTAAATTCTGCAACGTGTTGCCCACGTTGACGTCCTCGTGCTTGCACTCTATCTCCTCTTTTTTGGCTTTCGCCCATTCGAGGAGGCGTACCATCTCGTTCTGGAGTGTCTCTGCGGATTGGTGCACGTCTCTCAATGTTTTCTTGTATTCGTTATCCGCCTCGATTTCCTTGCTGTTCAACTGTTCCAACGTACCCACGATGGCGAACATCGGGTTCTTCAGGTCATGGGCGATGACGGAGATGAGTCGGTCTTTGTCTTGCAACACTAATCGTAGTTCGGTGTTCTTCTCGTCCAATTCGTGGGTGCGTTCCTTCACCTTCTTCTGCAGTTCGATCTGCTCTTTCTTCAACCGTCTGATGCGCAGGTTGAGGATGGTGCCTATCAGGAGGGCGAGTAGGAGGGAGGTGCCGATCTTAAACCAGATGGTCTGCCACCATGGCGGCAGTACGGTGATTTGCACATCCCTTACTTCTGCGGAGTCCTCCTCTCCGGAGATATAGCTACGTACGTGCAGGACATAGTTGCCGGATGGTATGAAGGAGAAGTTGATGCCTCGATCACTGCCTGTCTCCGTCCATTTGTCTGAAAGTCCCTCTAGCTGATAATCGCAAATGATTTCTTTCGGGAAGTAGTTCACGAGGTCTACCCGAAATGTCAGGTCTGTTTGCCCGTATTTGACTGTCATCTCTTTGATGGAGCCATCCTCGTTGGTCACTTGTTGGATGTTTGTCTTCCTGTAAGGGATACTGTTGACGGTCTCGCAGGTTATGCCGAAGTGGTGGGTCTTGACGCCTTCCCCTTTCTGTTTGAGGTTGACGACGATGAATCCTTCTTTGGTGCCGAAGAGGATCCTGCCATCTTTCAGGACGATGGAGCCGTGGATGCGGAAGCGCCCCGTTCCGCTGGCGTGGAATTCGTACGGGTAGACGGTGTATTGCTTCCCTTCAAGGTCGATTCTATATATGCCCTTGTTTCCTCTGGCTATGATTTCCTTGTTGGCCAATAGTTCGATGGAGAAGTAGTTGTCTTTCGGGACGAAGTTTAGCGTGTCGCAGTGCTCTCCGTTTTCCGAAAACTTCAGGATGATTTGGTCGCACCCCACGTAGAGGTTCCCCGCTTTGTCGCATACAGCGTCGTTGATGCAGATCGGGTCGTGTGCCTTCTGCTTGGATATGTCTGCGATCAGAGGCTTTCGGTTGGTTCCGTTGACTCTCCAGATGGAGCGTGTGGTGATGATCCAGCGGGTTCCGTTGGTTCCTTCAGTGACACCGTAGGTCCACATATCGTACTCGTTGCCGCCGAAAGGTAACAGAAACTTTTCCCAGTGTCCGTCCGCCCTTCTCACATAGAGTCCGTCTCCTCCCGTGCAGATCCATATCTCGTTGTTTTTCATGATATTGACGGAGAAGAAACAGCTGAGTGTGGATTTAAGCTCCTCGAATCTTTCTTGCTTGAAACTCTTGCTTGTCGGGTCGTATATTTGGATGCCGCCACCCCACGTGGCTATCCATATCTTGCCGTCGGCGTCTTGTGCGATGCTGAGGGCGTTTTGATTGTTTTCACCCGCTTTGCCAGGTATCTGTTCGAATGTTTTGAGATCGTTGCTGATCCATGATAGACCGCCACCGTCGGATACGGCGTAGATGGATCCGTCTTCGGTCTCGATGAAGTCGGAGCACATCTTTTCAGGGAACGGAATATCTTGCGACGATGTGATCAGGTTGCTTCTATTCTTTTTGTACCTCCATATACCCGTGTTTTGGGTGCCGATCCATAGGTCGCCGTCTTTTGTCTCTTGGATGCAGTAGAGTTTGCTGATGGCGTCGCTTGGGTATCCTGCCGGCCTGATGTTCACGTAGTTGGTTGCCTCTGCCAACTCCTCGTCCGTATACCAAAGTCCGTTTCCGTCCGTGGTGAACCATATCCTGCCAGACCTGTCCTTCAGTACGCTGGTGATGTTGGAGAAAGGAAGCCTGATTTTCTTGGAATCGATGATTTGCCCATCGTCAGACAGGATATATTCAATCAGGTTGTTGGAGAAGCAGGTGATGAGGATATGCTTTTTGTCGAGGGCGATGACCTTGCTGGCATACATCTCTCCCAAGTCAAGTTTGTCCCTTCGGATCAGTTTCCCGTCGGGTTGTACGATTTTCAGTGAGTTGTAGGTGCATATCCAAATGCGGTTGTTCGGGTCCACGTACATGGAGCAGATGAACGTGTCCTTGGTCATTTCGTAAATTGGTGTTTCGGTGGTGAATCGACCCTCATTCTGATCGTATTGGTAGATGCCGCCCGATGTCCACATGTAGGTCTCTCCTTTTTGCCCGGAGCAGAATCCGGACACCTGTTTGTAGTAGGTCTTTTCGAAATCTTTTGGGGCGATAAAAAGGAAAGTGTCCTTGCGGGCGTCGTATTTCAGCGCCACGCCGAGGTAGCTTCCGATGAGTACGGAACCATCCTTTTGGGTTGCCGCGCAAAAGAAGTCATTGCGGAGGATAGAGGGGTATTCACCCTTTTCGAATCGTTTGAAGCGGCTTCCGTCGAAACGTGAAAGCCCATAGTCCGTGCAAACCCAGATGTGACCAAGAGAGTCTTCCGTCATGCCGTGCGTCATGTTGGACGATAGTCCTTCCGCCGCCGAATAGCGCTCCATACGCTCCATGCGATAGCTGATGCCCGCCCGTGATTCAGGCGTGCAGAGCATAATGGCAACGATAAGTGCCAATATGTGCGCGAATGACTTCTTGACAATCATTAGACCTGTGTTTTTCGGTTTTAGCGTTGCAAATATATATTTTTTCGTTGGAATATATTACCGAACTTTTCTTTTTTGTGAGGAAAGGGGGCGGGGATGGTAGGCGGACGAAAGGCTTATTTTGGCTCCGGATGGTAAATAGACGTCATTTTTTCTACTCTCTTTGTCATCTCAAAATATGCTTTAGGGAAGATTTTTCACCTCGATTCCAATAACAATATGCTTATATCTAACATTCTGAAAGAGGGAGAGTTGGATAAAGTTCAGTTGTTAAGGATTATTTAATAACTACTTCTGATAGGGATTTTACAATGTATCTTGTAGGAGATGATTCTGACTGTTGGATACGGTGTGAAGGATAACCATGCATATTATCGGTACCAACTTTTGTATTGTAATGCCCCCAAAAATTATCGATAGAAGGTGATAAAGTTTGTAGCTTTGCGGATATTTAGTTATTTTGGACAATATGAGGAAAGTTGTACTGTTTCAAATATTGCTATTGGTGCTGTGCGTTATGACTGTGGATGCGAAAGTGAGCATCTCGGAAATCATGACGAACAATGTCGCTACGGTTGTCAGTGATCAATATAACTATGATGGTTATGTGGAGTTCTATAACGATGGACCTGCTGTCGACCTGAAGGGCTGGACTGTGGTCAACGAGAAGGAGGGGCAGACGGATTGGAGCGTGGTGCTGGACTCTTCCCATCTCATCCCTAACGGCTATTCCTTGCTGTTCTTCGGCAAGGTGGAGTCGGGTAGTGTCTCTGCCATGCGTGTCCATCCTCGTTACGTCGGTAGCGTGGGGCATAAACTCTCTACGGATAAGGGGATGATTTCTTTTTCTAATGGAGGCGAGACGCTGGAACTGCCTTACCCGAAACAATATCCGCACATCGCCTACTGCGAGGATGGATTCATGATTCCTACGCCTGGCGAACCGAATGACGAATTGGCGACGTCGATCTCTAATAGGGTGGCGAAACCTTTATTCAAGAGCGGAAAGCCTGGATTGTATGATGGTGCGTTGAGCGTCGAGCTGGCTTGCGAAACGGAGGGCGCACAGATCTATTACACCCTGAATGGAGACGTGCCTACTCCTGAGAACGGAACGAAGTACGAGGGTGCCTTCCCGATCGAGCAGACTACCGTCGTGCGTGCGAGGGCGTATATGGAGGACTTGCTGTTCAGCGAGATCCTTACGGGCACCTTCATCCTCCCTGATAAGTTTTATGAGGCTTGCAAAGGGGTGGGGAATAGGCTCCCTGTTGTTTCCCTCTCCGCCAATAACGAAGATGTCTTTGGCGATAGCCTAGGCTTGTATGTGGAGGGGACCAATGGTATCATCTCCGGTTGCTATGATTTCCCTGCCAACTATAACCGTGAATGGATGCGCTCTGCCAATTTTGAATATATCCTAAACGGTGAAGTGGTGGATAATCAGGAGGTTGAGATTGGTGTCTATGGCGGATGTACAAGGATTCATGTGGCGAAGAGTTTGAAGATCAAGGCGAACAAACGGTCTGGGAAGTCTAAGATGCAATACGACAACTTCTTCCCCGCTCGTGATTACAAGAAGTACAAGAGCCTTGCCTTGCGCAATGGCGGGAATGGTTACTCGTACGTTCAGCCCCGATGGAGGGATATGTTTATCCAAAGCCTTGGCGACGGTATGAACCTGGACAGACAGATGGCTCAACCTGTGGCGTTCTACCTGAATGGTATCTTCTACGGCATGATGATTCTGACGGAGCGCTCCAATGAGGATTATGTCTACCACAACTATGGACTCGACGTGGATGAGATCGATTTCTTGGGCGTGGGCTATTCTTGTGAGGCGGGTACGAAGGAAGCCTATAATGTGATGATTGACTACGTGAGCAAGAGCTATGAACGTGATGATTTCTACGATCGGTTGGCGACGATGATGGATATTGATGAATATATTGACTATCAGATTATTGAACAATATGTTGGCAATACCGATTGGGTCTCTAATAACATTAAGATGTGGCGGAAACACGATGGGGGCAGATTCCGTTGGATCCTTTATGATACGGATTTCGGGTTGTCCAAGGCGACCTCTGTGGATAAGGACATGATTAAGTTCGCCACGGAGGAGAAGGGTGTCGAGGCGATGTGGGTGTTGCTCAGGTCTTGCCTCCGAAACGAGGACTTCCGTTGGCAGTTCTTGGACCGATATCTTGATAGGCTGGAGAATCAGTTCACTGACGAACGGATTGATACAAAGCTCGATTCCATCTGGGATTTGACGAGGCTCGATATGTGTGCGACGATCAAGAACGCAGCCTTCTTGGATGCTCCCGGCAACCCGGCCGCTTTTGATGAGACGGTCGAGCAGATGCGTTCCTTCGCCAAGGAGCGAAAGGTGTATGTCGTGGACCAACTGAAGGAACGGTTCGGCTTGGGAGATGACTCTGTGGTTGTGAAGATTAGAACCGTGTTTCCTGATGACGAGACGCCTAATTTTAAGTTCCTTCTGAACAAGAGAGAGGTTAATTCTTTGAAATACAATACTTGGCGCTATTCCGGGGCACGGGTGAAGGTGGAGCCGATTGTTCCTGTGGGCTATAGAATATTAAGATGGAACATCAACGATACGGTGGTCAGGAGCGATGACAACAGCAAGTATCTCGGTGGTGCGTTGACTGCCTATGCGAAGGATAATGAGTTGAAGATCACGATGTTCTTTGAATATGACCCTGATTATGTGAAGCCGACGGATCTCTACCTGAACGAGGTCTGTGCCTCCAACACGACCCTTGCTGATGAGAAGGGTGATTTCCCGGATTGGATAGAGGTGTACAATGCTGGCGATAGAAATGTCGATTTGGCTGGAATGGTTGTCGAAAACGTGACGAAGGCGGTGAAGTGCACCATCCCTAAAGGATTTACGGAGACGGTGGTGCCTGCTCATGGGTATAAACTGCTTTGGGCGGATAAAACGCCTGAGAAAGGTCCGCTGCACCTGAATTTCAAGCTGGGTGTGTCCGCCGCGGAAACCGTCACGCTAACTGGTTTCTATCGGGGCGAAGAGATCCTTTTGGATTCAATCGTTTTTGAGTCTCATGGAACGAATGAGTCGTTCGGTCGTGTGGGGGACGGACGCTCCGAGATGACCCTCTTCGGAATCTGTGAGGGTGCCGACGGGGATACAGTGTTCACTGCGACGCCGCTCTCTCCTAATGGTAGCCTGACGTGCGAAACGGTCTCTGTGGAGGAGGCAATGGACGATGAATCTAAGACGCAGATCTATGTGTATGACAAAACAATATCCCTGCGGAATGTGGAGAAGGGAGGACTGGTTGAGGTCTTTTCCGCTGTGGGAACCATGGTCGCCAAGGAAACGGCAACTGATGATGCGGTGGATATTGTTATCCCTTTCCCTGGAATATATATAGTCCGGGTGGGGACGGAATGTGGAATCGTGCATATAGGCATGAAAACGTCAGATTAAATCGCGGGACGCAAAGGGCTAAGGGCCAGCGCTTTTAATCCTTTTTTCGTCATTTTTTGCCGTATCCACCGTGAAATTTATCTTCTCAAATGTTGGTTTTTCCGAAATTTTATTTATATATTTACGGATACATGTTTGTAAGGTGTTTACGTAATAAGGTGTTTAAAAGGTGTTTTAAAAAGGAATCGCATGAAAAAAAGATTATTGTTTTGGGGCGTATTGGCCTTGTTTGTTTTGACGGAATGTCAAGAGGAGCAGAAAAATGTACCTAATGCGTTGGGCTTGAAAGGAAATGTTAAGTCACTCCACTCTCAAACCTACGACGCGAGCGTTGTGTTTGATAACGTGATGGAGGAGCGAATTTGGAATGAGTTCTACAACTTTAACCGTAATGGTGGTCTTACCGAGCAACGATCCTATGACATTGACAATCGTTTGAGCAGCCGTAGCGTGCATAAGTACGAGAATGGTATCTGTGTGAAGGAGACTAACTTCAACCAAGAGGGTGAGGTCTCTGGCGTCAATGTGAACGTCTATGATGGTAACGGTAACAAGAAGGAGGAGGTGCGCCATGACGAGAACGGTAATGTGTCAGACCTCTACTCTTACGAGTATGACCGAAATGGCCGTCAATGTGAGTATAAGCATACGCGGGCGAATGGCGAACTGGTGTTTCGCCGTGTCTATGAGTACAATAAGTCTGGAAACTTAATCTCCGAAACGGATTATAACGATAAGAATGAGGAGTTCTCAAAGCGTGTCTCTGCATACAATGAGAGCGGTCAGATTGTTGAGGTGGGCCATTATCACAAGGGCTTGCTCAGCTATAAGGTCTTGTTCGAGTATGACGACCGTGGCTTGCTTGCCTCTTCCTTGACAATTCCGTACGAAGACAAACTCTTGGCGGAGGCTAAGTGCGTGTATGAATACGATGACCATGGTAATTGGGTGACGGAAACGATATTCGACGTCAAGAAAGACCAAGTGCGCTTTATCACTAGACGTGAGATCGTCTATTATGAGTAATTGAACGCAGGTGACTTCTGCTTGTCTGTCGCCTGCTTCCCCTGAATATTTCCCTCCAACTCATGTGGTTGTATTCCTTGCCGATTGGGTTGTGGACTCTCTGCTGAACAAAACGCGAATAGAATATATCATAATACAGAAAGACTATTCCCTAATAGAATGGGGGTTGTCCAGTTTTCACTGAGCAACCCCCACTTTCTGTTTTTATCCGCTCGGTTATAGATCGCTATAAGGGAGTTGGAATAACTTGTTTCCTTCTGAAATGTCAGCTCCGGTAGCACCCTTTTTCAGCCAACGGGAACGCTGTGCGGAGGTTCCGTGGTTGAAGGACTCTGGTACGGTGTAGCCTTGAGCCTGTTTCTGCAAATAGTCGTCTCCAATTCTTGAGGCGATACTCAAACCCTCTTCGATGTCTCCATCCTCCAATGACTGGAATTTCTTGTGGTCGTTGTATGCCCAAACTCCCGCAAGGAAGTCTGCCTGCAACTCGAGACGCACGCTGTATTGGTTGGATTCTGTCTTGGATACCTGGCTCATCTTCTGGTGAACCTGGCCGAGGATGCCTAACTCGTTCTGCACATGGTGGCCCACCTCGTGTGCGATGACGTATGCGTATGCGAAGTCGCCCGCTGTTCCGAATTGCGACTTCATCGTCGTGAAGAATTGTAAGTCAATGTATACGGTTTGGTCTGCGGAACAGTAGAACGGACCTGTGGATGAACTAGCTGAACCACAACCTGAGTTGACTGCTCCGTGGAACATGACGAGGTGTGGCGCATGATAGGTCTTGCCCATCTTTTGGAATTGATCCGTCCAGATGTCCTCTGTTCCTGCTAAGATCTGGCTAGTGAATTTGGCCAACTCGTTCTCTTCCTCTGTTGGCTCGTATGAGCTGTTTGTGCCGGAGCCTGATGATTGTACTACTTGGAAACCGGTGCTGATCGCCTGACCCAAGTTTCCTGTCGTGAAGTAGGTGATGGCTGCGATCAATAGAGCGCCACCTATACCTAAACCTGCTTTCCCCGCACCACTTCTTCTGCGGTCGTCCACATTTGAACTTTCTCTTCTTCCGTTTAATCTCATGTCGTTTAGTTTTAAAGTTTCGCAAAGATAAAAATTTATTCTAATCAGTAGTTTCTTGCTTTATATTTTTTGAGGGGAATGTTTCTCCTATCGCATTAGATACATGGCATTTACTATTTAACTATTTGCCATTTACTATTTACGATTTACTATTTACTGTGTACGATTGTTTTAACTCTTACTTCTTAACTCTTACTTTATCAAGTACTTCTCCGAGCGGGCACAGGAATCGGCACCACGGACGGGCCACAAAGATGGACAACAATAGGGAAACAACCGCCAAAACCAGCGCCACGATAGGTGCGGATTGTGGACGGAAGATGGTGAAGGCCTCTATGTCCGCGAAGTCGAAACTCAGTCCGATGCCTATCGCCAACAGCCCGAACAGGAGGATGGCGGTGCGTAGGATCTGCAACCATTTGACCAGCGTGGCCGATAGCTTGAGCTTATGTTTTTTGTTGATGTCGCCTAACAATGATTGTGCCGCACCCATTGGGCAGAGCCATGAACAGTAGTAGGCTTTGCCTGTGAATATTGGCAACAGCAAGGCCAATAGCAGGATGGCGAGCATCAACCATTGCGCAGGCAACGGTATGCCTCCCGTGATCCACCCGAGGAACTGCGCCATGGAGAGCATCCTCCCTTGCCAGATGCCTACGATGAGCACCGAGCCGAGGAGTATCCATCGACGGTATTTGCCTACTTTCTGCGGGCGGAACCATGCCCAAAGGGTCAGGAGCACGAAGAGTAGCATGACACCATCCCGTACCCATTTGCCCCAGTCCACAGGGTTGGCTTTCACTTCCCCGACCACCGCCAAACGTTTCTGCAGGCTTTGGATGACGGCTCGGCTGCTGTAGGTGGCACCGCTGACAGCGTCCACTTCCGCCGACACTGCATCCGCCACGCTCTTTCCGTTCCATGCGTCGAGCAGTCCCGACCTTGTGACCATGGCGAAGTAGCCTGGCGTCTCATCGTTCTCCAGGGCGACCACACGGTATACCTTGGCCTCCGTGTCGAGTGCGATCAGTAGGGGTGTCTGGCCGATGTAGCCGATCGTCTTTTCGCTTTGCGGGGTGGATCTCATGATGAAGCCTAGGAGGGTACGCCCATCCTTCACTTCGTAAATTCCGTCTGTGGTCAGCTCCACGGAGGTGGCCTCGCTCCACACGGTGCGGGCATTCTCTAAGGTCACCAAGACCGGGTCGGTTACCGTCTCTTTTTTCTGCTCTGATTCCCCGAACTCATGGCCGAATAGGCGCCCGCTGTGGAAAACGACCAAGGCGGTGAGCAATACGATGAGGGTGGTGATGATCGTGCGTTTCATTGTTGGTTATCTTAATTTTTAATTTTTAATTCTTCATATTTTAGTAGTGCTATTTTGTTCTCCATTCCTCCGCTATACCCTGTGAGCTTGTTATGCGCGCCAATGACCCTGTGGCAGGGTATTATGATGCAGATTGGATTCCAACCCACCGCTCCGCCCACCGCCTGCGCCGACATGGTGCCTGTTGCGTGTCTTTGGGCGATTCGTGCGGCGATTTCTCCGTAGGTCATTGTCTCCCCGAAAGGAATTCTTCGTACCCACTCCAGCACCTCTTGGCGGAAGGGCGTCGCACCTTCCAGCCTGTATTCGGGTGTGAAATTAGGCTCATTCCCAGCGAAATAGCAATCCAACCAGCGACTGACCTCCTGAAAAATCGGCAGGTCCCTTTGGGTGTGTTCTGCATCGTATGCCTTCACGAAGCGTAGTTCCGTGAGAACCTCCCCATCAGACCTCATCAGCAGGTCGTCAAACTCAGGTGGGGTGTGATAGAACGATTGGAAGATCATGCTTTCTTCTTTTTCTTCACCTCCGGCAGTTCGTCGTACATGGACGTGATCAGATCCGCAAGGAAATCACGATTGTCCACATTGTCCACCAGCAGCATCTCTTTCGCCCCCTCGTAAGGTAGTTGGTAGGGTGCCTCGGGCATCCTTTCACGTGCCGCCTTCACTGGCTTCACAAGGAAGCGGTCGTCGTAGATGCCCCCGATGACTTTGTCACGGTAGTACAGAATGTATTCGCCCATCATCTGACGGGAAGCGATTTCTGGCAACCCTGAGAGTTGCTCAAGGATGAAGTCCGCGTAGGATTTTGAGGTTGGCATAAGTCTTCTTTTTAGTTCCGCAACACGGAAGGGTCTCTTCCTAATGTTGATTGACACAAAGGTAGTATAATTTACTATTTAACCATTTACAATTTACTATTTGCGATCAGTGCTGATGCGATAAATTCGTATCAAACTCCGTGAACTCTTTTCTGCGTGAGGATTTGTTGCCCTCTGCCTCGTCTAAATGAAAAATCTATGAACTGTGAAAGTTAAATGTGATTGCCCTGGTTCGGGTATTTCTTCTCTTGTGGGAATCCAAGAAGTGCAGTATCTTTGAGCCGAGAAAAATGTAAGGTTGAAAAGGATGATTGGCCCTGTGCTATGATGCCCTAACCTTATGGAAATGAGGAGTTTTTCGGATGAATAAGAGAATTCTAAAAATTGCTGTTCCTGCCATTGCGACCAATATCACGGTTCCTTTGCTTAGCTTGGTCGACTTGGCTATCGCGGGACATTTGGGCAGCGTCGTGTATATTTGTGCTATCTCTGTTGGGGGCACGTTGATCAATATGCTTTATTGGACATTCGGCTTCATCCGCATGAGTACCAGCGGACTGACCGCCCAATCCTTCGGTGCGAAAAATCACTCGGAATCGATTCATCTTCTGCTTCGCTCCATTCTTATCGCATTGTCGGCCTGCCTGTTAATCTTTTTGATGAAGGGCGTCATCCAGAAGTATGCTTTCGCCTATATGAACACCGCTCCCGAGGTGGAGGAGGCCGCGTCTTATTACTTCAATCTATGCGTGTTCGGTGCCCCTGCGGTGATGTGCATGTATAGCATAAAAGGCTGGTTCATAGGCATGCAGAACTCTGTCTACCCGATGATTATCGCTATCTCCATCAATGTCATCAACATCCTTTGCAGCTTGCTTTTCGTGATAGGCCTTGACCTGGGAATCACTGGAATCGCGATGGGTACGCTCGTCGCTCAATACAGCGGTCTTGCGTTGGCCTTCTTCCTCTGGAAACATAAATATAGCGACCTGATACCGTTGATCAGCAAACAGGAGGTTCTTGACGCATCGAAACTGAAACGTATCATCTCCCTCAACGGAAGCATCGCCATCCGAACCGTCTGCCTTACGGCTGTCACCACCTTCTTCACTTTGGCGGGCGCCAAGCAGGGAACCACATTGTTGGCTGTCAATACGTTGCTGATACAATTCTTCTCGATCTTCTCCTACTTCACGGATGGATTCGCATATGCGGGAGAAGCCCTGACCGGCAGGTACATCGGGGCGAAAGACCCTGCCAACTTGAGTAAATCCATCCGGTACATATTCCTGTGGGGATTGGGGCTGGTCGTCGTGTTCACCTTCGCGTATAAATTCTTCTCCATTGATTTCCTGCACGTGCTCACCAATGAGGACGCGACGATCTTTGCTGCTGAAGACTACCTGATATGGGTTGTCGCCATACCTATTTGCGGCTTTTCCGCCTTCCTTTGGGATGGTATCATGGTGGGGGCAACTATGGCGAAGGGAATGGTCACAGCCATGGTCTGTGCCACGATTCTGTTCTTCCTGTTGTACAATCTTCTCATCGGAAGGATTGGAAACGATGGCCTGTGGATTGCCTTCCTCGCCTATTTGTCCATGCGGGGGATCGTCCAATTCATCTACTTCAAAATCAAACAGAAGGGGCTGATAAAGTATTGAGGGAAGACTCCGCCTTCACATTTTTTGGGGAGGAATGATACTATTTGTCGGTGACCTCCATGCCGGAACGGTTGCCCGCTAACGCATGGATGAAGTGATGACCGACACCCCTCCCAATGAAGTCAGTTCTTTCCCAATCCTATACGCATTCCTTTGATAATCAGGATTGTTAATAATTTGTAAAGCTACACGTCTAATCTCCTCCGAGGTGAACTCCGCAACGGTCAATTCTTCTCCCGCTCCCGCTTTCACAACACTCTGTGCATTGTACTTCCGTTCGAACACCTTGCCTGCGCAAATGAGGAGCGGGACACCATAGACCAGTCCGTCTGCGATGCTGTTTTGTCCGCCATGGTTGATGAACAGCACGGACTCCGGCAAGTATGCGTCGAAGTTGAAGAACGGTGCGATATGGATGTTGCCGAAGGATTCTTCCTTTAATCCTTGTCCTGCTATATACACTTGGTATTCAGTGTTTTCGAACGCTCGGGAGACCTCCTTCACCATCTTGCGTTGTGAGATGGTTCCATTGCCCATGTAGACAAGCACCTTGTTGCGGACGGCGGAGCTTGCCTTGATGTTGCCCTTGAACGTGCCACAAAAAGAGACCTTCGGATCCTCCATCGGTTCCAGTTCTTTGCAGCTCGGTATGAATTTCTTCTCCGCGAAATCAAACAGTTCGAGACATGAGGCCAATGGTGGCAAGCCATATTCACGAAGCAGTTTGTTTAAGCCCTTAGCATATTTCGGGTTATGACTGTATTTGTGTTGTGTCGGGTAACTGGCGGAGATGTACAAGGTCACCTTCTCCAGCTTCGCTGCCAGCATGGCGGAGATATTGAACTCGGAATAGACGATGTCGGGCTGAAACGCCTTGATGGCCATGCGGATATCCTCCACGCTCTGTTTGAGGTAGGCGTAATCGGTGTTCCCTGTCAGGTGGAGCACCTCGTCGAAGCTGTCGACGCTCCTGAAACGGTTCACGCCTAGCTTTTGGACGATAGGGAAGATATGTGTGCCGACGAACGAGGGCATGCCCATAGGCGAGGGAACCGTCAGGTAATAGTTCTCGATGCCTTCAATCGGCTTATAGTTAACGTCTTGCGCCTGGCAGGTGGCGACCGTCAAACCCTCTTTCTGCATCACGCTCGCGATGCATCGGGTACGATACGAAGGCCCCGCTGTTGGCGCCATGGCTGCCATTGGAACGATTAATACTCTCATGCCTGTTTGTTTATGTGAGCCGTTATGATGGTGAAACTGAACGAGTTGACCGTAATGATGATATCATCTATTTTGCAATAGTAGTTCTTCCCTTGCTTGGTGATCTCACAATTCGGGGAAGCGATTTTCTCCTTGCAATAGGTCACCACATCCCCCTCCGACAAGCGTAGATTCCTCTTTATCCTCTCAACACCCATGGGGGTGGTGTGGATCTGCGAGAGGGATTGAAGGAGGGTTTGACGAGGCGAATGCAATGAGTCTAAATCCATCATATTGGGTGATTAAATGTTCATGTAACAAAGATATAAAATATTTTGCATCAGGTTAACTAATTGGTTATCTTTGCCATGAAAATTTATCAATATGTCTAAAGGATTTATGACACGCGAAGAAATGAATCGTCTGAATTTAACACCGATAGAGGATCTCATTACCGAAGATTTCGGCGAATTAGGCACTCCTTCAAGAACCGAGTTTGAAGCAGGTGTAGATGCTTTTATCTTGGGCGAAAAACTTAGAGCGGAGCGACAAAAAGCCGGATTGACACAGGAACAACTTGCCCAAAAAATCGGCACTAAGAAAAGTTACATTTCGCGTATCGAAAACGGCCACGCAGACATACAATTATCAACCCTATTCAAAATCTTTCAAGGGTTAGGTCGCAGAATCAGTTTTTCTGTGCAATAGCTATTCACTCATAAATTAGGCAAGCTAATACAGATTATCAACAGGAGGTGGATTTATGACACAGCAAGAAGCAATCGCTCGTTTGAGCCGTTATCAATCAACAACGCCTTCAAATTGGCGTGAGGAAGAAGAAGCTACTCGTCGCGCAAAGGCGGCGGGATGGTTACCGTATTCTCGTAAAATTGCTATCAAAGTGGCAATTGCCATGAAACGAAAAAATCTTTCAAGGGCAGATCTGGCAACTCGTATGGGGTGCTCTCCACAATATGTCTCACGTTTGCTGAAAGGAGAGGAAAATCTCTCATTGGAAACTATCTGCAAATTGGAGAATGCTTTGCAAGAACCTATTTTGCAGATTGAATCAGTATGTTAAATTCTTTATAACGTATGAAAATGAATAGAGTTGCATTCTTAGCATTGATGGTACCATTCTTTCTGACTGCTTGCGATTACTTTGGCGAATTTAAGTTTACTATAGATAATCAAACAGACAGTACCGTCACGATTTCTTATTTCGAACAATATCAGGGCATGGAAGATGTGTTACCAACATACGATCACGGAGATGACTACGAATACATTCGTATTTCAACCGCTGACTCTGTTTGTGAATTAGAGCCCTACAAATCTTGTTCATTTAGCTACGGAGCAGGATTAGTGTCGAGAAAATTTCCTACTATAAGAGACACTCCTGAGGTATATAACATTTCTCCTCTATGGGATCGCATTAATTATGTTTTGGTGGGGTCTGATACCCTACCCCCAACAGTGTACACAAAAGAAAAGTGGAATAGGTCAGGAAGCACGTATTCGTTGAGACTGGTGCTTGATGATTAATGACGGAAGAACCCATATGAAAACCATTCGCAAGATTTCTTACCTCACTTCCTCACATTCCACGATATGCAGTTGAGCGCACCCCCTTTCCGTACAGCCTCCAATGCATGTACGCCTACCACTTCGCATTGCGGCAGCGCTTGGGCGATCTGTTGCACCGCCTGCTCGTCTTCTGGGATGCCCAATTGTGGGACAAGCACCAAATCACCAATCTGCAAGTAATTGATATACGACCAACTGCGTGCATGTTTGCGTTTCACATTGTATTTCAGATGAATGACCTCGAAATGCTTATCTAGGATCTTCGCAAACTTTCGAGCCATAACAGCATCGGAATCTGCATAGTTGGTCATCAGCACACGATTACCTCCCGCATAGTGGATAATACCGTCGCTATGGCCGTATTCTTCAATTGTGTCCCATGGCAAGAAAACTATCTCGCAATGGAAAGCCTCTTCGAGTAGTCGTCGGACTTCATCCCTCGATTTGTCTCTGTTCTCAAAAAAGACCTTCTCTGTCATCACGATTTTGTCGCCACACTTCACCACATTGCCTCCATCAACCACCAAGTCCAAGTTGACCACTTCAACTTGCCGCAGACAATCCACCGCACCTATCTGCGTCACGTCCGTAATCGTTCGCTTTAGATGAGGTTTTTGCAAGTAGTCTGGGCTGTATTTATAAAACACGAATCGTTTCTCATCCGTCTGGATAGGCATGTAATCGCGGCACCAGATGTCCCGTGTGTTGGGCAATAGATGATGCGCTACTTGCCTCTCCCTCAGAATAGCGTCAAGGCTCTGATAGAGCGCAGGGCACTTCTTTGGGAGAAGGTTGGAGAAATAGACGGTGGTGGTTTGTGGGTCGGTAATCATTGGTTCGTTATCCAAGGAGATGCGTTGTAGCCTTTCCAAACTTTTAGTTCTAAATTTTTTACATAGAATCTGTAATCCCCATTTATGCCTTGTTTCTTTCCTGTAATATAACGCTTTGTTCTTCCTAGTTCACCTGGGTAATTGCTCTGTTCTTCGTTCGTTATGATTTGTGGCATTGCGTTTTGTTCCAATGCAGAAGAATAAAACAACTCCCAACAGCAGTTTCTAGGGCCACATATTACTTCTCTTTTATCGTCATTACCCTTGATAGGAAGAATACTTCTAATGAGAATTCCTCCATAATAATCTTTCTTATTGCTATTAAAAGAGATGTCAACGCCCCATTCGTGTAACCACCACATTCCCTTATCTGTTGTACGTGGTATAGTTACATCGTCATCATGATTTTTGTTCTTAAAGTAAAACTCTATTTCTAAAATTCTATACTCATTTTCCTCTGCTTTGATATAACTTTTAAACAAAAGAATATTTGCAATTTTTGAGAATGTTGACTCTATACAATCAATCGTAGAATCAGCATTTAGCTCAGATAATAAATCTTTTAGTCTATCCATATTTTATTAATTGGTTAACAAATACTTTGCTCATGTAACATATGCAAAAATGAGTCATTTGATCGACTAAACCAAAAATCTTTTGTCAAAAGTTCTTAAAATATTCGAAAGAGTTATTTTATTGATTTGCAATATTTTATATATAAAATTTATATGGAATTATATTCTAAATTCAGACCAAAATCCATCTTGTTTTTTTATATAGAAAATGACGGGGATGGAGAAAAAACCTTTTTTCTTCCTTCCTGGAATTTTGGCGGTTTTTTGCCCCGAATTTCTTAAATTTGTTGAAGTGATTGGTACGGGATAGTTATTGGATTTATATGTTAAAAACTCTCCTTGTCCGACCGATAAATTTTTTATTATGACACCCACCAATACCCCTAATAGTTCTTCTGAAAAGTCCCTCTACAGCAACCTGTCAGCCCTGACCAAAAATAAAGATGTTTGGCAGGAAAGCATCCCCTATGTCGGGTCGTTGCTTGAAAACCAATCGCCCAAGATTACTGCCAAGTCGCTTTGGCTCTTGGGGGAGATGGGACTTCAATATCCGGAGACGATTGCGCCATACGTCGGCAAGATCGCTTCGTTCATGGATGCGCCCAATGACCTCCTTCGTGAACGGGCTTTGAATGCGTTGGGCAGAATCGGCCGAGCTCGATTCGAACTGGTACAACCCTACTGGGAAAAGATGTTTAGCCTGGCTACGGATGGTATTCCTCAAGTCCGGCTGAGTTTCATCTGGGCGTCGGAGAACATCGCCACCAATACGCCAGACCCATACGAGGCTTACATGCCTTTATTCGCCAACCTGTTAGAAGATACCGACGACAAGGTGCGGATGGAGGCTCCAGAGATGTTCCGTGTGATGGGCAAACGTCGCCCGATGATGGTCAAACCCTATCTGGAACGCTTGCAATGGCTGGACGAAAACGATGCGAATCCAATCGTGCGTATTCATAGTGCGGGGGCGATTCGGGTTATAAGACAGGAGTGATACCAGTCGCTTCAGCCTCCAACAACATAGCAATTATATTCGATCAAATGTAAAATCGCAGGGTCGTATATTTTTTATATGCGATAGGATATAAAATGAAGCGATTTATATAGATTTGTATTTAGTAAGCTGTAATTTGATTCTAGTCCTATGCTATTCCACACATACGGAAATAAAGAGAAACGTAGTCTGCTGCTGATCCACGGATTGGGAGTCTCTCATGAGATATTCCTGCCGCTGATAGATTTGTTGAAGGACGATTTCCACATCGTCGCGGTGGGAATCGACGGATTCCTGTTGGGACAGACTTCTCAATATACCTCTATCGATGACCAAGCCATGCAGGCGGCTCGGTATGTTCGAGAGAACTTGGACGGACATCTGGACGTTGCCTACGGTCTCTCCTTGGGTGGAAAGATTCTGTCCCGCATCATGGAACGGAATGAGATAGTGATCGACCATGCCATCATGGATGCGGCGCCATTGTTGCCTCTTCCCAAGTGGTGCGTGGATCCCCTTCGGTATTACCAGAGTTTCAACGTGTGGACCTGCTATCACTGTACGGGTTTCTGGAAGTTCGTCTTCCATTCGCACTATTTCGACATGCTATTGGATGAGTGCAAGAAGGTATGGCCTTACGGGAAGGGCAAATCGGTGCGTGATGGCTACAAGGATGTCTATACCCATAAGCTGGAATCCATCCATGGGGCGGACATTCATTTCTGGTATGGCACCAAAGAGGCTTTCGTGGCGAAACCACAGGCGAAGCATCTATGCGAAATCCACCCGGATACACACGTCGAGGTCTTCCCCAAAATGAATCACGGACAACTATTGATTGACCATCCGGATGATGTAGCCAAGAGAATTCTTGGTATGGTATAAACGATTAATTATAAGCAATATGAATGTCCAACTTCGTGAATGGACCTTGTCCGATAAAGATAGTTTGAAAGCATTGTGCAATGCTGTTGACAGACAATATCTCTCCGACCGCTTGCCATCCCCCTACACCGATTCCGATGCGGAATGGTGGCTCAACATGGTGACGGAGGCAGAGGGGAAGACCGGTCTGTTCCGTGCCGTGGTGGTGGACGGACAGGTGGTGGGCAGCATCTCGGTGGAGCGTAGAGAGGATGTCTATCGCATAGACGGCGAGTTGGGCTATATGTTGCTGACGGACCATTGGTCGCAAGGCATCATGACGCAAGCCGTGGCGCAAATCACTCGCCTAGCTTTCGAACTGCTTGATATCCAACGCATCAGCGCACATGTATTTGTCCCTAACATCGCCTCCGCCAAGGTGCTGGAAAAGAATGGATATGAGCTGGAAGCTACCATACGCAAGGGAGCCATCAAGGACGGGAAGGTCTATACGGTGGTGAGGTATGGGGTTGTGAGGTGAATGATAACTAAAATGGTAATAGTATGAAACATATCCTCAACATAATTCTCCTCTTCACGCTACTAAGCGCCACAAGTGGTTTTGCCCAGAGCTCAGAGGGAGAATACATGCAAGTGGCAGACCATCGGGTCATGGTCGATGATAAACGTTGCTATTTGATAAAAAAAGGACTTAGCAGAAAAGATACCACAAAATGGGAACCCTTTTGTGGTGAATTCAGTAATTTCTATTATGAAGAGGGATATCCTTACAAGATATACGTTGAAAAGTATGACCCTCATGCAGATACGATTCATGTGATAAAAGGAATTTATCGTGATAGTTCCGATCCATATATGAAACAGAAAGAGTTGCGTCGGAAGAAAGCGAAGAGAGACTCCATAAAGGCCGCTTACGAATCGCCTGTTCCACAACCTGATAACAAAGAAAAGTAACGAAGATTTATGAAACTTTCCAAACCCCTCATATTCACCATTCTGCTGCTTCTGGCAGTAAACACGCAGTTCCTTTGGACGGAGAGAATGTTGGTATTCTTCCCGCTTGCTTTTTTTATTTATTCGATGTTGTTTATCTGCGTGATTGCCTTTTTCGTCTGTTTCGTCAGGAAAGTTTATCGATTGATAAAGGGGACGGATCGCACGAAACAGAATGGGATTGAATGTATAGTGATGGCTGCAACGCTCTGCCTAATCGTCGCTTATCCGTTGGGGATTGTCAGAGGTCCGCAAGAGGAGGAGGTGCCCACTAAATTCAAGGCCTTTCATGAAGGGGGAGGCGGATGTGGTAGTACACTATATTTCAGGGAGGATGGCAGTTTCGTGGCTCGATACGTATGTTTCGGGATAGAAGAAAAAAAAGGGTCGTATCGCATCTCCAATGACACGATATATTTTTCCTGTGATGATTTTGCGTTTGACTATGCGGTGATGGATTCTGTAACTATCAGTGTGCATTTAAAAACTGCAACGGGTGATCGTTTATTGCCCCTCTTTAACATATGCAAGGAGGACCAATAGATGGAAAATGTTTGTGGGGAGTTCTCCTACGTTAGTTTTTGTCTATATTTGTTGGGTTTTCATCAAAAAATATTTTAGGAATGATGGGGTTGTTTATATATCATAAATGCTCAGGTAAATATCTGTGCTACATCGGTGCGGTACTCGCTTTTTTACTTATGTCCGCTTCTGCGGATGCACAAAACAATGCAAATAGTGAACCGATAAATGTGGATTGCACGTGTCATAGGTATATTTCCGACTTGCCGCCTATGTACTTTATGGAAGATTCATGTGAATATGAGTTTAGCCGTTCCAATGTGCTGAAATTATGCTATAAGACGCTTGACTACAAAGATTCTTTGCGGATAGGCAACCATTGGTTCTTTTTTACTGTCAAATACACTTTCCCATATTCATCATACTCTTGCAGGAAGTCGGAATTGTCGGTTCATAAGTCAATTCGTGATTACATCTATCGGGACACTGCACATATATACAATTACACGCGCTACTCTGACGAACGGGCAATGAACCTTTATGCCAAACGAGAGTTTGACAAATTCGTATCAGAGATCAAAGATTTCTGCGAAAATACCGAGAATTGTCCGGAGGCAGACTGGGTGGTGACCATAACGACGCACCCCATCTACGAAAACGACTCAATCGTGACAATGAGCATTCAAACGTACTATTACTTATACGATGCGGCATATAGCACTTGTGTCAACGAAGCGGCTTCATTTAACAAAAAAAGAGGGTTTCAATATGGCTTTGATTTGCTCTCCAAGTACAGTGCCTCTGAAATAAATACCCTGCTAAAAGAGGGGTTAAAATCCTATCTTGGAATCACTTCGGATGAAGAATTGAAAAATGAGTTGCCAAACTTCATAGATATAAATAATATTCCTCTTCCTCGCTATTGTCCATTTATAACCCGCAAAGGGGTTCGTTTGGTCTATCAAAATCATGAGATATGGGGCCATGCTGGCGGATTTCCCAATTTTTTCATACCGTTAAAATAAACAAAATCCTCTGGTCCTGAACGGTTCAAACATAATGTGGTAACATCGTGGACCTACAATCCCACTCCCAATTCATAGGCCCGTTGCAATGCGTCAGTCGAGGAGATGTCTCCCTTCTCCTTCACACCGCGGACCAATATCTGACCCCTGTCCTTCAATTGGAAGAAGTTGAGGCAAAGTCGATACTGGGCAAGGATGCTATCGAACAACTCCGGAAGCGTTGCGGCGCCGACGAGGAGAAGTGCCATCTGCTGAATGCCAAAGGTATCACGGATAGGATTATGGCACCGATCGATGACCGCCTTTAACTGCGCGCTTAACCCATAGAAATAGACGGGTGAGGCGATCACCAACATCTCCGCTTGCTTCATCTTGTTGTAGAGGTCGGCCATGTCGTCCTTCTGCACGCAGATATGCTCTTCGTTCCTGAAACAGGCGTTGCAGCCCATGCAGGGTGCCACCTTGTAGTTGTGGACGGAGACGACCTCCACCGTGTGTCGTTGCGACGCACCCTTGACGAATGCCTCCACCAATTGGTCTGTATTGCCACCCTTCCGTGGACTTCCTGATAGGATTAGTATATACATGTGATTAGAAGTTGCTTATCCTTTATTGATTACCCACAACCCGTTCTTGTCACTGCCTTCCCTGAAGATGACGTTTAGATCGCGGAATTTCTTGATCTGTTTTTCTATGCCACGTTTGCTAAGACCTGTCTTTTCGGCTATCTCTGTTGCGGAAAATGTTGGGTTGGAATGTAATAGCAACAACACCCGCTTCTCATTTACACCGAACTTTACACCGAACTTTACACCGAACTCACGACCGAAAATTTCTATAAATGCGTCATCTATATTAACTCCTTTGTTCAGAAGCGGTTCTCCTTGGTGAGCCTTCAACGTGTTGAATACTTCTTTTAGCATAAAATCGATGAATGGTCCAGATTGCCCTGCTTTTGTACTTTTGGAGATGGCTTCATAATAGGCTTGTTGGTTGGCATAGACCATGTTTTCTACGGGTAAATGCTCGAATAATGGGTGTAGTTTGCCTAAGATTAAGGATTGCCATAGACGTCCCATCCTGCCATTGCCGTCAATGAAAGGATGGATGAATTCGAACTCGAAGTGAAATACGCAAGAGCGGATGAGCAGGTGGTCTTTGGAAGTTTTCAGCCAACTGAACAGGTCGGACATTAATTGGGGAACTCTATCTGCTGGTGGTGCCATATGTACCAGCCCTTTTTCTCCGAATACGCCTACGCCGCCGCTTCTGTATCGTCCGGGGATATCAACTAGGGCTTGCATCATTACGGCATGAGCCCGTAGTAGGTCTTTTTCCTTGAATGCATCTAGCTTGGGGTAGAGTTCGTAAGTGGCAATAGCGTTTTTTACCTCCTGTATTTGACGGATGGGAGCCACGACGTTCTTGCCGTCGAGAATGTCACGTACTTCGTCCTCGCTTAAGGTGTTGCCCTCAATGGCCAACGATGAATGAATGGTTTTGATACGGTTGGCTTTGCGTAATCTTAAGCTGTCTTCTTGCTCAAGACGGATTGCGTAACGTTCTATCTGTGCGGAAATCTCCGCTATCAGATTGATGGCTTCTGCGCTTACCGTAAATGGGGGTATATGTGTGGTCCCTGTATCCTTTGTCATACTCGTAAAAGAAACGAATTCGTGACATCATGCTTGTATTTGTCGGATGATGTTCTTACAAAGATATGCAAATTTGTCCATGATTTATAGTCATCTATGGATTATTATGCTCTTTCGTCTATCTTCCCAATCCTCATCATAGGCTATTCACCCCTTCCCATTAAACCACCCCTGCAACTCCTCCAAAAACCGTGCGGCGTCTCCGCCGTCCATCTGTGTGTGGTGGAACTGGAACGAGATGGGTAGGGTGGTCTTGAACCATCCCTTGCGGTATTTCCCCCACATCACCATCGGGTTGTTGAAGACTCCGCTGTATTGATTGACGATGCTGTCGAGCTCCGTCTCCACCATGGCGGAGGTGCCAATCACCATGGCGTCCTCTATGGTGATGCTTTCGCAGGATTCGCTCACCTTCTGGGTTCGTGAGAGATATTCTGCATTGAACTGCTCCAAATCCTCCGTGTAGAGAATGCTGCAGGAGTTGATGCCTCCCTTGCGATTGCTCACGATCACGTCGATGGCGAGCTTGTCGTATCGGTAGAGCTTGTCTCCTTCGGGCAACATCCGAAACTCTTCTATGCGGCTTGCGGCCTTGCCGATACACCAGCATAGGAGCATGGTGAACTTCCAGCCTCTTCGTTTGCTTAGCTTGAGGAGGCGGGTCACGTCGAAGGTTTTGGTGAGCGTCACCATTGGCATGGGCGACTTCATCCACATCTCGAAAGCATACGCCCGATTGGTCTCTTGTGGGTTGATTTCCTGTTTCATTGTCACTTCATTTTCCCGCTTAATATTTTGTTTCTGACGCATTTGATGGCAGGTGTGTAGTAGTCCATCTCCATCGCTTCCAGGGTGCGTTTCAGCTCCTCCATCAGTTCGGGGTAGAACTGGCACATGCGGAAGGCGAGCTTTAGGCAGAGAGACTGGACGCCAGGGAACTCCCGAACGTCCGCCATGTGCTCCAGACAGAAGTCGAGGAAGTCGGTCCGAAGATCATCCTCCTCCATCTTGAGGCGCAGCACAATGTTCAGGGAGAGGCGCCTTACCGCGGAGTCGCCCGTCCGCATGGCGAGGGCGGTCAGTTCGTGCAGCATCCCCTGCAGTTGCGAGAGCTCCTCGTCGCTTGCCTTGGTGAGCACCCACAGGGCATTGCGTGCCACACGGTGCTCCGGACTGAAGATGAATTGTTTCGCGAAACCGACAAAATCATTCGATTGCTTCAGCTCGTGATATACCTCTTGCGCCGCCAACTCACTGTTGGTGCCTTCTATCCTTTCGTTCGTCATCATCTCACTTCACTTTACCGATTGCCTTGATGCATTTCTGCTTGTCCTTGTCCGTCAGTTGAGGCTTCATCACCGTTCCTCCCCGTTCGATCTCCTTGACGATCTTAAAGCCTGCGTAGCGGCAAATCTCACGCATGGCACGGATGGCGCCCCGTGATTGCTTGAACCAGATATTGAATGGCCAAGGGGTGGTGCAGGTGCTGACGAGGATGCATTTCTTCCCTTTCATCAGGGGCTCAGGGAAACGGGGGGTATCTCGCATCATGCCATAGACCAGACGGTCGAACAACACCTTCATCTGTCCCGGGATGTTACCCCAGTAGCAAGGCGCTCCCATGATGAGGGTGTCCGCCCAGCGCAGTTTCTCCAGCACCTTCAGCGTGTCATCCTCCGGCAGCACGCATTTCTCCTTGGTTCGGCAGACCATGCAGCCGATGCAGGGCTTCATTTCGAGGTCCATGATGTTGATCGTCTCCACTGTCATGTTGTTCGCCAGCGCCTCGTCTTGCATGATGCCCAGCATCTGTGATATAAGTCCCTTCTTGCGGGGACTGCCATTGATGATCAGTATGTTCATGTTGTCGTTGTTGATTCGTATGGCGAAAGACATATTTTCGATTGTATTTTTTGCCGTCGCCTATATTGCAAAGGTATATCGGAGCGGCCACATCCGCAAGTTTTCGCATGGAATAGCGAGTCGTTGATTTATTTTTTGTAAAATAATTTTGCTTTTTTAGATAATAAAACGTATATTTGAATATGTGTGTTTATGAAAAGTGAATATTGTTATCAATCAATTTTTAGGAGGTAGTGCTTATGAAAAGGACAATGCTTTTATTGGGTTTGTGTGTGTTTATGGGTGGTCTTGTCTCTTCATGTGGAGATGATGACGAGTTGGAGAACGGTCCGAAGAATGCACCGGAAGACGTAGTGAACAACACGGACACGACAAATACAACGGATTTGGATACTACGGTGGTGAACACGGACACGACAACGGCGAATGACGGCGTGAAATATGCGTTGGAAAGTGCCCTTGTTGGTAACTGGCGCGTCTCTTCATCCATTTATTATAGGGACAGCTATCTTAGTGTCAAATTTTTAGCGGACCATACAGGTACTATATATTTCTCTTGCTATGACTCGAATTATTTTTCACATCAGCAAGCGGATTTGAATGGCGGCTACTATAAAGAAGAGACGGTACATTCGAATTTCACTTTCACATGGGCTGTTGACGCTGAAGATGAGTTGGTAATCTATCCGAAGACATGCGTGAGGGAGGTGTCGGGCAGTTACATCGGCAATACTCCTCTTGATACGACCTATACGCATGGTGAGGCGTGGAAATTTAGGGTGGAACTCCCTTCCAATACCCTTTACCTGGACATGAATGATGAAGCTTATTCCAAGGTGAATGATGCTTTGGGGAAGAATAGTATGTTTGGAGAATTTGCGAGGAACGAATAGACATATTCTTCATTCGCTCATTGTACCTGCGGATTTTCGTGGGAGGGGAAGAGGCTCGTCTTGTCGGAGGGGCCTCTTCCTTTTTTGAGATATTGAATTTCTGTGCGGTGTGTTGAATCTATTGTTCGTGCCCATGTCGTGTCTCCCAAGAATTTATATCTTTGTGTTATAAACATCAATCGGATATGACACGGAAAGAACGTATTGAACAGATGGAGAGCCTCTTTGACCAAAGCAACGAGGTGATCCGTCGATTGGAGCAGGCGGTCGATGATTTTCTCGCCTTGCAACCTGCCATCGCCAAACTGGAGAAGTATTACAACACCGCATGGCGCACTGATTTCGAGGCCGACGAAAAGGGCAAGTTGCCGGCCGACCTCAAGCGTGGAGTGCTCAGTGAAGACGGACTATGGAATTTGCTGGAGGAGTATCAACGGTTGAAGGAGCGCTTGGCGGATGAGGAGTGATCCCCCTTGGTGAATAATCCCTTGGCGAATAATAAAAGCGCCACTTGTGCCGTTTTTGTCATAAATAGGATTTCGCTCCAAGGAATTTTATGATTAGATAATCATGTTTGTAATTTTTTTGTTATTGTATTTGTGTATCTTGCCGACGTTTGGTGCTGTGATAACCTATGTGATCTCCAAAATCAAAGGGGTTGAACACATTAAACGAAACGTTGGCATTGCTTTCCTGCTAGTCTTTAATTCCCAGATTATTTACTTTTTTAGTGTTGAAGCCGTTGAGAGTTGGTTTGGTATTCATGACAGGTCCTTTATTTTTAATACAGATTTCGATGTGTCTACCCCATACGGAAAGTTTACAACAAGTGACTCCGACTATGAGACATATACAAATGATAAATGTTCGTATCGTATCGACTCGATAGCCGCATACGACCAGTATGTTGTCTTGTCCGCTGATAGTTCTTATTTATTCGTTGATCAACAAGCCAATGTCACAGAGGTGTCATCTCTCGCCGAACTGCCTGTGGAGGTACAACAAAAGGATTTTGTCAGGGCATCATATTATATAGGAGATCTATATTGGCAAATTCACAACGATAACTATCTTTACGTCATCAAAACGCTTATCGCCTTGGTGTTATCGGCTCTGGTTACAGCATTAGAATATTTTCTGTTCAAGATAATATGGCCAAGGATGAGGGAACTCGGTTCGTGAAAAAAGAGGAACTCGTTTTATGATTTCTCAGCGATCCAATTCCTGTTCTTCGCCATTTCCGTCAGCTGTTCCACCTCTTCAATCCAGATTTTGCTGCTGGCATCACTCGGCATTCTCCAGTCTCCACGAGGGGAGAGGTTGACGCTTCCGACCTTCGGTCCGTCCGGCATACAACTCCGTTTGAACTGTTGCGCGAAGAAGCGCCAGTAGAACGTGCGCATCCACTTCAATATCGTAGCATCGTCATATTTGCCTTCGAATGCCTTGTGGGCCATGAAGAAGATCTTTGTCGGCGAGAATCCGAAGCGAAGGGTGTAGTAGATGAAGAAATCGTGAAGTTCATAAGGACCGACCAAATCCTCTGTCTTTTGCGCAATCTCTCCTTTGTCGTCGGCAGGAAGCAGTTCTGGACTGACAGGAGTATCGCAGACATCCAACAACGTCTCCTTGGCGGCCTCGTCCATCTCATATAGGGCGGCATATTTCACCAGATATCTCACCAATGTCTTGGGAATCGACGTGTTGACGGCATACATGCTCATGTGGTCGCCGTTGTAGGTCGCCCAACCCAGCACCAGCTCCGACAAATCACCTGTTCCGACCACCAATCCACCGATCTTATTGGCATAATCCATCAATATCTGCGTCCGCTCGCGGGCCTGCGTATTCTCGTAGCTGACATCAAGGACGGAGAGGTCATGGTCAATGTCTTTCAGATGTTGCAGGCAGGCTGGCTTGATGTCCACCTCCTTGATAGAGACGCCTAGGCTCTTCATCATGTTGAGTGAATTAGAGTGGGTGCGACCGGTGGTGCCGAAGCCAGGCATCGTTATACCGACGATGTTTTCGCGCGGAAGGCCTAGCTTATCGAACGTCTTCACCATCACAAGCAGGGCTAGGGTAGAGTCTAGACCTCCGCTGATTCCGATAACCGCTTTTTTGATGCCCGTGTGGAACAAGCGAGTTGCCAATCCACCCACCTGGATGGAGAAGATTTCGTTGCAACGGGTCTGCATCTCCTCCTCTGGCGGTACGAACGGATGAGGTGCGAAGGTGCGGGTCACATCTGACGGAGTGCAATATATCTTGTTCTCACCAAGGTCACTGAGTGTGGTGATTTCAAAATCATTCTTCTTATTAGGGTTCTGATTACCGATGATGAAAGCGGAGTTGCGTAGGCGGTCAGCCTGTAATCGCTGAACATCGATGTCGGCGATGGTGAGTTGCTCCTTGAAGGAGAACCTTTCGGAGGTCGCCAACATACTGCCGTTTTCAGCAATGATCGCAGTGCCGGAGAAGACAAGGTCGGTGCTGCTTTCGCCAAACCCTGAACCGGTATAGATGTATGCGCATACATTCGTCGCGGACTTCTGCTTTACCAATTGGCGGCGGTAAGCCTCCTTGCCGATCAGTTCATCGCTGGCAGAGAGGTTGAAGATGATTTCCGCGCCAGCCAGACATAGTTCGTCGCTTGGAGATGCCGGCATCCACAAGTCTTCGCAAATCTCTATGCCGAACTTTACTCCGTCGACCTCAAAAATGCGCCTCTTCTCTCCAAATCCAGGCGTGAACCAGCGTTTCTCGTAAAACTCATTATTGCTCGGCAGATACTGTTTATCCACCTCCGTATGAAGGAATTGGTCGCCTGAACCAGCCACAAAAGCTGCGTTGTAAAGCTTGCCGTCACGATAGCATGGCGCTCCTACAAGAGCATAGAGACCATTTTTGCATGCCGCTTCATTTACCCTGCAAAGTTCCCTCTTCGTCTCCTCGATCAACGTCCGTTGGTAAAACAGGTCGGCGCAGGTGTAGCCTGTAAGACACAATTCAGGGAAACATACGATCTTCACATTCTCACGAGCGGCTTGCTCTATCAACGCGATGATTCTGTCAGCATTCACCTTGGGGTTGGCGATCTCCACCACGGGGATGGCGCTGGCGACACGGACGAATCCAATTTCTTCTTTTTTCATATCAAATAAATTTTTCATTTTCGGTGAACGAAAAATATCCATTCAACCTCACCGATAACCAATGGCAAGTTACGAAATTTGTTGAGTCACAAATACCAATGGACCGTAAATGTTTAATCAAAAAGTGTTAAAAATACAATTGTTTATTTCCGATACATCCATATTAACAGATTACACATTTTTCGGCCATAAAACTTACAATCCATCACTGTGCACCTATATATGGCGATTGCCCGACAGAAAATCAGTATTTATAGTGATTTCCCGAGAAAATGGAACAATCTACTTTTATGCTTGAAAAAAAAGAGGTGGCGTGATGTCGAAAGTTGTTGATATTCAATGGGTAGCGACTACGGCAAATCAGCATTCGCCAATAAAAAATATCAATATGCAAACGCATGAGAATAGATAAACTTAAAATATAAACAAAATGAAATCAGCAATTAAGATAATTTTTTTAGCTATCGCCTACTTGGCTCTATTCATAATTGGAGCGTCAAGCGGATTGATACACCCAATGTGCTATGCATATATTGGCGCAGTTTTACCTCTAATTTCCGCACTAATCTATCTTCAGGCATCAACCATAATCCGCAGTTTCGGAGTGGCAACCATCCTCAACGGATTTATCCTTATCATGGGCTTGGCAACGGGTGAAGCAGACACTTTCTTCACGATAAGTATAGTCCTTCTGACGGCATTTGCTGAAATAATCAGATACTGCTGTAAATACGATACCCTGAAAGGTGTTCGCTGGAGTTTCATTCCATTTGCCTATTCTTTCTTCGCATACACTGCTCATTGGTGGACTGACACAGAAGGTTCACTAGCGGCCGCGGTAGAAGAAATGCCAGCAGGATATGACCAACTGATGAAACTGGTGATCGAAAACACCCCGATGATGATATTCGTACTGCTTCTGACTATTCCTGCATCTATATTCGCCATGCGATTGGCAGAGCGTATCCTAAAAAATAGAGCAGCGGAATTAAGGTGACCATAATAACCAACAGCATTGGTGCTCTTAAACAAGTTATTCAAGGACATACAGGGAAGCAAGGGGTTGCTTGACAAATACAAGCAAGGGTCGGCAAGATAATAGTCGATCCAATACGTGGAATCATTGGTTTTTGTTTTCCGCAGAAAGCAAAAACCATCCAGATGAATTTTAACAATTAACCATTAAATAAAAAAGTTATGGAAAGAAACATAAGCAAAGTGTCTTTTATGTGGGTAGTGATCATGGTGGGTTTCGCCATGCACATGTTGGCTGACGTATTGCCAGCCTTTTGGGGAGCGAGCATCGCAATGCCCGATGCAACGGGTGAAGTCTCCGTGGGAATGGTCTCCTTCATGATTTGCCTATCATTCCTTGTGCCGATGTGCGGACTTTTATGCATGCAGTACCGCTCGAACAAGACGATGCGTCTCATCAACCTGGCGCTTGCCACCTTAATGATGGTTTTCAATATCCTGCATGCGTCGGAACTCTTCGCTGAGTTCAATCCTGTGCAATTGATGATTCATCCAGTGATGATCGTGGCGGGTATTTATCTCTTCCTCTTCTCTCGCAATGAGATGAGAAACTATAAAGAGGAAAAATAATCCGCCATGATAATGGTATTGGGCAGTATATCCACAGCACTATTTAAAAAGCACAGAACAAACAGATAAATAATCAGTTGGCAAAGAACAAAAAGGGAAAGGAAAAGAGAAATGGATTATCGACGGAAAACAAGTAAAAGGTTGATTGCGATGATGATGTTGTTGGGGGTTGCGAACGCTTATGCGCAAGAGGAGGTCAGCGATATGCCCGACATCGAATTGGATGAAGTGACAATCGTGGGACGCAACGAAATACGTGAGATGCGTGAGGCCACCATGCCAGTGTCGGTCCTCTCCATCAAACAGTTGGAGGGTACTACCACCAACATCAACGATGCCTTGGCCCGCACGACAGGCATCACCGTGCGCAACACGGGTGGTGTGGGTAGCGCTTCGAGGATCTCGGTGCGTGGTTTGGAAGGAAAACGCATGGGCATTTACATCGATGAGGCCGCCATCGGACAATTGAGCGATTATATGTCGCTGAACGACGTGCCGACCGACATGATCGAACGCATAGAGGTTTACAAGGGAATTGTGCCTTACCGCTTCGGAGGCTCCGCCTTAGGGGGTGCGGTGAACGTCGTCACCAAGGAATACCCGCCCGTATACTTGGACGCTAGCTATGAGATAGCTTCCTTCAATACGCATAAGTTGAACTCCGCCTTCAAACGAAACAACTACAAAACGGGTCTGCAGTTTGGCTTGGGCGGTGTGCTCACCTATTCCGACAACGACTATGAGATGGAGCTGCCCAACTTGGACAATCGTGTTGTGAAACGTGATCACGACCGTTTTAAGAAAGCCATGATCGGTGGTTCGCTCAAGGCTACGAAATGGTACTTCGACGAGGCTAAAATGGAGCTCGTCTACACGGCCACGAACGCACAGATCCAAGGCATCGACTTCGATATCCGTGAGGCGTACACGCATGGACAGGCTGGAATCGGCGCCATCACGCTCAAGCGGGACAACTTCCTGTTCGACGGTCTCGACTTCGATTTCGACGCCTGCTACAGCTACGGACAAAACGGGCTCTATGATGCCGCCAAGTACCGCTATGACTGGGACGGCAATCGCTACAACGCAGTCTCCGCTTATGGCGGGGAACAAGGCAACTATGCTTCCGACTCGGACAACCGAACGCACGATTTCACCTCCAAACTGAATCTGAATTATCTTTTGAACAAGCATAGCACCTTCAACCTCAACCTCTATGCCACCCATACAAGGCAAAAGCCTGAGAATGAGTTGATGGACCTCTCATTCGGCTACCAGACGAACTTCCCGAGCCAGATGTCCAGCTTCACCGTGGGCTTCTCGTATGACCTGACGCTCTTTGATGGTAAATTCATGAGCGCCACCACCATCAAGAACTTTAACTTCTCTTCCGATACCAAGGTGTTGGAGTATACCTTCCTCAACAAACCGAAGGAGATTAGTCTGAACCGCAACTATTGGGGCGGAAGTGAATCGTTGCGCTATAAGTTAACCAAACATTTCTTAGCGAAGGCCTCCTTCAGTTCGGAGGTGAGGATCCCTACGTCGGAGGAGCTGGCGGGCAACGGTTACTCAATCCTCCCTGCCACAGACCTCAGACCGGAGCGTTGCAACGGACTCAATGCAGGACTGCTCTATCGTCGTAACCATAAGTATGGATTCATAGAGATTGAGGGTAATTATTTCCTCAACGAACTGCAGGACATGATCCGTTACCAGGCGGATATGATTCCTTCCATGGCCCGTTACGCTAATTTTGGAACCGTGCGCTCCAAGGGTGTCGAGTTCGAGTTCAAGGGGGATGTCGCCCGTGCGCTCTACCTCTACGCTAATGCCACCTATCAGGACCTCCGTGACAAGCGTGAATATGAAACCGGTTCCTCCGCACCCAATCCGACCTACAATAAGCGGATGCCTAATATCCCTTATTTGCTTGCCAATTTGGGGCTCGAACTACACAAGGAGAATCTGTTTGGCGGGGAGAATCAAAACAGCCGCTTCTTAGTGGACGCTTCTTACATCCACGAATACTTCTACGATTTCGAGATGAGCAAGTATCAGGATAGGAAGATTCCTACCTCCCTCACTTTCGACGCGGGAATCGAGCATAGCTTCAAACGGGATAGTTGGACGCTCTCCTTTAAGGTGAAGAACCTGACCGACCAAAAAGTTTATTCAGACCTCAACCGCCCTCTTCCAGGCAGGAACTTCGCTTTCAAGGTGCGGTATGTGATGAAGTGATTGGGACGCCAATACAATGACAAATGAATTAGAATTTTTATAAATAATAATTATTAAACAAATGAAAACCAAGTATTTATTATTATCATTAGCCTTTGCGAGTCTATTTACTGCGTGTGATAAAGAAGATGAAGACGATTCGCTCTCCGCATCAGGGAAAATCCTTTTCTCCACGACGGTCACCAACCCGTCCGGTGATAGCGGAAGCGGTTATTTGCAGGCTATAAGCACTTTCAGCGGTGGCGTCAACTACGACAACAAGAACGCTTTACCGCTCGGATTCGGCTCCTATCCATGTGTCTGTCCAAGCGGCAACATCTATGTCTTCCCTGATTATATGGGTGGAACGGAACTGAAACTGAAGCGTTACGTCCTCAATGGTTCGCAGCAGCTTGAGCTCAAGGGCTCGATGACGCTTCCTGCCAATTCGAGTGCGGCGATCGTGGTGGAGGCAAGCTCCGAGAAGGCTTACGTGTGTTGCCAAAGCCTAGACCTGATCATCGCCTTCAATCCGTCCACGATGAAGGAGATCTCTAGGATTGACCTCTCCTCTCTCCACAACGAGGGTGTCTCCGCCTATCCGGGGGCGATGTATATCCGTGATAACATTCTCTTCGTGGCCTTGGAGCAATATAACTCGCAATGGATGCCTGTGGAGAACGCTATCGAGATGGCACTGTACAATGTGTCGGACGATAGTTTCATCAAACGGATCCGCAACACGTCGCTCGGTATCTGCGGACCGACCCGTCCGATCGACAACCAGTCCATCTTCGAGGATGAGAACGGTGATATCTACATTAGCTGTGTAGGCTCTTTCGGATACATCCCCGGACTGGATGCAGGTATCGCACGTATCAAGAAGGGCGAGACAGACTTCGACCCAAGCTACACGTTCAATCTCACCAACACCCAAGTGGAGGGCCTGTCATGCGACTACCTCAACATCTTGGCGAAGTGCCAATACACATCCAACGGCAAACTCTATGCCTACGGATATGCGATAGGACTTGACCCTACCAACACCAACACTTACACCGCCCGTACAGGCGCTCCCGTGATTGTGGACCTCTACAATAAAACCGTAAAGGTGATCGACGGGCTGCCTCATTCCAATGGACATGGTATCGCCATGGGCATCCACAAGGGCAAGATCGTTTATGGATCCGCCAACGACGAATACAACGGATTCAGCACGTATGACCCTAAAACGGGGGCCATCGAGACGAGGGTGATAACGGTTACGGGTTTCCCTTCGTTCTTTTATAGCTTCGAAAAGTAATAGCCCAAAAAGAATCTATAATACGTTTAGCAGGAAAAGCATGGGGACGCAAAACCGTTCCCGGGTTTTTTGTTAAGGGAACACTTATGGGGTGAGATTATGAAATTATGCAATCCAGTTGCATAAAAAACATTGTATGTTTGTAGCGTAAAACAAGAACGATATGAATATGTTAATAACATCACTGCTGATTCCTTTGGCGGGAACGATTTTGGGTTCCTCATTTGTGTTTTTCATGAAAAACGAGTTGCCCGAACGGTTACAGAAGGTTTTGCTGGGCTTCGCTTCAGGCGTGATGGTGGCGGCATCCGTATGGTCGTTGATCATCCCTGCGATGGATATGGGCAACGTGTGGCAGGTGACCATCGGTCTGTTGGGCGGATTCGCTTTCTTGCTTCTCATCGACTACATCACGCCCCATCTCCATCTCAAAGGAGAGCAGGAAGGTCCACGTAGTCGCTTGTCTCGGACAACGATGCTGGCGTTGGCGGTCACGATTCATAATTTCCCGGAAGGAATGGCGGTCGGCGTAGCGATCGCGGGAACCATCTCGTCTGAATTTAGCATGGCAGGAGCGTTAGCGCTCTCGATAGGTATCGCCATCCAGAACATTCCAGAAGGTGCGATCATCTCCATGCCACTCCGCAATGAGGGGAACAGTCGTCTCAGATCGTTTGCCATAGGCAGTCTAAGCGGTGTGGTCGAACCAATCGGGGGAATGTTGGTCATCCTACTTGCCTCGACCATCACAACCGTAATGCCCTATTTGCTTCCCTTTGCCGCAGGCGCGATGCTTTACGTGGTGGTCGAAGAGCTGATTCCTGAAGCGTCGCAGGGGAATCACTCCAATGTCGGGACAATAGGTTTCGCCTTTGGTTTTGCCATGATGATGGTGCTGGATGTGGTGATGGGATGAAAAGGATACGAAAAAGTCACGCTTCACAATGTGACTTTTCCCCCTTTTATCTTTATTATAATTTACACAATAAACAAAACGATATTTGCCTAATTCATCGCTAAAATACCCAAGACTGAGGATTCCAGTCGAGGGAAAACACAACTAATAGGGATTGCACACTCTCCCGCGAAGACGCAATTTTGCAGTGTTCAAAAACGTACAACGTTCAGAGCGGATGCAAAGGAAAAAAGACGACATAGGAAAGTGTGTTGAGAAAGAGGCAAAGAAAATCTTTCTCAAAAAGGGTTTTGCGAAAACATCGATGCGCGAGATCGCAGAAAAATCAGGCGTCGGGTTGAGTAATATCTACAATTACTATGTGAGCAAAGATGACCTTTTTTGCTCCATCGTCGCTCCTGTGGTCAACGAGTTCAAGGAAATAATCGACAATTACCACAATCCAAAGAACATTGATGTCACACAGCAATGGATGCCAGGCATGGCTGAAAAGACTGCAGCTGAATATAGTTGTATAATGCAGAAATACAGGGATCTGCTGAATTTGTTACTGTTCAAATCGGCAGGTTCCTCGTTGGCGAATTTCAAAGAAGAGTTTACCGACGAAGCTACCGAGATGATGCTGAAATATATGGATGCGATGAAGCAGATATACCCTGCGTTGAAATGGGACTTCTCCCCCTTCTTCATCCATATAAACGCTGTGCAGTTGTTCACCCTACTCGAGGAGATCATTATGCACAAAATAAGCGCAAAGGATGCGGAACGAATCTTTATAGAATATGTCAATTATCATAATAACGGATGGAAATTATTGATTTACAATCACTTGTGATAGATAAACAATTGTTGTTTATTTTTTGTGTTTTCATAGCAGGAAGAGACTCAGAAATGAGTCTCTTTTTTTTGTGAACGATTCTGAATTTTGTTCGTTTTTGAAGCTATAACCAATTATAATTCAGAGAGTAATAAAAAAATATATATAAAACATTAAAATTTAACTGATTATGAACATAGAAAAAATCAATTCACGGTTTCGCGCTCTGACTGAGTGGAACCTGAAACACCGACTGTTGACGGCACTGGTCTTTGCCGCAATCTTTATTGTGTCGGTCATGGGACTGAAACGCATCTACTTCGAAACCTCGTGGGATAGCTACTTTGTGGAGGGCGACCCCATGTTGGCGAAAACAGATGATTTCAAAGCAACATTCGGGAATGACTACTATGTCTCCGTCCTGGTGAAAAATGAAAACGGACTATTCACGAAACAGAATCTCGAACTGATTCGGGAACTAAGTCAAAACCTGATGGACAGCCTTTCCTATTCCGAGAGCATCACCTCCCTTACCGACCTGGAATTCATGACGGGTACGGACGAGGGTATGGAATTGGGTCAAATCGTGCCCGATTCAATTCCGGACGATGCCGCAGGACTGGAGGCTATCCGCCAGCGGGCTTATTCGAAGCCGGAATTGGCTAGGCGACTTGTCTCCAAGGATGGCACCATGTCTTGGATCGTGGTGAAACTACGACCCTTCCCAGAAGACTCGGTATGGAAGGCGGAGACCAATGAGTCCCCCGACATGCTCACGGGTCGGGAGGCGAAGCAGATATGTTTGCAGGAGAAGTACGCGAGCCTGAACCCTTCCGTGTCGGGCATGCCTTTCATGTCATACGAGAAAATGCAGTATATACAGGGTCAGATGCGCATGGTGATGATGATTGTGCTCATCGTCGGAATCTTGGTGATGACGCTTGTGACTCGCTCGTTGCGAGGTGTGGTGATGCCTATTGTCACAACCATCATGAGTATTCTCATGGCCTTCGGTTGGATCGGTTGGATGGGCCTTTATATCGACCAATCGGCCACCCTTTCTGTGGTAGTGCTGTGTTTCGCCATATCGATTGCATATAACATCCATATATACAATTACTTCCGTACGCAACTCTTCCAGCATGGAGAGCGTCGGAGGGCTATTGTAGAAGCCATGACGGAAACGGGTTGGCCTGTGCTCTTTTCCGGTATCACCACCATCGCCGCCATGTTGTCGTTTGTGGCGATGAAGCTTGTGCCGATGAAGGCTATTGGCGTCAACTCATCCCTATGCATCTTGTCGGTTCTCTTGGTATGCCTTATCGTGACTCCGCTGGTCTATTCGATCGGACGCAAAAATGTCAGGTTGAAGAAATCGTTCTCGTCGACCATAGAGGGTCGTTCGGATGCATTGTTTGAGCGCTTGGGCGAAAAGGTTCTAAAGCATAGCCGCACCATTATGATCGTCTCAGGAATACTTGCCGTCGTGTGCGTGTCCGCCGTACACCGCATCCAACCAGCATTTGATGTGGAGAAGACCATGGGACGCAAAGTGCCCTACGTGGATAAGTTGTTGGACATCGGCTATTCCGAGTTGGGGTCGCTCTACACCTACGATGTGCTTGTCACCCTACAAAATCCAGATGCCGCCAAGGACCCAGATGTCCTGAAACGTCTTGAAATGCTTGAAAAGAGATGTGAGACCTATCACCTCACCAAGCGTCACTATTCTATCCTTCCGATTCTGAAGGATATGAACCGCACCCTCAACGAAAACAAGCAGGAGTATTACAAGATACCAGAAAGCAGTGAGATGATAGCTCAGTTGCTTTTGCTCTACGAAAATGCGGGTGGCTCGGAGACCAACTACTGGATTGACTATGACTATCGCAAATTGCGTCTGCAAGTGGAACTGAAGAACTACAATTCCGCCGAGGTGGAGAATGATATCAACGATATACAGCAATACGCCACTGAATTATTCCCTGATGCGCAAGTGTCAGCTGTAGGTAATGTGCCTCAATTCACTGTCATGCAACAATATCTGGTGCGTGGGCAGATGTGGTCTCTATTACTCTCTGTACTGATAGTGGGTCTTTTGCTGATGTTAGCCTTCGGTAACGTTAAGTTAGGCCTGATCGGTATGATTCCGAATTTGGCGCCTATCATCTTCGTGGGTGGTGTGATGGGCTGGTTCGGCTACTCGCTCGATATGATGACCGCCATTGTGATTCCGATGGTGTTGGGTCTGGCGGTGGATGATACCATCCACGTGATCAACCATGCGCATCTCGAGTTCGACCGTAAGCACAATTACCGCTATGCTATTTTACGAACGTTCCGTGTCATCGGTATCGCCGTGGTGATGTCAACCGTAATCTTAGTCTCCACCTTCCTTGGGTTCACATCCTCAACGGCCAATAATTTTGTGGATCTTGGCATTTTGGCCTCCGCAGGTCTGATAGCGGCCCTCGTGGCGGACTTAGTCATATCACCTGTTGTGATGCGTCACTTCAAGGTGTTTGGCAAAGAAAGCACTACTGATGATAACACTATTGATTAACAAATTAAAAACTCTGACGATATGAAAAAGATGATTTCAACGATGGTCGGACTGCTCGCTACGGCAACGATCATGGCACAAACATTAACAGGATTAGAAGTGGCAGAAAAAGTACATAACCGTCCGGATGGCGACACACGCTACTGCGAGATGAGCCTTACCCTCATCAACAAGAACGGAAGCAAACGCGTGCGAGAGCTCAAATCCTATTCCAAGGATTACGGGCAAGACCGTAAAACGATCATGTTCTTTCTCTATCCCGGGGATGTGAAGGGGACTGGATTCCTCACGTGGGACTATGACCAAGCCAATAAAGACGACGATAAATGGCTCTATCTGCCGGCCATGAAGAAGACACGCCGCATCAGTGGCTCCTCTTCGAAAACCGATTACTTTATGGGAACCGATTTCACTTACGATGATATGGGACGCCGTAACCTGGACGAGGATACCCACACATTGTTGCGAGAGGAGACCTTGGATGGACACAAATGTTGGGTGCTGCAATCGGTGCCTAAGAAATCGGGCGACATCTATACCAAACGGCTCTCTTGGATACGTCAGGATTGCCTGATTCCTGTGAAGGTGGAGTACTATGATAAATTGGAGAAACTGCACCGACAACTGATTGCGGATGATGTTAAGCAAGTGGACGGATATTGGACCATCGGGCACATGAACATGAAAAATGTGCAGACCAAGCATGAGACGGATCTGAGATTCAAAAATTATCAATACGATCAGCCTACAGGTGATAATATCTTCACTGTCTCACAACTCGAAAAGGGATTATAAGCAGTCATGAGAAAAACGTTATTGCTACTGATTTTTCTCCCCGCTCTCCTTTGGGCACAGGAGGATAACAATAAACTGAAATTCAATTACAAAGGTTTCATTGACACCTACCATGCCATGCGTGCGAGTGACGACCACGACTATATGTCGAGTCGTACACGCGCTCGCTTTGAGGCGGGTCTGGAGAAGGGAAGTTCGTCTGGTTTCGTGTCGCTCAATGCGGTATATAACCCTATCGTTGTTGCTCAATCGGGTTTCTCCCTGAGGGAAGCGTTCTTGGAACATAGCCACAAGAAGTGGGGGCTTAAGGTTGGAAGGCAGATTGTCACGTGGGGGGTGGCGGATGGCTTGCAAGTCACCGACATCATCTCACCCATGGACTACACTGAATTCCTTGCGCAGGATTACGACGACATACGCATTCCCGTCAATGCTCTTCGTCTGAGTTATGGAGGGGTGAACGTGAAAACGGAAGTCATCTTTGTCCCCGTACCAGAATACTACGAGCTACCCACTGATCCTAAAAATCCATGGGGCATATCACTTAATGGAATGAGTTGCGAGATGAACCATCACACTCCATCGAAAAGAATCTCACATAGCGAGTATGGTGCCCGTTTCTCCGCCTATCTGAGCGGTGTGGACTTTTCTTTTTGCGCCCTACGCACATACAATAAGACGCCCGCATTTAGTTTGGCGGGTATCACGCCAGAGGGTTTCATATCGGTGGATGCCTATTATGGAAGGATGACGATGTTGGGTGCTGACCTTTCCGCCTCCGTTGGCAATTTTGTGATTCGAGCGGAAGCTGCCGCCTATTTGGATATGCTACACACTCCAAAGAATTATATGGGAGCCGCCAAACGTGAAAACGACCTCGTCTCACTGATTGGCATGGATTGGTATCCAGGCAATGATTGGACGCTCATGCTGCAATACTGCCATACCCATATTTTGGGGGATGATAAGTTGTCCGACTACCATAACACGGGTATGGCAACCGTCAATATCAGCAAGGCTCTGTTGCGGAATACGATGAAGCTTGGCGCCTTTGGACGAATCGACTGTGCAAACAACGGGGCCTTCTTCATTCGTTTCAATGCAGATTACCAACTCACCGACGACATCTCCGTCACATTAGGCTACGACTGGTTCCGTGCCGATGCGGGAATGTTCGCCCTCTACAAGGACAATTCGGAGGTATGGGGAAAGGTGAAGTATAGTTTTTAAAGAATCCTTTACAATAGCTATATCACCCTCATCTAATAGCCATTATATGGGATTTTTTCATCGTTCCAATCCCTCTACCTTTGTCACGAATTTTAAATTTTGACAATATGAAGCATAACCATTTTTCGCATTTTCTCGCTGCGGCGATGCTTTGCACATCGAGTCAATTGTGGGCCTCGGAGACACTAATCGTATCAAATGCCAATGGGGAAACAACGACTTTCTTGCTTTCTTCCCATCCTGATGTCTCTTTTTCGGGTCAATCTGTTATACTCCACACAGACGACCAAAAAGTATTCTATCCAATTGACCAATACTTATCTTTCTCTTATGGAAAAGACGAAACGGATATCAACGACGTGAAATCCGATGGCGAAGTGTTTTCCTTCAATGGCGGAGTACAAGCACGAGGTTTAAAACCAGGCGAAGAAATTTACATTTATAACATCAACGGGCAGATCATCACACAAGGGAAAGCCAACGACGTCGGAAGCGCTGAAATTTTATTTGACACAAACCGTGTAAAGGTGTTCTTAGTCAAGACTGCAACTAAAACGTTCAAGGTAATCTCCTCGAAAAAAGACAAATAACAAACTTAATATACAATTAATAGCCACAATTCAACGAAATAAATTTGAGTATGAATAAAATTATAACACTAGCAGTCTGTGGTCTCATAGGCGCACAGGTGCAAGCCCAAAACGTTACTGTAAATTTCAAAGACGGCTCTAAAGTATCTTATGAAAAAGACTCTGTCAAAAACATTGAGTTCAATCCTATCCAACAATCGGATACTCTTCATTTTGCCACAACCGATATGACATGGAGCGAATTCTACGCCGGAGAATTATACCAAGACGCAGAATCCCTTGAAGCGGATGGTGTGGATGTCTTCACATCTGCCACAAGTGGAAAAGCTTCTAGGTTTACAGCCTGCTTATCTTCTGAAGACGGGAAACAAATTTTAGGCGTAAAAGATGTGAGCGTGGCCATCCCGCAAAAAATATATAAGCAATTGTCTTCCGAAGAAAAGAAACGTTTCACATTTGTAGAGGACAGCACGTTTTCCGAATACAAATTGTTGAATGAAGATGGTTCCTTCAGTGCCTATAATAGCAAACCCGTTTCAAAGAATGGGGTGACCGTCTCACTTAACGCAGGAACTTTCACTTGGGGAAACTATGGTATTTCATTAAGTGGAGAGATCACACGAGACGACATTCCTTCCGCCAAATTACAAGGTGCGATTATCAGCACCAGCAACGGACATAAATATGCGCTAACACCTTTGAACAACTTGTGGCTAAACACAATGGAAATGGCATTCTGTGTGAAGGAGTTCGTTGAGCCTCATGGCAACCGTCCAGCCTACACACATACGGCAGGGTTACAAGGAAAGACCATTACCAACATCACTTACCTGCTCAAGGGAATGGACAATGTATCCATAGACTGCAAACTTTACGTGAAACGGCAAAATTCCGCATCACTCAGTTTGGGGGCTTCTCCCGCCGGCACGAATCCAATCGTGGCAATTGTTTTCAACAATATTCCATCAGATGCCAACTATACGCTTGCCAGCGTGAAAAAAGGATCCGGACGCTCCGCTCAAACATTAGGTGAGGAGGATTATAGTTACACAGATGGATTCCTTACCATCAACGGCGAGGTGGAATCAGGCACCTCTTTCTCCGTAACCTTCAACAGCGATAAATACATATCGATAACCTCATCCATCACTATCTCCGAAGAGGGTAAAGCTACCGAGTTGCAAGAGAAAATCGCAGGAACATTCGTGGAATTCTTTGGCAATGATGGTGCGATCAATGCGAAATGGGACAGCCTTTGGATCAACGAATGCATAAAAGGCACAGGTGACACTGCGGGTGCAGAAGCCACTGTAACATATATGAAAAATTCAATGTTGGGAGAGGTGACAGGAGCTGCGGCTACGGCAAAGTATGGAGATTGCTCTAATGGGTTCTCAGAGAACATGCAGTTTAACTGTCACTTCTTACAAGGCGTTTCCAAATTCGTGTTCGAAGGAAGACGGATAAAGGGAATCGATGCGGAGGACAACGAAGTATTCTCCCATACCTATTCGAATGTAGGTTATGATGCGGTCAACGACTTCCATTACTACAAAAGCGATGATGACAACGATGACGAGTTCGCTTATTTCTTCTTCCGCTCGGATAATCCAACCGACACTTACCACATCGAATTCCGCTATGGTAGTAGCAAGGAGGGCGCATCAGATTATTGCACAGGAAAATATGCCTACTGGTTAGCGGCAGGTGTATTGGAAAACGATGACGAGCAATGTGAAAAAGCGATAAAACTCTTCGTGCAAGAAAATACAGCCAAGTAATGAATCGTTTAGCCATACTAACTTGTTTTTTATTGTTCTGGGTCTCTTCGGATGCCCAGAACTATGTTTTTATAGAAGGAGAAGCTTTTCATACCTCATACCACATAACCTATCAAGGCAAAGAGAACTATCATGATAGCATCAAAGGTCTTTTTCAAGAGATAGATAATTCACTGTCAATGTTTAACAAAGAATCCATTCTGTCTCAAATCAACAACAATGACACTTCTGTCCGCATGAATCAGCACGTGCGAACAGTATTGGATCGTGGCATGGTAATCTCCAAGGAAACTGATGGAGCCTTTGATATGACAGTTGCCCCTTTGGTGAACTTGTGGGGCTTTGGTTATAAGCACAGTGAAAATGTCACGAAGTCCATGGTGGATAGCATACTCAGTTTTGTGGGATATGAAAAAATAAAAATTGGCAAAGATGGACAATTAAAGAAGGGGGACAATCGGATTATTCTCGATGCATCAAGCATTGCCAAAGGTTACGCTTGCGATGTTGTCGGAAAATGGCTGGCAAAAAAGGGGATTACCAACTACATGGTTGAGATTGGAGGCGAGGTTACCCTTCATGGATATAATCCGAAAGGTAAGCCATGGCACATTGGCATCAACACGCCAGAAGAAGATTCTCTCTCCATCAATAGGGAACCGCAAGATGTGCTATTACTCACCCAAGGCGGTGTGGCGACGAGTGGCAATTATCGCAAGTTCTACTACAAAGACGGGAAAAAGTATGCCCACACAATAGATCCGCACACAGGCTACCCTGTGCAGCAAGACATACTATCGAGTACGGTGATCGCAACAGACTGCATGACCGCAGATGCATACGCCACAGCATTCATGGTTATGGGATCAAAGCAAGCACTTCGTCTATTGGAGAAGGAGAAATCTCTGATGGCCTATTTCATTCTGTCATCACCCAACACCCCTAAAGGATATCGCGTCATCTATAGTCCATCGCTTAAAAAGAAACTGCGGGAAGCCAAGGAATCAACCACCAATGGTGTTAGTTCGGAAAGTGGGAAGTGATGGGAGGGTTTATTCGAATAATTTCTGAAGCTCTACAATATTGCATTGATATTGATGGTTGTTCAGGTAGTTTAACACAGAGCGGAGCAATATCATCTCCTTAGAGCTATCAAGTGCCTTGAAAAGAGATTTGAACCGGCGATCGCTTTTTACGTTTACATCCTTTGTAACCTTCGTAAATTCTTCCAATTTAGAGGGCAAATCATAGTCTTGCAAATTGATGTTTTGCTCTGTGGCGCAATCCATAATAAACTGGTCCATCGCAGGCGTGATTCGCACAAGGTAATGAGGACGTTCACGATGTTTCAGTAATGAAATATGCTTTGAATGTGCAATCTCATCAAACATGCTCACGTATGAATGTTGTCGTTTGTCGTTGTCGATAACGCCAATAGAGAATTGATCTTTCAGACTCGACTCCATCATCATTTTGGCTACATTATTACAGCCCTTTTGATGGTTCACGCTATGGGATGCGAGTAGAAATTCGACAAGGTTTGTATCGATGTAACATTCAGGTACGATGTGCCAATCTCTCTTCTCCATACGATCATCCCAGTGATTCTATATTAAAGAAGGCATCCACACCAAAATCGTATATGCCTTGGATGTCTTCCTCTGTTGCGGTCCTTATTACCATTTGACCATCCGACACTCTCGTATATAAAAGAGTCATAGGGATATTTTTTTTCTCCAAAAACGAGTTTAGTATATATGGGCTATGGGTGGCGACAAATAGATTGTTGGATTGTTCACCTGTTGTCATGGCAAGCAACCACTCTACAACGCTAGACTGTGTTGGAGGGAAAAGATTGGCCTCGGGTTCTTCGAGGAAGATGTCGCAATGATCAGTGACAACATATTGCGAAATGATATCTTCCATCTTTTTTATGTCTGATTTTTGCAAAGAATACACCTCCCCATTTATTTCCAACACAAAAGAACGCATTTTCCCAACATCTTCGACAACTTTTTTCCCAAGCAATGGGCAGAAATAATCATAGACTATTTTGTCCAAGTCATTTATTTCTTTGCTTCCAGTAACGCTTGAATTCGCACTTTTCCCAATCTGAACAGTTGATAAATAATTCAAATGTACAAACATTGGAATCAACGACTGGAGTCCACTCGAAGTGTTTGTGAAATCGAGAGTTACGCCATCGGCTGTCTGCACTTTGTCGGATTTTGTGTTGGCGTCGTAGTGATATAACACACCAAGGTTTAATACAGGCAAGTTATGGGTTGTGGACTGACGTGCGGTTTCCCAATCGGCCATAAAATCACGGATGTTATCATCTGCGAACTTCACCTCAAACCAGTTGGGAATTGCGGCGACCAGATTGCGCTCTGCCGGGATATATGTTACTTTTGATCGACGATAATTCCATCGGTCGTTCTTCCAATTGAATAGGAATGTTTTGGTGGCATTGTCGTAGGAGAACATCATGTAGTCGGATTCGTAGCTGATAAATGTATCGTCTTTGATGTAGCCTTTCAACTTATGAAAGCGTTCCAATTCATTAAGGAAATTGTTGCCTTTAGCAAAGAAATCAGCCGTCTGCGTCAACTCAATACGTTTTTCTACCCAAGTGCAGTAGCAGGCTGTCTTCAGCACACAACTTTTGCCCGAACTTTGCGGACCGATAATGACATTGATGCGCTTCAGCTCGATATCAGCTTCCTTCAGTGGACCTAGATTACGAATTACAAGATGCTTCATAATAGCAAAGGTACACATTTTTGTGATATCATCCGCTCTCTAGGGGGAATTTATTTTTTGATGATTCCGTCAAATGTCAAGTGAAATTGCTTGTAATATGCTATGTTGCGGCGGACATAATCGTTGCTGTAATTCTTCAAGATTGTGAACACGCGCGTTCACAATTTGTGTGGTTGGGGATAGGAGATGGATTGATGTGAAATGCATTGTTTTTAGCTGAAAAACAAAAAAATGTGTTCTGTTCTGCATTTATTTCCCAAATCCGTGGAGAAAATGAAAATAAATCACTATATTTATGGCTTATTTGCGACATTAACATGGAAGATGTAAACAGAATTAAATTGGTTCTCGTAGAGAAAAAACGTACCAGCAAATGGCTGGCAGAGCAGCTCGGTGTTAATCCCTCGACTGTTAGCAAGTGGTGTACAAACTCTTCACAACCAGACCTTGCATGTATATTAAAGATTGCAGATCTATTGGAAGTTGATTTAAAAGAACTCTTTGTGAGAGAGTACAAACAATATCTCCTTTCTCAGGAATCAAAATGATAACATAAAACTATCGTAGCAAGGGCCTAGGATCGGCGTAGTTTAGACAGAGTCGAGACCCTCGGGAGATGTTCGAGAAGGCAAGCCGATGGTAAGCCTAAGGTAAGAAGCCCCAAGAAGAGCGTAAGAAATAAAAAGAAAAAAATGATATGAAACAGTATAATCGCATAATGTTGGGCAAGGGTGGAAAGTTTGCCAAGATGTGCCGCCAAGAGGGATTCATTGGCAGTGAGTTCGAGGTGATGCAGGATCTTTCGGATTCTCTATACGAGAACTGGCGTGACTTTAACAAGAAGTTTGTCCCTCAGTGGTTGGACCTTGCTTCCGACAAGAGTAAGACAGCAGCAGGACTAGTCTGCGGGTTCACTTGGACTATTAACTCTCCAAGGTGCTTCTTGCATCAAAAGATTACTCAGACATCGCTCGTGATTCCCTAATCGCCATCTGTGACAAAGTGTTTGAAACAGACGAGGAGATAGAGGCATATTGTAAAGAACATAATATTCCATTCTGAACAAAAAGAGACAAATATAATGGCACAATCAGTAGAACCACAGATAGCTGACCTTGCTCATGGCTGGCTAAAGCAATACAAACTTACTTACTATATCGAGCAGGACGCACCTAATGCAGAAATTAAAAATGCTCTGCAAGAATACGAGTCGAAACAAGGTGGCTCGGGTGGTAACCGTCCTGACTGTAATCTTTTATTAGAAGATAATATGGGGGAACGTTGGCCAGTTCTTATTGAATACAAGGGATACAAGGATAAACTTGTGAAACTTGATCCAGAAGGACAGGTGGCCAATCGTAACACGAAGGGACAGCCCGAATACAAGAATATTAGTCAGTATGCAGTCAATGGAGCTATTCACTATGCTAATGCACTTTTGCACTATACTACTTATGAGCATATCATTGCAATTGGCATCACTGGCTATCGCGATTCTGCCACAGATGAATTACATCATGAAATTGGTGCCTATTACGTAGGCAAGAATAATTATGGTATTGGACAGCAAGTTGGAGTTTTTACAGATCTTTCTTTCTTAGCACCACAACATTTCGATACGTTCGTCGAGCAAGTGCATAATCTCAGCCTTAGCCCTGACGAACTAGAAAAACTCAAACAACGTCGCGAGCAAGAAATAAACATCAGTCTTATAAAACTAAACAACGATATTTACCAGAACGAAAAAGGTATTTCTGAGAGCGGACGTGTTTACCTTGTTGCAGCTACCATTATTGCAACGCTTGGTATTCCTGGAAAAGTTAAACCTTTGGAAAAAAACGATCTCAAATCTAGCACAGAGCAGCGTAACCGAGACGGCGATATAATCGTACGTAAAATTGAAGCCTTTCTCGCAGAAAAGAGTATCCCTAATGATAAGCAAGCTCTTATTGTCCGTACGCTACAGAATACACTTACAACAGACAATATTAATCGCCCAATTAATGGCGAAAGTCAACTTAAACGTGTGTTCTGCAAGGTGATTGATGATCTTGGTATCTATTATAAGATCGGACTATCTACAGATTTTACGGGTAGGCTTTTCAATGAAATGTACAACTGGCTCGGCTTTACACAGGATAAGCTCAACGATGTTGTTCTCACCCCCTCCTATGTTGCCACTCTCTTGGTACGTCTTGCCCATGTTAACCGTAATAGTTATGTATGGGACTTTGCTACTGGCAGTGCTGGTTTGCTTGTTGCTGCCATGAACGAAATGCTTTCAGATGCCAAAGCACATATCAATTCGCCAGAAAAGCTATTGATAAAAGAAGCAGAAATAAAAGCCAATCAGTTACTTGGTCTTGAAATATTGGAGAATATCTATATGCTTGCCATCCTCAATATGATACTAATGGGTGATGGTTCTTCAAACATTTTGAATAAAGATTCTCTTTTGGATTTTAATGGTAATTATGGATTTGGTGACACTTCTCGTTCTTTCCCTGCAGATGCATTCATCCTTAACCCTCCATATTCAGCAGCAGGAAATGGAATGGTATTTGTAGAACGTGCGCTCTCTATGATGACTCATGGCTATGCTGCCATCATCATCCAAAATTCAGCAGGAAGTGGCAAAGCAGCTGATTACAATCGTAGAATACTTGAACATTCTACTTTACTGGCAAGTATCAAAATGCCTATCGATCTTTTTATAGGCAAGAGTTCTGTTCAGACCAACATTTACGTATTTCGTGTTGGCGAAGCTCACCAAAAGGGTGATGTTGTACGTTTTATTGACTTTAGTAATGATGGCTACACCCGTTCAAATCGAAAGAAAGCATCAGTAAACCTACGTGATACAGATCACGCCAGAGAACGTTATCAAGAAGTTGTTAATTTGGTGCGCAACGGCAGTTCAGCACTCCACTATATCAGTTCGCAAGACTACTATGAAGGTCATATAGACCCACAGAATGGTTCTGACTGGAACCAGTCTGCACCTGTGGACAAGCATCCTACCATTGATGATTTTCGCCGTACTGTAGCAGACTATCTCTCATGGGAAGTTTCGAATTTAATAAAAAATCAAGGCCAAACGGAGGACTGCTTGGGAAAACTCTAGCCCCACTTGAGAAACGGCTAAAGGATATCAAGTGGGGTGTATACAGGTTGGGCAATCTTTTTGACATTCAAAGTACATTGAGTTTCAATGCAGACAGACTAACCCTTGGAGAAGAATATGACTATGTCACACGTACTTCGCTAAATCAAGGCGTTTTGCAGACAACAGGCTTTGTCAATAAAGAAAATATCAATCCTGCAGGTACTTGGAGTCTTGGATTACTTCAGATGGACTTCTTTTATCGTAATAAGCCTTGGTACGCAGGGCAATTCGTCCGAAAGATTGTCCCAAAGATTACTATTCCAAATGGGGCAAAATTGTTCTTCCAAACTATATTGAATATGCAAAAGCACGCATTGTTGCAGGTGCTTGTGCGTAATGTAGATGAGACTTTTGACAATATCAAGATACAGCTGCCACAAACATCCGAAGGTAAGATAGATTTTGCTTTTATGGAAGAATTAATGCGCGAACTCGAAAATTCGCGTTTGCGCGAACTCGAAGCATATTTACTAGCCACAGGTCTCAACGATTATCAACTTTCAAAGGTTGATCGTTCTGTTCTTCATAACTTTAAGAATATACGTTGGCAGGAATTCCGTGTTGGTGATTTGTTTGACAGAATAAGCACTGTTAAGTTAAATTATAAGGCAAAAGAACTACCACAGCAACCAATTGACGAGTTCATACTACCTTGCCTCACATCAAGTTTTATGAATCAGGGGTTGAATTACTATGCTCCCCGAAAGGGTGCCACTATACTGAACAATGTTATTTCGATTCCATCCAATAGTGATGTCTATAGGGCGTACTATCAGTCAAGAGACTTCACAGTTTTGTCTGATGCATACGCTATTAAGTGGATATATGATACGACAGAGATCACATCTAAACAATATCTTTTTATGGTAGCTTGTATAAACAAGGTTACCGACTTGCCTATATATTCCTACAAAAACAAACTAGGTGGTTGGAATGTTGTAAAAGACAAGTATATCTCCCTTCCTGCTACAGCCGTTGGGCAACCCGACTTGTCTGTTATGGAAGAATTGATAACCGCCATGCAGAAAATTGCCATTACAGACGTGGCAAAATTTACCGCTCAACGTTTGGAAGCACCCCAACAGAATGCCGAATCGTCAAACATTATTACTATCTATGATGAGTATCACGAAGGATGTATTCCGCTCTACACTTTACGAGCAGCCTGTGGTTATTTCGAGGACGGTGAGGTTCCAGAAGAGGAAGGCTGGGTAGATGCAACAGGGAACGGATTTACTCCAGATCCCAAGCGTCATTTTATAGTTCATGCTAAAGGAGATTCAATGTTCCCCAAAATCAAGAATGGCGATTTCTGCATCTTTGAGTGGTATTTAAGACAAAATGGGAGGATTGGTTCAAGAGAAGGTGAGATTGTGTTGGCACAATGTAGTGAGTTTGACGCTGATTATGACGGGAAATACACCATCAAGAAATATCACAGCGAGAAAGTGGTAACAGAAGATAATTGGTATCATACAAAAATAGAGTTACAACCAATCAATGAAGATCCGAAGTATAGTACTCTAGAGTTTGGCATCAATGAATCCGACTGTGTTATTGGTATTTTTGTATGTACTTTGTAAAATCAATTAAGTATAGAGTTGTTTTAATATGGAAAGGACTTTCACAACAAATTCTCGTTTGGTAAATGACTTATTTGCAAATTATATAAGTACATTTGCTGCCTTGTGTGAATTAATCAATAATTCTATACAGGCAGATGCTAAGAATATATGGCTGGATATAGACTATACACCAGAAGAAGAATTTTGCCCTTTGGTTATCAAGAAGATTGTGATCAAAGACGATGGCCATGGTGTTCATATAGATGATCTCGGCAACAAAATATTGGATATCGGAACCAACAACAAAGATGGTGGTAAAGGAATAGGCCGTTTTGCGGCTTTTCAGTTGGGTAAGTCTGTCGAAATTGAGACAGTTGGTTTTTCTCAAGGGAGAAACAATTTTTCAAAAGCGGTAATTCCTTTGAAGTTTGATTCATTTGGGAAAAACATCAATGTTTCTGAGGTAAAGATAGAGACCCAAGAGGATATATTGGAGGGAATGAATCACTCCACTTACTATAAAGTGACCATTGATGGCTTGTATGACAGTGATGTTACGGAACGAGAGTCAAAAAAGAAAATCATCGACAAAATGCTCCAATGCAATATCGCAGACGCTATTTTTGAGCGATACCCATTGAAGATTTTTAATCGTGACCTGTTTTTCTTCATAAACAAAAAGAAGATAGAGCCGAAGGATTATGTTATTAACTTACCGATAATTAAAACAATCCCATATAGTGACAAGAAGGGGAATCAACATAAGATACAATTCCAATTCTTTAATATCAAGGGTATTGAGAAGAGGAAAGTGTTTTTAACGACAAACAATGCGGGAATTCAAACTATTGCATCAGGGTTTGAATACGATGCGGAATGGCTTAGTCCCAAAATAGGTGGATGGTTTATTTATGTATCTTCAGAAACATTATCCACAGATATTTATAGAAATATCGCTCTGGATGAGATGGATGAAGAGGTGAAATCCTTCAAGTCATTTATTAAAGAACAATTAACAGCGTTCTTCCGTGAAAAAAACATTGAATTTGATAATTTCATCGATAAGCTAAAAAAGGATGACTATTACCCATATAAGGAGAAGTCTTCTTCTAGATCAAAGACCGTATTATTCGACAAATTAGCATTTCTTGTAGAAGACAAGTATAATCTGCTGAACGAACAGAACAGATTACGTGAAATTGTATATCCTTTAATTGATAGGACTATATCTAACGGAGAACTTGATAAGATACTAAAAAGCATTCTAAAACTCAACAAAAAGACTATCGAGCAGTTTAACGACTTGCTGGATAGGACTGAATTGGAAGATGTCATCGCTTTTTCCGATAAAGTTGCTTTGAAGATGGAAGAGCTTGAATTTATCGAGAAGCTAACTTATTCGGAAATCTCCAAACATTTGAAAGAAAGAAAGGAACTTCATAAATTCCTGGAAAAGATGTTGTGGATTTTTGGAGAAGAGTTCAATGATGCAACCAAATTGTTGTCAGATAAAGGCTTGGAAAAGAATCTCACAGAGTTGCGAGATGACATTATGAGATATAAACCATCCAAAAAGGATGACAATATCAATGAGAATGCAGAAAAATCCACGAAATCAATAACCGACTTGTTCATGTATAGTGAGAAGATCATTGATTGTAATAAAAGGGAAGTTTTGGTTGTTGAGTTAAAGGCTCCCAAAGTAAAAGTTAGTCCGGTTGAATTAGCACAAGCCATGCGATACGCACGGGAAATTGAACAGAGTGGCCAGACACCTCAACACGTAAACTTCAAGATAATACTTGTTAGTTCTGATATAAGTGAATCTGGAAAGTATGAGATAAAAGGTGAGGAAAATAATCCTTTCTTGTATTTCCGCAGCAAAAGTGGCCGGGTTGAAGTATGGGTTATGAAATGGTCTGACCTTATTGAAAGACAGAAACGGAGGCTCAAATATCTTTCTAATTCACTTGAGATAAAAGATGTAGATGTACAAGAGAAGGCCGCCAAGGATTTTGAAGAAATAAATTTACAAAGAACAACATCTACTCTGAGGCTAGTTAATGTATAGTAAATGGATAGATGATAGATAATTAACAAGGGGGAATCGAGTGTTAGCTCCTGACGAGATATTGTTTATGAGAAGAATAGCAACATTGTGATATGAAGGGGAACTGTAGTGGATTTTGTAATCACATAAAGTGATGATAACGGCAACAATATCTCTGTTGAAAACCTAATGGATAACACATGTGCAAGCTATTAGGGTCCATCATCTAGAAATAAAACAATGATAATAGCTATACTCCTTCCTCCCTCCCCATTTTTAGCTACCCCTTCCCCCCAAATATGCCTAACATATAGGGATTGCCTACACCTGCGTTCGCCTCTACCTTTGCACCCGAAATAAAAAAGTTAAAAGTATTTGATTATGAACGCAAAACGAATTTTTAGATTTATGGCCGTTGCATTAATGGCTTTCCCTTTGTTCACAAGTTGTCTTGAAATCAAGGATTTGACAGAGTCAGAGAATAGCGGTGAAAGAGAATGAGCATAGGCGAAGACGATGATCCAATGAGTGTTGTCAACAATCTATTCGAGGTGGCTATGGCCTTTGCAGTAGCTTTGATGGTCGTTTTGGTCGCAAGGTATAATGCTTTTGCATAGAAACAATAATATTGGATAGTATTTTAGTAAATGGTTAAATAGTAAATACCATATGTCTAGTGCGGTAAATGAGACTGAAATGAGGCTAATGACTATGTTTTTTTGTGTGTTCCTATGTCGAATGAATTGATTTCGATATCTTTGTCTTTGTAATAATCATTTAATGAAGATACAATGAAAGATCAAGTGTTAAAAGCTATGCAAGAGGCTGGCAAGCCTGTTTCGGCAGGTGATGTGGCCAAGGCGTTGAATGCGGACCGCAAGGAGGTGGACAAGGCATTCGCTGAATTGAAGAAGGAGGGCGCCATCGTTTCGCCTGTGCGCTGCAAGTGGGAGCCTGCTAAATGATTCGGAAGAAAACCGTCGTAAATGGGTGGAAACTCTTTGCGGCGATTTTTTTCTTTGAATTTATGGGGAAATGTCTATTTTTGTGTTGTGAAATTTAAAGTAAATTGATTCCCGGATAATATTTTATGAAACGGTGGATCTTAGCATCTGCCTTCAAATTTTTTGTGCCATGAAACATTTAATGATCGGTTTTTTGAGTCTGTGTATGGTGGGTTGTGCCCAGCCGAAACAAGAAGAGACGAACACTCCAGTGGCAGAGGAACCCCAGGCTGTAGCGGAGGGACAAGGCGAATTGACGCCTTTCAATGTGCAGGAATCGTTTGAGAAGAACGGATTCACCTGGTTCACGGAGAACCTTATCCTCTGCTGTGGCGACACGGCGCAGAGCAACGCCATGACAATCGGGTGGGGTGGTATCGGTAATTACCTCGGACATGACCGTCCGGCGGTGACTGTCTATGTGGCACCCGCTCGCTATACGTACGAATTCATGGAGAAATATCCTCGCTTCACAGTGATGCAGTTCGATAACCCGGAGGTGTGGAAATATATGGGGTCCAACAGCGGTCGTGACGGAGACAAGGCGGCTGCCCTTAACCTGCACGTGGCCTATACGGAGAACGGAACCCCTTACTACGAGGAGGCTTCCATGGTCATTGAGTGTGAGACCATGACGGCTTGGCATCAGGCGGAGCAGGACTTCCGAAACAATACTCCAAAGGAGTGGTACGGCAAATCCAATGCCGGCATCCATACGATTTATATCGGCGAAGTCATCGGGGCGTGGAAAAGGAATTAGGAGATTCCATGCTCCTTTCATAGCTGACACATAAGTCTTAACGATTTCAGACTAGTATATGATTATACTGATATCAGGCGCCTCGCATACGGGCAAAACTTTGCTCGCCCAGCGGTTGCTTGAGAAATACAAGTGTCCCTATCTTTGCATCGACCACCTGAAGATGGGGCTGATACGCAGCGGTTACACCCGGCTTACCCCAGAGGACGACGATGCGCTGACGGAGTATCTGTGGCCTGTGGTCCGTGAGATGGTCAAGACGGCGGTCGAGAACCGTCAGGACCTGATCGTCGAAGGCTGTTACATCCCTTTTGATTGGCGGAAGGACTTCGATGAGCGTTATCTGTCCTCCATCCGTTATGTCTGTTTGGTGATGACGGACCGTTACATTGACGCCCATCTGGATGTAATCCGAAGCATGGAGTCTGTGGTGGAGAGTAGGCTAGAGGCATGCTCATTGTCCGCCTGTGATTTGAAGCGAGATAACCAGTCTTTCAGGGAAGGCTGCGAGGCAAATAGGGAAAATATTGTCTTGATTGACGATGATTATGCGGGGACTTTGAACGCACTTCTGGAGAGTCTGTGATGTGATGTGCGATGAGTACGAAATCCCCTAAATTTTTTCTCCCTGAAACACAGCGCGTTGTAAAAAAGTGGCAAAAAAAGATGATGAAAAGTTTGGCGGGAAGCGCGGAAGGCCGTACTTTTGCACCCGCTTTCGGAAACGAAAAGCCCCCTTGGGCGGAGGCCAAAGGGGACGAAGAGAGAGATCTTTGAGGAAATTGATCGAGACAGCAGGAAAATGCATAAATGCAAGGGAAGAGGCAGGCGCATATTGGATATGCGCTCCAACAATTCCACAGACAGAATAATACGGACACCGAGCTAGGAAACAAAAAAAAAACAATTCATACAACGGAGAGTTT
>JBGVCG010000029.1:0-79835 GCA_045226255.1 Paludibacteraceae bacterium | reverse complement strand
AAAAAAGAGTATTCCCGGTGTTCTCTTTGCCCGCCAGCTCCCTGCTGATCTTTTGGGGCACCGTAAAAATTGATTGTTTAACTTCTTTAAACTAATGCGATATGGAAGCAAGAACTTACAATGTGATAGTGACGGAGTTCGAACCTGGACTCCCCAAGATAATGAGGCTTCTGAAGACGAAGAACCTCGACAGGGCCATTGAGATTGCCGATAAGATGAAGGCAAGGCTTGGAAGGACGCTCGAAGAGCTCGGACAAACCATCGTGGTTGTCTCGTTCGATAGGCGCGATGGCCAATGCCGCGAATCGCTTGATTACATCACGCAATGATATACTGAAAGCATCCGCCTCCGTCTCCCAAAGGTTCCGTGAATCCGGGGATGACGGATAATGTTGTCCGTCATGCGCGGGATTCGCGGGTCCCCCATGGTCAAGTGTGGGCTTTCAAACAGGTAAGCCTCTTTCGTGTCCCCAATGATATTTCTGCCGTGTTAGGGTGTTTTTGCTTCACAAAACCACGCAAATACGGCATCTCTATCCCATGCCATCCCTGTTTTCACCGAATATACGGCTTTTAGCCTGACCCGATCCGCATTATAGGCCGTCGGCCGGTGACCCACATTCCGAACCATGACAGCATATCCCTTCCGTCCATACAAGTATGCTCCACGCCCCATGACCTTCGCGTCACATCGATGTCGCTCCAGGTATAATCGCCATAAGCCGGTATTAGCCCCTTTCTTTAGTGGTTCCCTCCTGATGGGTTGTGAATCCTTGGCGGTGGCGGTATGATGCCACAGGCGAACCATGGCTTTTCCGAATCCGTTCCCCACTCTATCCACCTTGGTATTTCTCCTCCACCGTTGTTTCCTAAATGGTCTTGGGAATTGACCCCGTCGACGTCCTTGCGGTCCCGTATGTCTGGCCGAACCCTTAGTCTTCATATTCCAGTCCCATGGCTCCCGTCAGGCTTCCGTGCGCTTGCCCGATTTTCCCGAATGGGTGGGACACGCCAACCCCTCCGCTTCTTGTTTCATCCGCCGCTTTCACATCAAATTTTCGGGCGAAGTCAATACACAATATTTTTCCGTCGCAAAGATAGTTCGCAGTTTTCTGGTCCGCTCCGTTTCCCTACGCCCGCAAATAGGCTCTTCCCGATAATCTTCCTTTTTTTCATCGTCCCTCATAAAAAAAAGAGTATTCCCGGTGTTCTCTTTGCCCGCCAGCCTCCTGCTGATCTTTTGGGGCACCGTAAAAATTGATTGTTTAACTTCTTAAATTTTAAATGTTATGAAAGCAACTAACAATTTCGCAGTAACGGGTATTGTAGCAGTGTCTAACCCCCGTACATTAGGTAAAGCAAGCGTATGTCACTTCGCCTTGAGTATAGGACGCCTTGAAGGGACAGGTGAAGATAAAAGAAGGGTATCGTCCCTACTCGACATCGAGACCTGGTGCAAGAACGAGGAGGCCGACAAGGTCTTCACGATTATCCAGAAAGGAAACCTCGTCACGGTGGAGGGCTTCATGAAACCCGAAGAGTGGGTTGATAAGAACGGAGAAAAGCACAGCAAGACGGTTCATGCGGCAACCAAGGTTTATCTCGCCAAGGAAAACAACTAATATTAACCAGGAGGTCCCCGAAAGGGGACTTCCATAAAACGACGACTATGGCAAATACATGCAGCACAACCTACATCTGTGTAGGTGATCCGAAGGAAGTGAGTGAGTTACACCAACTATTGGAGGCGAACGGAGATACAACCATCTATTCGCTGTTGGAATCGATGGGCGTCGATTTCGACTACCTCGACAAACGCGGACTGAGGACCCGCGGCACCATCACCTACTTCGACTACGACGGTGAAGGAAAGCTCACCATCGACCAAGACACGGCTTGGTGCGAACAGGAAGGCTTCAGGATAAGCATCGAGAAGAAGTACCCGAGCATTAAGGTCTACTACCGCGAGGAGGAACCCGGATGCGACGTCTTCTTCACGAACGACATGACGGGCGATTACTTCCCGGAACGGTTCCTCTTGGACAGTGACGACGTATACGAATACTTCTCGAACGCCAAGGACGCCTGCGACTACCTCCGTGACAAGTTCGGCATCAACGCCAGCGGTGAAACCGAGGAGGAGATCCAAGCCGCCATCGACGAATACGCCGAGGAGCAAGGCGAAGACTTCTGGATGAACATCCACGAGTTCAAATACGTCGAAGACTAATCTTAAAAGGGAGTTCCCTACCGGGAATTCCCTTCAATATAATGTTTAACATCTTTAAATTCATATGTTATGAAAACTGAAAGTAAATTCGATACAACAACATTGGCGGATGACAAAGAACTTATCCGCGCGTATGCGGCCGATTTCGAGAACGCCTGCGACGATCTCTACTACGGCATTGGTTACAAGTCATGGAGAGAAACCTGCTCCATCACGGACGACAAGACAGCCAAACGGATTTGGCGTCTCGCCCACGACAAGATGTCCAGGGAGGACTGACGCCCTATAACCAAAAGAAAAGCCGGTGAGGATCTCATCGGCTTTTCTTCATTTTCGTTAGCCCTATTTCTTGTCGAACAGGAAGGATATCTTATCGTCCACCAGTTTCAGTTTCGCCGAGAAGGCTTTCCCGCTACTGCTCTTGAAGCCTTCGAGGGTTCGAGTCGCACCTCCGGAGAGGAGCGTCTCAAGCTCCTTGACGGAGACTTTCCTGCCAGCCACCGTCTTCCAGAGGCTGAACTGGCAGGAACCCTCTTTTTTGAAGTCGTGGGTGACACATTCGAACGACTTGTCAGTCTCAACGATGTCCCCTCCGCAATGAGGGCATTTAAGGCCCGTCGCCTCACGTTTCCGTTCCTCGAAGAGGTATTCCAGCTTCATTTCGTCCTTGTTGTACTTCAGTTTCGCCGTGAACCTCTTCCCCTCCTTGCTTTTGAACTCGTAGCTCTTGCCGGTTGCTTCGAGCGAAAGTATCTCCTTCAGCATCTGCAGGGTGATCTTCACCCCTCCGCGTTCCTTGGACACTCCGAACTTGCAGGAGCCATCCTCCTGCCCGTAGCCGCTGCAGTAGTACGACTTGTCGCTTTCCAAAAGCTTCTTGCCACAGAATGGGCAAGCAAGCTCCAGTTCTTTCTTTTTAGGGAGGGAGAAGGTCAGTTTGTGGTTCTCGTCGAGGGTTAGGGCGGCGTCGAACGGCGTTCCGTCCTTCTTCTTGAAACCCTTGATGATGTCCGTCGTTCCTCCAGCAAGCAGGGTCTTGACCATCTTCTCCGTCAGTTTCTTTCCCCTCACCTCCGTGAATATCTTGAACTGGCAGCTCTTCTCGTCATCCTTCCTCCATCCGCTGCAATACACGACCGGGCCGTGTGTCTTCAGTGGCTTGCCGCACACCGGGCAGTTGCCCACGGAGGTCACCGAGGAGGCGATGGAACCGCTCTTGACCGTGAGCAGTTCCGTTGTCAGATTCCTGGTGTATTCCTCTATCTCATGGTTGAAGTCCGCCTTGGCGAACTTGCCTTCGGCCATCTCGTTCAGTTTCTTCTCCCATTCCCCCGTCATGGAGACGTTGCAAATTGAGTGGTCTTTCAGTAGTTCATAGAGCTGCAGCCCGCCTTCGGTGGGCACCAGCGAGTTCTTCTCCGTCACGATGTACTTACGTGCGAACAGTTTCTCTATCACGGCCGCCCGTGTGGCAGGCGTACCGATCCCGCAGTCCTTGATGGCCTTTGAGAGTTCGGCGTCATCCTCGATGAGCTTGCCGGCGCTCTCCATCATCTTCAGCAGGGTCGCCTCAGTCAGTAGAGGAGGACGTTTCGTCTCCTTCTGGAGCACCTCTTTGCCCAGTACGGAGCAGATGGCGCCCTCGTCCATGTCCGGAAGCTTCTGTTCCTCCTCCGCTTCCTCGTCCTTTTCATTATCCTGTTCGCACAATTTCCTCCATCCTATGGATTTGATGGTGGATCCAGTCACGGCCAAGGCGACCGAATCCACCTCCTCGAAGAGGTAGGTCACCCTGTCCTTCACGCAGACAGGAAGGAGCGACATCACGAGTTGCATGGTGATCATGCGGTATATCTTACGGCTGTCCTCCGATGAGAATGTCTTGCCCGAGGGGAAGTCCTTCACGTCGTCGGACACGTTTTCGAATGTCGGTATGATGGCATGGTGGTCCGTCAACTTCGACGAGTCGAAGCAGGATCGGTTCATGCCCGACAGCGTGATACCCTTGCAGCACTCCGCGAAGTTGGGCGTGTAGCCCAGGGAGGAGAGTTTGCCAACCGAAGAGGCTACCACGTCTATCATATCCTCACCCAAATAGCGGCTACCCGTGCGGGGGTAGGTGACCTTCTTGCCCTCATACAGAGCCTGCACGATGTCGAGGGTCTTCTGAGCCTTGAACTTGTGGCGCCTGTTGGCGTCCGCCTGTATGGATGTGATGTCGTAAGGCAGTGGGGCCTTCTCCTTCACCTCCTGTTTCCTTTTCTCCTTGACCACGAGCAGTCCGGGGATCTTCCCCATGAAGGCTTCGGCATCCGCCTTCTCCTTATGTTGCTGGGGGTAGAGGCCGAGGAACTCCGTCTTCCCGCTCGACTGGAGCTTCACCCTCACCATGAAGTAAGGGACAGGGACGAAGTTCTTGTTCTCCAGATAGCGTTTGCAGACCATGCCCAGCGTGGGCGTCTGCACACGGCCAACCGAGTACACCTGTCCGGCGTTGCCCACGGCGAGCGTCAGCGCGCGTGTGGCGTTGTCTCCGACGAGCCAGTCCGCCTCTCCCCTCGCCTTGGCGCTATCGTAGAGGTCGTCATAATCCTCGCCCGGCTTCAAGTCGTTGAACCCGTCACGGATCGCCTTGTCGGTCAGTGATGAGACCCACAGTCTCTTCACCGGTTTACGGCAGTCGAAGCTGTCGTATATGTAACGGAAGATGGCTTCGCCCTCCCGTCCCGCATCCGTCGCGCAGATGACGCAATCCGTCTCTTTTGCGCAGAACAGCTTCTTTATCGTGTTGTATTGCTTCCTCGCCCCCGAATCATCCACCTGAGGCACGTACACGAACTCCTCCGGAATGATCGGCAGGTCTTCCTTCTTCCACTCTTTATGTCCGAGGTAATGGTCAGGTTCGGCCAACCCGACGAGGTGACCGAACGCCCAGGTAACGATGTAGCCGTTACCCTCCATGTAGCCGTCCTTCGATGCTTTAGCGCCCAGTACGGCCGCTATCGCCTTGCCAACGGACGGTTTTTCCGCAAGTACTACTTTCATAATCACTGATATTTTAATGTTAGATATAATTGAAAAGTTATAGTTTACGATATTTCCCCTTCTCTTCACTCACTATGTTCTGATTCTCTCCTTCGGAGAAGTCGAGCGGACGTCTTTTCGTCTGCTGTTCCTTACTTATACCAAGACACTTGTGCATCTCGTCGCTGAAGGCGGAGAAAGCCTGTCTGCTGGACTGTCTTGCGGATTCCTTATCATCGGGGTGAACTAAAGAGGAAGAGCATAGTTCCAACTCCTCCTCCTTGGCATAAACATATTCATTGAAAAGGTTTTTCAAACGTTTTGGAAGCAGGTTGATGCGGATATCATCATGGATGGATAACTGGAGCAGATCCTTAATGGACGGCTCCTTCCCTTCTCCCCTAAAAGAGTCCACATATGGCTTTAATTCCTCCGGTACTATATTCATGGTCACAAATATTTTAATGTTAGATAAATTCGACAGATAGATGGACGTATAGAATCTATTACTATGTTTTATTTAATCTTACATCCTTTAGACTCGTACGCTCCATCCTCTCCTTCGGAGAAATCGAGAGGTTCCCGTTTCACTGACTTCCCTTTCGCATTCTCCGCACGTAGAAACTCCTGGTAGTAACGAAGATTTTGCTGTCTCTGTCTTAAACTCTCAATTGCAGTATTACAATTGGCAATGAGAGTCTCCCTTACTGAAGAATCAGGAAACATCTGGATGCTTTTAATCGCCTCATTCTGTTTCATTATATCAGAATTCATCGCATGGAATGAATCGTATTCCGATAGAATACCGTCAATCCTCGATAAGCTCTCGATATCTTTTTTCTTTCTTAACTCGTAAATGTCTCCATTATTGAACTCGTAAGGAACCACCTTAACACCAACAAAGGAGAGAAGATTCATTAAGAAACTCATTCTGTCATCCTCAGACAGTGATTTCTTATACTCAGGAAGTTGTTTCAAGACAGAGCAAAGCTGGTCGTCATCAAGTTTTTTGAATGTCTCGTAGAACAGCCTGCCTATCGATTTGTATGCTGTTTTATCTATCCTTATTTTTTTTATCTCCACTTTGGACAGTTCGGCTTCAATATAAGCACATATTTTTGAAGGGTCGGCTTCATATTTCGGCTTCAGATCGACGAATCTATACCGTCCTTCCGCATCTATCCCATCGAAATCCTCTTTTATTACGAGTTTTGACATGAGATTTTTTGATAATATGTCATGCCTCGAGAAGCTCAAAGCATACTGTATTCCGTCCTTCAATGAATACCCTTCTTTTAACAAGGAATAGATGTCATAATAATCCCTGAACTTACTACGTACATTGATGACATATAATTTCATGCCAAGCGCATCCTGGAGTGAAACCGTCTTTATATTGTTTAATATGTTAACCTCGTTCAATACAGGGACTTTGTATCTTGGTTTATAGAAAGATAATTTTACACCATCACCTACAGTACAATCGAAATGGTCGTCTGTCATAGTTTTCCCCTTGGAGAAACTCCCGAACTCTGTCTTCAACTCATCGAATATCTTTTCTCGATCCATTTTTTTCTCCTTCTCACTCTTCCCCTGAACGGTGAGCAGTTCAAAATCCAGGTCCTCGCTGAATCTATGATTCAGTTGTAATGCGATGCCAGTGCCCCCGCACAAGTGGAAGTCTTTTACAAAATCAAGTTTGGAGATTCTTTCAAAGACTTCTAACGTATTTTGTGTTAATCCATCTTTCCACATACTTCTTCCTTAAATTTTTTATAATCTTTGACTCCGAAAAACATGTAAGCCAACAATTTATTCAGTACGCCATAGTAATGATCATTTGGAACCATCTCGTCTATCCATACCTGTCTAATCTTCTCATAAGGGAAGATGTCGAATATAAGATACATTTCCTCAAACTCAAGATGAGTCAGACTTTTCTCTATCAACTCCCTATCAGGTATGATAGTGTCCAGATCTATCTTGTAGGACCACAACGCACCCATCTCAAAGAGATACTGCGTCAGTTCCCTTTTCTTCTCTATAATATCTCTTTCAGAGTCTTCCATATGCTAACTTATAACAAACTTCTCCCCTCCCTAAAAAATCACCAGTTAACCTTCACGCCCAGCGATATGTCGGGCTTCACATAGCTGTCGCCACGTCCGAAGAGAGCGAATTGCCTGCCCTTGAGCATGAAGGAGAGGAAGTGCCACGGGTAGAACTCCAGGGCGAAGCCTCCGTTCGCTCCGAAGACGAAGTGTTCCTCCTTCCAGTCCATGATGGTGCAGTCCCACACGTCGTAGCCCACGTTGCCCAGCAGGCTGAGCTCCATCATCATCCACTTGGTTGGCTTCCATACCGCGTATTCGCCGCCGACGCCGAGGAGGACCGTGTTCTTGAAGTCGCTGTGAAGGAACTCCATCTTCTCCCGATCCAGCTCCACGACGATACCCATCTGCGGGCTGGTGTAGTAGTGGTAGAACAGACCTATGTCATGTCCCCTCCATCCGGAGAACATCCTTGTACTTACTCCTCCACGGATGCCGACACCCATCTTACCCTTCGTATGCACGAGTTGCGCATTGCAGCATCCCATGGCGCAGAACAGCGCCAAAAATATCATAGCTATCTTCTTCATAATCATTCCTCCACGTTAATCGTTTGACTGTACCACATCGACCATGCTCCCAGATTGTCCATGCAGCGGTAATACACCGTATGTTCCCCCGGTGACTGGAAATTGTGGTTGATACTGTTGATCGTGGTCGCCTTGACGTACTTGCCACCGTATGCCGCCTGACCCGACTGCCATACACCATTTTTGAACTCAAATCTATAATCCTTTACATCATATGGCACGATGTTGCCGTCTATGCACCACTCGTACTTGGAGACCTTCCCGTCCCGGTCGTAGCTCTCCTCAAGGGAGAGATTGTACTCGTAGTTGTAGTCGAGCCTCTGCACCTTCAGGACAGGTGTAGGAGGGATGTCACCGATGATGTTAATCTTTAGAGTATAGTAATGTTGCCCTTCGAATATATCTTCCACCATGAATCTAGACGTACATGTTTCGACTCTTGCGGATGTATCATTGATAAATGAATATTTGTATAATAGGGCATATATCTTACAGTTAAGTTCCTTACGTACGCCATTCAGATTGAAAATATCGCCAGTAATTGCACAATAATATTCATATCCATCTCCCGAATTGTTAAGACTCCCAGATGAACTTCCATGTTGTTCATCGAAAAAAGGATATATACCATTCAAAGGGACTCCCTTCTCATCCGAGAAACCGCTAATTTTAAAATCAACGGTATCTGTAATTAGGCGCCTATCACTTGAAGTAATCACATGCAGATCCACCTCAATTACTCTTGAATCGGAACTGGTCAACGTGTCGACCTTATCACCGATGGTCACAACCAAATCAGGCCGGGGGGCGTTCTTGTCAAACCAGTCCTCCCTGCTGTCGCAGGCGGACAACCCCAGTAGTCCGACCGCGATCATAATTAATGCTAAATTCTTTCTCATATGCTTTATTCTATTTTATCCATTACCTTTGCTTTTATGATAGCCTTGTTCGGAGCGGTGAACTTGATGTGACGTCCGCCGTTCTCCTCGAACAGCTCAAAGTAGAGAATCCTCTTCTGTGGGATGGTGAACTTCTTATAGAAGAGCACGATGTCGATGTCGTCCCTTCCATGTATGACCCTGCCCGCATCGCTGTAGTAGCTGTAGATGGGATATATCTCCTCCTCCTGCATGGCGGTCTTCTTCGTTATCTTCTTGTCCGCGATGTAAGCCTTCACGAAGTCGATGGCGTAGTCTATCTTACTGCTGTTGTGCGCACGCAGGTGAAAGGCTATCACGTCCTGGTCCGTGAAGATACTGTATAGCTGGAACACCATCTTATAGTCCTCGTTCCCGAGGTCGTTGATGAACTGCCCGCGTTCGATGATCCATTCGGACATCTTCCTCATGTTCTCATCGTTCACGTTCACACCCTGGAACATGGCGTTCCCGTCCTTGGCGAAGGATATGCTCATCCTCTTCGGGTTCTTCGCGTAATCCACCACCATCGGGTAGATGTTGCCGTCCGCCGTCACGACCGTCACGGATGTTTGGAAAAACTCCTCGTTCTCGTCCACGGCGGATTTAATCTTCACTATGTTGTCGATCTCCTCCGCCTTCTCGCTTATCACCTCCTCATGCCCGATGGCGATGTCCACCACCTTGGTGGGCAGGATGATATGCGTCGTATTGAGGTCGCTGACCTCGATGTTGGTGGAAGGGATCACGTTGTTCACCCCGATGGTATCCTTCACGCCCTCCATCCTGACGGCGATGAAGGAAGGTGCCGGGTCATACTCGACGATGAAGCTGTAGTATTTACCGTCCGTGGTCACCACGCTTAGGTTCGTCTTGTCGAAGTAGGGAATCTCCGCCTTCAGCTTCAGGACCGTGTTCTGGCACTTCTCGGCCGTGAGGTCCTGGCTTCCCATGTCCGCGTAGCGGATCTCCGACGGGAACTGCAGGAACATGTACTTCCTGTCGTTCATCACGAACCGGATTGGCTTGATACCGTTCTGCGCGAGGCATAACAGGTGGAAAGCCATGAATACAATAAAAAATACCTTTCTCTTCATATAATCTATTTTTCTCTCAACCTAATTTTGACCATGTAGTTCTCCGAGATGGAGACCTTGTTCTTGCCGACGCTTTTCACGACGGCGTTCTTTATCGCTCCTCCCGTCCTCTCCGCGATCCTCGTGGCGAGTCCGGAGACCGAACCGCCCCTCGCGTTGATGGATGGCGTCTCGCTGACCGCTCCCGCCTGACTCTCCTTCATAGCTTCGTCCACACCGTTGTCCGGAACATAGATGCCCCTGTTTCCGTCCTCCGCGTCGACCACCTCGCCCTTGAACGGCAGCACGCTGTTCTGGTAGCTCACGTTGTCGATGTTGATCAGCAGGCGTGACTCCGCGAACGCGACCTTACCGTATATGAAGGAGTTGCGGGGTATGGTGACATCCCCGATTTTCAGGGGTTCCAGAAGTCTAAGCTTGACGGGACTGTTCACCGTTAGGTTCTTGTGCGTGCCGTGCACCACCGCCTTGACGCTGTTGCCCGTCACTTGCGGACCCTTCGTGTTCAGGCTGTTGAACCCTGTTTTCTTCTTTACCGGAGTCTCCTCCTTCTGCGCCACCGGTTCATTCTTTGGTTCGACCTTCTTGACTTCAGTCTTCTCCACCTTGTCCGGGAAGATCTCCTTACCGTACATCTCCTGAACCTTGCTGTATGCCTCCGCCCTCCGTTTTTCACGTTCGGCCAACCTCTCTTTTTCTCGGCGGGTCATGTTGGTGTCCGGCACATTGCCCACGTTAGCGGGGTTCTGCATCGCCATCATCTGTCGCTCCAGATCCTCCTTTGTCTGCTCCTGTACCTTCTGTGCCAGGGAATCGAAGTTCTCCTCCTTCTCCTTCCTCTTCTCCTCCACCTCAAGGAGCTGGAAGGATGAGCCGGTCATGCCGAGCATCTCCTCCCTCTTGCGTCGTTCGTCCTCCCTTCTCGCGGCCGCTATCCTATCGTCGCTAACGCTCTCCACGTTGGCGTCGGGAAGCGTGCCGTTGAACCCCTCGACCACCTTCCCGGTGTCATCGAGCGGTTCCCCACCGCCCAGCGCCACGAATATGACGATGGCGATGGCGTTGAGGGCGACCACGCCCAGACAGGCTATCTTCAGTTTCGCCTTATTCTTTGCCATTTTCCTCTTCTTTGTTGTTGTCTTCAACCAGTTTATCCATATACTCCTCCAATTGAGGGTCACGCTTCCTCTCCTTCGCTATGGGAGTCTCCAGCACCTTCTGCAATATGGCGGCGGAATCCTCCGCCCCGCCCTTCACCACCTGCGTGGTGTCGGCCATTTGGGTCTCCTTGTCCGAGGCGCAGCCTCTTAGGGCTGTGGACATTTTAAAGAAGGAAAGCAATACGAACACCGCGATGAAAAGGATCATGATCCTTTTGCGCTTGCCGACCTCCATCGAGTTCATCCTGTTCTGGATGTCGTCGATCACCTTGTTCTCCCCCTGCGCTTGCTCCGTCCGCTCCGCAGGCTCGTTCAATTCCTTGTTCTCCTCGTTTTCCATATCGTTATCGTTTTTAATGTTACTCATTTCCGTTTCCCACCGCGTCAGCGGCTGGGTTGTTCTCACGTCTGAAGAGTCTCAACCTGTCCGCCTTTTCTATGTTGAACAGGCAACAGATGTATCCGTTCGGGTTCTCCACCGTCCTTGCGCTCTCCTGCACGTAGCAGGTGGTCACAAGACTCTTGAATTCGATGGAAGTGGAGCTTATCACGCTCGTTTTCCCGTAGAGGCGCACGAAGAAGTCATACCCTTGTTTGTCGCTGTCGTACAGCACTATGCTGTCCGTGACGAACTCCATGCTGATGCCCTCGGCCATCATCCGGTTGTACCAACCGCTCTCCCTCTGCTTGTCGCAGTACTGTTTCACACTCACGTCCGAGAGGTTGCACGCCTTCGTTATGCCACCCTCTATGTCCGATGCCGTCGGAGCCATGTAGAACAGATGCGTGTGCATCTTGTTCACCACCGCCTTCGCCTCGTTGCCCCTGTTCGTGTTGATGTTCCGGGAGAGGGCGAGCAGAAGCGTGTTCTGCGCATCCGCCACGAATATCTCGTTGCGCTCCTTCTCGGCGCTGTCGAAGGAGGATTTAATGACGAGTATGTTCACCACCGTCGCGAGGATGGTGGCCGCGATAAGAATTACCTTATACTTCGCCAAATCGTTCTTATAATCGTTCATCGTCATATCCTATCATTTGAAAAGGGAGTCAATGTTGTCGATATCGCTGTTGGAGACCACCTTGAAGTTCTCGATGAGGTAACCGTGCGGTATCTCATCCGTGCGGAGCACGTTCCTCAGACTGCATGACGTCACAAGGCTACGGAAGGTGGATCCGGATGGACGCACGATCGAGGTGCGTCCGAACACCGTCGCCGGGTATGGGTACTCGGAGAAATCGATGTGTATGCTGTCGCACTTATACGAGCATCGTATCTGCGCCTCGCATATCTGTCTGAAATACCCGTTATCATCCAGGAAGGCGAACTCCTCCGATACGCTGTTATCGGACATCAGCATCGCCTGCCTCATGTTGTACTTTATCTCCTCCATATCCGGTACGATGGAGAAGAAGAGTTTATGGAACTCGGTCAGCTGCGCCTTCGCCTCCGCCTCCCTATTCTCCTTCACGTTCTGGCCCAACGCTATCATGACCGGCACTTCCCCCTCAAGGGCATATATGCGCTCGTTCTGTTTCGCGTTGAACCACCTGGTGTATCCGTAGCAGAAGAGCACGGACAGCAGGTTGCACGCTATGACCGTGAAGAAGCAGGCGCGCACCAACGAGAAGGCGTTCTCCATATTTCTCAGCGACTTCATTCCTTATCCCCTCCCTTATAGTTAGAGTTGGAGGCTCCCCTCCTCGACGACATCATATCCTTACCTTTCTTGATCATACTCTTAGCACCTTCCGCCATAAGGGACAAACCTCCCGTCAAACCACTTTTGACGCCGGAGAATCCCGTCGTTGCGATGGCATTACCCGTTTTACCTGCGACATATGTGACAGGGACCAAACCAGCCGCACCCAGTCCGTTGGAAGCCGTGTCCATGATCTGCGAAGCCACGGACGGCACGTTCATGAACATGAACGCCCCGATGATCCCTATGATGATATGGAATTCGGCCACCCCGAGTCCAACACCGGAATTGCCGGAGAATCCTTTCGCCAGCACGACCATCAGCAATATCAGCACTCCGTTGACCAGTTGTATGATGCAAGGGTACAAACAATATGTGAAGTACTTCTTGAACCATCCGGCGATCCTTCCCTCCATGCCCGGAATCAACTCCATGGCGAAAAGTACGGGTCCGAACACATAGAAGATGCAACGACCGATAAATCCCATGCAAAGGATGCAACATGAAATGATGGAGGCCACCAAAGTGGCAAGGGCCGATACAAGTGTGATTAATCCTCCCTCGAAGGAAGCGTAGAGACGGGCTGGAAGTTCCTTTACAAAATCCCAGCCACCCAGTATCTGCTCTCTCCACGACCTCGTCTCAGTCGCGCTAATCTCCTGCTCCAGGTCTTCCTTTTGCTTCACAAGGTAATCGTTGCTATTCACTTCGGATTGTTGGTCCAAAGTGGTTTGACCTGCCGTTTTTTTTGAAGAACCATTCACAATGCTTTGGGCGTACTGGTTAAACTGTTCCTTTGATTCGGCCGAACACTTATTCACGAATTCCTGCGTGACGGACCCCATTCCCTTCGCAATCAGGTCCACCCCCGCCACTATCGTGGAGAAATTCATGATGCAGAGCCCTATCACGAACGGCTTCAGACACTTGTACAAGTCTATTTGGCTCCCGTTCGCCCACGACTTCCACACGATGACGCATATATAGAAAAGGGCGAAGAGCCCGCACAGCGTATGGGCGAATCCCACGGCGTCGCCCAACTTGGCGGATATCGCATCGAAGTTCAGAAGATCGGCCACCTCCTGCACCCAATTAAATTGTAAGCTGCTGTTTATTTCAGCGTAGTAATCAAAAACAGAATCCACTACCAATAACATATCAGAACAATTTTAGTGAAAAACATCTTTGTAATTCAAGTTGATTCTCCAGAAGGGCTTTCTTCTCGGCGATTATCTTGATGGCCGTCCCCTTCAGGTCCATCAGTTTTTTACGCGTATTCCTTATTTCAGCAATCAAGTCCTCCAAGTCCTCCTTCTTGTCCTTGGCGGTCTTGTTGGAACTATAGTTCCTGCACTCCTTGACGGTCTCGTCTATCTGGTCCTTCTTGTCGAGAAGGTTCTGGCAGACGTTCTTCCCCATGGAGAAGAGCTCGTACTTCTCCTCGACGGAGAGGTAGTTGCTTCTCGCCAACTCCTTCTTTAGCATCTCAAGGTCATTGAGGCAATACTCCAACTCCTTATATAGGACTATGATCTTCTTGGTCAGTTTGGCGATGTCGGCCACCTCGTCCCTCACCTTCTGTGTGCGTTCCTCGTACTTCTTGTATTCGAGCGCCAACTGCTCGGCCTGGTCCATGCCCTGTTCGACGGTCTCGCTGAATTCCCTGAAGAAGTTCAGCGCCCTCTGAGCGAATGTCTGCTCATCGAACACCGCCGCCACCTGACCGAACGAATTCGATAGGGTGACGAACATAAGAGTTAATGTGATGACAATCTTTCTCATGATTTTTTCCCTTTAAGTTTCATATATTCCAAGATGGCTTTTCTCATGCTGCCACCCGTCTTTTGCTGTAGAGCGTATATTTCGCCCTTCTCCTCCTTCTTCGAAGTGAAGGAGAGGGCCTCCCCCCACGAGGTCTCCACCCTGTAGACGGAGCTGAACTTGCCGTTGAAGGAGATGAACACCTCCTTATAGGGAGGTTTTGTCATCTTGTTCACCGACAGGGCGAGCGCCGCGTCCTTGTTGGACAGGGCGAGCGCCTCCTTGATCTTATCGAAACGGTTCGTGAACTTGCTCAGATCGAGCAGTATCTTCACATCGGCCGAGTTGATGATGGCGTCCTTGACGATGGGATTATCCAGCAGGTCGTCCGGTTCCTGCGTCACGACGGCCACCTCGCCGTTGTGCTTACGCACCGTCTTGTAGAGGTACTTGATGAACTCCGCCATACCCGCCTTGGAGATGGCCTTCCAAGCCTCCTCTATAAGTATCATCTTCCTTACACCAGGATCAAGGAACCTCATCTTCGTGATGAAGGTATCCATAATGATGAGCGTCACGACAGGGAAGATGACAGGGTTATCCTTGATGTTGTCCAGCTCGAAGACGACGAAACGTTTCCTTTGCAGATCGGTCTTGTCCCTCGCGTTGAGCAGGAAATCGTATGTTCCGCCCTTATAGTACGGTTCAAGGACCTGCAGCATGTTGTCGAGGTCGAAATTCTCGATCCTTACCTTCGACTCCGATATCTTACGGGAATAGACATCCCTCAGATACTCGTAGAAGGTGTCGAAGCAGGGGAATATGCTCCTGTTGGAGCATATCGTGTTGATGTACTGCGCCATGCAGGTGCGCAGCTGGGTCGTCTCGTTAGAGTTGAACTTCTCGTCGGCGTTCTTCCAGAGCACTTGTATGAGAGCGCACAGGTTGACGACCTTCTCCTCCGGATAGACGTAATCCTCCACGTAGAACGGATTGAAGCGGATCGGCTTCTCCTCCGTGTAGGTGAAGTACACGCCGTCCTTACCGCCGCTCTCCTCCCTGATCAGGTTACAGAGCGTCTGGTAGGAGTCTCCCACGTCCACGATGACGATATGGTCGCCGCTCATGTACTTCTGCGACACCATCACGTTCGTGAAGAAGGACTTACCCGAACCCGAGGATCCGAGCACGAACTTGTTCTTGTTGTCGATAAGGCCGAGCCTCATTGGCTCGTTGCTGACGTCCACCATCACGGGTATGCCGTATTGGCGGTCCGTCAGTTTCAGGCCGTTGCGGTCCTCACCGCATATATCCCTATAGTTTGATTCGCAGTTGATGAAGCAGCACGCCTCCGGAAGGAAGCTGAGGAACTTCATCGTCGAGGGGTAGTTGCTCGCCGCGCCCGGTATGCCGGCCCAGAAGAGGTGCGGCACGATGACCTCGCACTTGCGCGCCACGCAACCGAGCAGGGCCAAAGCGGAAGCTATCTGGCTGTTCTTCGCGAGAAGACGCTTGTGGCTACTGTCCCACGCCATCAGGTTGAACGCCGCATGCACGACCTTGTTGCCCGATGTATGCGCCTCGTTGAGGAACTCCGTGTTATACTCACAGTTCACCGCATTCTCCCTTGATATAGCGGAGAAGGAAGACATCCTCTTCCCCTCCTTTTCGAGTTCGGCCAACACTTTCTGGGTATCGACCATGAAGAAATACTGGTTGTAGATGTGGTTGAACGGCAGACCCATGCAGAGGTCGCTCACGTAGCAGTTGCTCACCTCGCTCACGTCGGTGGACAGCACCTCGTTGCGCACGGCCGAACACACTCCGCTGGGCAGGTCGCCCAGATCCCCGATGGAGAAGCAGCTGACGTAATCGTCGCCCACCTTCAGGTCGTTCTCCTCCGTCTGCAGGTCCTTGAGCACCTCTCCCCCTCCCGAAAAATTCAAGGAAATGTATTTGTCGAGCAGTCCGAATCCGCCCTCCTCTCCGAATATCTCGTCCTCGCTCAGTTCCCTGAGGCGGAAGCCCGAATCCAGCAGTATCTGCCTGAACTGGTCCACGCTGTCGTTGAACTTGTCCAGCCTGCCCCTGTCGAGCGCCTCCGGCGGAAGGAGCCTGTTCCTCAGGAGCAGGTTGCCGGAAGCCATGCTGCGCAGGTTCTTCTCGGTGGACAGCGACACGTAGACATAGCATTTATGCGTCAGACACTTCTTTCCGTTGAAGTGTTGCCTGGAGAGTTTACGGAGGAAGGAGTCATCGGGCGTGGTGTCCACGTACTGGTTTTCCGTGAAAACATCCTGCTTGTGCACGACGCTGTACGTCGGCAGGCAGTTCAGCGCGCGCACCCACGCGTCATGGAACGCGAAAAGCTCCCTGTTCGATGAGGAGAATATCTGCGGCATCTCGGCCTCGAAGAGACGCGTCACGTCGCCGCTCTTCGATATGAGATACCTGCCATCCTCGTACGCCAGCAGAGGATAACAATATTCGATCCTATTTTCCCTGATGTTGAAATTCATTGTCACTTGCTTTTGTTTGTTCTTCTGACCAATTGCTTCGCCCTCTTGGGGGACACCCTTTCCGGGCAGGAGCGCATCGCCAGCTTGTGCTCCATGCCGTTCACGCCCATCTTCGCGTTCAGGTAGTTGGAGACGAGGTACGATGCCAACGCTATCGTGCCCGCCACGATGTAACTCACCACCTCACTGATGAATCTGATGACGAAGAACGACAGGAAAGCCACGACTATCCCGACTATGAAGTACAGGATGTAGTAGTTCTTCAGACCAAAGAAGTCGAGCGGTCGCCCGACTCCTTTGTTGATCTTATAGAAGTTCTCGGCCATTAGAGGAATACGGCTCTAATGATCGTGATAGCCACTCCGACAAAGATAAGACCACCGATCCATCCTGCAGCCGCCTTCGTGACGTCCGGATCACCCGATGTCCACTTGCTGTACACATGGAACGCACCGATGATGGCCATGATGGCGCACACGGCGTAGAGAAGCTTGGTGGCCGTGTCGAAGATGCCGGACACCTGTTCCGTCGCCTTCGTTAATCCCTGATTGATTTTGCTGTCTTGTGCCATAGCAAGCAAACTGCTGCCCGCAAGGCACGCCGTCATTAAAATTCTTTTCATGATACTTATGTATTATTTATTAATTAATTGGTACAAATTTACAAACTTTTTTCGTAATAAAAAAGTTTTTTCGCTATTATTTTGGGATATTTCCCAAAATATTTTCTAATCGTTAAAAATAGGTTCTTCCTGTGGATCGTCCATATCGTCAACTCCAGGCGCATCCTCCAATTCATCATCAATATTCTTCGGGTAAGCTGAATTGAGGACATCCACGTCGTCCTCCCCGAAAACCTCGTCATCGTCCTCAAGCGGCACAGGTTCGCCGTCCCCCTGCTGGATGTACACATCCGTCAGCTCGTCGTCGTCATCCTCCTCCTCGCTGCCGTCATCCTCGTCGGGGAGATACTCGAAGTTACCCCTCGCGTCCTCGTCGAAGTCGTCGCTCGATATGATCCGGCAGCTCGGGTCATCGTTCAGATACCTCGCGTAGGCGAGGTTGTTGTTCGTCTCCACATCATCGTCCAAAACCACGTCATCCTCATCCGTTCCTTCATTCTCATCCCCGTCATCGTCCGCCACGCCGGCCGATGGGTCCTCCATGCCTACCACGTCCAGTTCCCCGTCATCGTCCGCATCCCCGTCCGGATCGGCCATCTGGGGCTCATCGCCCTCGAAGAGGTCATCCGACAAGTCGGAGCCCGCGGGCGCCGCCCCACCATAGGGAGCGGAATAGGCGTCACCTTCGTCATCCGAATCCTCGTCGACCACCTTCACCTCGTTGTAGTCCACGACGGACTCGTTGAGCTTGCGGTAATCGACGCCATCCTCCTCCTCGCCCTCATCCCTCTTATTCCTCCTGTCGTTCTTGGTCTGTCCCTTGTCCCTTGACCACACGAACCTGTCAAGGGCGAAGCAGATGGCGAGCACGACAATATCGATGAAGATCAGATACGTCAGGAACGAACCCCATGAATAACCTGATAAAACACCGAGCAGAATCATCGTTTGTTCTTGTTAGTTTGTTCGATAAGCTCGATGATGTCACGGTTCTCCTTGAGGAACCTCACGATCAGGTTCGCGATGATCGTCTTGTTGAAGGCGCTCTTGTTGAAGAGCGAGAGACGGTTCAGCGCGTCCACGAGCGAGGTGGGTAGCGGTACGGTCTTGATGTCGTCCTTCATGTCGAAGAACTCCATCGGGCGGAGGAGCGTTATCTCCTTGAAGGTGCGCCACTTCTGCGGGTCAATGTCCGATTCGGCCACCAGCTTGTCGAAATCGATGCCCGGTTTGGACACCTTCTTCTTCTTCCTTGCCGTGGCCTTGGCGGGCGCATCCGCCCTATTCTCCTCCAGTGTGGACTTCGCCTCCTGGATCGTATCGGTTATACCGAGTTCGAGGTTCTCCGCTATCGACTTCGAATCCTCGTCGGAAATCATTCTTGCCTTAAATGCCATACTATATCATTTTTATTTTCTCGTACATTTCGTTCAATATCGGGCCGAGTTTACCATAGCCGAGGAACTGCTTGTTAGGCGGGAGTAATGTGTTACGGCACTTGTCGTTTCCGACCGCCTTGGTGTTGCCGAGGCGGAAATGCAGCATCTCAAGGTCAGGAAGCTCGTTCTTGATCTTATCGCAATAGGACTGGAAGACGAGGGGACGGCACGTCTCGTCGAACTTCGTCCAATACCCGTACATCTTCTTGAGGTTGCAGTCCTCGTTCACCTCGAAGATCCGCTGATGCGTGTGCTTCGCGAAGGCGAAGTTGGAATCGAAGTCGAGCGAATCCACGATGAACGGAAGGAACACTATGCTGCAAAGCGACACGATGCGGAAGTAGTCCGTGTTGTCCACGTTGCCGGGAAGGTCCAGCAACGCGTAGTCGCAACCCTCCTCATCCTTCTTCACCAGATAGTTGATGATGTCGTCCACGTTCTCCTTGCAACGGACGATGTCGTACGGCTTGATGTTCTGCTCCTTGAATTGCTTGAACATGACACCGTCCTGCACCATCTTCACCTTTTTCCCGTTCTCGTCCACGGCCTCGTAGGGCGTGATCAGCGCAAGGTCGTTGATGCGCGACTTGGTGAGTGACTGTTGCAGGGTATCGCAGTCCAAAACGGCGACCTTTTTCTTGTACTTGTACGCGAGCGTGCTCGCGAGCAGGATGGTCATGGTTGTCTTACCGCAACCACCCTTTTGACCAACAACTGAAATTACCTCCATATAACTTTTGTTTTATATTGCAAATATATAAAAATAAATACAAAAAACAATAACTATATGTATATTTTTTTATATTTTTTTTAAGATACATTTTTATATCGAAAAAAATATATTTTTTTATATACTTTTCATTCACCACGCCACATAGACACTGGGGAAATTTTAGGGAGGGGAGGAGTCGGAAATCATTTGTTTTTGACCCTCTTTTTACACTATATATTTACGTAACTACCTGATTATTAGTAAATTTACAATGTGAAAGAAACGAATTTTTATCTAACATTAAAATTAGAAGAACATGAAAGGTTGTAGCAAAGCATTTGAAGAGGTCATCATGGCTTATCTGAGGAGATTAGCCGAGAGAGACGAAACATTTAGACAGAAGTTGGAGAACGAGAAGAAGAGCATATCCGAGTGTTGCGACTTCATCGCCTCCGAAGTGGTCAGGATGGGTGTGTACGGACTGACGGATGCCGAGGTGTTCGGTTTGGCTGTCCACTACTACGATGAGGAGGAGGTGAAAATCGATCTGAAGAACGTGCAGGAATACCATGCCGTTGCGAACCATCCCATCGAACTCACCCAGGAAGAGAAGGAGGAAGCCAGGAAGAAGGCACTCGAAGACTACCAACGGCAGATGTACAACGAATACCTTCAGAAGAACAAGAAGAAGGAGGTAATGAAAAAAGAGACGCCCACGCAAGCCGTTCAATTATCCCTATTCGATTAACCCTAAAACCCTACCATTATGAAACCGATTACAAAGAGAGAGAAACTTGTGGCGAAGTTAAGCGCACAACTCCCACCGCTCACCGACTCGCAGAGGAAGTGGGCGGAGGAACACTTCGGTCAAGCCATCGCATATTCCAACAAGCGCAACACTTGGTGCAGTGAATGCGGACAGATGTTCAAACCCTATAAACCCGAACATCTTGTGGATATACTTCAGAATGGCGAGAAGAGGGTGACTTGTCCCCATTGTGGTAAAGAGTTGAAACTCATGGAAGGCAAGTATGGTACAATCCACGTGGATAAGTACTACTACACCATCATTACAACGATGAAAGGATTCCAAGTATTCCGCCATTACTCGGTGGATAAATTCGCTAAAAGAGGGGAAAAGGCTACTTTCAGCATCGATGAGGTGGTACAGAACTGGGTGGACAAGAACGGAAAGGAGACCATTATAGCGAGGGATGTCGCTCCCCTATCCTATTACAGGGATGTATGGGTCATGCACAAGGATATGAGCATAAAGAGAAAGCCGAACTGCTATCAGATATACACCTATGACATAGACGCATATCACATCTACCCATATCGTCACTATATACCGCAGATGAAGAGGAACGGATTTAAAGGCGATTTGCTGAACCTTCCACCCAACGTGTTCGCGAAGAACCTTCTGGGCAACAACGAGTACGAATATCTGTTAAAGACCAATCAGTTATCCGTATTCCGATACCTCGCCAATCGGAACGACAAGACCATTCCCTATAAGTACGCCATCAATATCTGCAACCGGAACAACTACATCATCAAGGATGCGAGTTTGTGGTACGATATGATGAGTTCGCTCAGTGAACTTGGTAAGGATTTGCACAACCCCTATTACATATGCCCGAGTAACCTTACCTCAGCGCACAACAGATGGCTTGCCGAACTCAGGAAGAAGAGGGAGAATGAGGAGAGGGAAAGAAGAATAGCCGAAGCGATGGAATGGGAAGAGAAGTATCGGGAAGCGAAGCAAAAGTTCTTCGATTTAGTCATCTCGAACGGGAACATCATCGTGGAAGTGCTCAAGAGTGTGAAGGAGTTCGAGGAGGAGGGAACGGCAATGCACCATTGCGTGTTCGCCTGCGCCTACTACAAGCAGGATAATAGCCTTATCCTTTCCGCCAAGGATAGGAACGGCAACCGAATCGAGACGATAGAGGTCAATCTCAAGACCTTCACAATCATGCAGAGCCGAGGTCTGTGCAATAAGTTCACCGACCAACACGAAGAGATTATGAACCTTGTGAACACGAACATGAACAAGATACAAATGCTTGCTGCGTCTGCCTGATTTGTTGCAAGTTGCTTTCACTGAAAAGGGGATGGCCGAATGGTCACCCCCTTTCTATTCTCTGGCTACCGTGCTATCGCACGGGACTTTCTTACCATTTTAGGATCCTGTGTCTTTCCCCGTTGTCGAGACAGACATAGTACACTCCGCTCGCGTAGCCGGCCATGTCGATTCTTGCCGAACCTATATATTTGATGATTTGCATTACCCTACCCTGCTCGTCCACCAGTCTCGCCTCATGCTTCGCATTCGGCTGGTTGGATTCTATGTTCACGTAGTCAGTGACGAGAAGCGGATATACCTTGAAGTGCTCGAACAGCATTATATTCTCGTTCTCCTCGTACACACCCCCAAACTCCTCTTCTTCGAGGGTCAATGATCTGCGGTAACTTCTCACCGAGCTCTCCGGGATGTAGAGGGACGTGTCCTTAATTGTCGATGTGCATCTACCATCCGTAACCGTGAGGGTGACAGGATAGTAACCGCCGTTGTAGTAGAAGCAAGTCGGATTTTGCAATTCGCTTGTTATGCCGTCCATGCCGTTGCGACCGCCATAGCGGGAGAAGAAAGGCTTATTGATCGGCTCTTCCAGTGACCATCTATAACTAACATCCGCTATATTATTGGCGGTCACGTATGGTATAAAGCGAACCCTGTTGCCCTGGCGCAACTCTATTTCCGATTCACCTGCCACATATTCCCTGCCATCCACATTCAATCCAAGTCCGTCAATCTTCAATATATCCACCTTCAAGAGGAAGGCGCTCGTCACGGACAGGCCACGGGCGGTGTCATGGCGGGTGACATATACCGTGACATCATCGTATGGAATTTGTCTGTCGCCGTTCTCATCCAATTCACTGATATATATACCACGACTCTCGGCCATTTCAGTATCTTTTACTACTTTATACATTCCATGCTTGTCATAGATAGTATCACATTCGATAGGTGATATAGGGTATGTCCATCCAAATGCTTTGCCGCCTTTCACCTTATACGAATATAAATATTTACTATTTCTATATACGTCGTATTTTAAAACGAAATGAAGGTATATTTCTCCTCTTTTAACTTCATCATTTCTGCAAGTAAACGAATCTGTACCTGAAGTTCCATAGTAATCTACTTGATCGTCTGTTATTGGATCAATTTTAGCCGTATAGAGTCTTACAACCGAACTCGTGTCCGCCCCGCAGGCACTCTCCGCTATGTATCTGTAATAGACGTTCGATGTCGTATCATTCACAAACATATGGTCCTTATATTCGCTCTTCACGTTTATCCACTCGCTTTGGTCATAGCTCTTCTGCCAATATGTACGGTCCGCGCCATTCGCTGAATCGGCAAGATATATGTTCATGACATCCTTATTAGGAATCCACTGATATTCCACATTTCTTACATACTTTAACCCCATCTTACTTAAATCACTCAGTGAATTGCCCCAATCTGGATCAATATCAATCATTGCGACACTCGGAACTGGTCTGATGCTCAGTGTAAGCTCGTTACTGATGGCTTTGTATACTCCATCCGTCGCTATTCTCCTGTAAGTGGTTGCGATATCGATGCCCGCTGGCGTATAGGTCTTATCCGTGGCATTGTCGATGTTAATGAAGTCAGGTGTCCGGGAGTTCTTGTATTGCCACTGATACTGTGGATTACCCTCACCACCTTCCAGTTCCGTCACAACGATAGGAGGCACACCTTCACCGCCACACAACTGTGTTCCGCCGTCGAAGCTGATGACACCACCCCGCAGCGGGTTGATGGCATAAGGACGAACGCAATAGGATGTCTTCGCATATACGGCGAGTGCGCTGTCCTTGTATATGTCATATTGGTATGGCAAACGGATGTTATTGGAGCTGATGACAGGCAACTCACCGTCACCTTCGATGTAATACCCCTCGCTGAACATCTTGGATCCGAATATGTTCAACACGACACTGCTGTCGGCCGAATTGCTCACAACCTCCATCGAGAGCTCATGTTGATAATCGTAGTTGAAGACAGGCTGTCCTTCCAGATGCAGGATGTTACTTGTGTCTTGGCGGCAGCCATTGTCCGCTATCCTCACGATCGACATCGAATCCTTCGCATTGTAGCGAAGGTTCGCTCCGAACTCACCTACCTGTTCCTTATTGTTCACATACCAGGTGTACTTGATCTTATCCGGATATGCGCCACCAAGAAGTGTTCCGTTAACCCTTACAATACTCTCGTTGCAAGGCTTGTAGTTCTCTGTCGTGATGGTGTTCTCCGTGATGGTTGGTTTGTTATGGGCCGTGACGTAGATAACCTCACTTGGACAGGTCAAGCCGGTCGAATCCGTCACGAAGTGGGTGAACGGATAGCTCATGCTATCACCCTCGAAGCCCACCATCTGGATGCTCTTGTCCGCTACCATGAATGTGTCGCTGCCAAGGGTCCAGTACTCGGATAAGGCAATGGAATCCTTCTCGGCCACCACCTTGGAGGAGAACATGCCAAGAGGACATTTGAAGTCATCGAATGATATATCCTCCGAACTCACCGCTACACTCGGACGGATGCCGACATACACCGCATCCGAAGTGTCCGCGTCGCACATGTCCGTCACGATCCTTCTGAAGTAGGAAGCCGTTATGAAGAACTTAGCCTGAAGCTGAAGATCCTCCCCTGTCGCATCCACTATATCGGAGTAATCATCCTCCCTGCCTGTCAGACTTGTCTGCCATTGGAAGCTCTTTTCTCCGTTACCGCCTGAAAGTGTTCCACCCTTGATTTCCAAATCGGTGTCTATGCAAATCGCTTTAGGTGCGATTGGCGTGGCCTGATCCAATTTAGGAAGACTGTCCACATAGAAATAATAGAAGTCGCTGAAACAGCCTGTCTCCATATCCTCGCTTCGCGCACCATAGTAGTCAACCGCCATGCTTGTATACCTTCTAATCAGGTTATCATCCCCTGTACGGTGCCAGTACAACTCTTCCGTAAATGAAGTGCTATCCTCGTTAAAATAAAGAGCGATACCATACCAATGATAGGTCTTCTCGAACTCATCCTTATAGACGGTGAGTCTCACCTCCTCCGCATTACAGCTGTCGCTGTTCTGGTATATGCTTGGAACATCGTTCGTGCGGTATAGGGTAACTTGTACCGGTTCACTTATCACCTCCTCGCACTCGTCCTCATATTTGCATCTGACGTTGATGGTGTTATTGACGGTTCTGTCAAGACTATCGGTTAGCCATCCCACATACAAACTATCGATTGCATAAGCTGTTTCCCATTCTCCTCCGTTGACATTGTACTGCCATGTCACATTATATGCTCCATGGACCTTGCCACCGCTCGCAGGAAGAGCCTTCTTCACGTATGGCAAAGCGTCATATGAGCAGAACTTATCCTTTGTTCCGTTCAAGGATATTGTGCCAGGAACAAGTTTCTTGTAATGTGTCAGTGTAAGCACATTACTGTAGCGGACCCTGCCCTTATCGTTCGTCGCCACACGACGGATAAGTAACGGTGTGTTGTCGGTGATGATGCTGGCGGAAATCTCGTTAATGACATCCGCGGAGAGTCCCATTCCCGTCTCCCCTTCTATTTTGCTCCATTCGGTTCTGCTGTCACGACTACGTTTATACTGCCAGGTATATGTCCATTTCATCTGTCCATATACGGGAGCAACGTATGTTCCGCTGGCAGGTGTCTCGTTGATGATGTCGGAGTAGATGCCGTTGTGGCAAATGATTGAATCCGAGATGTAGATGGTTCCACCGTTCGATTCCGTACCATACTCGAACGGAATGGCCACCGCCTCGGCGATACACTCCTCGCGTCTCGCCTTCACATAGATGTACGCTCCTTCTCCCGCTTTCTGCTCCGCGATCTCACTTGTCAATCTCATGGAGCAGAATGTGCTGCCATTCGCAAGGACTTCGGTACATTCAGGATCCGAGTACCAAATCAGATCTGCATTCCTTTCCTTGCTACTGAAGAAGATGGAATCTCCAACCTCATATCCGCTCACGATGCCATCACTTCTCCTGAATGAGGTCATCTCCGGAGTGAATGCGTATGTCTCGACTGTGTCAGGATTTAGTTTTTGATCGAACAATGACAGGACAAGCTCGTTGCTTGCAAGCGTTGTACATCCATCATCCATTATCCTTCTCACCCTGTAGGTACCACTCATTTCGTGTCCATCCGCTTCAACATAGTACGGATCACTGCCGGCGAATTGATTATTCGAATAATCATATTCCGTATCCTTGATCCACTCCCCATTGTTCTTCTGGTATTCGTAATAGGTCTTGAATCCCCCCGGATAACTCTTATCATACAACCATGGTCCTATGTAATCTTTATATTTAGTCCAAAAGGAGTCCACCGGAGTTTCGAGATACCCAAGTATCATATTCGGAGTATCCCCGAGACAATAATTCTTCTTGCCACCCTTTACCGTAATGTCTCCGGCCAATCCTCCAGGGTTGGTTAAACCATAACCGTATAACGCATCGCTGACACTCTCAAGTGTAGGCACGACATATATGGTAACGGTGTCACTGTACAGGAAGTTCTCTTTGCCACCTGCCACTACGCATGTCCTTCTATATATTCGGACGGACTGTCTTTCTCCCGATCTATTAATCAGACTCAGCGCCACATTAGTCGTATCGAGACGCAACTCTGGGGTTGTCACGTTTACCGATGTTCCTCCATCAACTATCCTTTTAATCATCGTGGGTTGGGTGGCAATCTTACCTAAAAAGAACCAAGTGAATGTAGCGTTAGGCGCATAGTCGTCACTAGCGATCTGAATATTATTCGTGCCGCTGCATACCCAGTAGTTACCCTTCTCTGGATCGTGATCCTCTATGTAGATATGACCACCCGTCTGGTTGTACACATAGATGTCGATAGGCATCTTGTTCGCGCTTGGACAACCTCCCTTCACTGATTGCACGTAGTAGGTTTTCAGGAAGCTTTCGTCACCGTTCGGAACATCCAGCGGTTCCGTCAGAACAGATTTGCTCACCTCGCTTCTGGCTAATTCCTTATTCTCCGTCTCCCACCAGATATATTGGATGTCGTGCGTTCCGCTTTGACTGAAATCCGTGATACCGGTCAATTCCGCACGTGATCCTGTTGACACTATTTTGTCACATTCGACATCCTCAGGATAGATATTGAAGCTATCGCTCACAATCACCTTCTTCACATTGCTGTACAATGTGTTCATACATACGTCATCGGTCACCTTACGTCGGAAGTAGGTCGTAGTTTTAAGGTTATAGGTTCCGCCTACATTCTTCGGTGCGAAGTATGGGAGATTATTCTCCCCCTTCACGATCGCACTGAAGACTGTGTCTTTACTCCACTCCCATGTATAGGTGTACTTTCCACTACCGCCAGTGGCTGCATAGCCCTTAATCGTATCGATGGCCGAATTGTAGCATATCTCCACCGTGCCGTAGTCTATGCCGTTGTCCTTCAACGGAGCATAGACGTTCATCGTCACTTCGTTCGATGTGGCATATCCACCAGGATATCCGCCTCCGCAGGAGACTATCGCACGGAAACTAACGGTCTGCATTAGCTTTTCGATGAAAATAGTTTGTTGGTATTCTCCAATCTCATTCTTCCTAATAACTCCCAACGTGGCATTAAATAAATCCAAGTTATTCCCACTGTTTACCGTCATCCAATTGTCGTTGTTTGCCAACTTATATTGCCATGTGGTTTTATAGGTAGCACTATCTCCACCTGCAATTTTATTTAATGTGAGATATTTTGTCTGTCCATCGTTCGGACAGAAGGAACTGTCTGATGGGTTTTTGAACAAAACAGGTGTTACCAATTTCTCATAAATGGTGAATGTATAGTCGACTGTATCCGACATACAAACCTCTTCGGAAATCTTCGCCTTTTCGCTTCTCACCACGCTTACACTATTCTCTCCGAAGTGGAGGTCGTCACCGAAAAAGACTTTTTGTTTCTTTCCTTCCAGATTCTCCACTTCTCCCCTCCCTAAGAACAAATAAGGGTCGTCGTGGTAGTAGTAACGGTTGAAGACGATGCTGTCCGGTAATGGCTGATCGGAGGAATAGAGTGAACTGCTTGCCAAGCTGATGCGTGGATTCTCTACATCTGTCTTGAAGCTGACGGAAAGATAGTTGTCGCTTTGGCTCTTGGTGTTGCAGTTATCTACCGCAGCGACACGGAAGTAGGTCTTCTTGTTTCCAAGGTTGTTCACACCCACCGAAATGTTCTTCGCTGCAGTGGTCTTGTTGCCGTTCCATGACGCAGGGACTTCCTTCCAATCGTCAGCCGCGGCCGTATGGGAGTATTCCCACTTCATGGCGACTTTGTCCGGATCCAATCCGCATGACATCGCCACCTCGGATTTGCTTCCCTTGCAGAACTCTATGTAGTTCTGTTCGTGTCCCTCAAAGGATATACCACCGACTTTCATACCAGCACCGCCTTTCACGATGAAAGGCGTACTACTGATCCTTCTGGTTCTGCCACCCTCGTCCTTTCCGCTGAACACTACCGTGTAGGAGTATGTCCTACCCGCATCAACAGTGAACTTATAGGTGCTTCCTGTCGCCATAGGGCTATTCCCATAAAACCATTTCCATTGGGCATCCGCCATTTCTAAAATGGATCTTTCTCCGAATGTGATCTCGTTCGCATTTTTCACTGAAAGTTCCACCTCCTGACCGGCACATACTTCTATTGTATCCGTCTTGTCATTGCTGAAGATGATCGGAGTGCCCAAGAATCCCTCGTTCAGTCGAAATTGGTAGGTGGCGCTGCACTCACACTTTCCAACTTTCGCACCCTTACGTTGTACTTTCAAATCAACTGTTTTTTGGTCCGGGTCAAACATGGTTGAGTCTATCGACAAGGAAAATGCGCTACCATTGTATGTAATGGTGGTGGATGCTGTCGTGGTGACACCATTGGTCAGCGAGTAGGTGATTACATCCCCACCACTGACATTTTCCATTACGACGGAGACTGTCGTCTTGCCTCCCTTGAAATCCTCCGGTGTAATTACATTGTTGGCGGGCTTGATGACCATTGACAAATCCTTCTCCACCGTCACCTTCGCTTTTTGGCTCTCCGCCTTGTAGATGTTCTTGTTCGTACACGTGTTGTCCGTCACTATGGCATAGAATGTGCTATCCACTGTGAGATTGTTCACATTGAACACGAGGGAACCATCCTTAGAAACGCTTTTGTCTTGGGATAGGTTGCCAGGCATCAAAACCAGATCATAGACCGTTCCACTACCACCTCCCTTGGCGGTGACGGTCACTTCGACACCCTCGCCATTGCAGACGCTGTCTTCTGACAAGGCGATGGTCGGAACCTCAAGCGCACCTACGGTCTCGATGGTGGTGCTATCCGTCACGGTATAACATAACTCAGTATCTTCGTAACGGTAACAGGTTCTTTTTACCTTATAGCTCTTGCCTGCCTCAGGGAAGGTGAAGTTCAGGGTGTTCCCCGTCTCTCCTGTCTTGATGTCCCCGTTGACGCTCCAAGAGTATGATTTATAATACTCATCGTTTACCGTACTGCTTAATGGAATCTGTACTCCTGCACATACCTTCGTTTGGCTGGATATTCCGTTCGGACCGATTTCCACAGATGTCTTGCGGTCCTCGATTTCAGATTCCTTGATGGACTTATGGAGCGTGGTTTGACATTCCGTTTCTTCACTTTTTACAACCACATCATACTTGTATTCCTTCTTCTCCGTCAGCTTTATCTTAGCCGTGGACACTCCTTCGACACCCGCGAAGACCTCACTTCCGCGGCGGATTTCGCAGAGATGTCCGTCTTTGGCCGCCTTGACTGTTATTTCATTCCCGACCACCCTACATGAGCTGATGGTTGGCGTGACATCTATCTTCTCATAGGTTTCAACCTCAATTGATTGGCTGGAGAAGATGGTGTCGCCACAGAACTCCACAGCGGACCGGATCATATAGTTTTGCGTGGCTGGCATTTTCCAATCTGTGGCCTTCTCTTTGAATGTCTTCAATACATTGTGTTTTTCTCCGTCAAAGTGGAAGTACCAGTATTTGGTCAGACATAGGGAAGCGCCGAATTTGCTGGTCATCAATGTCTGTTCATCCAGAAGGTGGTCGTTGTTCAGGCGCATTGATAACTCGATGGTGTCTCCATAGCATTTCGGATCCGCCTTTAATAATCCGTCGACAGTCACTGAAGGCTTCGGCTTTGAGTAGGTGGTGACCGTCAGGGCGTCGCTCACATCCTTGCCCAGTTCCGTTCCGTCCGTCATGTAGGAGGTGACCACACGTCTTAGATATACCTTCTCGTCCTCGTTTATCTTCCTTTTCCAACTTCCGTCATAGTTCTTATTCTCGAAGTATAAGCTTTCGCCTGCTTCATTTACGTTTGACATCTTGTACCAGCTGCTTCCGTCATTGCTGTATTGCCATTCGTACATGGCGGTGGCTTGGCCCGTGACCGCCTCCGGTATGGCGTTGTTCTCGTTCAACTCCGGTACGGTTGAACCAGGACATACATATATCGTGCTGACAAGGAATCTATTGCCTGCCACCTCGTCCAGCATCATGAACTCTACCTTGACCGGTTCGCTTATGCAGCTTGTCCCAACCGTACGTTTCTTGTAGAAGTAAAGAACTGGAGGCATGTCATCCGTGAGGTTGGTTTTGTATACACCACCCGTCATGGGTTTCGGATCCGATCCGTCATTCTTTTCGCTATAGAAGTATTTGTGTGTGCTGTTCTCCTTGTCGGAGATGATCAGCTTGCATTCCCTTCCACGGTATCCTCTTACGACAAGATAATTCTCACCGGCAGAGGATGTGCTTGTCGTTAGGCTGATGTTATTGCTTGTTGTCGTGATGTTATCGACCGTGAACGTTGGTAGTGGGTTGACATGTACAACCGCCTCCTTGACGATTGCCTCACTACTGCATCCGTCCTGCATGCTCACCACAAAACGGACATCGTTTTGTATGTTCGGATAATTCCTTGATGTATTCACCTCATTATCCGAGGTGAACTCCTTTACATCGTCGCCACTAATGATTTTACAGTTGAAGGAAAATTTCTCCAGATTGTAATCGGACGGAACCTCCCCCTCTTTATATTTCGCAGTGAACTGCACGTCTTCCAAGTTATCACCCATGCACACCTCCGGCTGGCTTACCTCTACTGTTAAGTCATCCTCCTTACCCTTCTTGCTTATCTTAATCGTGTAATATACATCGTCAGGTGCATATATCTCCGCATTCTCGAAGGTCTCCAATATGGCACACTGCCTGAACTTGTAGGTCACTCCTTCCTCAAGTGACGAGAGAGGTATTTTCAAATCAGGCGTGTTGTCCGGATTGTATGTGAAAAGCTCATTGGCTCTCTTTATCTTATCTTTCTTTCCTTTTACTTCAAGGAATTTCTCCGGTGTCTTATCTGTTGAATACACCCATCTGTATTTTACTCCATATATGGAATCGTATTTTGAGTATTCCCCAAAATCGCATTTGTTTCCCGAATAGATTTTGTATTCATCTGCATAAAATTCCGCCTCACTACCGACCTGAAGTTGCCCATTCGTTGGACATTCCACGATGTTCGGTTCTTCATATATTCCATCCAGCGTCGGAGAAGGAAGCACCAGAAATTCTATCTTGTTGCTCTCACATTCTTCAGAACCAACGAAGTTAGAGTTTTTATACTTTACAGACCTATGTACTTCGAACTTCTGCCCTGGGTTAAATTCTCGTCCGTTATTGCATTTTTTGAATGTTCCGGTACTAATATTATCCACATAAATGTCATTTGAAAAAGTAACATCTGAAGGTTGGGAAGTAAATGCCTCACCTCCTGATCCTATTGGATTTGTTATTCTTACATAATCCTTTATTTCATGTGTTACTCCTGAAAATTCCGAAGAAAATACATCTGCGGTCGATGTTAGATTAATAAATGTACTTTTTTGATTTTCATATATTGCATATAGATTATTTTCTAATTGTGGATTATAATTGCTGTTAACAGATAAATCCCCTACCCCACATTTGAAAATTCTAAGTTGTAAAACATTTTTTGATTCTGTATGAAAATAACCCTCAAAATATTCATTACTATTTCTGCCTGACTCATCCACTCTGTGATGTTTAAAATAAAATACGTTTCTAAAATACAAATCAATGTATCCATTTTTTTTATAAAACCTTAAGGCTTCCTCGTTTTCCAAAACTTTTTCCCAGAAAGTATATGTATTCAAACTAAACTCTTTTTCCCCTACTGTATAAGTACAATAATAATTACCATTAGCATATATATTTTGTGTTTCATTTTTATCAACATAGTTTATTGCATTATTCCATGTTGCCTCTGGATTTATTGAAGTCCATTCTAAATTAGTTACAATGTATAATTCCTTTGGTAAATCTGGTTTATTCCATTGGACATAATTAGAGTATTCGTATTGTACACCAAAACTCTTTTGTGTAATAGGAATATAATCATATTGTTTGAGTTGAGACTCAGTCATATACACAACAGATTTGCCATTGTACATGCATTTAGCTTGGTCCCCATCCATTGGCAGGTGTAAATACGACCGATTAAGTCCAGAATGAAACCTTTTTGTTATTCTCTCCACTCCAGGAACACTTCCATAATTTTCACCGTAGTATGTCGGAGTTATCCCAGTCGTTCCGAAATTCTGCCCATACCCACTGATAGCCATCAGGGCACAGACCAATAAAAAGATATATTTTTTAACCATAAGACCTAATATTTTTCAAACCGTTCCGCAAATATAACTAATTTACGGATACAAACAAAATATTTTAACATATTTTTTGGGAAATATCCCAAATTCTAATTTAATACCTCTCTGAAACCATACTTCCGAAACACGATTTCCACTGATGCGACCTTATCCTCGTTGCCGGAAAACAACACTTCCAACTGCAAATCTTGAACCAACGAACTGACATCCCTGGCGTTGAGTGTCTTGATGAAATCCAGATAACCTTGTCTGTCATCATCCGTCAATTCATTTTCAAGACGTTTGTTGAAGATGTCCTCGATGACCCGGTACGCCATCTCCATCCTCCTCTTCACACCGTCATGCTCGACGGATCCATCCACGAACGAAGGAGCCTTGTGCACGACAAACGCCCATTTGGTCACCTTCTTTCTGTTATATTGCCAATCGCTCTTTTCCTTCTCGACCTCGACACAGTCGAAGTATAAATCCACCTCACCTTTTTCGGCCAACTCCTTCAATTCCGTCTCCGCATCCTTCAGGATCCTCTTCTTGAAGTCGAACGGGTTGAGGTATTTCTCCGTGCAGTTCAGAATCTTCCTCAACTGCTCGTCGGTTATGTATATGACAGGCGAATCCGCGTTCTTGTACTGGCAACAAAGCTCATACATACGCATGGCCGAGTACCGTTTAATCGAGTTGATGCTGTTCAATTTGAGGAGCGTGTAGTTCTTAACCACACCTATCTTGCTGATCAACGCCGTCATCTCAGGGGTGAACCGCACCGTGATCTTTTTCTTGCTGGGGTCACCGGTGAAGGAGGAGAAGATGTTATATATACTCCATCTTTCCCCGTACTGGATATACATCGAAGTTTTCTCCGTCAGTTCCTTCAAGCTCTTCACCAGTGCTGTCTGGTTGCTGCCGCACCCACACCTGACAAGCTCCTGAGTAGTCACCGTGATATAGGCCTCCCCGAACAGGTCCGTCTTACACTCCGTCTGGAACTTAAAGATGAAATAGTTCAGAAGCTTCTTCTGGACAATCGTCATATTCTTGCTGAACCCGGCTTTCGTCAGAAGGTTATTCTGGGCGTAACGGGAACGCGGATCCGGTTTTTTCTGAATCAGGACGTCCAGGCCGACGGCGTTATCCTCCTTCAGCTTCGCCAACGTCATCTCGGCGATGACATCATCCTTCCGGCGGCTGACATAAGCGGAGAGTATCCTTCCCACCTTGTCGACAACAGGGCGGTACTGTTCCGCAAGCTGAGTCTTCGTCTTTAGTTTACAGGACTTTTCCTTGAATTTGTCGAAGACACATTTGAACAATCCTCCTTTATTCTGGTCAATGAAATCCTTATCGTCAAACGAATAGATGAAAGCAACAAAAACAGGACGATCATCCCCATCCTCCTTGTACATGTCGACCAAGATGAATTTCTTGGACATGTAGGATAGATACGTAAGCGTTTCCCCGTCGTTCTTCCCATAATCCGCAAGATCCAATAATTCGATATTGAATCTAACGGCCGACTGGGTAGACTCGGAAAGAGTCTTTATCTCTTTTTCTAACGCTTCAGATATCATTTGATGATTAATAAGATATTTTTTGACAATGCAAATATATAAAATTATTCATATAGCAAACGTATAAACGTTAAAATTTGTCCTCACTTTTGTTAAAATTTGTCCTCTTTTTTAGGGAGGAAACGACGTTTTCAATACAAACAGGATATTTTGAATTTTTCTATATATCTATGTATCAGATAATTAATTTTTCACGGTTTACTGTGTATTTAAGGATTTTTTCATGGAACCACACATTTAAAAACTTTCCCTGTTTTTTACAAATACATTTGTGTATCAATGCTTTACAAATCGTAATGGCATACATTTTAGCCCAAAAATCCGGACAACTACCAGGAAAGAAAACCATCTATATTCCCAACTCTCCCCCTCCCGAAACTCCCAATATGTAATTGAACCTGACATCAGTTCCATAGTGGCAACACTTCATTCTTCATTCCATCGACACGATCATCATCCACTACTCTCCCCCTCCCTAAAAATCCAAAATCATAATCGCCCATGTTTGGCATCCGGATCCGGAAGTGGCAGCATGTGATCTTTCGTTCCGATAACATCAAAAATCCAACTCTCCCCCTCCCTAACTCCCCGCCCACACCCCCAATCATTTTCAATGATTGTATTAAAATCTGTCCTCACAACGAATTAATTTTTGTCCTCACTTTTCAGCCGGAACGGACCTTAATGGCCTTTAAAATGTTTCCACGGAAATTATAATATATCTGTGTATCAACGCATTACGTTGTTAAATTTCTTCCACGGAAGGAGATGGACAACCACGGCGAAGCCGTTAAATTTTGTCCTCATTTCGTATTAAAAAGTGTCCTCATTTCCCCAGCAAATCAGGACTCCGGAGCATTTAAAATGTTTCCCTTGTTTTTATAAAACATCTAAATATCAACGTGTTACGTTGTTAAAATCTTTCCCTGTTTTCGGCGGACAAGCACGCAGGCGGCCGTGAAAAAGTGTCCTCACTTTCTATTAAAATTTGTCCTCATTTTTCAGCAAAAAAGGACCATGGAGCATTTAAAATGTTTCCACGGAAATTATAATATATCTGTGTATCAACGCATTACGTTGTTAAAATCTTTCCCTATTTTCGGCGGACAAGCACGCAGGCGGCCGTGAAAAAGTGTCCTCATTTCCTATTAATTTTTGTCCTCATTTAGGGGCTTTGATATGCCGAAATTACTATATCTTTGGACCACGGGAAAATCCGCCAACTTTATTAAAAGTTGGCGCACGTATCATAAAGCGCTTTTTTACAACGTTTTAGATACATGATTGGACGGATGGAGAATCGGGCGAAATCGTCGGTTTTCGAATTAAAAAATGTCCTCGCCCCAGTTAAATTTTGTCCTCGCTCCAGTTAAAAAGTGTCCTCATTCATTTAAATTTTGTCCTCACTTTATTAAAATCTGTCCTCATTTATGTTTGCAATTATCTGAAATACAAACACTTACAAGGAGCATAATAATAGTATTATAATAATAAGTATATAATAATTATATAAATAAAAAATAGGGAATTAAAATTCCGTTTTTCTATAATTTCTGTCTGAATTACGATCATCCATCCACATGCTAATACACCATTTTTAGGGAGGGGGAGAGGGGGAAACTGTGCCATCAGGCACGTTTCCGATTTTTAGAATTTTTCGTAACTTTTTGGTTTTCAGTATCTTTGTTTAAAGCAAGTCAACATTAAATTTTTCAGATCATGAAGAAAAACAGAAAATGCGCCTTGCGCCGACCGACAAGGCAAGCCATCAAAGAAATGTTTTCCGCCCGGAGGGCTGAAGCCCGCCACCGGGAACAGGCCGAAGAGCTGGAGGCGATCAGGGAGACGGAACGCTTTTACTCCTTCGTCGACATCTGTCTCGACAGGATCAGATGCGGCATGGACCTCTGAGCCGGAGGGGGCAGTCTCGCCCCCTCCCTACCCCATTTCTCGGGGGCGATTCCATATAATATATTTTATAGTGTTTTCTATCTACTTCTGTATCGTGTTCTATATAGTGATTTTGATATGATTCTGTATAGGTTTTTATATACAATGGAATATACAATAATATATATATAAATGTATATTCAAATATATAGAAAACAATATCAAAAAGAATATAATTTAAAGTATAGAAAAGTATATAAAATAAAACATAGAAAAGTGTATATATAAAAGGATAGAAAAAAATATAATTAAAAATATATTTTTCTGTATAGAAATTTTTATATAAGAAATTATATAACTATCTTTGCAGTATAAGAAACAGTCTAACATTAAAGTTTTTAAGGCCATGGAAATAGATAGTGAAATGTTCGAGATCTACAGCCGGGCGAAGGCCGAGCTGGGGGACCTGTATAAGATCAGGTTCGAGTATGACAGGTTCGATATTAATGTGAAGATGAAGTGTTACACCGGAAAAGGCTCGCAGGTGAGAAGGTGGTCATGCACCTACCACCGGGACAGCGGCTGTCTGGACATCGTCGAGGACATATAGAGGCCGGCGGAGAATATTCCGCCCGCTTTGAGGGAGGCGCATTTTTAAAGGGTTGGCGTCTCCCTCTTTCTTATGTGGTGGTCAGCCAGAGTTATGATGGAATGCCATGCGATCATGTTTCGAAACTGAAATTTGGCGTTTTGGATATTATGTCTTATATTTGTTTCCGTATAGAAAAGCAAGATGTGTTTTTTCGTGGGAAAAAACTCCCTCACCGGTTAAGACCGTTTCGACATCTTGCAAATTTTTCTAAGGAAAAATTTGGTTGGAGCGCTTCCTGCGCGCTCCTCCGCTAACGCTTAAATTGGAAAGACATGGCAAGACCACGTAAAGAAGTCAAGACGGAGTACGTCTCCTTCCACTTCGACCTCACGACCGAGAAGGCGGCTCTCTTCCGTGAGTGCTACCGGCGGAGCGGGTGCCGGAGCAAGGTGCAGTTCCTCTGCGAGATGCTGCACTACTACGGGCGTATCGAGAAGATCCAGAACATCGACTCCGAGTTGTTCGATGAGCTGCTTAAACACAGGAACCTCCTCATCAACGCCACGAGCAACCTCAACCAGATCGCCAAGGCGGTGAACACGCTGGGTTATTCCGCCACCGAAGGGGAGATAAAAAGGAGCCTGGAAGAGGTGAAAAGCATCCTTCCTTTGCTGAAGGAAAGGAGCGACGAGCTGCTGAAAAAGTCCTATAATATAATGAAAAAAATATAATACCATATATAATATTGTATATGAAACATTATATTTTTAACGTGGATTAAAGAGGAAAATATATATAAATATATACGCTTGTATATATGATTATGTATATAAAAAAATATATAAAATTCTATTCTTTTTATGATTGCGAGAATTACATCGGGGAACTTCATCAAGGGCGCCGTAGCCTACAACGAGGAGAAGGTGGCGGAGGGCGAAGCCTCGGCCATCGACATGCGCAACTTCGACGACGAGGTGGCCGACTCGGCGGAGGCGGTGGCCAAGATGATGATGCAGTGCAGCAAGGCAACTAGTAATAATAACAGCCGCGTCGTCATCAAGAAACCCGTCTTCTCCTGTTCGCTCAACCTCAACCAGGTGGACCTCGACAAGCTGAAGGCTGTCAGGGAGGCGAGGGGAGAGGAGGCGGAGAACGACTTCTACCGCGAACTGGCCGCCCGCTACATGCGGGGCATGGGCTACGGGGCCCAGCCCTACATCGTCTACAAGCACGAGGACATCGAGCGCACGCACATACATATCATCAGCATACGCGTGGACAGGAACCGCAGGAAGATAAACGACTCGAACGAGAAGCTTCGCAGCGAGCGCGTCCGCAAAGAGATAGCGCAGGTGATGGGACTCAGCGACGAGGGCGAAAAGAAAACAAAGGACCTATCGGCCGAGGAGATGGGCAAACTCTCCCGCAAACGCAACGACTACATCGTCAAGAGCGGAAGCGCCATCGAGCAGCTCGCGAGACTGGACGCCGGCGACGCTTCCACACTGAACAAACTCAAGCACAAGATAAGCAACATTCTGAAGTTCGTGGACGAGAACTACAAGCCGAGGAACATGAACGAGTACAACAATATCCTCTCGCAGTTCAACATCCGGTGCAACCGAATCGATACCCTGGATAAGGACGGCAGACGTATTAACGGCTGCCAGTTCGGAGCGGTGGACTCCAAGGGCAACTTCGTCACACATCTGATCCGTGGCGGTCAGATAAGCGACAAGTTCACCCTCCCCAAGCTCGAATCCAAGTTCGCCCTCGCCTCCGGCATGACGGCAGACATAAGGAAGGAGGACTCCTTCAGCCGGAAATACATCACCTCACAGATAGACGCCATCCTCGCCTCACCCCGGCAGTTGGACATGGACTACCTGCAAAGCACGCTCCGTGTCCGCGGGGTGGAGGTGAACCTCGTCACCGACAACGAGGAGAAGGTGGTGGGCGTCAATTTCATCGACAACCTGAACGGAAAGGTATTCTCGGGAAGCGCCCTCGGAAGGGCGTACACCTTCGGCAACCTCTCCGCAGCGATCGAGAGTCACAACAGGAAACTCGACAGCGGCGTGCTGGAAAAAGAGACGTTCACACGGGCCGTGAAACTTCTCACAACGCTTTACAACGACATCCGAAAGACGGACTACTACCTCGAAAGCGACCTCATCAAGGACCTACCCGCAAGGCGGGAGGATATGAAGGCGAGACTCATGGAGGATATGTTGCTCACCGAACCGCAGGCCTCCAGATGCTTCGACTCGTTCGCCCGCTACAAGCGCGCGAATCTTCCGAGCATCGAAGTGAAGGAGAACGGCTACCAGCAGACGCAGATTGTCACGGCGCTCAAGTTCGCCATGCTCATGAAGGACGGCGACCAGGGTAGGGTGGACCTTATGAAGAGGATGGGCATATCGGTCATGGAAGTGGGGGAGGGAAACCTCATCTACTCGTCCGAACGTAAACCGGATGTATTTCTGTCCTTCCGTCAGGCATCCGACATGGACGGAACCCTGAGGGAAGGAAGGGAACCCGTCGGGGAGGCGGTGACCCCATCGGTCGACCTCGCTCCACTCGGCAAAGCCGAAAGGAGCTTCGTCAAGGAGCTGACCGGTGGCGGTGACGCCACAAAGGTGAGGGGCGAATGGCTCGGTATGCTCGACCTATTGGACGGGGAGACAAGGAGGAGCTGCATAAGCGACGACGCCGTGCGTCGCTTCTCCGCGTCCGTCCGGACTGTAAGGAACGAAGCCCTGAAGTCCTCCGGAGAGATAGAATCCGTCTTCATTAAGAACATGGAACGGGTACGTGGCGACATGGTGCCTGCGGCCGCTCAGGCCATGGGCGTGTCGGAGGAGACCGCGGGCGCCATCTTCGATAAATATAAGAGGTACCAGCTGGACACTATCCTGCCCGAAGTGGAGAAAAGGGAGGAGAAGGCGGTGCTGTCACGCATCGAACTCTCACTCCGTTTCGCTTCACGCATCGAGGAGCCTATCAGGAGGACGGAGTTTTTGAAACGCATGGAGATAAACGTCGCCGGAAGAGGAGAGGATCTCCACTTCTCCTACGACAGGAAACCAGATTTCTCCGTCCCGTCATCAAAAGCCTTTTCTTCCTTGACGGAGAAAACAGGTTTCAGGATTCCGCCACTCGAAGCCACACCGTCGGATTGGAGCGTTCAACCTTTCACCAAGAAAGAGCGGGATTTCGTGAAGGACTATCTATCCGGTGCCAAGACGATGGACGGCAGGCATTCGGCCGCCCTTTCTTTCTTAGGCCAATCCGAACAGGACAAGGCCAAGGCGGTGGGAGTGGCGACACGCACAGCGTCCATACTCAGCTCCATCTCCACCCGCACGGCGGACGAGATGGTACGTTCGCTGCTTTACCGCGGTTTCGTCATCCATCCCTTCGAGGAAGGCGGGACGACCGTCTACAAGGTGTCGCGCTACAACAACCGGAGCGTCGAAGCCATGGCGACACTTCCGAAGGAACTCTCCGACAGGCTCGACAGATCCAACTTCATGGAGGTCTATCCGAAGATGAAGCGGCAACTGCTCGACAAGGGACTCTACGGCACGCCTAAGCTCTATGCCGTGATGAACATCACCAGGGCGCAGGACTACGGGGACGAGAGACTACTTGGCTCTACCATCGAGGAGGTGGACAAGGTGAACCGCCTGCTGGCCGAGAAGATGGAGGAGGCGGCCAAGCCCGGCAAGGGTGGGGTGGTGGACTACGGACGAGTCGCCCGCCTTGTGGCCCGGTACGCGGGCGAGAAGGACATCAAGCTGCCGCCTCCCACTGTGGATGAACCCATCGACAGCACAGAGAAGCAGATGGAGAAAATCCTGATGGAGCTTACACGCGGCAATTCGCTCGCTGTGGCTGTACGCTTATTAAAAGATGAAAATATAAATGATATTGGAAAAAATAATGTAAATTTGGGAAATAAATAAAATTAGCCTATGGGATCGATACAACAGGAAGACGGGATATCGAAGAACAACTTCATGCTGCTCGGCAGCGGAGCCTTCATCTATATCCTTAATATATTATGGTATGGTTATCCGTGCGTGGCCGGTGTGGGCGGGGCGGACGAGACACATTGGGTCATCGACTTTTTCGAGAACAAGCTCGCCATATTCTCCACCCCTTATATAACATTGGTGGGGGCGCTGGTCCTGATATTGCTATACGCATGGGGCCACCGCAGGCCGAAGACATCGAAATACGCGCCACCCATCCTCATGCGGTGGCTGATACCTTTGCTCGTAAAATTCGGCTTACATCCCGAATTCGAGTATGAGAGCACGAGCGACAAGAACGGAAAGCCCGTGCTGGAGAAGAAGAGGGAGAGGATCGAGGGACAGAGCGCGCTCTGCCTCGGCGTCTTCCTCGTGCTCATATCCCCCCTGCCCCTTCTCCTCTTCCCGAAGGGGGGAGCGCTCTATATAGTGGGATTCCTGCTCTATCTGGCGATGAGCCTGCTGGGAATCCTCTACACGCTGCTGGGTGCGGACCTCATACATAGCATGAACAAGGACTTCAGCGTGGACGACAGCGACGCCAACAACGACCTGCAGGAATCCTTCCTGCAATGCCAGGAGAAGATCTCCGACGAATACTCCGTCAACTGGAGGACCGAGTTCAAGTACCAAGGCAAGATAATGAAGGGATGGATCAACCTCGTCAACCCGTTCCGCGCCACGCAGGTCATCGGAACGCCCGGATCCGGTAAGAGCTTCGCCGTCATCAACGAGGTCATCCGCCAGCATCTGGCCAAAGGCTTCTGCATGTACTGCTACGACTTCAAGTTCCCCGACCTATCCACCATCGTATACAACCACATGCTGTGGCATCAGGAGGAGTTCAGGGAAAAATATGGGAAAAAGCCGAAATTCTGCGTCATCAACTTCGACGACCCCCGCAAGAGCTACCGCTGTAACCCGATCGACGCGAACTTCCTGCACGAGATAACGGACGCCTACGACAGCGCCTACACCATCATGCTCAACCTGAACAAGAGCTGGGCGCAGAAACAGGGCGACTTCTTCGTCGAGTCTCCTATCAACTACCTGACATCCTGCATCTGGTACCTGAAGAAGGTGGAGGGCGGCAAGTACTGCACCCTCCCGCACGTGGTGGAGCTCGTGAACAGTTCCTACAAGGACTGCATCCCGATGATGAGCGTCTACCCTGAACTCAACAACTACATGGCCGCCTTCTTCGAGGCATGGGAAGGCGGGGCGCAGGACCAGTTGCAGGGACAAATCGCGTCCGTCAGGATACCTCTTTCCCGTATCTCCTCACCACAACTTTATTGGGTGATGACGGGCAACGACTTCACGCTCGACCTGAACAACCCGGAGGAGCCGAAAGTGCTTTGCGTGGGCAATAACCCCGAGAAGAAGGACATCTACGCCACCGCCCTGGGTCTGTACAACGGACGAATAGTGAAAATCATCAACAAGAAGAAACAGCATAAGATAACCCTGATCATCGACGAGCTTCCGACCATGTACTTCCGAGGTCTGGACAACCTCATCGCCACGGCAAGAAGCAACAAGGTGGCCGTCGTGCTCGGTTACCAGGACTTCTCGCAATTGAAGAGGGACTACGGCGACAAGGAGGCCACCGCCATCATCAACACGATAGGCAACACCTTCGCGGGTCTCGTCACGGGAGAGACGGCCAAGTCGCTGGAGGCGCAGTTCGGACGCAACAAGCAGAAGCGCAAGAGCGTCTCCACATCCGACTCCGGCGAGAGCGTGAGCATCAGCGAGCAGAACGACCTCATCATACCCGCGAGCAAGATATCGACCCTGACGCAGGGTAACTTCGTGGGCACCGTGTCCGACAACTTCGGACAGGAGATCTCCGAGAAGCGGTTCTTCGCCAAGCTGCTCATCAACGGGGACAAGATAAAGGAGGAGGAAAGCCTGTACAGACCCCTTCCGACGATGTACTCGTTCGACACGCCCGGCGTGTGCCTGAGAATCAGGCGGGAGCTCATAGATTTCCTCTCCGACCCGGAGAACTACATGGCGGAGGTATTGCTGAGGACGGCCGGTATGCCGGCCAAGGCGGAGATGGAGGCATTCCCGAACGACAAGAGCATCGACGTGAGGAAGTTCATCTCCACCGTATTCACGCCGGACGGCGCTAAGTCGCCGAGGATGCTCGGCTACCTGAGGGCGAAAGCCGCCGAGTGGAAGAACGCCCTCATGGTTCACGAGGGCGAACTGCAGACGATCATATCCATGATGTACTCGCAGAAGTACAAGAACGACCCGTCCAAACATCTCGACGAGGTGAAGAAGAGGATAAAGCAGAGCATGACCAAGTTCAGGAAGGAATCCATGAAGGAGTGGATCGAGGCCGAGTCGTCGGACTTGGCCGAAGGCTACGAGTTCAAGGGAAGGACCCTCTCGCAGCACATCGACCTCGCCCTGGAGAAGGCCGGCGACATGTCGGAAAGCACCACGGGGGACGACGCCATGGCGGAGTGCGGCAGGTACGTCGCCTTCATGAGGGAACTCTTCGAGCGCTTCATGTCGCTCGAACCGCAGATGCAGAAGATAAGGGACGAGAAGATGAAGGATATCCTCGACAAGAACAGCGACAGAGTTAGAAACGAAATAAAGGAATTGATTAAAAGACAGCTTCAGGACCTGTACTTCAACCACCACGACGACCTATGGTACCGCCGACTGAAGGCGAACAAGCTCAAGGAGGTGGACGAACTCGTGAGGATAGGATTGCAGGAGGAAGCCGAAAAATTAATGGAGGATAGCGAATAGAAAATGGAATTGATTGATGATTTTAGTCGAAAACTCATCCCGCTGGACATGGATTCGGTGGAAATGAGGAAACTGATAGCGAAGCGCTTCGCGCTGATACGCAAAAAAGTCTTCAGGAAGACACAGACCAAGATGGGCGGAGAAATCGGCATATCGCTCGACCGCCTGACGGACTTCGAGACGGGTATCAAGACCGCCGACCCGTCCATCGTCTACAAACTGCTGCTCTTCCTGCTCGAAAGGGATATAGACATCCGTCTGCTCTTCACGGAGGATTTCGAAATTGAGGAGATACCTCCCATCGAAGATCCCGAAGAAAAGTATGACTTCAACAGAGAAAAAATATAAAAAATATTCGGGTTGTTTCCCAAAAATTATAAAATATTTTTTTTGTTTTTAAAAGTAATATTATATTTTTGTAATTCAATAGTTTAAAATTATGAGCGAGAACAATTTGGAAATAAAAGGTGAAAAGAACTACGATGAAGCCATCAAGGAGATCAGGGAGAAGGTTTCGTCCGGCGCCCCCTTCAGTGAGAAGGAGAGGGAGGAGAGTTTCACTGCCCTCAACGCCAAGTTGGCCGAAGTGAGGAAAGTTCTGGAGTCGCTTGAAAAGGACTATAAGAAATGGGAGGAGCGCCGCGCCGCCCTGGACAAGAAGATAGACGGCTTGGACAATGATAAGGCCGAGACAGACCTTAAGATTAATAGGTTAAAGGATCAGATCAAGGCGGAGAAGATAAGCATGTCGGATGGCGCCAACCCGCTGGTCCGTCGTCTGAACTCCGCGATGGAAGACAAGGAGGCGCTACAGGAGATGTCGGAAGCCTGCAAGCGGGAGACCAAGAGCCTCCGCGCCGAAGGCAAGGACAGGGAGGCGGACATCAGAGTAGTATGGGACAAGGTGGACGAACTGGAGGGCGTGAAGAAGGATATAAACAATAACATATTAAAATATAAGGCCGAGGAGGCCGCCAAGAAGGCGAAGGAGAGGGTCTGGAACAACACCTCCCATGAGAGGGACCCGTTCCTCGTCCTGTTCGATTCCATCTTCATGCGCAGGCACAACCTGAAGGAAAGGGACAAGCTCGTCGACGAGGTGAAGGCCGAGGAGAGCAAGATAATACAAGGTGTCGAGACACGCTCCAAGGTCGAACAGGAGGACACGAAGGAAGAGGAGACGGTGATTAAGGAGGAGGATAGGAAGAGCGTCAAGAACGACGGTTCATGCTTCTCCATCGTTGTCGAGAACGGCGACGACGTTCAGGTGAAGATACTCACCCCGCAGGAGTTCCTCGAATACGCGAAGTCGGAAGAGCGGGGGAAACTCATGGGACAGGTCAAGGCCGAGGAGAACCTGCCGGACGGGGAGAAGAAGATCTCCATGTTCGTCTCCCACCACGCCAGCCGTAAGGAACTCCTCGAAAAACTGGAACCCGTCATGGGTTCTGCCGTCGCCATGCCGCAGAACATCGGAAGTTACGCCACCTCGCTCACGAGGAGGTCGCACCTCATCGAGACGATCGCCGCGGACGCGAAAAGCAGTGAGAGGATAGGCGGCGACAGTCTGAGCGACTATTACACAGATACTATGGACCACACCTCCGTGGCGCGCAAGGAACAGCCCAACATGCACATCCAGGCGGCCATCACCACGGCGGATGACAGGAAGATAGCCATGGAGGACATTCCATGGAACCAGCTGAAGGATTTCGGACTCACCCAAAAGAGCCTCTCCAAGAAGAATATCGAGGCGCTCAGGCTCTACGGCACGACAAGCCTGATCACCGTGACCGGCAAGAACAGGAAGGGCGAGCAGGTATCAAGGAGCTTCAAGCTCTACCTCTCGAAGGATTCGAAGAACAACGTCGTCTTCAACTCCCTCAAGGCCGTGCCGCTAAAGAGCATTGACAAGAGGCAGACGCTCGGCGACATCGAGTTCACGAAGGCCGACAAGGAGATGCTGAAGAGATACGGACAACTGAACCACCTCGTACCCTTCACACAGGACGACGGCAAGGTGAAGTACAGACTGGTGGGTCTGGACAAGGACACCAACAAGCTTTTCTCGTGCGACCCGAACAGGATCAAGTTGCCGAAGTTCATCAAGGAGCAGTGCTCAAGGGAGGAACTGAGGAAGATACAGCTCGGTGAGCCCGTCCATCTGGAGAACCTGAAGGACGACGCGGGACAGAAGTTCAACGGATGGGTTGTCATGTCACCGCACAAGAACGGCCAGCTGTTACAGCTGAAGCACATCGACAACGACTTCAAGGCGCAGGTTCGCAACAACAACTTCGGCGAAAGGACGGAGGAACTGAAGCAGGACAAGGACGCGAAGGTCATGTCCAAGCAGACCGAGTCCAACGACGGTCCAAAGGAGGAGGTGAAGGTCAGCGAGACGAAGACCAAGAGGAAGGCGCTCGACTTCAGCGAGACCGAAACCACGGAGAAGAAGGAGACCATCAAGAGAAAAATGTGACAATAAATATTTCACGATATGGAAGATAACAAACAAATAAGCGCAAAGGAGTTCATCGACCAGGAATACGACAAGTTCTTTGGAGACAGGGACTTGTCCAAGTTCCCGAAGACGCTGACGGAAGAGTTCGATATGAGATATTTTGCGATGGAATCAACATACAGGGATCTGTATGATATTATCATTGCCGACCGTCCATTCTTTGAATTCGAAGATTTTTACCATCAACTGGAAGCCAGAAACAAAGAAATGATTAAGAATGGGAGTTTTGGACACGCCGAAACGCTCTGCGAAGAATATCAAAAACTTTGTGACTTATATGTTGATTGCTCGGAAGAAGTGGAAAGAACCGTTCCGATTGAGGGAGAACCGAAAGATTCGACTGAGTTGGAAATCGTCAGTTATATCGACTTACAATACAATCACGAGGTAAAGCGAATCATTTACTTGATGAAGAAATTCATTGAAAGAGCAAAAGAGATAATCTCCTCCATCGATTCTATCAGTAACGATGAACTCGATACTAAACAAGTAAAATTGCTCATCCTTCTGGAGGATATGAAGGACACCGGCAAGGTCGAACCCGAAACACTTATGGCAGGCGCCTTGGATATCTATCGACAACTACAAGTGAATGTCTTGGATGAGAATGTGGTAAACAAATTAAGTGACGCTTGTGCTTGAACCTCCCATTATTAACTAACGCTAAAATTTTCAGCTTATGGAAGAAATGAAATATAAGAACGCTCAGGAATTCATCGAAAAGGAATTCGACAAATTCTTCGGAGACAGGGACTTGTCCAAGTTTCCGAAGACTCTAACGGAAGAGTTCGATGAAAGGTATTTCTGTTTTAATGTGGTGGCGAAGGAATTATACGAGATCCTCATGAACAGCGAACCCATCCGTGAGTTCAATGTGTTCTACGAATGTTTGGACACGGATAAGAGAAAAACCGCTGACATCAAAACATTCACATTCGAACATGCGAATACGTTGATCGATAAGTATAATAGACTGATGGATTTGATGGACGAATATAACAAGGAAATTGACAAAATTCCGATTGAGGGCGAACCGAAGGATTCGACGGAGTTTGATATAGTCTCTTATATCGAAATCCTATATGATACTGAGATAAGGAGAATCGTCGAATTAATGAAGAAGATGATTAAAAAAGGTAATGAGATAATCGCCGCAATTGACTCTATCAACAACGATGAACTCGACAAGAAACAGGTGGAACTGCTCATCCTCTTGGAGGATGCGAAAGACACCAGCAAGGTCGAGCCTGAAACACTTGTGGCGGGAGCCTTGGACATCTACCGTCAGCTACAAGTGAACGTCCTGGACGAGAACGTGGTAAACAAATTATGCAAGGCCTATGAATAATGTACTGGATTTCATAAACAGCATTGCTACGATCGGCTTTTCGAGTCTTAAAGACCGATTCGCGCTTTTAAACAGGGATTCCTATGAGGGTAAATTTCTGTTGAATGCCATCAATGCCAAACCCGACCGTTATTACCTGGTTCCGAAAGGGGATGAGTTTTTCTCCGTCAGGTTGCAGAATCTGGTGGTGAAGCATAACCGTTCTTTAAAAGACGGTGAAGAAAAATTGGATCTGCAGAAACAATTTTTATTCCCTAAAACAGGTTCATTGTTCGTAAAGACGTTCGGGAAGAAAGTTCCAGCCATTCTCTCACTACCCAAAGAGAACTACGTAGAAGTAAGACTCCTGTGCGGAGCCACCCTGACACAGATAAAAAAAGACGTGGCGGATGATAAATACCATCTTGACCGCATCAACACATTCCTCGACCAGTGGAACCTGATGCGGATGTTCCCGCCCAAGGTGGGCAAGGAGGCACTATATAACGGATTCCGCATCATATCGAAGGAGGACGCGAAGAGGGGACTCCATAACGCCGTCGTGGACGGCTACGGCAGGACGATAGCGAGCATCGAGGAGGTCAAACAGCCGGAGGACAGCTACCGCAACACCTACGCCATATCCTACATCCTCCCCTTCCGCCAGAGCGAGGCGCAGATCCTATTGCGTGATATAGGCATGGTCGTCGGAAGACAGGAGGAAATCACCTTCGACGACCTAAGACGCTGGTCCAACCACATCAACGGTAACATCACGGAGGACGCCATCCTCTTCATGACCTACGCGACTCCGTCGGATAGGTTCATCAACAACGGCTTCAGGACTGGCGCCGACAATACCGATTCCGTCGTCACGGACAACTCTTCGAGTCCCTACGATGACGAACTGACCGTCAGGGCGAACGACGGGCCGTTCGAGGCGGACCCGGTGACGATCACCCCAGCGGAGGAACCGCTGGCGCCGGCAAGACCGACGCTGGGTCCGGTACCTTCCCGCAGGCACCCTTCCCAGCTTCTTCTGCAATTCGCCGAAGAAGGGAATGACGATAATAAGAAGAATAACAACTTAAAAAATAATGACCATGGACGAAGAAAAGATATTGGAACTGAAGTCCAAGACATACGGACAGGAGCTGGCCAAGCAGATGGCGGGCTTCAGCACGATAATGAGGGCGGTGAACCAAAGCCGCAGGTCGCTGGATCTGATAGGCGAGAACCAGATATGGTCCCTTCTCCGCAGGCGACCGCATCTAACCCCCGCCCAAGTAAGACAGGAGATGACGGAGATAACGGAGCTATTTCTGAAGGATCTCGACGGGTGGGACAAGGAGGAGGACGAACAACTCCGTCTGACGGAGGTGGCGTCGATAGTGGCCAAGGAAGCGCTCATCCCGGACGAAGCCGAGACGATGTACATAGCCTTGGCGGAACTCCGTCCGGAACTGACGAGGACATACGACCTGCTGTGGTGCGTGGAGGAGTCGATGGCCTTCCGGCGCCAGCGCGTCGAAATGGAGAAGTGGATGCCCGAATCCCAAGCGGAATCGACCGTCAGGGAGATGGTGATAGAACACGTCAAGACGTTGTAGATGTAGAGGATGCCGCCGCTCCAACGGAGCGTACCATCTTCAACGAGGACGCCTACATCGACTCCGAGCATGACGTGCAGGTACCGAAAGCCGGCACGCTCGCCGCATACAAGGCGAACGTGAAGGCGATCGCCACGCTCGCCGACATCATCGAGCGGGGCGGCATCAAACCGACCCCACAGGAACAGGAGACGCTGAAACGCTTCACCGGATTCGGCGGTCTGACCACAAGATTCGTGGTGCAGCACTCCCGCCTGCTCGATTGGAACTACAGACGCATAGCGGAGGGCACCTTCGAGGAACTGAAGAAGGACGGGCTCATCTCCGACGAGGAGATAACGGAGGCGAAGAACGGCGTGAAGAACCAGGTGGATGAGAAGAACACCGATGTGGACATCGACGGAGCCGTCTTCAAACTCACCAAGGCGTTGCACCAAGCCTACATGGCGGGCTCGATCAACCTCTACGGCTTCAACGAGAAGACGGACATTGGCGGCAAGCCGATCCCTTGGGGCAACTATGAGAGCACCTTTAGTTTGACGGTGACCAAATACCTCATAGGATCCTTCATATCCGAAGGGAAGTACGACTACTGGACACCGAAACAGGTAGCCCGGCTCGGAGGAGTCATCCTGGGCGAGTTCGGTGTCAAGGAAGGTAAACTGCTCGAACCATCGGCGGGAACAGGCAATATGCTGCACTCTTTCGAGCGTGACCTCATATCCGGCTTCGACGTGACCTGCGTCGAGCCGAACATCGTGACGGGACTCATCAATAAGATGCTCAACCCATCGGCCAACGTCATCCTGTCGAGGATAGAGAACGCCGAGGTAGGACGCTACACCGTCACGCTCACGAACATGCCGTTCGTGGACGGACTCAAAGTGGCCGACAAGAAATTCAACAACAGTCCCGACAAGCGCTACGTGAGGGCGCTCAACAACCTCACGGGCTACTTCCCCCTCAAGATGATGGAGCAGACCCAGCCGGGCGGTCTGATGGTCTGCCTGTCCACGACCAGCTTCCTGAACGCGTCCAAGTACGAGGAGAACCGCGAACTGATGCAGGAGAAGATGAACTTCGTCGGTGCGGTCAGGTTCCCGTCCGGAATCTTCCCGGACACCTCCGTCAACACCGATTTCCTCATCTTCCAGAAGAAGAGGGAAGGGGAGAGGAAAAGCCACTCCGAGGCGTTCGTCAAGACAACCGTGCGGACGCTTGAGGAGAACGACACGGTCAGCTACAAGGTGAACGAATACTTCGTCAACCACCCGGAGAACATCATCGGCCATCCCGAGGAGGCCTTCCGTGGTGTCACCTACAACAGCCAGCTGGGCTTGGACGAGATCGCCGCCAAGGCGGAGGAACTCATCCGCCATATCATAACCGACTACAAGCAGAAGAACGACATAGAAGCCCTTCAGGCGCAGGAAGTCGAGGAGACGGAGGAGAAACCCGTCCTCGACATGAACGAGCAGATATGCGCCGATTATGTGGCTTTGAAGAAGGTCTACAACGACCTCATCAAGGCGGACATAAACGACTATCCGAACGCCGAAGAACTAAGAAAGGACCTTAACACGACATACGACAGCTTCGTCTTCAAATACGGCAGCCTCAATGAGGACAAGGTGCGCCGTCGCCTTAGCGACGACAAACCCGACTTCATCAAGATGCTCGCCCTGGAGAACTGCAAGAAGAGGGAGAGCCTCACAGGCAAGAATAAGACGGAGCTCATCATAACCAAATCGGACATATTCAGGCACAGGACCATCAACCGCGCGCCATCCGACATCGAATCCAACGATCCATCCGACCTCGTGTTCCATTCCTTCGCCAAGAGCGGTAGAATCGACACCGCCTTCCTGCGCAGTAGGCTGGGGGAGGATTGGCTCGAAAAATGCGACGGGCTCATATTCAAGAATCCGGAGACGGAGCGATACGAACTCTACAACATATACCTGAGCGGACACATCGGCGACAAACTCGAAGCCGCCCGTCTGGCCGCCATGGGTGACGACACCTATAATAAGAACGTGGAAGCCCTCGAAAAGGTGCTTCCGAAGAGGATAGGCATCGACGAGATTATCATCAACATGGGAACGGACATCGTTCCCGTGGCCGCTTACCAGAATTTCATCATGACGGAGCTCATGAACGTGACCTCGCAATCTGAACTCAGGAGGATGAAATGCGACATCAGCTACAACGAGAACCACTCATGGAACGTCTCCTTCACGCAGAAGGAGCAGAACCTGCTCCGTAGCTACGACGTGCGCCGTCCCGACTGCAACGCCCGCAGGATCATAGACGCGGCGTTCAACGACTCGCACATCAAGGTGACCGACAAGGACGAGGACGGCAACTCGATCGTCAACGAGTCCCTTACGCTGATAGCCAACACGAAGGTGAGGGAAATCAGGGAAATGTTCGAGACGTGGGTGCACACCAAGGCTTCGCAAGGTTACATGGACGACATAGAGGACAACTTCAACAGACGCTTCAACCAGTACGTGGCGACCAACTGGGACAATATGCGCGTCTCGCTCGAAGGTTGCACCAAGACACCGAGGGAGCACCAGAAGAACGTTGTGGCGAGGGGACTCACCAACAACGACCTGCTCATGCACCACGCCGTGGGAGCTGGCAAGACACTCGCGATGGGCATGACCATGATGGAGCGCATACGGCTCGGCATCGCGACCAAGTGCTGCCTTCTGACCATGAAGGCCAACGCCTCGCAGATAGCCGGCGAGATACAGAACGCGTATCCTGACGCCAAGATACTCTATCCCGGCGAAAAGGATTTCGACAAGGAGAACAGGAACATCTTCCTGAACCGCATCAAGCATTCCGACGCGGACATCGTGATACTGACGCACGACCAGTTCAACAAGATCAAGCACGAGGACCGTTTCCGCGAGATGTTCGTGGCATGGCAGATAGAGACCATCAGGGAACTCAAGGCGAGGGAGGAGACTGGTGGGCTCTCCCCGGCCGAACGCAAGAAGCTCGACAAGATGGAGGAGAACCTGCGCAACGAGCTTGAGAACGAGAACGAGAAGCTCTCCAAGGATGAGATATCCTGGACGGAGCTCGGTTTCGATAACTTGGCCGTGGACGAGGCGCATCTTTTCAAGAACCTGCTCTTCCAGACGTCGCACGACAAGGTGAAGGGCATCAACGCCGACAGCAACTCCAAGCGCGCCAGCCACCTCTTCATGGCGGTGCGGGACATACAGGAGAAGAACGGAGGCGACAAGGGCGTCATCTTCGCCACCGGCACGCCGATATCCAACTCGTTGGCCGAACTCTACAACTGGCAGGTCTATCTCGTACCTAACATATTAAAGAAGCAGGGAATCAACTGCTTCGACAAATGGGCGGACGTTTTCGCACAAAGGCAGAGCGACTGGGAACCCGACGAGCTGGGCAGATCCAAACTCGTCGAGAGGTTCCGGAGCTTCATCAACCTGCAACCGCTGCTCACCGCATACAGGGGCTTCGCCGATGTCATCACGGAGAAGGACCTCATCGAGAAGAAGCTAGTGGTGGACAAGCCGAAGGCGCTCTACAGGCAGGTCATCGTGCCGTTCGACAGCAAGGTCGACGCGGCCATCTTCGAGGAGCTGAAGAATATCATGGACACCGGCCATTCCGAGGTCCTCGACGTCCATCTGACCGAAAAGAGTTTTTCGGCCAGATCACTCGTGACCCTTTCCAAGGGCACGAAAGCCTCCCTCACGCATAAGATGCTCGGTCTCGACGACGAGGAATTCGGAACGATACACAACAAGGTCGACTACGTGGCCAAGAATGTTGCCAGGATATACAAGGATACACAATTCGCCAAGGGTACGCAGCTCATCTTCTCGGACAGCTACCAGAACGGCGATTACAACCTCTACACCGACATCAAGCAGATCCTCTCCCAGCGCTACGGCATACCGGCCAAGGAGATAGTTGACATCAACACCGTCAAGGAGAAGGACCGCGCCTCCTTCTTCGAAAGAGTCAACGACGGCGATGTCCGCATCGTGCTCGGTTCGACTCAGAAGCTCGGCACGGGCGTCAACGTGCAGAAGAGAGCCTGCGCGGCTCATATGCTCGATGTGAACTGGACGCCGAGCGGCATGATACAGAAGACGGGCAGGGTGGTCCGACAGGGCAACGAGTTTGCGAAGCAGTTCCTCGACAACAACGTGCCCGTCTACCTATATGTCAAGGAACGTTCCACGGATGCCAAGAAGTACGGGCTCATCTTCGCAAAACAGCGTATGATAGAGCAGATCACCGACTCCAACTTCAAGGGCAACCGCTTCGACGAGGGGAAGAGCGACACGGAACTGGAATCCGAGATATTCCAGGAACTGCTCGCCTCCGCCACGGGCGACAACACCACGATGGTGCTGAACAAACTCACCAAACAATACCAGATGCTCGCGTCGGAGAAAAAAGGATTCGAATCATATAAATACAACATCAACCGTAACCTCCAATTGACGCAGATGACCAAGGAGGAGTACATAGGCCAGAGATACGTCATCGACCGTCTCGCCCGCGCGCTTTCGGACAAGGGATTCACGAAGGACGAGCAGGGCAAATACCCTTTCAGGGTGAAGTTCGATGGAACCATGTACATCACGTCCAAGGAACTTGGGCGCGCCATGATCGAGGAGATTGCCAGGTCCATCGAATCCAAGGCGTTCCTCAGTAAGAAGTTCGAGGCCTACGGCCTGACAGCCATGCTGCAGGGCAGCAAGAAAGACGGCTACACCGTCGAGATAACCAAGTTGTACGACTCGGACCTCACGGAAAAGGAGAGGAGGAACCTCGCCCTCGTGAAGAACATCGACATCAAGACCTTCCATCAGGACGCCGAAAGCATGGGAAGGGTAATGAATAACCTGTGCCTGTCGGTAGGCGAGAGGAAGAAATCGATAACGACCAAACTGGACGACATCGAATCCACCATACAGAACCTGCTCCTGCAACAGAAGAAGAACGAGGTCTTCCCTAAGCAGGAGGAGATGGAGAGGATGAGATCCGACATCGCCATCCTGTCGGGGGCGCTCAAACAGGACAACCTGAACGACGAGGTGAAGAGCGTCATCAACTACCTCGAAAACACGCTTGACGACGAAAGGCTCCTTCTTGTCAGGGACGTCGACAAGATGAAGGCCTACGCCATTAACATGAAGCATCCGCTCGGCGAATTGGCCGCGAAAATCGGTGAGGATGTCAAGGAGGAGAGGGACAACTATTCCGACTACGATATCCTTCTAATCGAGGAGAAGGATGTGGATAAGGTCATCAACATGGCGATGAACGCCAATGTGGTTGTCGCCTATCTCGACAATATGAGTGACGGATTCGGCGCCCGTCTGACAAAGGACAACATGCGCCTGGTCGACATCGTCACATCTTTTGACAAAATTAAGGATATGTTCCATGCAAGCGCCGAGGCGGAGAAGAGGAAACTCGAAGACGACTCGAAGAGGCTGGACGAGCTGCGCAACACTTCCTCTGAGGAAAGTAAAGCCGAAGAGGGCGAGGAGGTGAAGCAGATGAACACCAACATCATCACGTGGCGGGAACTCGGATTCCCTAATCCGGAGGATGGGGAAGCCGTCACGTCATACGACAAGTACTACAGTCTGGATAATATGCCGGACTACCAATACGCCGACATGGACACGGAGGCCGTGGCGGAGCCGGAGCTTCCGGCCATGGCGGCCGAGGAAGTCCAGAAGAAAGGATATGAAATCGTGGAGGACAAGGAGAATCAAGGAGGCGGCATCGCCTCCGAACCGACAGCGGAATATAAACATAAAAATGAAGATACTATGGAAGAAGAATTAGACGATAAGATGGACGTGAGAATCCTTTGGGATTTTTCCCACGACAAATACTCGTTGCAACTGAACAGCATCGACATCAGGGAATCGGAACGCTATTCTCTGGAAGAGTTCGTCGAATTTATGAACGACAGGTTCCCCGAGTTTTTAGAAAGGGAGGATGTGAAGGAACAATTGCATGACTTTGGATGGGATAGGCCTAAAAATCTGGCCGTGAACACCGATGACAACGCCATCATGCACCATATACCGATGAATGAAAGGAAAAAAATCTATGAGGGAGTGCAGGAAAAGTTAGAGAAGACGGGAGAGAACATCTCGCGGGAGGAGATGGAGAAACTCGTATCGGACTTCAAGGATGCGGTGAAGGACGTGGACTACAAGAAGATGTATTATGTGACCGCTCATTTTAAAACCATCGGCCACTATTCGTTGAATGAAGCCCTTTACGACCAGAACTGGGAGTTGGCGGAGAAGGAAATCAACAAAGCGTTCCCGAAAGAGGAAAAAGGATACGATAAGGGAAACAAAGTGGAACGGGACGACAACATCGCCTCCGAACCGACAGCGGAATATGTTAAACCAAAAAAAGAAGATACCATGGAGATTACAAAAGACAAAATGGACAAGACCCTGGAAGAGTTCCAGCGGTTTGTCAGCGCACAGGAAATAGGCCTGGACGACCTCGAAACGAGGATGGAGTTAAGGGAAAATGTCGATTATGAGCTTTCCCTGATGGAAGGCAGCGTCACGGACGTGGAGAAGATGAAGAAGAAGATGCAGGAGGAGATCGACCGCATGAAGCCATCCTCCGAAGGCAATAAGGAGGTGAAGGAGTACATCGGTAACATCCAGAAGCTACAGAAGCGCCTGAACGCCAATACGGAGTTCAATCTGAGGATGCACCTCGGCGACGATAAATATAATGAGATAGCCGCCACTGTAAGCGGTGACGGCAAGAAGACCGCCAAGGCGGAAGTGAAGGAAGGACAGAAGAAGGGGAACCCGGGGAAAGAGGAACCCGGCAAGGCGGAGGGGAAGAAGGAACAAAAACCGGCCAAGGCGGAGCAAACCGCACAGGTTGAGCAAACAAAGAAACAGGTAGAGAAGAAACAGGTGGAGAAGAAGGAGAAAGTGGAGGAAAAGAAGCCTGAAGGGAAAAAACAGGAGACGGGTAACAAACTCCCTGAACTCGTCAAGGTGGGATATGCCCAGTATGCGGGTGTCAAGGACACACAGGGCAACCAACTTGACCTCATCGTCCCTAAGTTCCGCATCCAGCTCGACCTGAACGCAATCGAGCAGAAGATGGACAAGATGAGGGCGAGGAAGACGCAATCCGGTGAGGATTTCCTCTCCTTCGCCATCATCAAGAACAAACAGGCCAAGGAGAACCAGAGCCCGCTTCAGGTGATAGTCAAGAGACACGGCGAGGACGCCACGGTGAACGGCAAGACCGTCAAATTCGCCGATGCGGCCGCATTGATGGAGTTTCAGGTCAGTCTTCAGGACCTGAAGGCCAAGGCCGAAAAAGCGGGCATAGACATCACCAAGGAAGCCGTTCCGTTGTCTGTCGGCTCCTATTCGGGAGAGACGGGCATCAAACTGAACAATAAGTCCGCCCTGTTGAAGGACAAGGAACTCAAGGATGAGGACATGATGATCAGGGGCAGGTTCAAGGTGGTGAACAGCTTCGACCGCATCGTCAAGACGAAGCAGAACCTGGATGAAGTGCCGGCCATCCGTTACGACAACAAGGACATGGGGGATTGCATCACCAACTCCCGTGAGGTCAATATCCGCAAGAAGGACGGCACATCCTTCGCCAAGTCTGTCGAGGACATATACGTCGCTTTATCCTCCAAGGCATTGAAGGAACTGCCCGAGGCGGATGCGTTCGGCAACGTCAAGTTGGCGATCTGCACCAAGCGTACGGACGAGAAGTACCTTACGGCCAACAAGCTCCAGCTCAACGAGCAGGGACAACTGGTGAACGAGCAGGGTAGGAGAGTGCCTAACCTCCTTTTGGTCGCCGACCCGAAGACCTACAAGAACGGACAGCCTTACGCCAACACCGTAAGGGTGCTCACGGTCCGCAAGGAGGACCTTATGAAGCTGCCTACCTTGGACGACAAGAACGGCACCATAGCGCTCCGCATCGACGGACTCACGAACAAGGTGGCGCTCAACGTGAACAAGTACGTCACGGAGAACCGGACGCAGGAAGTCGAGAAGTACCTGCAAAGCCAGAGCGGCGATAAGAACGCCAAAATAGACCCGAAGAGACCATACGACACCAACGTTACCATATCGACCGTAAGCGAGCATTACAGCGCCAAATACGCCAAGATGGAGGTCAATTCATGGGAGAAGATAACACCGAAAGTCGATTTGGAGACCTACAAGAACGCTCCGAGCCAGTTCGACCTCTTCAAGGAGGTTGTCTCCGACTACATGGAGAAGAAGGCGAACAAGATCAAGGAGAGCGCCGCGAAGAACGCCCCTGAGGAGGATGCGCAGGAAGAGACGCAAAAACAGGGTAGAAAGATTTAATTAACCGGTAATCCACGGGGGGAGTCATTAGGCTTCCCCCTACACCCGCAAAGATGGAAAAAAGTATATCGATAAGGGAAATGTGCGACAAGATCACGATAGAGGAAATCGCGATCAAGTACGGCTTCGTCAAGAACGATTCGAAGTCGTACAGGGGCGGTACAGTCTATGACCACGAGAACGGGCTTAGGATATGCGTATCGCCCTCGAAGAGGTATCCCGGTCAGCAGCACTACTCCAACCTGCATGACGATACGGACGGAGGCAGTCTCTACGCCTTCGTCAAGAACCGCATCAAGGACGGCACCATCGTGGCTCCGCGCGGTTCATTCAAGGAGAACGAGGCGGTGGCCTCCGTTCTGCGCGAGTACCTCAGACTGCCCGACGATGAGAAACAGACGTTCCAGGAGAAGATACCTGTTAAGAAGCCGGACGAACCGTTCGATTACCCGACGGGCGTCATGTTCATGAGGAAGGCCATCAATACGACCCTGCTGACGCAGAAGAGAAAGATATCCAAGAAGACGTTGGAGCATCCCCTTTTCAAGGACAGGTTCTTTAATTGCAACAAGGAGATAGACTCATGTAGGAGGGGCTCCGACCTCGCGTTCCCGTGTTTCCGTGCGGACGGAACACTGGGAGGCGTCAACATCCGTTACTTCAACCAACACAGGTGCAAGTGCGGATCCATGATGATGGCGAACTCGGAGCACGATAAGACGGTATGGTATTCCAACATACCGGACAAGATAGAAAGGGTCTTCGTGGCCGAGAGCGAGTTCGACTGCATGGCCCACTTCGAGCTACGGAAGAACCCGAACACGCTTTATATATCGCACCAGGGCAATCTTTTGCCCGGTCAGACGGAGGTCATCATGCAGCTGTTGCGTGACAACGTGAACCGGTTCACGCCCGACTTCAAACTGCTGCTTGGGGCGGACAATGACCTGCGGGGCAGTCATTATGATCTGATGCTGATATGCGCCGCGGCGGAGAGCAAGGGGAAGGACAAGGCCAAATGCTTCATAAGCGAGTGTCCCGCCAAGCGTGAGGACTACAAGGCGCATATGATAACCGTGCGGGAGGACCTGTACGAAGGATTCAAGGATGTATGCCTGAATCATCCCAAATCGGAGAACATGGAGGTCATCCCCGATGATGAGCACAAGACCATCATCATATCCCGTCCGAGGGACGATATGTTCGCGGACGACGCCTTCACCTCCATGATTATCAATTCCGATTTGGTCAGGAACATCGTCAAGGAGAAAGCGATGACGAAGGACTGGAACGACGATCTGAAGCTCCTTTCCTCCATCAACGCCAAAATCAAGTCGATGAAGATAGGAAAGGAGATGTCCTACGACCTTTTCCGGGAGGAGTTCTCCTCCCTCTCGTTGCAGACCAAGGCCGTCGGCCACATCGCGGATGTGGTCATATCCATCAAGGACCGCCTGACGGACGTGGAGGAAAAGAATGAACAGCTGACGCGGGAAGAAAACAGGAAGAACGTCGGAAGACGTGTGTAAAAAAAAAGGAGCCACACTTTCGTTTGGCTCCCATCTAACATTAAAATTTTCAGACCACTTTCACAAGTGGCGTTAAAGAAACATCCACAAAGGTATGAAAAAATCGTAACCATCACCCCGTTCCATTCTTGGATTTTTAGGGAGGGGAGGAGTCGGAAATCATGTGTTTTTGACCCTCTTTTCCCTCTTTGTATTTCCGTAACTATCTGATTATTAGTAATTTTATAGTGTTAAGGAAACGGAATACTAACATTAAAATTATTAAGAACATGGAACCAGGAAATTATGACATCAAAGCTGACGCATTGTTTAATGCGGTTGGCTATGTGGAAAAACTCGGAGAGTATGCGGGCGAGTACACGCAAGAGGCATTTGATCTCTTGAAGATAGATGATCTTGGCGTAACAGGATGGTGTGACCTCATGGTGGCGGACGACGGCAAGGTATACGCTGTTGCGAGCGAAGAGGAGGGTACACAGTTCGGAGAGTTTTTCTTTAAGGAGATTGAATACGACGATTTACCTAAATCCGCAAAAAGGGTTGTAGCAAAGAAGATGATTAAGGATTTCGAGGATGATGTGGAGTCCCAACTCCAGGAGATTGCGAAGAATGCTTGTGACGGGTTGCAAGGCTGGTATGTACCAGTAATCGCTAAGATAAAGGTGGGCAATAGAATCCAACTTTATGCAGGCGGTCAAGTTTCACGAGGTATTCAACTTGTCAGTAACGATTCAAGGGAGAGGTGTGTCGGCATGATGGAGACATGGACTCCGACTTACGGCAGAGATGATGCGGAGAGATGGGCGAGAGATTGCAATACAGACCCTGCCGACTTCGACTATGATGAGGAGGTATCGAATGACATCCACTACAACTTAGATTACTATACACTCTCAAATGAGGTGATGGAGGATCTAAAAGAATGGTTACTTACGGAATAATCTAACATTAAAATTTTAAGAACATGGAACCAATTAATTTGATCGATAGTGCCGAGATGTACGGGTGGCAGACCCTTTCCGACCTTGACCTGTTCACGGTGGTGACAGGAAGTAGGGAGAGTGGGGAAGCTATGTTGCGTTACTTCGAGCAGGGAGAATGCTCTGTGGACGGACTGATGAACTTGAATATAGGTGGTATGGGGCGAGCGACCGCAATGAAAATCAAGGCCATGTACACCCTTTTCAGGCGTTCCAGGGAAGTGAAGGTGGCGCAGTTGTTGGAAAGCGAGGATTTGTTTAATTACTTGGCTCCTCACCTGCAGAATCTCACGCAGGAGGAGTTTTGGGTGGTGCTGTTGGATGTGAGGAATCGTCCTCTCCGCAAGTTCTGCCATGCCCGGGGTGGTTCATCCTGTACCATTGTGGATATTAGATTGATAATCAAGACGGCTTTGGAGACGAAGAAGTGTACCTCTATTATGGTTGCCCACAATCACCCGAGCGGAACGTGTGCGCCAAGCGAGCTGGACAAGAAGCTCACGACTCGTTTCATGAACGCGTGTGCGATGTTGGAGATTCAATTCCTGGATCACATCATTGTGGCCGGAGATAGCTACTACTCTTTTTCTGATAATGATATGTTGAAACTCGATAATGCGTTTAAAAATGGATATTCAATTTGCAAACTTTAAACAGGACGCGGAGAAGTACATCAAGTTGTTCGATGGACGTGAAAAGAGCTCCGACAGACTCCCTTATATTGTCTGTAACAACAATAAGGAGGTAGAGGAATGTAAAACCCTATTCCGTGAGAAAGGGTGGGATCTGGAGAGTGTATGGATTCTCAAACTTGTGAAGGTAGCCCCGCATGAGTGGGCTTTCCTTCGCGCAAAATTCAAGAATAAGATATAAGTCTAACATTAAAATTTTTGGTTATGGTTAATTTTTCGGATTGCATTAATGCGGCGGTCATCCGCCATAAGGGAGATAGCACGTTCTATCTCCCGAAGGTCGTGAAAGGTCACGACGAGCTTTGTCTTCTCCCCGCCTTCCCGGAGTCTCCGGAGGAGGAAAGGTATATCAAGTTCTACGACGATTTCTGTGATTGGGAGGCCTACGATTTCACGGAGGCGCAACACCTGCACAGGATGGAACAGAGGGCGATGGCGATGTGTGTTTAGGTAAAAAACAAAATAGTGCGGCTCGCATCCCTGTGGGCCACACTATTACAATATAGATTGTTTTTGTTCGAAGCGAATTTTGTTCGACAAAAATAAATGTATTTCTTTAATTTTTTATCATTTTCCGAATGAATATTGTAGTAACTGAAATATTTTAATTATATTTGTAAATATCAGTGCATTAGTTGTGTTGTGAATTGCATTCAATTTTAGTCTAACATTAAAAGTTTTCAGTTTATATGAACACAGTAGAAGTTTTTGATGATTTGTCCATTGTAGATAAATCCCTCCCATCCGTGGATAAGAACCTGGAAAGCACAAGGCAGTATCTTCGTAAGACATTAAGCGCGTTGAAGGGCGATTATGCGGTTATCAAGTCACCCGGTGATGTTGTCTTCCTGTCCGATGTCGATGCCTCCCAGAGGAGCGAGACGGAGAAGATGGTGTCTAAGTTCATCGATGGATCCACATTCATCGTGGACAACGAGAACAACCCCAATAATATCGATTATACGATAGGGGAGGAGCTTTCGCAGAGAACGAAGGACAGATGGAATGTGGTCACTACGGTATTCGTGGAAAGTGAGAGGATAGATATTTTAAGATAATCACAGGTAGTAAAAATAATCAACAACTTTAAATCTTTTATTATATGAATAATGTTCAATTAGTCGGCCGTGTAGGCCAGGAACCCAAAATAATGGGTACGGAAGCAGGACGCAAGGTGGCAAGATTCACTCTTGCAACAACCGAAAGAGGTTATGAGACTAAGTCCGGCAAGAAGATAGAGGACAGGACAGAGTGGCATAATCTTGTCTTTTTTGGCAATATCACGAACGTAATCGAGAACTATGTCAAAGTAGGTTCTCTTATCAGTGTGAAAGGTAGCATCCACTATGCCAAGTGGGAGGATCCTGAGAAGGGTACGAAGTACATGACAGAGATTCTGTGTACCGACCTGGAGCTTCTTGGATCTAAGAAGGAGAACGAACCGGTAGAGCAGTTCAAGTCAGGTGAAGAGGAAGTTCCTTTCTAAAATATACATGTTCTTTTAATTTTGAATTATTTGTGTAGTAAGCCCCTTGCTATTTATTAGTAGGGGGCTATTTTTTGATAGAAGGTTTTATGATATACAAAGATATTATTATCAACTATTTCATATCCGATATCCAAGGAGTAAGGCAAGCCATATCCTTTGATTCATATCGGGAACACGCCAGTTCGGGCGCATATCTGGTGAAGTATGAGAGCCGTGTGAATGATGTTACGGCAGTCATGCACATGGATCTTGTGTTAGTTCCCAGTTGCACGATCTTTTAACCAGGAGAGCCATAACTCCGTGTAATGATATTTGTTTGCAATTAATTTGCAATTAAAAATAATTGCATTATATTTGCAGTATAATATTAAAGCGTTGTATATGGCAAAAGAAACTAAATCAATTACTATTCGCATCCCCGTCAAAATGTACGAGGACTTGACAAAGGACGATATGTTTAACCCCTCTTTGGTCGCCTTCTACGAGAGGGTAAAGGGCGAAGAGGAGAATAAGATGATGGATATCAGGGGTATTTTTTTACCCAATGAGTGGAAAGCCCTTGCGGCGAGTCTTAATGGCACGATGGTGACGGATTACACTCGATACTCGATCGAAATGTTCATCGCCCATAACGAGGACGCTGAACAATTCGAAGGCTCATTTTCCAATTTCAATGTCAAGGTGGAGGATGTGAACGCTAAAATCGCCAAGCTGACGCGGATTCAGGTATCGACCATCTACGATAGGATCACTGCATTCTGGGATAACCAGAACGGCATGGGTGATAGTTTAGATAAATGGGCGAAGTTTTAACACAGCGTGTCTTATGATATTATCCGGGATGAAAGAACTGGAGCAGGTAAAGGAGCTTACGGACGATTTAGCCGATTTCGTTAAGTACTGTGACCTGAATATCGATAAGAAATTCCGTCGAGAGGTTATCCATGCCATGGTGTTCCCTATATTTCGGCGGTATACATGGACATCCCGGAGGAAAAACAAATGGACGGTCATCTATGAGGCGAGGAGTAAGAAGGAGGTTGGAGATTATGCCAGGATAACCAACTATGCCACTGTGGACATAGGCTTCGGGAAATATGCCTACATGCCGTCTTTTGTGGAGGGTAAGCTGCACTTTATCATATACCCACCACATTTCTTTTCCCGTTTCAATGAACGATGTGGTTTGGATAGAACCGGACAGAGCCTGTATGACAGGTTTTTCAGGGATAACGGCTCATACTGTTTTGATTTGAAGGAACGTCATATCATGAAAGATGATAAGGAGTTTCTTTGTACGGAGGTATACGGCAGCACGAAGGATGGCGTGGCGATGGGTGTCTTAACCAATGAGGGAAATGTCCTGTTTAGAACCTTTGTTACCTACGATATGCTAAAGGGTGATCAGATCGAGACATTCACTAAGAACGAGCAGATAAGAAGGGAGATACATGATAATTGAATTTATATTTGCTTATGGAAAACGATAAGAAATTGTACGATAATTATTATTGCGAATGCGTTGAAAGTGGTGATGTCTGGAATATTCATTTCAGCCCTTTCTCTTTTAGTGAGTGGCTTGAGTTAGGTAAGCCAAAGAGAGGTGGTGTTCAAGTCTCTCCCGGAAAATTACCTCCAGCTGTCATGTTGATGGTGGTAAGTGAAAGGGAAGAAGGTGCTGTTTATAGGGTAAATAATGAGGAATAGAATATAAAATATTATATTTGCCACATATTTACATGGATTAATTAAAAACGCAATTGAAATGAAAAAGTTATCGATTATTTTGATATTGACTCTCGGAGTCCATCTTTCATCGTTGGCCGAAAAACACTTTGATTTAGGTTTCACGACGTCGATTTCATATACGGATTATTTCACGCTTGCATTAGAGCCAACTATAGGCTATGAATTTAATGATTTCTTCGCAATGGGAACGGGTATTGGCATGGGATATAATTCACAGGCAGATAAGAGTTTTGGTATGGTAGAACCATTCCTGAGATTCACTCCGTGGCATAATGATTTTTTCTTTCTTGATTTAAAGACAGATGCTTGCTGGGGGTGGACCTTGGGTGAGGAAAACGTTTTTCTAATGTTTCGTTTTGGATTGAATCCTTCTTTGCGTTTCCGTGTAAGTGAACATTGGGATATCTCTACAGATATTGGTGTGTTTGGAGTCCAAGAGAATTGGGATCGGTCGTGGATACCCTATATTGGCATCGGTTCATTGGGTGTTTGGGCCACCTATCGTTTTTAGGCTGCCCGCATGCTTCCGTTCTCATATTATAAACGAATTTACTATATTAACTTTAAATTCAATTTCAGATGAAAAAAATTTTAATGGCGATGGTTATGCTTTTACCATTGGCATCTTTTGCACAAGAAGATGTAAAAAAGCAAATGACAAAGTTTGAGGAATTTACTTCCAAAACTGGCTCTATTGTTAAGTTTGTAGATATACATATGCCTAAATTAAGTGTAGCCTACGGAGCAAGTCTGCAAACTGGCATTAGAACTATAAAAAGTGGTAATAATATTTATTTTTATAGGTTGGAAAAATCAGAGACTTCAAGTAGTACTGCAAAAATTGCAATGATAGAATATAGTGACTTGGTGGAAATAAATAAAGCTCTTGCCAGATTAGCTTCTGAAGTAGATGCGGATATCGCTTCAAATTCAGATTATCTTGAAAATAAATTTAGAAGTGTTGATGGGTTTGAAGTTGGCTACTATGTAAGTAAGGGTGACGCACACTGGTATCTTAAACTTGAAAGGTATTCAAGTAGTACGGTATTCATTAAGGACCAGGCATCAATCATTGAGGCTTTCAAGGAAGCACAAACAAAAATTGAGGAATTAAAAGCTTCTGGTAAATAATCAGAAGCTTTTCTTGGTTTATAATATAATTATATATAGTTTTGCAGATTTAACTATCTGAAAATCAGTTATATAAATTACATTATGTTAAATAGGTGTAAATTTCACACAAATAATTTTGTAAAAAAGTATAGTGTAATTGAATAAAATTCTTCTCCCCTCCCTAAATTATTTATTCTGTGAAAAGTCCGTCGTACTTCAATCTTACCCCCAGCTCATCCTGTACAACGGTGTAGTATTCGGAAGTCTCTCCATACTCCTTCGTGATGATGATCCTCTCCACCTTGTGGCCGATATCATCCTTGGAGAGACTCTTTTCGAGTTTTCTTAATTCATCTATGCTGTAGACGCGGGTCATGGGTATGTTTATTTGTTAAACTTTGGGTGCAAATATACTTTTTCTATCCCATAATTCTATACATTTGCGCTTAGGTTGCATTGTGGTAGTGCAAGTTGGCCAAAGGCAGGATAATAAGGAGAGCTCCTTTTACCCTGCCTTATTTTTCTCTCCCGCCTTAAACCCAAAAATGCGCGCCACCTTCACAAGTAACGCACAACGATAATTAACAATAATAAATGAAAAATAATATTTAAACTAACTTAGTATCACAAATGTAATCAATACCTCATGAATTATCAACACCTAAAAAATAGTGCGCTACCCTCACGGGCAACACACTAAAAGAAATTTTGACTAACTTATCAGTGTTAAACTGATAGTTGATGCGAAATTACTGAATAAGTCGTTATCTTGCAACCGGAGGGTTATACATCTCCCCTCCCCAACTCGCCTATTTAAGAAATCGTTCCCAGATTATCACATAATCCGTCCAATTCTTTTCCGTTTAATCGGAAAGAGTTACATTTACATATTGTTAGCGAAAAGCGGTATATACCAATGATTAAATACTTCGATAAAAAGAAATTTCTGCGTCAGTTCAACGAGTTTTATAAGAGCAACTTCACTTCGTTTGACCTGGCATGTTTTATAAGCCAGAGTCCTCTTGCCCAGTATCTGTTAGGCAAGAGTAAATTACACGATTATAGTAAGGAGCTGGATTTCCTCACGTCAAATGATTTATCCAAGGTCGAGGCGATTCTTGACACGCCTCATATCAGGTTCTTCGACCCGCTCAAAGGCTCGAAGGATCCGCTTGTCTCCTTCCGTGTCTCCAAGGCCGATATGGCCAAGTGCAAAATCCGGGAGGATATCATCGAGTGCGATAATATCTTGGGCCATCTGTTACGCCAGCTGGAGGCGGAGCCTATAATCTGCGAATTGAAGGACATCCTATACGTGCCTGTGCTTGAGAAGTTGACGACAGGGGAATACGACAATGCCAACGTCTCCCAGATTTACTACTTCAAGAAAACCACCGATTCTGGTAGTTTTTTCTTTGGACATTACTACCGCAATGGCGATAGATGGGAACGCAATGCGTTTCCCGACCACCTCATCAACGACTTCGATAAGGAGATTGACATCGACAAATACGACAACTGGAGGGAAGCTTACGATGCTTACATCGCAACCTTCGTGAACATGTACAAGGACCACTGTAAGGGGATTCCCGGCACCTTGGGCGTAGAGGTCTATAATGGGGTGGAAGCCATCTCCCAGCTGCGTGCGACCTACGTGCACGACTTCGAGGAGATATGGAAAAGAAAACGCCAGGCGATTATCGATAATGGAGGCAGGGAGGTCGAGGAGGAAAGGAATCGCCTATACTTCATGCTGAAGGATCATCCTCAGGTACTCACCCTACCCTGTTTCCGTAGCAAGGAATCCTTTGACCTCGCTTTCAAGGGCGCTGACGCTGGCACGCTGCGCACCCTCTTCGATATAATCAAGGACCTCGCCTTTGAAATCGAGAAGAGGGACAAGTGCATCGAGCAGTACAAGAAGGAATACGAGCGTTTTAAAGCTCGTTATTAGGAGGGAGAAAAGAGTGCCTTTCCCTTCCCTAAATCACCCTTCTGCTATATCCAATGTCTTTTTTTTAGGTCTTCTCTAAGTTTCTTTAGTTTAGGACTCACTAAAATTTTTTTATGCCGTTATCTTCTTTGAACTTATCCTCGGCCAATTTTGAATCATAAGCGAAATTCCTGCCAATTTCCAATAATCTGCCATATGCACCTGACAACCTAATATTTTCAAGCAAAGCATATTTCTCCACTAATTCTATAAAACTTTGGTAATATCCTTTATTGACAATATAAATATAGTGTTGTAGTAATAACATCTCATTGAACGAGATATAACTTGTAACAATAGAACAATATAATTTTCTTTGATGGTATTCTATTATTTTAAAGTCTTCTTTTGCTTCGCATAAAGCCGCTGCTTCGTCAATGAGTTTGAACATCTGAAACAGATAGTTTATGTAATTAGCCATCGAAAATTGTATTTTCGATGTTTCAAATGATTTATCTATCTTTATCATATCAGCATAAAATGCCATGTAATCTCTTCCTTTTTCGGGTTCATGTGCATAACCATGGATTCCATTAACAATATTATCATATTGTCCCAGCATATTGAATAAGTTACTTTCAAAACGTTGTTTCTGTCCTTGTTCTAATTGTTTCTTCATTGCTTTTAATTGTTCGGCCATTTCCTCCTTTTGACCATCGAGAGCGGCATTTGTATTTGCGAGAGTTTGGATTTGCAGTTTAAGATCATCCCGTTGTAGATTAAGTACTTCTCGTTGCATTCTTAGTTCTTCTTTTTGTTGGTGCAACGCTATAATCATTCCGGCGAATGCTAAGCCAGAAAACAATGCGTTTGCCGCTCCAAACGTATCCCCGAAGGTTCCCATACTAAGGTCACTACCACCGTTAGCATCAGTATTTATGCCTATACATCCGTAAACAGAGAGATAATAAATAATTAGAATTCCTAAAATTACTCCTGCACATATTGCGATATTCTTTAGATTCAAAAAGTTTTGGGGATTCTCTGTACAATTCTTCTCTAGTTCTTTTTGATTCTCTTCTGAGGTATGCTTGTTTGTTTCTTGCTTTGTCATATTGTTAAATATATTTGGTTTCGCTCCACAAATATAGGCGAAAAATTCAAGAATAACATTTTCGGTAAAAACCGATAAATCGGGATTTACCGTTACTTGTCCGTTCATCAGTAATGGGAGGAGCTCGTTCCGCTGCTTAATTAACAAGCGATTTTCTTTATTTATCCCATATATCTTTTGGTATATTGGTTTTACCCTTTCGGCAAATTTTGCTATAATCTTATCACTTACTTTTATTGTTGGAATTTTACAGAAAGAATCCATTACAAGACAACGTAGAGTACTGCCCATTGCCTTTTTGTCGGCATTTTTTTGTATTCCTTCGGAACGAAGTAAAGCATAGAAGAAATAGGGACTGACGTTTCCTCTTGCCCTCAAAGTAAATGACGTTTCACTTATGTTCCAATCACTGGGGTCTTCCTGAATAAAATAAGTTCTTCCAATTGTTCCAATTGCACTAAAAATGACATCCCCGATTTGTAATTGAGAACGACTGTTTATTTTTTTTAGAGCCTCATTGTCACAACGGTCGCAATTATTCCAATCAATGTCTGTTCCAACAAGACTACGGATAGTGACATAATAATTATTTCCAGAGCCTAATACAAAGTTCTTCCTTGGATTTAAACCATTAGTAATTCTCCCGATGTAATAGTTGAGATCGCATTCTGACCATTCTGCAGGAATGCTATAATTTAGGACATCATTCCACACCATCTTACCCCCACTTGACTTATACGGTCTCCCATTCTCATCCGGGAAATCGAACTGCACGAACCAGTAGTCATATAGCTGCTTGGCGAGTGCTTCTAAATCCCGATTTATCGAACTCCCATATATTTATTATATATGGGTTTAGATTTGAAAAATTATGAAAGAAAACATTATTCAGGCAGTTGTCACAGCAATGCAGCGTGACTTGGATTGCCGACAGATGGCACAGCTAAAGGCTGTGCTTGTAGCAGAATTACAGAACGTCGAGGTCACAAGACGTGAGAAATATGAGTGTTCGGCAGAAAACAGCGAACTCCTTGAGGCATTTATTTCGGCAAAGAGCATTGAAGGTTGCTCTGCGAAAACGCTCTCATACTATCGGCACACCATTGAGAAAATGCTTCTCTCCACTATGGTGGCACTTTGCCATGTGACGACCAATGACATACGGCATTATCTCTCCACCTATCAGGAAAAAAATGGGTGCGGGAAAGTGACCATCGACAATATGCGAAGGATTCTATCCAGCTTTTTTGCGTGGTTGGAAGATGAGGATTACATTGCCAAAAGTCCTGTCCGCAGGATCCACAAGGTGAAAACGGACAGTCTTGTGAAAGAAGTGTTGAGCGACGAGCAGCTGGAACAACTGAGGGATAACTGCGCCAATAAACGTGACCTTGCCATCGTTGATGTTTTGTCATCCACAGGCATACGTGTGGGTGAACTGGTGAAACTCAATCGCACAGACATTGATTTTCAGGAAAGGCAATGTGTTGTTTTTGGCAAGGGCAACAAGGAACGGATGGTGTATTTTAATGCCAGGACTAAAATACATCTACAGCAATATCTCAATGAACGGACAGACGATAATCCGGCACTTTTTGTCTCCCTCTCTTCTCCTCATGATCGTTTGAATATTAGTGGGGTGGAAACCTGCATCAGGAAAATGGGCAGACGGCTTGGCATTCCGAAAGTCCATCCGCACAAGTTCCGTAGGACATTGGCCACGATGGCCATAGACAAGGGAATGCCTATCGAGCAGGTGCAACGACTATTGGGGCATGTCCGCATAGATACCACACTACATTATGCCATGGTTAATCAGCAGAACGTCAAAACGGCACATAAGAAATTTATTTCATGAACTTTCATTATCTTTGTAAATAAAAACACAAATGGATACTGTTGATTCAAAAAAAAGAGCTATTGCATATAGCGTTCTAGCTCATATAAGTAATAATGGAAATTTAGCTAAAGGCTCATTTGACATATTTGTTCCTTTAGTGAAAAAATCGCTTCAACATCTAAACGAAAAAGGATTATATAAAAATGATTCTATCAACATTATAGCCGAACAAATTTTAAATGATTTCGTTATAGATATTCCTCTTCCTGTATTACGTAATATACTAAAGGTAATTGCAAAGGAAGTAAATACGGAAAAATCAAAGTTCATTTTATTTAATGATGATAGCTTTTCAATTGAAAAATATGTTTTTGAAGATTTTGACGAGGAATTACAAAAGACAGAAGATGAAATTAATGCGATTAACCAGTTATACAAAAATTTTTGTGATTCTAAAAAGTTAGATAACCCAACCAATATTTTTGATTTTTTAGACAAAAATCGAATCGAGGTGTCGCATTATTTGGCAAACAAAGACAAGGCAAAACAACATGATGATTCTATTGCAGCCCAATTTGTCAGTTTTTTTCAGTCCCAAAAAGAGATTTATGAAATATTTAGATCGCTATATTTAGGATCCTTTTTAGTATCTCTTTTGGAGTATACTCCTAAGGAGATTAAAACTAATGTTACATTGTTGCTTGACACGAATTTCATAATTAGTCTTGTGGATTTAAACACTCCAGAATCCACAAAGACGTGTACTACATTGTATGAGATTTGCAAAAAATTAGGTTTTATCTTTGAACTTTTAGAAGATACGATAGATGAGATACAATGGCTATTAAATAACAAGTCAAAAGAACTAAGTCGAGCTGTATTGTCTAAGACGATAAATAAAGAAGATATTTTAAATGCATGCGAGAGACGAAATCTAAGCAGTGTTGATTTAGATCGCATATCCGATAATGTAAGAAACACTATAGAGAATGATTTCCAGATTCATATTATACCTCATACCGACAATTTAAAGAACAAAGCACGATATGATAATAGCTATGAAATCCTAAGAAAATATCGTAATTCAGATAAATCAGCTCTACATGATGCAATGGCTGTTGTATATGTAAAAGAAAAACGTAACAACAAACAGATAAAGGATTTTGAGAAGGTGAATTGTTGGTTTTTAAATAACTCTATCACCCATAACTCAGAACAAGATGTACAACCTGATTCTATTTATCAAAGCAATAACGGATTCCAGCCTATTTCTATTAAAGCAGATGATCTTCTTAATATTTTATGGCTTAGCAATCCTAGCCTTCAAATTTCGAACACGGATTTTGTTGATATAGGCATAAATTCTCTTGTCGCATTTTCTTTAAATGCTTCATTACCTAAGACCAGTGTTATAAAAGAATTAGATGATAATATTCAAAAGTATGTAGGTGATAATAGCATTACCGATAAAGATGTTTATTATCTTTCTACACGAATTGCGAATAAACGACTTTCAGATATCTCTTCATTAAATGAGTCCGCAAAAAATAATCCTACTGAGTTTGTGAAACAAATCAAAGATATTGCTGAAGAACAAAAAAAATTCGAAGAAAAAAGAGCAGAAAACCTGGAGAATGCTGTCAAGTTATTCATGGAAATGAAAGATACTTACGATAAAAAAACTACCGAATTAAAAGAAAAAGAAGAAAAATTTGGTAGTGAAGTGACTCAAATTGCAGAGGAAAATAAGAATTTAAAGGAAGAGAATAAAGAATTCCTTGCAAGAGAGCTAAAGGCATTTGATAATTTCAACAAAGAACAGATTAAACGTCAGGAAGAATACAAAAATATGAAAGTGGGGAAATGGAGAAGTAATGCGTTTATTTTCTTCATTTTGGGGTTAATCGTTCTAGGTCTTATGATAGCGCTATCGTACTTTGAAATTATACCACAAAATCTATCAATTATAATACCTATATTAACAGGTATTGTTAATATTTTCCCAATAAAACATGTTTATCATGTATATTTTAATCCGGTTTATGAAAAAAATTATAAGGATCAAATTATAATTCCTAAAGAGTTAGAAACGATTACTTTGGAGGAATATCGGAAACGAAATCAATAAAGAAATGAAACTTACTCAATACAAACTCGGTCAACTACTCAACATTACAAGAGGTGCAAGCCTATCTGGTGAATATTATGCAACAGAAGGCGAACATATACGCCTTACTTTAGGCCATTTTGACTACGTAAATGGTGGATTCAAAGAGAACACCTCTAAGGACAATCTATATTTCACAGGTGATGTAAAAGAAGAGTTTATCCTCAAAAAGGGAAATATTATAACACCTCTTACGGAACAAACAATTGGTTTGATTGGTAGTACTGCAATCATACCGGAATCAAGCAAGTATATACAAAGCCAAGATATAGGCCTTGTTAAATGCAACGAGGAACTTCTATATTCTGGCTTTTGCTATTATCTGCTCCCGACTCAACTGGTGAAGGCACAACTCAGTGCCGGTGCTCAACAGACGAGCATCAGACATACCTCCCCTGATAAAATAAAGGATTGCACAGTATTCATTCCGTCTCTGCCAGAGCAAAAAAAAGTAGCCAACCTCTTGTCCTGTATCGATAAAAAAATCTCCATTAATAGACAGATAAATCGGGATTTACCGTCACCTGACCGTTCATCAACAATGGAAGGAGCTCGTTGCGTTGCTTGATGAGTTCTTCACCCTCTTTCTGATTATTAACCATTTCCCGCATAATTACATTAGCTATATTTGCAAACTGTATTAATAACATATCTGTAGGAATTATTATTTGTGTGCTTTTTATAGTGGCTTGTGAGATATTATCTCTTGCAGACCCCGTGCTCAATGTTACAAAACGTTCGTACATTGAGGTTAAGACATGATACAAATATAAAGTCAAACTTCCCCTTTGAGGTATTACGCCACATACAGCCTGATTTGAGCAAGCTGATAAGGCTAGAAAACTGACTTTCCCTGCTGTTGCACCATATAACGCAACAAGAATTGTATTCGTTGGGTACAATTTTGCGCTTGAATTATCGAGTCCCAACGGCGTAATATGGTTTGTTGTTGTTGTAATAATCGGATTATTAAGTTCTCCACTATTAATCCAAGGGATAGTGCCATCCTTATAATAATCCTCATTCGTTGAATTAGGCGTTCCGCCGGAATAAGTTTGTGCGATTTCTTCAACTTTAGACACATGCCATCCTTCAGGAATTTCTCTTTTCAAATCATCATTCCACACCATCTTACCCCCGCTTGACTTATACGGCTTCCCATTCTCATCCGGAAAGTCGAACTGTACAAACCAGTAGTCGTAAATCTGTTTGGCGAGGGCTTCTAAATCCCGATTTATCGAACGGTTAAGGTAAATTTTTTGGTCAAGGGCAGAAAGTATTGAAGCTATCCTCTTTTGTATATTGAGGTTGGGAATTTCGATTTCGTATGACTCAAATGACTTTTTTGATACTTCCTTAAACGTTGTACCAGTCCCTAATGCCTCTATTTCTTTCACATGATATTTTAAAAAATAGTACATGAAATCAACGTCTGTAATTGATTTGTCTAAAACAATGTTTTTAAACCCTTGATTGGTGCAACAATCAACTTTATTAATTGCAAATAGTCCAATTGGAGCACGAGATGACATAAGAATATTGTTCGCAGGTATGATTTGAGTACTACAGCTATCAAATCCCTTTTTAGTTATATTTCTTGCACCTTTATAAAACCATTTGGATTGTTGATCTGACAAATCTTTGGGTGTAGCCCATACAATATCTCCGTCATAATTATCCTTGTCAGCTGTAGAAGGTGTAGAACCATTATATATGGATGCTATTTCTCCTAATTTATATTTTTTCATTTCCATTTCCCTATCCTTTTGCTTTATTCAAATATGATAGTATCAAATTCAACTGTTCCTCTATCTTACGGCGTTGCTCTTGCAACTCTGTAATATGCAGTTTTTGGTTTTTCTTATGCATCAAATATTCGATGTCATCGATTCTTGCGCCACCCATGCCGAAAAAAGGGTTTACCGTTTCAAGTTCTTCCAGCTCATCCTTAATTTGTTCATCTAATTGCTTCAATTGCTGTTCATACTGTTGTTTGGCCACCATCATGTTGGGATTTTGTGATGCGACAAAAACATCCAACAGATTATAAACCGCTTTTACTTGTTTTTCTGCGTCACTTGACGAACTCCTTGCAGTAACCAAAGCTACGATTATAGCAATCATTCCAACTATTGGGCTTAGTACTGATGCCCAAAAAGAAATACAATCGGCCATTATTCTATGAATTAAAGCTTAACATATCCAGTTGTTTCATTATCTCATTCTCCAGTTTATGGCTTTCCTCAAACTGCGCAGAAAGCTTAGCTTTGTAATCTGCCACCCGCTTGTTGAACTCATCTTCTGTTATGTCCACGTACTCGATTTTGATATCGAAGTACTGTCCGGCTGAAAGACTGTAGCCTTTTTCTTTGATGTCCTTGTAACTGACGCATACGGAGAAGTCCTCTATTGCTTTTTTTTCTCTGAATGACACAACGATTTTGTCTATCTCTTCAGGGACGAGTTTAACCTTCTTTAGTCCGTTCGCATCCTTATATTCCACTCCAAGTTTGGAGGCGTCCATAAGGATAACTGTGTCATCGTCTGTCTTCCCTTCCGTTTTGTCGAAGAACAACACGGATACGTTGGTGCCCGTGTTGGCGAACACATTGCTTGGCATGCTCACGACACCCCAAACGATATGTTCATCCACCAATTTATGAATGATTTTGTTTTCGACACCGGATTTGGCGGTGATGAAGCCTGTCGGTACGACGATGGCTCCCTTGCCGTCCTTGGCTATCGAGTTGACCACATGCTGTATGAAACAGGTGTATATGGCCATGCTCTCCTTCTTTTTGGTAGGTATCGATGGTACACCTGCCCAGAATCTCGATTTGCCCCATTTGCTTTCTATCTGGTCTCTCGTGTCGGAGAAGTCCATTTTGAATGGCGGATTACTTACCACGAAGTCGAATTGCCTCAGCGTCTGATTGTCGTCGCTCTTATGATATGGGGCCAGCAGCGTGTCTCCCTGAATGGCGTGGTCCAATGATGAAACCAATCCGTTCAGCAGAAGGTTCAGCTTTAGCATCTTATTGCTTCGCTGGGAGATGTCCTGTGCGAAAATGGTGCATTTCTCCTCGCCTATCTGATGCGCAAGCGCCATCAGAAGCGTTCCTGTACCTGCGCTCGGATCATAGCATTCCTTGTTCCGCAAATCGGCGTCATCTCCGACAAGCAGCCTCGCCATGATTTTGGCGATCGCTTTAGGAGTATAATATTCGGCGTACTTGCCTCCTCCCGCAGTATTATAATCCTTGATGAGGTATTCGAATATATCGGAGAAGAAGTCGTACTTCTCTTCCATGGCATCCTCGAACGAGAACTTTTCGAGTTCATCCTCAAATGTGAACTTCGCCAATTTATCCACCAAGGCTCTGGCGAAATTGTCTCTCTCCGCTTCGTCGGTGACGAAGGTCGTCAGTTTCTCGAAGATGGGTATCTTCGTGTTTTGGGCTGTCTTGGTGTAATAGATGCTGATATTGTCGTTGGCGATGTCTATCATTGTCTGATCGAATATGGCGGCGAAATCGCCTTTTGACTGCTGATTCCATAAGTTTGAAATCAACTGGTGTGATTTGAATCTCGGAACTTCCGGAGGTAGGAAGGCGTTTATCATCTCTCTGTCTCCGTCAGATAGCTTTCCGTATGCTTCCTCCCACTTGTTACCCGCTTCCCTTATCGATTTTACGCAGGGGAGATCCACCTTCTTCAATTCATAACCGAACTTGTCGGCCATGAATTTATATAAGAAAACCTGGGTGATGATTTTATACTCGTTGCCGTCGTTTCCCATCCCGGCTTTCTGGCAGGTGGCCTTCAGGCTGTCGATGAGTTCAATCGTTTTGCTTTTTATATCCTGTTCGCTCATATCTGATTTATTATGCACTGTAATACTGATTATACTGGTCTACGTATTGCTTCGCCACCCTCTGTTTGATGAAGTTATAGTCTTCTGAGGTCGGAAGTATTCCGTTGATTTTTTGGAGGCTCAACGCTATTTGTTGCAGAACCGTCTGCGAGAAATAGGCGTCTTGTTTCAGGATGTCGTTCCTGTCATATACTTTATCGTCCACCGCATTTTTTATGTAGCATAGCGCTTCCACTATATCATCGTCGTATTTTGATATGATTAGCGGATGACGCTTCTCGCTTCGAGCCGCATTCTCTTCCCTGATGCGTTTATGCACGTATGCGAATTTTACATCTCCGTTATAACGCTTCAAGATTGCCTCGTTTTTTTCCTTCAATCTCTTGAGTCTATCGAGAATTTCGGACATGGCTACATTTTCAGCGTTATAATGAGCCATATCTGACGGACGGAAGCCATGTTCCTTGAAGATTTTTTGGAAAGCTTCCACAATCGATATGTATTCCGGATCATCCTTGTCAAAGGAATCCGTCATCTCCTGTATGGCCTTATTGTATTTCTCCCTGAGTTCGGATCCGCCGTCGATGATTCTAAGCTCCTCCTCCCCGATGTTGTTAAAGTCGAATTCGATGTTCATCATCGCCCTATTAATGGCGAATTTGGTTTCGTCGCTGATTGCGAAGGCTTCCTTCTCGTTGATGAGGTTTATTCTCCTTTGGACCTCTGTCAGCATTTCCGGGACCTTCCCGATTTGTATCTTCGATATCTGTTCCTTCAACTCGTCATCACCGAAGTTCCTAACGATGTTGATGGTATCTCTCGCCACCTCCAATGCGTGTTTTAATTCTATCAGGACGCATTTGTCCTCCTTGGAGGATATCTTGTTCGTGAACTCCTCCAGATTGTCTGTCGGGTAATCGAACAATATCTGTCTAACCTCCTTCATCTGCTCGATGAGGGATTCTTTATCTTCCATCACTTGCTGATACAAGCTTGGGAGGTTCTGATTTGTCTCGGTATTCTCGACGCCGGGAACTTGGTCCATGTTGTACCTGTTAAGTTCTCTCAGATATGCTGCATTCGTGGCGTCGAAATTTTGCTTTATGTTGGCGAAGTCGATGAGATAACCATACTTCATGTCCTTGTATGGGCGATTGACCCTTGTGATGGCCTGAAGCAGATTATGGTCCTTCACCTTACGGCTGAAATATAGACGCTTTAATCTTGGTGCGTCGAATCCCGTCAGAAGCATATTGAACACGATGAGAATATCCACCGTCATGTTCTTCTTGAAGTTGTTGATGATGGCCTTCCTTGTTTCCTTATCCTCGCTGTCGTGTAGGATAAGGCCAGCCACCATCTTCCTTTTTAGAATTCCCTCTCCCAATAATTCAGTTTGAACCTTGTCCAGATGTTCCATCATGGCTTTCGCCTGACCTGATGTCTCGCAGATGATCATGCCACCTAATGTATCATCCCCATAATATGCCCTGAAGGTCCTTAAATCGGTAAGTATATATCGCAGCAATGCGTTTACATATACAGGATGTTCTATTATCTGTTCCTTTCTTATCTCTCCTTTCTGCACAAGAACTTCCAACTTCTCCAGCTTTTTGGTGATGTTATCCTTGTAGGAGGTTTCGATTTCCTCCCTGATGATTTTAAGGGTGTATCCATCCTGCACGGAACGGTCGTAGTAATATGTATGAAGGTAGTTGCCGAACACAGCGCAGCTTGAGCGTTCCTCCCCTATCAAAGGCGTTCCCGTCAAAGCTATTTTAATGGCGTCCGGATCGGCGCCGAATAGGTTTGCCAGGAAACAGCCCGTAGGCTTGTAGCCTCTATGGGCTTCATCCATGATGAATATGCGTTGCAGGTTGGTCGCATAATTCGGCAAGGTGACGGAATCTTTATCCTCTTCGAATTTTTGTATGTTCACTACCGTGATTTCTGCCTTGCCATATGTTCCCTCCTGGGATTGGTTCTTCCTGAATTGTTCCATCAACTCCTGTTTGCTGTTCGCGGTCGTGACGCTCAATCCCCTTGCGGCGAACTCTTGTGACGCCTGCTCCAGCAAATCCAACCTGTCAACTATAAAATAGAATTTTGCCACTTTATTCTGTTTGGCGAACAGATCGGAAAGAACCCTATGTAGATAGAACGTCAGAGCTGTTTTGCCACTTCCTTGCGTGTGCCATACTATACCGCTCTTCACACCGTTATCGATTTTATCCCTTATTATCTGTGATGCGAAAAACTGCTGGTATCGCATGATATGCTTTTCGCACCTGCTCTCCAAGGTTCCGTCCTCCCTCTCCCTTTCTATGTGTAGGTATGCGATCCCGTATTTAATCATATATAACAGACGCTCGGGACTGCACATGGAAGTAAGGACCCTGTTTGTGGGCGTATATGTGCCCTTATTGGTGTTATACTCAGGATTATCCTTGAGCATAGGCACATTAAAGTCCTTCAAAATTTGCCTTTCGATATTCGGGTCGATCTGCTTGTAAGCATAGTCTTTATTATATGGCGCTTCCGGTAGTCTTGCGGGATTCTCTTCCCTGAAACAATTGAATGGAGCTTGTTTTTTTCCGGCGGTGCAATAGAACACGCCCTCAATGGGTACGATACCGCCCCTGCTGTCATACTCCATGTTGTTGGAGAATATCATCAATTGGGTAATATTGATGAAACGCCTAAACTTTTTGTTTGGGAAACGTTGGTTATTCATCCGTTTACTTTCATCCAACATTCCGCCAGGATTATTCGGTTTCTTCACTTCGACGAAGCAGAGCGGCAGGCCATTGATAAATAAAGTTATGTCAGGTCTGAACTCATCGTCCCCATTCTTACAAGTAAACTCCGAGGTGACATGATATACATTATTAGTCGGATTTTCAAAATCGACAAGTCTCTCCGGAGAGACAGCTAACAGTCGTTTGTAGAACTGTTGTCCAAGATCATCATCGTCCAGTTCCTTCTTTATGTCGGACAGGACCTCGCTCCATGACTTACTTGTATTTGGGTTAAGCCGTTCGAACTGACTTCTGAAAACCTCGATCAGAATATTTGTGTCTTGGTCGTATATGGATTTGTCTCCAAGATGAATCTTTCCAAAATATGAATATCCAAGTCTTGTCAGATGTACTATCGCCGGCATCTGAACCCTTGTCGCTTCCGAAAACATCTTTGCCATATGTGCTATTTCTTTGAAGATCCGTTAATCGTTGTACAACTATTTGTCGCTTTCGCTTTTCCAAATTCCAAATATACAATTTTTTCTGCAATTCATGGGAATCCCTTTCTATTTGTGTCCTCCTTGTCCACCATCCCTTCCCAGCGGAAGACTTAAATCTTCCCCGAATCTATTATCTTCCCACTTTCTCTCCCCCTCCCTAACGCTCCATGCTCGATAAAATCTGATTTTTTCATATTACTGCAGTCATGCGGCATATCCATCAAAAATCATCGGCCAAAGGCGAACAGTTTCACCGCAAACGTCAAATTCCGGTGATTCGATATGGTGCGATCCCGGACCTTCCTTGCCATGACCTCCGTTGACCCCTCGACGGGATTCCTTGCCAAGCCCCTACCCTGTACTGTCCGGACCGTCCACACATCCCCATGTTGTCCCCCCGTGGCTGGAACACAGCGGCAGGCGGCTATCCCATGGTTCTTTCTCCAATGCCTGGACGACATTGCGCCTTAGTCCTGTGGTTGTCACCATCCGCACCGAGTAAGGAGCATACAATCCCACTTGTTTATGACGGACAAAAGTACCCTAACCATTCCATCTGACTGTTTCCCCTGCGGCGTTTTCACATCAAATTTTCGGGCGAAGTCAATACACAATATTTTTCCGTCGCAAAGATAGTTCGCAGTTTTCTGGTCCGCTCCGTTCCTCCGCCTGCAAAT
>JBGVCG010000028.1:0-54419 GCA_045226255.1 Paludibacteraceae bacterium | reverse complement strand
CTTCTCCGTATTGAACTTGAACATCGCAGCCGGTTCGAGGGTAATCTCGTTCACAAGGTCGAAGTCATAACCCAAGAATCCGAACATGGTGAGCGGACGTTTCGGCTCCTCCAGACCCAACTCGGTCAACTCGGTCGGTACGATATCCTTAGCGGAGAAACCTGCAAAGAAGTTATCCCACAAGAAGTACACACCCGCATTCGCATTGAGGTACATACCCTTGTCGGAACCACCATTTCCCAAAGAAGGATCCTCGAATCCATAATCTTCGAACAAATGTTTGTCGAAGTTATAGTGGTTCAACATTAGAGAGAGTCCGAACGACAATTGGCGGTCAATAGACTGTGTCTTCATCATATAATGGCTGTTCTCCGACAAAGGAATGTGGTAAGCGAATGTCACCTCACCTCCCTGACGGTAGGAATAACCGTTCTTGTCGTTATAAGCGTAAACACCAAGTCCGACATTCTTCAGGACACGAGTACGGAAACTCAGCGTCTGGGTCATCGGCTTATCCTCCAACTCCGGCCCCGTCCATTGGAACTTTCCCGTCAGCATCAAGTGGCTGCACCTTTCGGCACCAGCTACTGCAGGGTTAACCAGATAATAGTTGAAGTGATACTGATCACACACGATATCATCTTGGGCATGCATCTGCGAAAAAGGGGCAGCGGCAAAGGCCATCAACAGCAAATATTTAAAAACTCTTCTCATATCATCTACAATTTTTCCAAATATACAGAACTCTCGCCAAAAACAAAGGGATTCGGCGAAAAAATCAACCATTAATAATCCTCAAGGAATCTAGCGCCACCACCCTTGACAGACTTGGCGATTCTCCAGGAGAGCAGGATCTCACTAGAAGTACGAGAAACGCTCTTCGCAACATCACCCAAGCCTAGGTCAAATGAGTAACCCAACCTGAACTTCTTATACTCGAAGCCAACAGAGAATTGGACAACATGAGAAGAGAAGAGGTCAACGCCATTCAAGTCAGGACGATAAGTAACGCCGAACCACAGGAAACGTTTGTAGAACAGCAACATATTCAACTCCATACGATTCATGGAATTACGGTGTACATAAACCAATGCAGGAGCGAAATCAATCGTTTCAGAAGGAGAGAGCAAAGCCCTCACGTAAGAGTTGAACTGACGACCTGGCATAGAAGTAGTCACCTTATCCTCATCGTAGAGCAAGTGGTTGATGGAAACACCAAACATTAACTTAGGCATAGCCAATTCCACACCGAAGTCCATATCAGGATTAACAACCGCCGTACACTCACCGAAATTCAAAGTCTCACGCTCCAACTCCGGCGGATCCAACCAATAATTCTTCTTTGGATCAAAATAGTGATATAGGATACCAGCCGACAAACCGAACGACATCAGCATACTCTCATTCAGATTGACATGATAAGCATAAGCCGCCTTGATGTTCATCGTGCGGTTAGCATAACCCAAGTCGTCATATGAAGCGGAGAAACCGATACCAGAACGAACAGACTCGAAATAGTTACTGATATTCATAACACCCGTCTTCGGAGCGTTATCAACACCCATCCACTGCCAACGTCCAATAAAGAACAGATCGACATCATCGGTGTTACCCGTTGCAGCAGGGTTGATATTCAACCTTGAAAAGAATTGTTGGGAAAGCATCAAATCGCGCTGTGCGAAAGCATTCGCACCCAACATAGCCATCAATAATAAAACTAAATACTTCTTCATCATCTAACCTCCCAACATTATTCGTTTAAGATTTTGATATCAACACGACGGTTCTGCTCGTGCTCAGGCTCCGTCTGGGCATTCTTGATAACCGTTTCATGGAAACCTTTACCCACAGCAACCAACTCATTAGGGCTCATGCCTCTTTCGATCAACAAGCCACGCACATAATCGGCACGCTTTTGGGAAAGTTTCATGTTATACTTGTCAGAACCACGTTCATCGGTATGACCACTGATTTCAAATACAACACCAGGGAACTCCTTCATGGCGCTTACCAACTCATCCAATTGGACGAAGTACTCAGGTTTCATATCCGACTGGTCGAAGTCGAAGAAGAAGAGCACCCAGTTGAAGCCCTTAGGCTCCGTAAGCGTAATCTCAGGCATCAGGTCGACATCTGGCTCAGCACGGAACGGCATTGGGACATAGATATCGTCCTTACCCTTACCTCCTGCCCTATTGGAAAGGAACATAACCAATTTAGAGGAACCGATAAAGTTATACTCGTTAGCACGCGTGTTAAAGGTGGAATCCAAATTAACCGCAGGCAACCAAATATCACGTTTAACAACCACGGAATCCTTCATAGTAGTATCGTACACCTTGAACTCGTGGTTTTTCTCATAGCGGGACATGTAAACATCCAAGCCACCAAATCCACCTGGACGATCGGAAGTGAAGTACATAATGGAGTCACCCACAATAAATGGATAATCCTCACGAGCCTTCGTATTGAACGGTATTACCGTATCGCTGGCGTTCTTAGGCATCACCCAATCAGCACCGACTTCCTCTTTATTCCTAGCCTTGTCGATGTACCAGATATCACGGTTACCGAAACCGTGTCCCTTGAAATCCGCAGAGAAATAGATACGGGTTCCATTATTAGCCAGCGTAGGGTTGAAGAAACCGGTCACACGGTCATAACGGTAAGTCCAACCTGCGATAACTGTGGAAGAACCACGGATTTTTTTCCTCAACTTGTCGAGGCCTTCAATCTTCATCAATTTAGGTTCACTGAACGAGCCACCCTGAAGTGTTGCCTCATACATATCAGCGTTACCGATTTCATCCACACGGGAAAAATATATGGTTCGCTTACGAGGATCATAAGCGAACGTACCATAAATGCCCAAACCTGTAAGCTCCGGACAAACTTCGATATCAACTAAATCATACATGTTGCCAACCGTAGCCGTATAAGCGGTATCACCTCTGAAGAACGCAACCTTACCCTCTTTATAGAAAGACATCGGAAGTTCCTGCAGCTTTGAACTCGCCTCAGAAGAGAGGATTTCATACCCTTCAGTGTATTCTTCATGAATGCCAGCGAAGGCGGCCAGTCCACAAAAGGACAACGTCACAACAGCTAAAGTCCTTTTCATATCAGTATACATAATCTAAATTATTTAATTTTTACTATTTACTCAAAAACTACCTCGACAGTGCCCTTCTCTACCCTGCCATTCTTCATGACAACCTTGTAGAAATAAACACCTGGATCCACGAACTCTTTGGTATCACCCTTCTGTCCGTACCATCCATTGTCTCCTTCAAAAATCTTCTGTCCATATCGATCGAAGACCATCACCGTGAAACCACGCATGAACGTGTCGTTATAACCATCCACAACGTACGGAGTGAAAGCTGTCGGCAACTTAACCTCCAAGACAATAGAGGAAGTAGCGGAAGGACAAACACCATCGGACGCCACAACGGAATATTCCGAAGTTGACTCCGGCAAATATGTCGTCCTATTAACTGATGTCACATCAAACGAGCGTCCATCACAGAACCATTCATACGTGGTAGGCGAACCCACTTCAGGATCAGCATATAATTCGATATCTGCACCGATAATAACATTCTCTTTGTTCGCATACAGTTGTACAACTGGACTCTCATGAACGAATACGGAACCGTTAGACTCCGATGAATTCGGACAAATCTCGTCAATTGCCACAACCGTATAATTCAAGTAACCACCCTTCTGCGCAACATCATAGAAGACAGTGGTATCCTGCGCCACAATTCGTTCTACAGTTTCCGAAGACTTACCATAGACATAATAGTACGTAGGAGAACCCGAAACTGGGATCAAAGATAATTCAATTGAATCACCCACACAAACATCTTTGACACCATCTTTGATTTGAACCTCAAAATTCACAGGAACGTGAACATTAATTGAGGTCGATGCGAAGGCAGCTGTCGCTTCGTCGTAGCTACAAACATCATCAAACACACGGACAAAGAATGAATTGTTGGTTTCTGTAGGAGTACAACCCTCGAAAGTACACAGCGGAGCTGAATTTGGCACAGTCTTCATGCGAGCGCCTGAGACTGCATCATACAATTCGTATCTCACAGGAGTACCTGTAGTCACTTGAGCATTCAACTTTACATAGCCATCATTAGGATAACAATACGTGTAAGTCGAAGGAGTCAAGGTAACGCGCAAAGAGTCGTTGATGACAACATCCTGGGCATTAGAAGTAACATTAGGGCAGATACTATCTACTGACATAACGGTAACCTTATGGGTTCCGACCGTCATTGACTTAGTCGTATATGCTTTCTGCAACTTAGAAACACCATCAATAACCGTACTTCCGTCGTACCAGATATACTGTTTGATGAACCGTTCAGAACCATCCGGATCGATCGCGGAAATCGCAAACGTAACGTCACCATTCACACAACCCGCTTGTTTATCCGTCGTAAGGGTTAATTCGTATGGAGTCTGAACATAGACAACAGAGCGGTCAGACTCAATTGGTCCGCAGACGCCATCATCATCCACCTTAACAAAGAAGTCCAAGACATCACCTGCCTTCATATCTGCCGGCAACATCGGGTCAGAAGAAGAGAATACATTTTTGTACAGATCAGTAGCATTCAATGGATTCCTTTCCCCCTTATACATATAGTAGAACGTATAATTCTTCACGAAAGCTTCCTTCGGATCGATGGAAACCGTCACCTCCACATTATCATCCACAGAACACATATAATGGTCATCGACACTCAGTGTAGGCACAAAGTTCTGGTTAACCATGAACGAGTCCTCTTTACCTGCACCACCATTTGCCTCATTATAGCAAATATTATCATAAGCAGTCACAGTGAAATACATCCTGTCAGAGACTGCCAACCAATTGGCTTCACGCAAGTTCAATTTTTCCGACGTAGTCGTTGTTGTAAGGAAAGATGGAGTGGTTCGCTTCCAGATATACTCTTGGATTTGTTGCTGTGCCTCCTTCGGCTCCGTAGTAACGGTTAACGTCACCGCCTCATCCGATGTAGGCGGCAAGCAAATCTTATGAGATGGGATGTCGAACATCAACGTGAACGGAGTATTGAACCTAACAGTCCAAGATTCATTCGACCTAACTGTATCATGCTCACAATGGTTATCATAAGCAGACACCGCAAAATTAGCCGTATAACCTGCAGAGAAGGCCTTCAAATATGTATCCTTGTTGAGAATGATACTATCCGCCTCCGTGGAATCGATAATCACACCATTATCGTACCAATAGAACTTGGAGACATTGTTTCGAGCATCAGAAGGTATAACAAGAGCCTTCAGAAGGAAAGATGCATCATCCAACGATTCCACACAATAAGCGTCTGGCATATCATCCAAGGTAACATTAAATCCTCCAACACGAATCTCAATCTTCATCGTATCACTCATTTCCGGAGTTTTTCCAGACACACAAATATCATCGTATGAAGTGACATACAAATCAATATCTTTTCCTTTATAACCCTTCAAATCATTATATGTCATCTCCAAGTGGTTAACAGAGGTATTCATCACATTCCAGAATGTCTCGTCCTTTGCTTTATAATGCCATATGAAGTTGGACACCTGTACGTCAGCCTCTGGAGGTTCAATTCTGACTTTAACACGCAAAAGAATAGTGTCGAGATCAATATCTTTTTCACTTGGCACACAAACGGAAGCACCGCTGTAATCAACAAACATTTCATATGGAGAGTTGAATCTGAAGTCAAGTTCGCCATCGGACTTCACATCATCACAAATGCTATCCCTGGTAATCAGATATATTTTCGCATTCACACCTGCGCGAACCAACCAAGGGAATCGCTGTGAATTAATCACGAGAACAGAATCCGCATGATTACCCGTGTACATGATAGTATCTTTTCCGCCAACGACAGCATGCCACTCAAACTGTTTCACCTGCAAAATAGAAGAGGCAGGAGAGAAGGAGACATGCACGGTAGCGCTATCGTCAGCCTCACACGTCGTCAACTTACTTGCGGACAAACTAGTCTTATACTTGATGCTGACTGCGATCTGCAAAGAATCCGCCACATCATCACATATACCATCACTTGCCACCAATTTGTAGAAGGAATTGCTACTCTCACCCACAACGAAAGAGTGAGTAAGACCAGTACCGCCGACGAATTCGCCATCCCTATACCACTTGTATGATTTGATCAACTTAGCAGCTTTAGGATCAGTCAGACCAGCGCTAACCACCAATTTGTCGCCGAATTCCAAACATTCCTTATGATCATTACCCTCATCGGAAAGGTCGAACTTGTATTCATTCAGATATACAGCGACAGAAGGAGAAGTGCTATTTGCGCTACAATATCTATCGTAAGCTCTGATAGAATAGTATCTAGTGGCTCCCACTTCGAACACACTCGGATACGTCTTCTTATCGATGTAAATCATATAGGAACTATCCGTAACGACAGTCGGAACAGCAAGGAAAGAATCCCTAGACTCGCACAAAGTGAAGTACGACAAGTTCGTCATCGCCGCAATAGGGCTGATCGTTGCTTTCAATGCGATGGTATCCGTGGAACTCAAACATATCTTGTCATTCTCAGCTGAAACCAACAATGAAAGCGCACCTTCACGGATATCCACGCCAGCCTTCGAAGTAGAGTCGTTATTCTTAATAGTACCACAATCAACCGTTTCGGTAGAGATGATGTCAGCCGTCATTTGACGTCCAGTTCTATGAACCAAATCCCTATATGTCAGTAGAAGAATGGTGTCGGTTGAAGTTGTATCCACCACATCACCTTTTCCGAAGTCTAATCTCCAATTATACTTCGTAATGATATCTGTCGAAACCGTTGGAGTAATATGTGCAACCAACTCCATCAACACATCATCCTCGTTTTGTCCCGGCGTCACACATATAGGATTCGAACTAGGGACAACAGAGACACCATACGAAACATTGTTCACCCTGAAAGGAACCTTCATCGGATCAGCAGGAGCACAGAACTGATCTCCATCATTTATCACAGAGATATACAGCGTATCCGATATCGTAGAAGTTTCCAACAAACCATATGGATAGAACACGCGCGCCGTATCATTGATGATCACCTCGCGTCCGGCTACACCCCACTCCCATTTGAGGCCAGCCTCAGGCACATCCTTATAGATTTGCACAAGCACGGAGTCACAACCGATCGTACTGGACTCATTATAATTCAAATTAACAACATGTTTCGCAACTAACGTGAATTTTTGTTCATGAACACAACCGCCCTCATCGACACCACCAAATATAATCTGTGACATGCCGACGGAGTCCGTAGAAGTCACATTATTCCAGTTGCGGTCAAATACCTTCACGTTATAATTCCTGTCAATGATGAAATGGATTTCGTCAGAATCAACACCTGTCACCTCCATCGTGTCGACCAACATCTGTCCAGACTCACTCTTCCAATACATTTTCCATGTATGATCACTCCTCGTCAACTGACGACAACCCTTAACAGTGACAGTGTCATCAACAACGAAACAAACCTTCTCCTCAGGATTATCCCCACACATCGGACCACCGTATGTGTTCTTAATATCGATGTCGGAAGTAGCCACGAGGAACTCATTACATACATCTCCTGAATGCAACTCCACATCCCTCAACTCATCAATGCTAGAACCGATAATTACCCTATACTGGATATCACCCACGAAACGAGGATCTGTCACGGAAATAATCGCATTGGTCTTCTTATAAGTAGACTCATCCGAATAATCCTTCATATCCTCCCAAGACTGGGTGTCCTTATCGAAATATTGGAACAAGTAAACAGGATTTTGGATATAATCACCTTTCTGCTTCGCCACCAACTCCACGTCACGACCGTCACAAACGGTAAGCGCACCCGTAATCAACTCGCCGTCCACTTTGGCGGAAAGTTCAGCCTTAGGCAAACATACGGAGAAGGAGATATCATCCAACAACAAGTCGTTACCATTACCTGAAGGACCATTGTTGTAAAGAACGACCCACAAAGATTGCACCTTTTGTGAAGGATCCAACTGCACATATTGATCAACCTCATGCCATTCGTCAGATCCCGCAGGTATATTTCCAGACTCAATATCGTTATTCAAAATGCTTTCGGCAGGAACCGATCCCATCGTTCTATAGGCATCAGGCAACACATCAGAGCCTTCATCCTTCAACAGGTAAACCGACACGTTTATTGGGTTCTGCTCATAGCCATCCTTCATACGATATTTAGTCGCATTCTTCACTGCCATGCTAAATGCGAAACGGTCGGCAGGACAACCCAGATGCACACGCTGCGCATAGATGGCAGCCCTACTATGGGATGTCTCACCACAGTTCACGAACAACATGGCGCCATTCACATTACCTGTGTTATCAGAGCCCTCCACATAAGATTCATGGTCATGGCGGTCAACGGAATCCGGATTCGCCACGATGGCATAGTAACCATCCTGCAAACGGAATGCTCTATTATCTGTCCAATCGGCATATTCTGGGAGTATCGGGTTCGCCTGCAAGAACAAGTGTCCATCCGTTCCCACGAATTGGTTAGAGCGTCCATCCTCCAATCGAACAAAACGAGTGGCTGGCACCACATATCCGTTCGGATCCGGAGCTACATATTTCTGGATATGGAACGTAGTGATTCCATCATTCGGCCTCGTCTCCAATGAACCATAGTCTCTATCTTCCCTTACGCTATAGTATCCTGATCCCCTACCACTATTTCCCTCATACATGATACGAGTCATATAATCCACGCCGCTATTGTCACTTGAATGATTACCTGCATAGCCGACAATAGAACCGTTTTTACGACCAGCGACAGCACCTGTCAATTGCATGTCATTGACGAAGACCTCCTTATCAGAAACGTAGGTATGCTCATCGATAAAGTAACCAAAGGACTCATAGAACAACGTTCTCGTCTGCAAGCCACGGCAATCTCCATTATCTTCGCAATTAGGCGCTTCATAGAAGAAAGGTGATGTATATTCTCCCTTATATACTGCACGGTAATATCTATCCTCCTCAGGGAATACATTCAAACGGTTGCTCGTATTTGTCTTGATGGTAGTCCACTTTTCTCCGTCCTCAGACATTTGCCATTCAAAAACATTTTTGCCCACATCCGCCAACATATCCTCTCCGATCGCAACCAGCGAGTTGGAATCTTGCATACACATATCAGTAGGATAGTAAGAAGAGATATAGAAACCGCAACCGGACACTTTCACTTCCGTTTCGCCGGCGAACAGGCCATCAACATATAATTTATATTTAGTCGAGTTCAATGGATTCAACGAAAGTGTAGGCACGTTAGTTATGGCGAGGACCTTCCCGTTATTCCGTCTCCACTCATAAGTAGTACCTTCCGTGTAATCGGAAGTGAGCACGACAGGATCTCCCGGACAAATGTTCGTCACACTAGAAGTGACCGTATATCCGCAGTCGGCCAATGAAAGGTCGATTTTCGCAGAAGAATAGGAAACAAGACCGGATGAAGTCGTATATTTCAGCAACATCACGATGGAGTCAGTTACCGTATAAGTGAAAGCGTCACGATTATCATAGGTCGACAACCACGTTGTGTCACGCCCCTCATTGGAGAGTAAACCCCAACGCTTAGATGCGCTCGCATCCCCATTTTCCACGCTGAAATTCACTTCACCTCCCTTGCACACCCTGTTCTTGTCAACAGCAATCGTACCGCTACAAGAGCCATAAGCGACGCTTACGGAATTGGTCGGCCTGTCATAACTAACGCAAAGAAAGCCTGAGGTTTCGTCGTTAATCTGCACTTTCACAGCCTTATCGTCCTCTAGCACCCAACCTTTCGTGTCCTTAATATTCGGCAAATAGATGGTATCAGCTTCGATATCCGTCTCTATAACGATTTCTCCCCTGAATTTATCCAAAGTGAACTGGTAATAATCACCAATGATATCCAATTTCGTGACTTTACCATTCCATCCGCCATCAGACCTAACCTTCGTAAATTCCGAAAATGCAGGCATACAACCCAGTGTCAAAGCTGTAGCCACCAAGAAGAATTTCGACAAATTTCTTAAAAAAGACATTGTTTTCATGTTTTTCATGTTCATCGAACTATGTTGTTTCTTACGCAAGTTTCTAAACTCATTTACAACTCCAGCACTTTGTGATGTTCATTTTTGTCCACACAAAGACGGGCGAATATACAAAAAATTTACACACCGACCCCCAAATTGACATAAAAAAAGCAAAAAATGTTAAAACAACTCGATAATTCAATGATTTTTAGAGCCAAAATCGGGTAAAATACACCTTTTACGGTCGAGGATTAAAGACTTTTTAACATCAGAAAGACTGCATATTGTACAATTTCTTGTAGACTCCATCCTGAGAAATCAGTTCCGCATGGCTTCCTCGCTCCACAATCTCGCCATCTTTTAGCACGCAAATTTCATCCGCATTCTTGATTGTGGACAAGCGATGAGCGACAACGATGGTCGTCCTCGTCTTCATCAAACGCTCCAAAGCCTCCTGCACCAGGCGCTCAGATTCCGTGTCCAATGCAGAGGTGGCCTCGTCTAAAATCAGGATAGGTGGATTCTTCAGGATAGCGCGGGCAATGCTGATGCGCTGACGTTGTCCGCCAGAGAGCCTTCCTCCCTTGTCCCCGATATTCGTCTGATATCCATCCTCCGTCGCCATGATAAAGTCATGCGCATTAGCGATCTTCGCCGCCTCAATGACCTGCTCCTCTGTGGCATTATCGACCCCAAACGTAATGTTGTTGTATATTGTGTCGTTAAATAAAATCGCCTCCTGGTTCACGTTGCCCATATAGGAACGCAAATCATACGTAGACATGTTCTTCACGTTGACCCCATCGATGGTGATCTCACCCTGGGTCACGTCATAAAACCTCGGCAAAAGGTCGACCATCGTCGATTTGCCGGAACCAGACTGTCCGACCAAGGCCACCGTACGACCCATCGGAACCGTCAGGTTAATGTTTTTCAGCACCCAATCGTCCGCATATTTGAACCAAACATCCTTATAGACAATCTCCTTATGGAATGGGGTAACCCTCACTGGATTTGTCACAGCTTTCAATGGGTTGGTAGCGGACAAGATAACATCGATACGCTCCAACGAAGCCAATCCCTTCTCCACGCTATACATCGCCTTGGAGAGTTCCTTCGCCGGATTGATGATGCTGTAGAAAATGACAAGGTAATAGATAAACTCGGAGGCGGACAACGAACTGTTGTCGTTCAAAATCAACACACCTCCGAAGAAGAGGACCACCGCAATGGTAACCGTTCCAAGGAACTCGCTCATAGGATGGGCCAACGAATAACGCCGGTTCATTTTGTTCACCACCCGACGCAAATTGTCGTTCATCTTCCCGAAATGGCGAATCACCGCATGCTCCGCATTAAATGCCTTGATCACACGAAGTCCACTCAGCGTTTCCTCTATTTGGGAAAGCAACTGTCCTAATTGAGTCTGGCTCTCCTTCGACGATTTCTTCAAAGAGCGTCCCACCCTACCCATGATGAATCCAGCCAGAGGCAACACCACCATCACAAAGAGGGTCAGTCGCCAACTCAGCAGAAACATGATTGACAAGTAGACAATAATCATCACCGGGTTTTTGGAGAGGAGTTCGACCGAACTCATGATTGAGTTCTCCACTTCGCCCACGTCGCCTAACATACGCGACATGATATCCCCTTTCCGTTGCTTCTGGAAAAAGCCGATATGAAGATCCACTACCTTACGGTAGAGTTGGTTACGCAAGTCACGGACAATGCCAGAACGCATCGGAATGATGAAATAGCTGGCCAAATAGGAGATAAACGTCTTCAAAAACGTCAGCACGATCAAGGCGACGCTCAAAAGCATCAACGTGTTCATCGGGCCATTCTGCACTATATAATGGGAAACCCAGCAATAAGCATTGTTCTTGATGACCCCCATATCCCAAGCGAAAGGCATGTACTCATATACCGTGTTATTCGTCTTGAAAAGGATCTCCAAGATAGGGATCAGCAATGCGAAAGAGAAGAGGCTAAAGACCGTGGAAAGAAGATTACACAACACATTCAGCACAACGTAGCCCTTGTAAGGACCCACGAAACGCCGGATCAGCATTATGAAAGGGATTTTCACCTTCTTATTTTCCATCGAACCTCCAGTGAAACCCATTAAATACCGAAATAGTTATGAGGAGTGATGGCACGCAATTCAGCCTTTACGGAATCGCTCACCTCCAACGTGTCGATGAAACTCTTTATGGAATCTTCCGTAATACCTGCGTTTGTTCTCGTCAACGCCTTCAACGTCTCGTACGGGTTAGGGTAACCCTCACGACGAAGGATGGTCTGGATACCCTCTGCCACAACAGCCCAGCACTTATCCAGATCGGCCTGCAAAGCCTTTTCGTTCAAGAGCAGCTTACCAATACCCTTCAACGAGCTTTGGATAGCGATGATCGTATGGGCGAAAGGAACACCCACATTGCGCAGAACCGTAGAATCGGTCAAGTCACGCTGCAGCCTGGATACCGGCAACTTAGCGGAGAGGTGTTGCAATATCGCATTGGCGATACCCAAGTTACCCTCCGCATTCTCGAAGTCGATCGGGTTGACCTTATGAGGCATGGCGGATGAGCCGACCTCGCCCGCCTTGATTTGCTGTTTGAAATACTCCATGGAGATATATTGCCAGAAATCGCGGTTCATATCAATCATGATCGTATTGATACGCTTCAGGCAGTCGAAGATGGCGCCCAAGTTATCGTAGTTGGAGATTTGGGTCGTCCATTGCTCACGGGACAAGCCCAAGACATCGTTCACGAAGTGGTTACCGAACGCCTTCCAATCGAAGTGGGGGTATGCCACATGATGGGCGTTGAAGTTACCCGTGGCACCACCGAACTTAGCGCTGCAAGGGAGAGACTTCAACTGGTCGAATTGAGTCTGGAGACGGCTGACGAAGACCATGATTTCCTTGCCCAAACGAGTTGGGGAAGCTGGTTGTCCGTGGGTCTTAGCCAGCATAGGAATATTTTTCCACTCCTCGGCCCTTTTAGCCAACTCGGAGATCAATTTCTCCATATTAGGCACATACACCTGCTCCAAAGCCTCCTTGACGGAAAGAGGAACAGAGGTGTTGTTGATATCTTGGGAAGTCAGTCCGAAATGAATGAACTCCTTGAATTGCTGCAAGCCGAATGCGTCGAATTTTTCCTTGATGAAATATTCCACCGCCTTCACGTCGTGGTTAGTGATCTTCTCAATGTCCTTGATCTTCTGGGCATCCGCCAAGGTGAAATCCTTGTAGATGCTTCTCAGTTGAGAGAACTTGCCATGGTCGAAAGACTTCAGGTTGTCCAAAGGCAACTCGCACAAGGCGATGAAATACTCCACCTCCACACGAACCCGGTAACGAATCAAAGCGAATTCAGAAAAATACTCAGACAAGGATTCAGACTTGCTCCTATATCTTCCATCCACAGGAGATATTGCTGTAAGTGCATTCAATTCCATAATAACATTCAATTTGAACCGCAAAGGTAATGAATAAACGTGAATAAATAAGAGCCAAAGGGCAAAATTTAAGAAATTCCACAATTAGAGGGCGATTTTGTTTAGAAAATGAGATTTAAAAGCCAAGAATTAAGAATGAATTTCTCTTGAATTTTAAAATTTAAAGAGAAAGGCAGGGATTCCCTCCTTTCGGATTCAACCCTGCCCTATTTTATCGATCAAGCGCACTAAAAGTAGCGCATGATATTTGAATCTACTTATTTACCTCTAATCAACGTGAAGTGTCCCGTGAACTGTTGACGGATCTCCGGCACATTGATAATGTACCAATAGTCGGTAGAAGGCAACGGATTTCCGTTATAGGTGCCATCCCAATCAGACATTGAGCCATCGAGTTCAGCGATGACCTTACCCGTACGGTCAAAGATCTTCACAGTACTCTTCGGATAAGCATCCAGGATCGGAGTCACATCCCACACCTCGTTCTGTCCGGAACCATCAGGCGTGAAGTATTCCGGAATCGGAACAGGAGGCTGTGTAATATTAAAGACAGTAACACCGACACAACCCATCTCGTCGCGCACATATGCGGTATGCAACACCTTGTACGCCAGGTTCTCATAGAGGTTGTCGCTCTGCCATTCCTGCTTATCCATCTTGTATTCGAACGTACCGAATCCGCCGGAAACCACCTCAATCTTGCGCGTCGTGAAGCTCAACGAATCGATGTACAACACCGGAGTCGGAATCACCTTCACATTGACGGAAGCAGAAGCATCACCACAAGAGGATGTCTGCACCATCAAGGTGTAGTCTCCGCTCAATGTCGGAGCCGTAACAAGTTTCAACTCCCGTGAAATAATTTCACCTTCAGGATCCGTCCATACGAAACCGCTGTACTCTTTGCCGGTCACCGTAGGAGAGACGACGATATCAGAGCCTTCGCATACAGTCTTCTCTTCGTCCATCGCAACAGTAGGTTTCTCCTTGACAGAAACAGGTATCTGATCCGTCACAGGACAAAGACCTTTCTTCGTGATAACAAACGAATAAGAGCGTGATTCTATCGGAGCGACCACAATCGAAGAGGCCTTCGTGCCGTCTTCCGTCCACTCGACCTCAACACCCTCTTCCTCCGAAGAGACTTCGATCGTCACCTCATCACCCGAGCAAGAGACCGCATCCTCCGTCACCGTATAGACAGCAGGAGAAACTATCTCCACCGCCAGCGTATCGCTCACCGCCTCCTGATCGCCATAGTTGACCACAACGTAATATGAGACGGACGACTGAGGATAATCATGGATCGACAAGCCATCCGCAGAGAGCTTAGAGAGGTTCGACTCGCCATCCAACGAATACCATGTGAGTTGATACTTATCTGGATAAAGGAGATGACCCGTACCCGTCGTATCAGCGGTAATCGTCACACCATCCTCGACGCAAACGACATCAGCGGAAACGGAGATGGAGACAACCGCCTTGGCATCAACCAAGACCTGAACCTCCGTCTCGGAGTCGCAATAGCCATTCGCAGAAAGCGTAACTGCGAAGAGTTCATCCTTCTCCATATCCGTCACAGTGAACGGATTGCCAACACCATCATGGAGATCACCTTTCCAGGAAACGGTCGCATCGGAAGGTGTCAGACCAATGATTGTCAAATCGGAGGAGCCACCATGAGGCACTAAGACCGTAGTAGGCTCAGCGAACAGGACATACGGCTTGACCTCTAATTGGGCGGTGGTCTTCACATCCGAAGTCTTCGCCAAACAGATACCGTTGCTTACTTCATAAGTATACTCGCCGCTATCATCCTTATCCACATTATCAAGTCGGAGGGTCGTTTGTCCCGCAAATTCAGCCAGTTCGCCACCGTTCTTCATCCATTTGATGTACGAACCTGTCATAGATGGATCATACCCATTGATGGTAAGAACTGCGGAAGCCGTTGATTTCTCGCAAATGGAAGTATCCAACAGCGTGAAGTCTGCCGTCAAAGAGAGTGGATAGACTTCCACCACGACCGTATCGGAGGTCTCACACTTATTCACGAAGGAAAGAACATACGTTGTTGTCGTTGCCGGAGTAACCGATACGTCCTTACCCGAGCCCACGATGCCACCAGAGAGATCAGACCATTTAAAGTCTTGTCCATCATGGGTTGTGGACAATTCCACAGGCTCTCCGTCGCATATCTTAAGATTATGCGTAATCTGGTTGTTCGCCAACACATCGCCTGTCAGTTCACCCTTTCCGACCGTCACAGACACTGTGGTATCCAAATAACACGCACCAGCGGAAGCCGTCAAGTGATAAGAATGAACCTCACCGAATACTCCGGATTCATCTTTCGTGTCGAGCACATCAGCGCTACCCGTAGCCGCACCACTCCATTCGTACGAAACAGAAGAGGTAGTACTTGTAGCAGATGCCTTAAGATGAATATCTCCATTCGGACAGACACTAGAAGGAGCATCCACCACGAGGTTGGTAAGGTCATCAATGGTAGCATTCATCTCGATCGTATCGGATGCGCAATATCCAATGATATTCGGCTCGGAGAATATCGTATAATATGCGTTCGCATAGAAGACGGTGCTCTCCGTCAATGTCAGTTCAGAAAGAGGATTCACGCAATTCCTATCTGTGAAGTAGTAGTAATTCAGCAGAGAGGTATCAACCGTATTCGCCAAATGGATATACTTAGAGATTTCGATCTCCTCCCCGCAAGTCTGAGGCAAAGCGTCGACCTTAATTTCCGGGTTAGGGAAGACAGTCACCTTCACCTCCGCCTTCGTGCTGACCGTACCATCATCCTTATGTTTCTGCGCCACCTTATAGATGGTCACGCCGACCGTCTCCGTGCTTGGCACAGGAGCGGCAGCAAGAGGAGAGGCATAATTATCTTCAGGGGAGAACCAAACCAATTCATAATCAATATCCCTGACTTGTCCTCTATTCGTATTAATGCTAGCGTTATTCTCCAACGAGAATGCTCTCGCATGATGGCAATAATTCATCGGGAAGGTGTTCGGCACCAGTGCGTCGCTCAAGATAACCGTGACACGAACCGTATCGCTCAAGCATCCGCTCTCCTTGTGACGCTGCTTAACGAAATAGGTCAATCTCACATCTTCGTTTTCGACCCAGCTATTATCCTTCACAGGAGAAGGATCCGTAGTGCCCAACTCGTTCAGCGCATCATCGAACCATACCAATTCATAGTCAGAGTTATCGGAAGCAGTGACTGCGCTCGGATCCTTAGACAAGAGAGATTCGAACGATCCATCGGCCGCAGCCTCCGACTTCAGGTAATTCACGGAGAGAGAACCCGTCGCGACAGGGACGAAAGTAGACTTCACCGCGAACTTCACCGTATCGCTCACACAGACATGTCCTGATTCTATTTCATAAGACTCCACCACACCATACGAAACCACTTCGGTCTGGGTCTGAGCCAACGGAACACCCGTTACACTATTTCCATCGACAGACCATGAGAAAGAAGAACGGTTCGCATCATACAAGGAGAAATTGCTCTTCACCTGCAAAGGTTCATATTGTTCTCCCTTGCAATACTGGGTACGGTTCATGGAGACATCCGGAAGAGGAACCTCGACAACCGTAACGACAAGAGGCACTTTGCCACTCTCGTTAGCCGAGTTACCCACCTCACGCTGACTCACGTAGTAGGTTATCGTACCCGCAGTGGTAGTATTAGGCGTACGAGCCGACTCGCTAGTCAGTTCATTTCCATCACTGTCATAATATACCACCTCCCAAGAGGCGTTGGAATCACTCACCTCACTCACAGTAGCGGTGATAGGCTGAGCCGTCTCATTCAAGCAGTAAGAGACATTTACAGGAACCGGCACAGTACTACCGCTCACAACGACAGTGACAGGGAACGTGTCGCTCACACAGCCAACCGGTTGAGTACGGTTCACATAATAATGATAAGTGACCGTCGCACCAGCGGCAGGAACATCCGGAATAGGAGCACCCTGTAATGGTTGGTAATTCTCGTCATACCAATTGTAAGTATATCCGTTCTCCACATCGACCACTGAAGGATCTTGCTGAAGGAGGTTCTTGTCGAACTTTCCGTTGGAAGCGGTGTCGCCCAGGATATAAGAAACCATACCCGTACCCGTCGGACCAGAGATTGCTCTCAGGGTAAACTCCAAGGTGCTAGGCTGACGGCTCACGCAACCCGACTGAGTAGTCAAGGTATAGGAGAATTTATAATCTCCCGCCTCCGTCAGACCATTGATGTCTGGCTGAGTCGTCGGGTTCCCATTCTCATCGAGCCAAGAATAGGAGACGCCATCCGTCGTCATCTTGTTCACCTCCTTCTCAAAAGCGGTGACGTCAGCATTTCCCTTGCAGAACGGATCGAGTTGGAAGTTCGAACCAACCGGCAACTTATTCACCATCAAGATCAACGTATCACTAGGTGAATAGCAAGGCAACAACGTAAGACGAGAGACAACTTCCACCGAATACTTGTACCGACCAGCGGCAATCGGTTTCGTCACAAAAATATTGGAGTTGGTCGAATCGAGGAGTTGTCCATTCTCATAGAATTTGTATGTATAACTACCCGTAGGGCCAGCCACCAAGATAGCAGAGTCGCCAGCGCAGATCTCATCATTCGAGATGGCGAGCGACACATTCGGAAGCGGACATGCCTCACCGCAACCGCTCACCGCCTGCGCCATGATCTCATTGTGGGCATGACCAAGAAGTTTAGCCTTTGAGAGGTTGATTATTCTTTCAGAACACTCTTTAACCTTACCCTTCCACTTCACCGTAAAGGTATCACCGAAGGCGATCGGATTATTCGCCAGATCAGTCCAAACGATAGAGTCTCCATCCGCGCCCTTCAGCAACTTGCCAGTTCCTGCGGCAGAACCATTATGGAACGATTGGAAAGAACTCTCATCGACCTCCACCTCAGCAGGGACAAGGTCCACGATGGAGAGATCGTAGGCGTAGTCGGTATGGACATGAATGTTAGATATCTTGTGAGAACCGTGAGATGAAGCGCCACCCATTCCACCATTTTTCAAGGCGAAATTACCGACTCCCAAGCTCAAGCCGCTCACTGAGAGAGCTGGTCCGACAGAAGTATCCCTATTGACCCACAGACGAAGCAAATCACCAGTTAGATCCACCACTATATTGAAAGGATTTGCACTTCCCTTAACGATTACCTCCTTCGTGCTCATCTTAACACTTCCGCCCTCATATACAGTCACATTAAGTGTTTGGGACTGATTCTGCTGGATTTGAGGGTTGATTTCCACCGAAATAGGTTTTGAGGAACCCTCTCTGAAAATCATCTGGAAAAAGGCATATGAAGTAGGATCAACATCCATGGTGACATAACAATTATTTCCCTTGGATTTTGTGAAGGAAGCAGTACCAGAAACATTAGGCGTACTGGTCAAGGCTCCACCCGAAGCGCTCCATTGCGACAGATTCCAATCAGAAGACATCTTCTCCGCTTTATCGAACACAGCGCCATGGGTTTGCTTATAACCGATTGTATAAGTAATATCGTCACCCACTTCATAATTAGCCTTATCCGCTTCCTTCGTCATGGTAGTAGGAATAACCGGGTCAGGGACTTTTGAACACGTCACGATAATCTTTGCGGTATCATTGATGGCCGACTCCTTGTCACCCCAAATCCAAGCCTTGTTTTCTATTAGCTCATCAGCGGTCTGGCAACTCTTACCCGAAGGGAAAGTAACATTCGCATTATATACGATTTTTCCAGTCTGATTGATCATCATTCTGTCAATCGTCCATTCCACAACATCTCTGCCATCCGCCGATTTGAATGTCCGCCAAGAACCGCCATAATCCTCCAAAGGACAAGCTCCCACAAACTCAACGAATTCCATGCCGATTGGCAACGTGTCGCGAACAACCACATTGTACACGTCACGTCCAGGCATTGGTCCATTACCCAAAATTCTACGCCACGTATAACCATCCCACTCTTCCACCAATATACGGTCCACCGTTTTATTTGCCGTACCACAAGAGTGTCTATCCCACGTAGTGATTTTTTCACCTTCCGCATTATACGGATCAGTATGATCGTCCGTAATCGGATAATGCAAATCGTTTTGCTTAGATGATGTCCATGACTCGTCGTAACTCCAATCATCTGTCAAATCAAACGTTTTTCCACCCTGAGAGCAAGACATACGGGTATTAATAAGTAAAGTCGCTCCGCCACCCTCATGCACATGAAGGCCATCGCCACCGCCACTTGCATTTCCTTGTCCTTGTCCTTGGCCTTGCCCGCCACCATTCTGTGCATTGCCATTTCCTGAATACTGCTGCAAATGTTGTGTGATAGCTGCAAGTTGGTTAGAGAATTGGACAATAATTCTTTGATTATATTTCTTCCCTGGTCGAAGTGGGTCTTCCCCTTCAACCGTCGTCTCATGATAAACTTTCAGACGATTTTTATCGCCTCCTTGGTAATAATCCACGGCCATATTCCACCCCGTTGAGCAATCCGCATCACCCGCAAAACAAGTCAAATTAGGGTCATACATGTAATATGAAACGCGATAATTGCCATAATCTATATATGCCTCATCCGCATCATGGAACAAACGATAGAAAGCGACCAAATCCTGGGTGTTAGATGGATTGTTCACCGCCAAATGTCCATAGGAAAGCCGCACACCCGGACGACCGCCATTGATCCAACCCGCCTTAGCGGAATTCTCGAAATTAATGGTAAACTGTGCAATATTGTCCGGGTTGATTTGTTCCCTATTACATTTTTTCTCGATATTCAAGGCTCTTGCCACCACATCCACACAATTACGTTCCATCACAGTCGTGATATTATTCGGATATTCATCGGATGTCCATCCAAAACCATTGTCGCAGTATACTCTCGCAGATGTACAATACCTACCTTGTTCTATATTGTCATTTAACCGGCAGACAATCTGGATACTATCCATGGTCGGTTTTATTCCCGTAGCTGACTTGACGCCAGGAACAGTTCCTTTTTCCCAAACGACAGAATCGCCCACGACATTTCCCGCAGAAGTTTTCACTACCGTAAAACCCTCAGGGATGCCAAACTTCACCACCGTGTTTGCCGCATCCACAGAACCATAGTTCCTGATGGAAACGGTAAATGTCACCTCATCACCCGCAAAGGCATATGTTTTGTCCACTTTATGGTAAACCTTCACATTCGCATTCGGCAACATCATAGAAGGTGCATGAAAGTTTCCTGAAAGGACCAACATACCCAACAACTTAAACCACTCATGAAAATACCGAGGTGTGGATGTCTCATATGATCTAAAATCATCATCATCCCAAACCATAGTACATTGTCTGAAAAGCTGCCCCATCAATTCGAAATCCTGGGCGGCTATCGCAGTAGGGGAAGCAGTTCCATGTAACCAATTGTACGGGAATCCTTCACCCAATTTCCCGTGTTTATCCAAACCTTCAAGGCGAATCGTATATGGTCCCCAAAAACTCAGTCCCTCCTCTGCCATGTCACCAACCGCATTACAGCTATTATTCCACGGTGATGCCTGAGGATTGGCCAAAAACTTCGCAAAACGCAAAGCCATATCCTTTTCGATGTTATTAGGAGTCTCAACAGGCTCATGATTAACAGGATCCCACGACATAGTAGGAGTACCATGCCATACATAATGCAGAATGGTACGCCAGCATGCACGGAAATCTTCAGAAAACATAAATTGCCCGAATTCGAATGCTTGGTCTGACCCCGCAGATTGCACGGTTCCACAGAAAGGAATTACTTCTTCTCCCTCCTCATAGAGTTTCCCCATCAACCAATCTGACGAAACCTCACACCTTTTACACTGATTAATCTGCCAATCCGTAGATTTATCATCCAACTCCAAAAATTTCCAATACTCATTGAAATATGCAGGTGCTAAATAATCAAATTTATTATGTTCAGTACCGCCATACTCGGCTGGAATATTATGGTATACTATGTTAGAATTTTTTCCTCCCCATGTTGTCAATTGTGTCTGGTGTGACCCTCCTTTCAAATAGCCATCAAAGCCAACCACACCCGAAACATAAGTTGTATAATTAGAATTCGCATAAGGTACTGTATCCACCATTGCGCGAATATACTTCAAGGCCTCTTCGTTGTAATTCAGTTCTCCAAAACGGGTCATAATACCGGAATGTTCTCCCCATTGTTTTGCGGCGACAAGCAATGCCAACGCAATATCAACATCACCATCCGTCGCAGAGCCATCAGCAGCTGCATAATTTCCGATGGTCATTGCCGAACCCGATCTGTTACTACCGGCACCATTCAAATTCCGAGAATAACCATCATACACATTTGTTCCACCGTCCACAAAGCGATCCACACCAATAAACATACGATCGTGCATACTCATGTAATAGCCATCAAAATAGGTCTTATCGCCCATAAACGCCGCACCTAACAAGTAATAACCATCACCCTCTGCACAACCACAATGATCTTCTACCACACTCGCATCCGGGATCAAATACTGGACGCCATCCACCTCGTAACCTTGCAACTTCGTACCATTGCAAATATGCTGCCATGCGTCCAACATTCTTTTCTCCATCTCCGCATGAGTCACACCCGGTGCATTGTGACTAGCCAACGATTTACGGTCTTCCCCATAATCCAAGAACTGAGGGAATGGGAACGCTGGGTTACCCGAATTCACATGCGATTGTACAGCCGCATCCACCCTCGTCACCACCATCAATAAAAGTGACAAGAGCACAATAATCTTTTTATGAATAGTTATAAAGTGAACCATGGTCGAATAATATTTTCGTTTAACCTACTATATAAAATACTAAGTTGCAAATATAGCATTTCCTTTGAAAATTTAAAACATTTTAACATACGATTTCTGAGGAGTTCAGACAGTGCCCTCCCCAAAAAGCTCTCATACACCTTTCTAACGTTCATCACACCTAGAATTTCAGCCCGCATACTACGGGAATACATTTACACTTTATCTCACAAAAAACGGCACACCCGTTATTTCTCTATCGCCTTCACCATCTTCTTGTCTCCGACCACATAGACACCAGGCATCAAACCATTCAAGGCCTCCGCCTCAAGAACATGCTTTCTCACAAGAACACCTAGGCTGTTATAGACATCCACATATGGATTATCCGAAGGCACAAGAGACAAGCCTGTCCCCTCTTTGTCGACAATGACCAACGGCGCGGAGCTGACAGACTCTTTATCGCTAGACACATGGCTTCCACATACAATCTTAGACACATCGCCTCCCACATATCTACACTGATAGGAGAATCCGTCCTTCGCACCTAAGTCCATGCTTCCCGCCGAATAGGTCACAATACCCGCATAAGGCTTACCGTCGGCAGGTTGGAACGTTGCGGAAGAACGCTCATCCATAAATTTAACGAACTCGAAGCCCAGCGGAATGGTGTCGGTCACCATAACATTCTTCGCCATATCACCGTTCACGAAAGGACTATTTCCAAGGATCTTACGCCACACATAGCCATCGAACTCCTCCACCAAGACATTCTTCGTGAGTTTCGACACACTATTGCAAGCTGTCCGCAAGAGACGATCCACCGGCTGAGGCTCCTCCGAAGATTGGTAGGATGGCGTGACAGGGAAATAATAACCTTCGTCACTATCATTGATCAGTTGGGAGAAGCCCGATTTCCAATCGAGTGACTTCCAGCTAGCGTCATAGAAACGTGCCACCACACGCAACGGATACTTCGTTCCCTCGCAATTGAACTTAGCGGCTCCGGCCATCTCGTTCAAGTAGTAAGTAGAGACAGCCAGGGCATGAGGGAATTGCACGGAGAACATACGGGTGCCATCCGCCAAGACCTCATCCTTAAAGACGAAATCGTTAGCGTTCGTGCCCATCGTCGCGCCATTCTGCGTACCCTCGATCAGGTCAAACGAGCACTGGAGGTTGGTCGCATCCCTCAAATCCTTGAAAACCGTGACCCGATAATTACCATTGTCGATATAAGGTTCCACCGCATCATGGTAGATCTTGAACATCAGGTTATATTGCGCACCCTTCACCTCGTCGGCCAACGCCACGTTGACGTCCGGTCGTCCGCCCGTCAGCCAAGGAATCGTGTCGTTCGAGAGGTTCACACTGAAGGTGACGACATCATTCTTCACCACCTCCGTGACATCCGACGTCTTCGTGATGGTAAGGTTCGTAGGAATCACCTCTATCACATTACGTTGCATCGTCGCCGTGACATAGTTCGGATAGCCGTTTGTCTTCGAGCCTAAGCCATTGGCACAGGAAATCTCCGCGGAGGCCTGGTAACGACCACCCGCACCACTCTTCGCCACGCAACGGTAAGAGACCGTCCCGATTGTCTTCGAGAAGTTCGGTGCGGAGAAGTCGATCGCCTCGCCCACCATATTATCGCTCTTCAGACCCGCCAACTGGTCCATGGTCCACGTCACCGTATGGGTCGCGGCATCGTACGTTCCGCCATTGTCCGCATCCAAGAAATAGAAATCGGCCGGCACATTCTCCACGATAACGACGCTTTGCGCATCCACGGAGCCATAGTTACGGTAGGAGAGCAAGTAGGTGATGGTATCCCCCACGTGGCAGCAGGACATGCTATCCTTCAGCGCCCGATAGATCTTCAGGTTAGGCTGCGCCTTCATCTGGGAAGGGGCCGGATAGTTACCCGTCAGGGCCATCAGACCCGTTTGGCGGAACCATCCGCTCATATAGTTGGAGATCCACTGTTTGTCGGTTGTTTGTCCGGCAGCGTCCCAGTTCTCGTAGATCACCTTGAACAGATCGCCCATCAGATCATAATCCTGAGCACCGACAGCGGCGAAAGCGGCGGCGCCCTTCTGCATACCCAATGCGGAAGTGTTCTTATCGTCGAGGGTAGCACCCGTCATCGGATCGATCTGCCAGCCCATCATCCTCGGGCCCGAATAAGGGATAACCTTATCCCCCTTCGTGTAACAAGAAGATCCAGAGGCCCAATGGGCAGGGTCTCGCATATAGTTCGACAGCTTCACCGCCGCATCGTACTCGTATTTGTTCGCCTTCTCCTCTACTTGGTGGGAGACAGGGTTCCAAGAATAGTCGGGATTACCATGCCAGACATAGTTGCTGATGGTACGCCAAGGGCAACGATAGTCCTCACCGTCCTGGAAGTTGGAATAGGTGGTTTGGCTACCATCACGGTTACATGTGTTCCAGCCTGCGGTAGGCAAAGAGGTCTCGTTCTTACCAATCAGATCGTTAATCAGCCAGTCGGAAGAGGCCTCTCCACGACGGTATTGCTCAGCCTCCCACTCCGCGGTGGCACCGATCTCATCCTTCAAAGCAAGGATCAGGTCGTGGAACTCTCGGAAATAGGCAGGTGCGCAATAGTCGATATGCTGTTGGTCTCCCCCCTCTTTCGCGAAGAGAGGATAGACAGGGACACCATTCCATTGGATGTAGTTCTCCTTCTGCAAAGCCCAGTCCGTCAACTCTTTCCAAGTGTCGCCACCCCTCATATAGCCATCCAGACCGATCAGGCCCGTATTGACGGGGCGAGGGTTCTTATCAGGGTTACTGGTGCTCATCGCCACCAGACCACGCACCACATTGATCATCTCCTGCTTATAGCTGATAGGGTTTCCGCAAGCATCCTTGACGACCTCCCCCTTATCGTTCCGCATGAACTCGCCCCACTGCTTATAGGCGACATAGAGCGCGAGCGCCACATCGACGTCACCGTCCGCCGCCGTGTTGCCGCCCTCGTCCGCGCCGTCACTGATGGCGAATTCACCATAAGGATAGTTAGGCGCGTTATCGGTACAATCCTTGTAACGTTTCGTATGCACGCGTCGTTTGTCATGCGTGCACATCCAGTAACCATCGAACGTCACCTTATCCCCCATGTAGGCGGCGGCAAGCAAAGCATAGCCATCGCCCTCGGAGCAGTCGTAGGCAGCCTTGTAAGGGGTCCAGATATATTTGATGCCCTCATGTTCATCGCCCGTATATTCGAACTCGTTCGCATGCTGTTGGTAAGCCGTACGGATAAGTTGCTCCATCTCGGCATGGACCAGACCCTCCGGGTTATTCGTTCCCAAGTTTCCACCACACGCATACTCCAAGAACTGAGGGAACGGATAGGCAGGATTGCCCGAGTTGATATGAACAGGAACGGCGGCGAACGAAGCCAATGTCCCGAAACACAAACCAGCGCACAAGGCCAACGATTTCTTTAGATAACGATTCATAATGGTCACAATTTTATACTTATATAAGCGAGGGAATCATCCCTTCGGTCATTTCAAATAAAGGATGGACTCGGGGCCCATATTGAACAACAGATCCAGCACGCTCATGTCACGCACGAAACCGAATTTCTGGTCAAACACCTGATAATAAGGCTTCAACGGGAGGGTTGATTCTATTTTAGGAGAGAAAGCCTCCCGCCAATCAAGGGGAGAGGATTCCGTCAGATAATCGTCCGTCAAAGAGAGCTCCGTCTTCAGTCCGATCAGCTCCATGACAACCCGCATCAGCTCCATGTTCAGGTCAATCAGGAACTCCGTCTTCTTCGTGTAGAAAGGCTCGAAATCATCCTTGTAGTACTCGAAGAAGGGCGAAGAGTTATAAGCCGAAGCGATCGCCCGCCAGTGTACCTGTTGCCAGTTCTCCACGTAAGCGATCCGCAAGTCCTTCACGCACATCTTACCACCCGTACTGACCACCGGCACGGAGAGGTCCATCACCCCATTGCTCGTCAGGATCCTACAACGGTTGCGATAGGTCTGTTTATGGTAATGGTCATATTGTTCGATGCGGACATGACCAGTTGCGGCGATCGTCTGGTAATAAGAGACGGGGCCCAAGTAGGCGGAAGATAGCAAAAGAGATCCAAGCATAGCGTCACCTGCCATTTTTGTCTTTTTTCTTCTTAGATATGCCAGACGGACGTTGTTGGCACAAAGGAGTAGCCATCACGTCCCAACTCTCGGAGACCTCCCAATTGGCACGCACCTTGAAATTCTTATAGAAATAGTAAACCTTCTCCGGAAGGATTCCCTCCCGATAGTTTCCTGTATCCCACACCCCATTTTGGTTCTCGTCCATGATGATTCGGACGAAATAGGTACCTCCATTCAGGTATTCGAACGTGATCACATTTTCCTTCACCGGGCAAGAACGCACGACCTCGTCCTTTGTATTCAGGAGTTCGATGAAGGCATTGCCCTGCACATTCGACAGGGAGACCGTCACCTTACCATACAACTGCTCTCCCAACATTTTGAACATCAGAGAGATTGAATCGTTATGGTTGCCATAGAAGTCATAAGCGCAAGCCGAATCGATGGCAAGAGTGAAGGAACTATCAGGGTGTAATTCCGTCGAAGAAATAAAATACCTTCTGCTATTGTCTCTCGCACTATCCTTGACAAGGGAGAACGGCAACGGTGTGCGCAAAGTGTCAGTTGCCCTATACAAATGGATTTTACGCTCATCGATAGAAGCGAGCGGCCTTTCCCACACCAATGCGGGCTTTTCCGTAATACCCACCGACGAGAAGTGGACCAAGTCGATCAGGTTCGTACGGCGTAGCTTATGGTTATGTTTCAAAGCTCTTTTCTGTTTCGCCTCCTCTTGCTGGGCAGCCTTCAATTCATTCTTCAGGAACGAAGAGGACAACATTGCCTTAAGGGTATCCACACAAGGGATCAAAACCCCGGCGGAGTCCGTTTTCATATACGACACCGACAACACGATCGTATCCTTGCGGTAGAGATTGCTGTCAGTAATCCAGTAGCAGACAGTGTCCGCCATCTTATTCGCCTCCGTCAGGAACCAATTGTCCGCCAAAGTGTCCACCAAAGCGATTTTCGGCAGACTCTCCTCCATCTTTTCAAAAAAGAGGGTAAACTGATTACGGGCAGGGCGCTCGATTTTCTTAAATTGCTGGAAATTGATTTTTTCATGGAAAAGGCGCAATACAATGCTATCCGGGGCGTACTTGCGCACCTCCCGTCGGATAATTGTATCGATCTTCATGGAGTCTCCATAGACAGTGTCGACATGTTGCTCTATCAAAAGGGAAGGGATGGCAACGTCACTCTCCTGCACGGCAATACCTTCAGCGGCTTGATCGAAAAAGAAGTTGTTATTCATGTCCTCAAGCGCAAAGATCCGATACTTCTTCTGCGCCGCTCCCCTGATAAAAAACTGTCCGCCCGCCTGGGTCTTCGCAATGCGTTCAAACGGACGGGTGAGGAAGGAGGAATCCGCGTCATCGCTATAAATACCGACCACAGCACCCTCCACGGGAGAAAGATCTTCCGCATTCAATACAATACCCGAAATGACCATGCTATCCAGATGATCACCCGTCGAAAAGGAATAGAGGAAATTGTTGACCCGGTTGTTCTCCGTATAGTCACCAATGGAATTGCCGAAATCCAACGTGTAGGTGGTGTTCGGTTGCAATGAATCACGCAGTTCCACAACGATTTTCTTGCCAATCGCTTTGGCGGATGGATTCACCCTTTGGGGAGGAGAAACCGTCATGTTCTTAAACGGATCGTTCAACTGGAGATACTCATCGAATTGGATCTCCACCCGTTTACTATTCACGTTCAACGCCCCATTATTAGGCTTGCTGCCCAAACAGGTCGGAGGTACAGCGTCCGCCTTGCCTCCCGTCGGACCTTGCGCCATGTTCGCACATGCGCCCATCAGCATAAGCAGCAAGGCCGATATCCACAAATGTATAACGTTCTTTCTATCCATTCTTCAGCAAATTAGCGCAAAGATAGCAATAAGAATTAAGAATTTAGAGTTAAGAGTTAAGAATTAAGAATTATAAAACGTTTGTACGACGGATTCAATTGGGAGATGCACATTTCCACACGACACGCACGGGCCAAGCCCAAACGGGGCGAAACATCTGCTCGACTAATTTTCAACTCTTAATTTTTAACTCTTAACTCATAATTCAAAAAGATTGTTTATCTTTGCGTCAAAATAACATACTTGTTTAATTTGCACAATCATGTGGAAAGACTTCTTATTTTTCTCGAAAGGAGAACGGAACGGGCTATTGGTCTTAGCCAGCCTACTATTACTGATGTTCGCTGTGAACTTTTGCATACCCTCACAAGCGACAATGCCCACTGAAGTGGCGCATGCCAAAGAACAGACGGACAGTCTTTTGGAGGAGGCAGACGATACCTCACTTGCCTTTCTCAAGAACACAAACCGTCACAAAAAGAATTGGGAATCAAACAATTACCACAAAATACAAAGAAAAGAATTCTCACCGGCCAGACGGGAACGTGCCAAAATGGAGAATCCTCCATCCACCTCGCAATTCCCCCAAAAGAACGCTTACGACAAGTTGATGATCGAGTTGAACACAGCGGACACCACAACGCTAAAACAGTTGCGGGGAATAGGCAGCATACTTTCCCTTCGAATCATAAAATACAGGAAAAAGATCGGAGGTTTCACCCACAAAGAGCAGTTAAAGAATATCTACGGATTGTCGGAGGAAACTTATCAAAACATACTACCTCACGTATGGGTGGACACCACCGCAAAGACCACTAAGAGGCCCTCCGGGAGTGACTAGGGAACCGGTCTGGAATCAACGCCTGCTTTTGCGCCACTTCTCAATATTCTCCTCGAACTCCTTCACACGTTTGGCTCGTTTGTTCGCCCGGAACCAGTCGGAGACACGGATTCTTTCTGGGATATCCGCCCCTTCGTCTATCAGGCTTCTGAACTCCTTCGTCTTCACAATTTTCACTCTGTCATACAAATCCAAGCCAGCGTCATAGGTGGAGAGGATAAGCGTATCCCCCGAGAAGGAGACACGTTGGAAGTAGCGGCTGTCTGTACCCCACTTCGCCACATCACCATGGAACTTAAGCATATAATCCTTTCGGGAACAATAGGAGACTAGACGAAGTGGCTCCGTCATCCCCTTGTCGGTGTCCGTATCCACATTAAAACGGGCGTATCCGTGCTCGTGCCCCTGCAGCACAAGGTCCACACCCTTCTCGCAAACCAAATCGTCAAAGTATTGCTTGACAACCCAGTTATTCATTGAACTCTTAATGGATCGTATCGGATGGTGGAGCACCACAATCTTCCACTTCTCCGTACATGCGGAAAGCTCCTTTTCGAGCCACATCCGCTGCGACCAGAGGCGCCAGAAATCCTTGTTGGAATCCAACAGGAAGAAACGGGCATCGCCCCGCTTGAAGGAGAAGAGCGCATTGTCGTCCGTAGCCTCAAGATCATAGTAAGGGAAGACGAGCGGGAAGCGTTCTTCCAGCTTACGCGTAACGCCTTTCAGATATTCATGGTTGCCCGGTACGGAAACGATCGGATAGGAAGAGGCATAGGTAGAGAGCGAGGCGAACATTTTCCCCCAATACTTATCCATCGGACGCTCGATCAGGTCGCCGCCAAACAGCAGGAACGAAGCATCCGCATGGCGCGCCATAATGTTCGGCAACAAGGAGTCGAAGGCGTTATCATCCACCTCATCCTGCACGTCTCCGAAATAGAGGAAGGAAAAATCGTTCGAAACGGCTGGCATGTGGAAACACAACCAGTCCGTCGTATCCTGCCCAACACGTATTCTGTAGCGATATTCGGTGTCCGACTTCAGAGAGTCCAACAAGACCGAGAAGTATGCGGCGACACCCGCCCGCGAGCGGAAAGGCACACTGATGGTCTCATACACAAGCGTATCAAGTCCAAGCGTGTCGCACAGATCCAGCCAACCCGGCTGACGTACAGAGTCACACTGCCAAGAGACATAACGGGACGATTCCGACGGACCGACGGTCAGAAGGACTCGTGCGGGATGATGCTGAATATCATAACCCGGCTCAGGCGGATTGCCGAACCACACGTCCCACCGCTTGTAACAAAACACAGCGAGGGCGACGAACAAAATTGCGAAGAACCATTTTTTCTTCGACATATCAGTAGCCTAATATCTTCAACATAGACTTATAACTTTGTTCCTTGGCGAACAACTTAGTAAAGTATTCTCCATTCTCATCCACATCGACCACCACCATCTTAGGCGCAGGCAACAAGCAGTGTTGGATACCGCCGTAGCCACTCAAGGCCTCCTGGTAAGCACCCATATGGAAGAATCCGATGAACTGTTCCCTACCCTGGCACATCTTAGGGAGGAAGATTGCGTTAGAGTGGACCTCCGCATTGTAGAAATCCTCACTATCGCAGGTCAGACCGCCCAAGTGCACCCGTTCGTACTCCTGGTCCCAATTGTTGATGGCCAAGAATGGGAAGCGCTGGTTCAAACCCCAAGTGTCCGGCATCGTATTGATGAAGGAGCTGTCGATCATGTCCCACAACTCACGGTCGTTCTGTTGCTTTTGGTTGACGATGGAATAGAGCATCGCACCGCTTTCGCCCACCGTATAGGAGCCGAACTCCGTAAAGATACGAGGCTCAGGCACACCCTGTTGCGCACAAGTGTTTTTGATTTGGGCGACAATCTCCTCCGCCATATATTCGTAGTCGTATGTGAAGTCCATGTGAGCTTGGATAGGGAAACCACCACCGATGTTCAAGCTATCGAGGTCCGGGCAAATCTTACGCAACTCACAATAGAGGTTGATTCCCTTGCTCAACTCGTTCCAATAGTAGGAAGTATCCTTGATACCCGTATTCACGAAGAAGTGTAACATTTTCAGTTTCACCTGCTTATTGTTCTTTATCTTCTCCTTATAATATGGGATGATATCCTTGAATCGGATACCCAGGCGGGAAGTATAGAAATCGAACTTAGGTTCCTCCTCCGTGGCGATACGGATACCAACATTCAATGGTTTATCGAAGCCATCGAGCAACATATCCAACTCGTCCTTATTATCCAGAATCGGAATCACATTCGTGAAACCCTTGTTGATGAAGTCGCGAATATTATCTATATACTGAGGTATTTTAAATCCGTTACAAATGATGAATTTATCCTTTTTAAGATGTCCGGATTCCTCCAAGCACTCCAAAAGATTCACGTCGTATGCGGAGGATATCTCCACATTCACGTCATGTTTCAGCACCTCCTCCATCACGAAGGAGAAGTGAGAACTCTTTGTACAGAAACAATAATTATAGTCCGCCTGATAGTCCACCTTCGCCATAGCCACATTGAAAAGGCGCCTTACACGCTGGATGTTCATGGCAATTTTCGGAAGGTACGAAATCCTCAAAGGAGTGCCATACTGCTTGATGATGTCCATCAAAGGGACATTAAACCAGTAGAGTTCATTGTCATTAACGCTGAACTCCTCGTTAGGGAACTCGAACGACTGTTCGATCAAATCAACGTACTTGTTCTTCATTTCTAAACAATTCGTCAAATAAATTAAACAAATGTACCCGAATAAACTCATCCGACTCACTCGGATTGAACGAATATAGACAATCCGATGAATTCGGATGCAAATCTATATATAAATCAAACACAATAAACCTATTTTTACAGAAAACTTTTTCTTTCCCACTTATTAGCGGGGAAAGGAGGCAAAAAAAACAGTCATAGAAAGAGCCTAACAGCGATTAAGGATTCATCCAATCCTACGGAGGAGATCACTTTCCCGGAATCAGTCCCCGCAAACTGAGATAGTGCTTAATCAGGTTGACGGTTTGTTCCACACCGATAGAAGAGACATCAATGGAAAGCGTGTAGGTGGAGGATTCTCCCCATGTTTTGTTGGAATAGAAGTTGTAGTAAGCGGCACGTTTCTTGTCTTGCATCCTCATCTTCGCAAGGGTCTCCTCTCTCGTGAGATCGGAGCGTTCCTGGATTCTCTTTATCCTATCCTCATCAGAAGAGTGGAGAAAGACGCTGACGCAGTTAGGATGGTCACGGAGCACATAGTCCGAACATCTTCCCACAATGACACAAGAATGTTTATCCGCCACTTTACGGACCACCTCCGACTGCATTTCGAAGAGAGTATCCTGAGAAAGGTAGTTCTTACTTCCCAAGCCGTTGGTCACAAGGCTCTCCATCCACTGCAAAACGTTTCCCGAGAGGGAAGCGGACTTCTCATCGTTCTCCTCAAAAAAGACCGGTGCGAAGCCAAACTCCTTGGCGGCTTCCATGATGAGTTCCTTGTCGTAGTAGGCGATGCCCAGATCTTTCGCCAGAGCTTGTCCGACGCGTCTTCCGCCCGCACCGAATTGTCTACCTATACTGATGATAACATTCTTTTCCATACTTTCACCTCCCATGGTTATTCGATTATCGGTTTATCTTTCAGTCTGTTGAATTTGCGCATTTCAACCTTCAACAGGATGAATGCGATGATGCTGGACAGCGCATCGGAAATAGGCATACACACCAAGACGCTCTCAACCGTTTTGAAGTGAGACGGCAAGATCAACAGCAACGGCACAAGCAGCAGCAACTGTCTCGTAGAGGATAGCACCACCGCCATAGAGGCCTTTCCTATTGACTGGAAGAAGTTGGACGTCACCATCTGGAAACCAACAATAGGGAACGCTGCGGCACAAATCCTCAGCCCCCTTATGGCGACGCCGATGAGTTCCTCGTCTGTCGTGAAAAGTCTAGCCACATAGTAAGGAATGGATTCCGACACAATGAAGGCGAATGATGTCACGCAGGTGGCGGCGAGGATGGTCAGCTTCAGCACCTTACGCACCCTGGAATAAATCTGCGCGCCGAAATTGTAGCCAGCAATAGGCTGCATACCCTGGTTCAACCCCATGACGATCATGGCGAAGACCATCAACACACTGTTGACGATACCTCCATAGGCACCCACGGCAAGATCTCCTCCGTATTCCGTCAACGCTCTGTTGATAAGTATGACAACCAAACATGCGCACGCATTCAGCATGAAGGGAGCCATTCCGATGGAGAGTATGCCCTTGATGATCCGTTTGTCGAAAGTGAAGATGTCACGTCGCCAATGCAGTATGTTATTTTTGTCGGAGAAATGTTTCATGATGATGAGGAAGGCCACCGTTTGGGCGATTATCGTCGCACTGGCCGCACCTCGTATCCCCCAATGGAAAAAGAAGATAAAGAGCGGAGCCAAGATCAGGTTGATGACGACGGTCAGGAAAGTCATCCTCATCGCCTTGGTAGGGTGACCCGACGCACGCATCACGCTATTGAGACCGAGATACAAATGGGTGATTACATTACCGATCAAGATGACCTGCATGAAATCCCTCGCATAGCTGATGGTGTTTTCACTTGCCCCGAAGAAGTACAGTATATCGTCCAGGAAGAAGAGTCCCACCGCCATGAAAACAACGCCGAGCACCACATTCAACAGAAATACGTTACCCAGCACTTTCTGTGCGCTCAACGTGTCCTGTTGCCCTAACTTAATAGAGGTCAGTGTGGCACCTCCCGCACCGATCATCGCTCCAAATGCGGCGGAAAGGTTCATCACGGGCATCGTGATGGCCAAACCGGCGATAGCCAACGCACTGACTCCCTGTCCGATGAAGGCCCTGTCTATCACATTATATAGGGCGGAGGCCATCATCGCCGCAATGGCGGGACCTGAATAATCGATCAACAGTTTACGCACATTCTCCGTGCCTAATTCTTTGGGATTGTTGGCCATAATTCGTTACAGATAGCGCTAGTTTAGAAATTGATTGTCCTCTTTTCCGTTGGGAAGGAATAGATGTCCGCCTTAGCGTTGGTGAGCACATATACAGCCGTATTGTCATCGTTCTCGTTGTACATGGTGCGCAGGTTAGGATAGGCGTCCAGCATCGATTTCTTCGCCTCGACACGCTCATCCTCCACCAAGGTGGCTTCCACCCTTATCCATTGTTTTCCATTGTAGGCACATATCTCAGTCTTAGGATTTTGTGCGATTTGTTTCGCCACATTCTTCTTGTGACCTGTCTGGATGTACAATTTATTCTCAAACACATGAATGGTGCCGAAAGGTCTCACCCTTGGTTGATCACCCTCCACCGTTGCGATGAAATAATATTCACAACTCTTGATGAAATTACACACTTCTTCCATGCCCTCCTGGTTGCTGGTCTGATAGTCGGAAGGATTGATGGTTTGCTTTTTTTCGCTGGAGCATGCGCTCAGCACGGCCAACATGATAATTGAAAATACTATTTTTTTCATCGCCTTTGATTTTTTCACAAAAGTAATACTTGGGAACGGATTAAAAGGGATATTCCTCCATTTTTTCTTTATATTTGTTTCACCAAACAGTTGATTTATGAATAAGTCGGCATTATATTCTGCGTTAATCGCCCTGTTTTGCGCAGGCTCTATGTGGGGGCAGGAACAGGCACCCAAGCAATGGAAATTCGATGCGTCGTTGGGAGCATCCTATAACTCGGGCAACGTGGAAGACCTGAACTTGAAAAATGCGGGGACTATCACCCGCAATGACAGTACACTATCCTTTCATTTTGGCTATAAGATCGTCTATAGCGCATCGGACAAAACAGAGACGAACCTGAACGCAAAGGGAGGAACAAAGATTGACCTCTTCCAATACGACCGGTGGTCTCCTTTCGTGGCGGTGGAGTTCCTCTCCAACCGACACAAGGGCTACAACTACAAGGTGGACGCACTGTCGGGTGTGAAGTTCAGGATCTATTCGAAACCAGACACCTGTGATTATTCGATCAGTTGCGCATTCATGTTCGAAAGGGTGGATTACACGCCGAAGGAGAACAGGTTGGACAACCGCGCCTACCGTCTCTCTCTGCGGCCTAAGATAAAGCAGAAGTTGGGGAGTGTAGTCTCACTGACCGGTTGCATATTCTACCAGCCCAGCTTGGAAGGCATAGACGATTACATCATAGATGTCCTCGGGGCATTAAACATTAAGGTGACTTCTCATTTCTATGTGGGCTTTAATGTGGAGCACGAATATCGCAGCATGGTACCGACAGAAAAATATGAACACTGCGACACATATTCTGAGATTGTTTTCGGACTAAAATTCTAGGCATTCACATGATTGTCTAAGGGCGAAGTTCCGCAGAGGAACCCAAGGACACCATCACCCTGAGCGTCAATCAACAAAACCAACAAACAATAAAGAGGGGGCTAATCACCACATGATGATTAGCCCCCTTCGTGTATATGAAACTCAGTGAGTCTCTAATTACTTAACGATCAATTTCAGCACTTCGCCATCTGCGTTCACGAAGTAAACGCCCTTCTCGTTAATGCTGAATTGGTTAGCGAAGTTAGGGATTGCAACGAACTCCTTAACCACTTTACCAGCGATGTCAGTAACCGTTACCTTGCAACGGTTCAACACGAACAATACGCACTCGCCATCCTCAGATGGATTAGGATAGAGGTAAGTGTTGTTGATAGCCTCGCTAGACTCTACGCCTTGACGATCCATGTTCTCCTCGAACTCCATACCTACACAAGTCACGTCGTCGATCTCCAAAGTCTTGGAAGAGTTGTCACCGCCCTTAGCCATCCAGCTGAACTTGATGACATCCTTAGGATCATAAGTCACCTTAGTACCCCAATCCTCTTGAGCCAAAGAGCTAACAGAGATAGAAACTTCCTTCCACTCGTTAGATCCCTCGATCAACTTGCAGTGGTAGTTACCATCCTTGATAGAGTTCTTAGACAATGCAGCTCTGAAGTAGTGCTCAGAACCTTTGAACTTATAAGTGATAGTTGAGCAATCAGAGATATCGAAAGGAACTGGAGACTCTACAGTTGAGTTCTTGTCGAGGTAGAGGTCAACACCACAATATGGAGGGATGTTTCCGTTCGTACGACCCATCTTAGCGTCTACCTTGACGCTACCATTTGAAGCAGTTACAGTTGCCTTAGATGTTCCTGAATCGGAAGCGTCGTCGAAATCAACCCATTGACCGCCGATACGGCTAACAAGATCATTGTCAGCCACGTCATCGATCAAACCTGGATCAACATAACCCTCTTTGTATACAACAAATGTTACGGCCAATGTCTCAGTCTCCTCACCATCGGAAACAGTCACAGCGAACACGTTAGTACCAGGCTTCAAATCAGTGATGTCTGTCTTAGCGGAAGTAGGAGAAACGATAGTTGCAGCGTCACCCTTGGTCTGCTCCCACTTGTAAGTGTAGTTTCCTGTTCCACCTTCTGCAGTACAAGAAACCGAAACCTTCTCGGCTGGCAAGAATACCTTTCCGCCCTTGCTAACATTTGCCTCGAACTCCTCGTTCTCCTCAGCCATTGCAGTTGCCTTGTAGCTTACCCAGCTTGATACGGCGGAGAGTTGGCTCTTACCGTTACTGTTCATATCGCTGTCATTCCAGTCAGACTTCTTGTAGCAAGTAGTCTTGAGGATAGACCATCTCTCGTCCTCGCCACCCTTGTTACTCATAGACCAGAAGCAGTTGATGACACCGTGCTCTTTGAAGATGTTGTGCATGCCGCCGTCACCACCGCCAGCGTCGCAACCCCACTCAGTTACTACAACTGGGATTTCGTTGTTCCAGTTGTCTTTCCCCTGCCAGTCAGTCTGGTGGTTGTATTGAGCGTAACCGTGCCAAGTGTAGGCGATGTTGGTTTGTCCTTGACCTGCACCAGTCACACCGTCTGGTTGACGGGAGAATTGAGTTGATCCCACGATGATGATGTTATCTGGGTCAATTGCTCTGATGGCAGGGATCACTTGCTTAGCGTAGCTTACTACAGTACCGTTATCGTCAACTGGCTCGTTGAAGATCTCGTACATAACGTTAGGATAATCACCCCACTTCTTTGCGAAATAAGAGAAGAACTCCTTAGCTTCGTTGGTCCAATCCTGAGCTTTGTGCTCGTGGAAGTCGATGATGACATAGATATCGTTCTCGATACATGCCTTTACCACCTCGTCCACCAGTTTCCTGTTACTCATAGGCGCAGCGATGTAGTTGTTCATGTTCCACAAACCATCACCACCCATGTTACCCAAGTTATCCATGTTACAGCTTGTTTGTCCGTTGCTTCCGCATGGAGCGATGGAAACTGGCAAACGGAGAACCTGAACGTTGTACTTGTCAACCAAGAACTTCACGTTTTCCTTGCACCACCACAATCTAGAAGAACAGCTCCAGAAGTAGCTTACACCTGCAAGACTAACTTTGTTGCCGCTACCGTCTCCTACATAACCCTTAGAGGTGTTCAAGTCTCCGTGCTTGGAAACAACGAACTCTCTACGTTTGCTAGGCTTCTGCACCTTGATGCTGATGCTTGCGGCATAGTCTCCCATTGAGAAAGACAACTCGTCTGTACCCTCAGTTGCGCCTGCAGTGTACAAACCGTCTTTCACGTTGTTAGGCCACTTGATTGGCATCACGATCTTCTGACCAGCTGAGTTGTATCCGATAACGCGCAGGTAAGACTGCTCGTATGGAGTCAACACGATCTTGCTTGGGTCAGTCTTAACTTTCGTGACAACATTATCAGTGATGTCCGTGTATGTGAACGTGATGTTGTCGATGTTAGTTGAACCAGATGTCTCCTTGAGGAGTGTGAATGTGTGGTCACCTTCCTCCAAATAGAATGCTGGGATCTTGCTGGCATCAGTTGACCAATAGTTGTCCAATGATGGTTGCCACCAGTTCTCACCATCCTTGTAGTTTCCTTCCACGTCAATGCTGTACTGCGCACCATTGTCCATGATGAGTCTTACCGTTGCGTCGAATTGAGCGATGTACTTCAAGGTAACTTGATAGAAACCCGCTTTTGGCGCTGTCATTGAATACTTTACAGTTTCACCTTCCTCATCAAAGTAGCCCAAGTTTCCTCCATTGCCACTCGACTCGTTCCTCGGTTTACTAAACTCATAGTCGCTGCTGGTCGGCTTTTCCGCCTCAACGACCACTGTCTGGGCCATGGTCGCTAATGACGCTCCCATCCCCAACAATGTGAAAAATAGCTTTTTGCTGAAATTTTTCTTCATGGTTCTATGTTTTTGATTATTAATATGATAGTTATCTAATAAACATTTGTCTTCTTTGTTTCTGACATGTGTTTGTATCATTAAGTCGACTCTCCCTCCTTATCTCCTTTGGTTTATGGGGTCTCCTAATTCAATCGTAACACTATATCTCCGCAAATATAGTGCATTTTTTTTATTTCGTGCTTTTCTTGCATGAAAAATCTCCTCGGCGGGACGTGGTTTTACATTTTTTAATTATATGAAGGAAATAGATTTAAGGATACAACGTTGCCATCTATATGCATGCGGATTTCCCTATTTGTTGCATCTGTTGCTTGCGGTTGCCCGTTAAGTTTCCTATCTAAGAAATGAAAGGTTCCTATTTATCCTTGTGTGCATCTATGATTTCCTGACATAGATCTTTCCATCCCTGCCAATCCAGTTCGTCGGTCAGATGTTCATTGTGGAAAAGGGTGATGTAGGTGCCATTGACGGACTTCACCTTGTCGCTCAGGTTGAGGAGGTATTGCTTGCTATCCTCTAGGGAAAGATGCAGGTTGTTACGCAGGCTTTTGTCCATGACGACGGTGGGATATAGGGTCAGCGGACGGGCCTCGTTCGTCTTTAGGTTGAAGAATTGGAAGGGGAAGGAGGTGCTTGCCCTGAAGCCTGGATTGTTGGAATAGCAGAGCGACCAGTCGGTGGTGAATCCCTCCTGAATGAGCGTCTCGTAGGTGTCGGGAAGAGTGAACCGCAGGTAGTGGAAACGGTTGTGCAGAGTCTCTTTCCCTAAGCATCTCTTCAAGGCGTTATTCTCCAACCGTAGCCTCCACAGCTGTTTGGAGGCGTTGTAGGAGGGGTGTAGCCCTGAGACGACGACATTATCCAATGCTTGTCTGACGGCTTTGTAGCGTCGGCTTGGGTAGATGACCCCCTTGTCCTTCTCGCCGAAGCATCCGCAGTGGTAGAAGAAATGGGGCTTTTGCGGCAATCCTTGGTGCATCTTCGCCACCTCTTCCAAGTTGAAATAGGGGTCTTCCTTCTTGCGGAGAACCACCTTCAGTCTCAGTTTCGCACGTTTTCTCCTGCCTTTCAATGCGTCTTTCGTCAGGAAGAAGAGGGTTTGGGTAAGCCCATGGTTACGGAAGGCGAAGACATTGTCCACGTCGATGGTGGGGAGGTAGGTGAAGTGCGGCGGGTTCTCCGGCTCTCCGAGTTGCGGCAACTGCTCCACCAGCTTATTCGCCCAAAGGTCGATGAGCGGTTCCTCGAGGAAGTGCAGTTTGAAGGATGCGCTCTCCTGCACGGTGAATCGGCCATGCTTGTCGCTGAGTTCGGAGGTGTACTCCTCGTAGCGGGAGAGGAGGTAGAAGGCGGCGGCGAAGAGGTCGAAAGGGATGTCTCCGTCGGTCGCGAAGAAGGCGGGGAGGCCTTCCCATGTGATTCCCTCGATGGTTTGCTTACGGATATCCTCCTCGAACAATAGTCCGTTGGGACGGATGGTAAGTGTGCCCTCCTGGGAGGTGCTTGCATAGCGTATATCAGCTTTCTCGCTTGCGTCCGTGGTGATGCGCAGTTCGTGGCCAAGGACAGTCTTGAAAAGGTGCTCGCAGATGTAGGCGAGGCGCGGTGTGTTATGTTCGGTAAAGATGGTTATCATATTTGTGCTTTTTTATAGGATGCAATTATCGTTGAAACTAAAGAAGGTGCCTTTCCCTACGATGATATGGTCCAGTAGGCTGATTTCGAATATGTTGCAAGCCTCCTTGATCCGTTGCGTGCTTTTCTTGTCATGCTCGCTGGGGGTAATGGCGCCGGAGGGGTGGTTATGGCTGAGGATGATGGAAGATGCCAGCAGGTTAAGAGCCTCTTTCATAATGAGCCTCACATCCAAGATGGCGAGTGCGACGCCACCCGAGCTGATCTTCTTGCTAGATATGACCTTGTTGGCTTGGTTGAGGTAGAGTACCCACACCTCTTCGTGGCTAAGGTCCTCCATGAATGTCTTGAGGATGCTGTAGGCGTCTTCGCTCGTTTTGATGGAGGGTTTCTCCAATGCTTTCTCCACGCTGCGCCGCCTACCGATCTCCATGGCTGCGGCGATGGTGATGGCCTTGGCCTCCCCGATGCCACGATAGGTCATCAGTTGAGGAAGGTCTTTTGTACTAAGTTCGGCGAGATTGTTACGGCTGTCCGTCAGGATGCGTTGCGACAGTTCGACGGCGGTCTCCTTGTTGTTGCCGCTACCGATGAGTATGGCGAGCAGTTCGGCGTTGGAAAGCGCCCCTGCTCCTTTCTGTAGCATTTTCTCACGCGGGCGGTCGTCGATCGCCAGCTCCTTTAGACTTAAACGGTTAGGTAAATTTTCCATGTGCAAAAAGGTTTTTATGACCCTCACCCGTTTTCGGCGGCAATTTGGTTGATGAGCGGATTCCCGTACATCGTCCAGAAGCGTTCTTGCAGGTAAGGAATATCTTTGTTAGGTAATTTTATCTTATCGATTTGCTTGTCCACGTAGGCCTCGAACTCCTTTTTCTCCTCTGGGGTGTAATGCTTGCCCAGGTTCTCCGTGGTGTGGTGTAGATTGTCCATCGCCACGTAGTTGTGAGGGTATATGCGGTAGTTCTGGTGTATTTTTCTATCGATGATCTGCGCCACCTTGTCGATGACGGTCTGTCGGTCATCTGCCTCGTCCACGAGTTTGTCAATGTCAGGCGAAATGCTTGGGGTGATCTGTATGTTGACGTCCCCCTTGAAACCGATCATGCCCACCCGCATGTTCTCGATATCGTCTTCCGGCCTCTTCTTGAAGTCAGCGTCGTCTCTCTTCTGCTGGAACTCCATGGCTTTCAGGTAGTCGCAGGAGTCATATTTGTAGGTGAAACTGATTGGCGTGATATTGAGGTCGATGAAGCTCTGTTTAATGCTTCCCTGCGCACTGATGGAGAACATCTTGAGGAGGCTCTCCTGCGTGCGGTCGTCCGAGTCCTTCGTGCGTCCTTCCCGCTGTGCGATCCAGATGGAGGTGCGGTTGGAGATGATGGACTCACGGATGTAGTGCGATAGGGTACGGAAGGCATCGAACAGTTCCCTTTTCGTGCCGCTTCGGCGCACGAGGAAGCTCTTGTTCAGCTTCAGCGCATCGGTGATCCATGGGCGGGCGCAGAGATTGTCGCCGATGGCGTTCTCCGTCGTGACGTATCCGTGCTTGTCCATGAGCGAGTTGAGGATGCCGGCGTCCATGATGATGTCGCGGTGGTTGGAGATGAAGAGGTGTTGCTTGTCATTCATAATGTTCTCCGTCCCGCGAAGATGGTAGGTGCTGCCGGTGGTGTCCAACGAGCCTAGGATGAAAGGCGCGATGAGTTTGCTTTGGAAATCGTGTATGGTTTGGAAGGTGCGTATCCATTGGATGACCTCCTCCGGTTTGCGGTTGGGGAAGATGGCCTGCGCCACGGCGTAGACTTCCTTCTCGCTGGTCATCCGATCGATGGCTTCCTTCGCCTCGTCGTCCCTGTAGGGGCGTATGCTATCGTAGTTGAATCCGTTATCCATTTGTAATACCCTTTATCTGCTGATGTATACGGTGTCGCCTGTGGCAGGTTGGGAGTTGTCCCCTCTTCTGAGCTTGTTGTAGCGGCGGATCTGCCATCTGCGCAGGTCAAACTCGTCCGCGATGGATTCGTAAGAGTCGCCTCGTCTAGCGGTGACGTATTCCCTCTTGCCCTCCTTGCTGACGCTGTGCGTGTCGCACACAGGGATCTCGCCCATAGAACTCTCCTTGAGATATTTTGGCTCCGTGGAGATTGGTGTGCTCTCGCCTTCGCTGCCCGGCTTGGCTGGGTTGATCACGTCGCTTGGCATGTTGCCCAAGGCTATCTGGTCGTATTGTTGCAGTTCGTATGTCTCGATGAGTTCGATGAGGCGGTCGGCATAATCCTTGGCGGTTGCGTAGCCGCACGCCTTCAAGCCCTTCGCCCATCCCTTGTAGTCAGTGACGTTGAGCGAATAGAGCGATTCGTATCTTTTCTTCTTGAGGAATTGGGAGTGGTCTTCGTAAGAGAGCTCCGGCTTGCTGTATTTGCGGAAACACTCCTGCTTCTGGTCGTCGTCATGGTAGACCCTTTCGCCCTTCCAATCGTCGTGGCACTTGATACCGAAGTGGTTATTGCTTTTCTTGGCCAACTCGCTTTGCCCGGCGCCCGATTCGAGGATGCCCTGGGCGAGGGTGATGCTGGCGGGTATGCGGTGTTCACGCATCTTCTCTATGGCTATCTGTGAGTATCTATTGATGTAGTCGACGTTGACCTGTAGTTTTTTCGGCGCAGCGGAAAGGACGCATGCGTATGCTAAGAGCGTAATGATTGTGACCGAAATTTTTCTCATCTTCCTTTTTTTATTATTTTTACAAAGATATATGATTTTGATACAATAGAAAAATTTTTTGTCATGGATACGAAGGAAATAATCTGTAGGGTGGAGGTGCTTTCATGGAATGAGTTGAGCGAGCAGGAGCGCCGGTTGATCGACGAGGCGAAGAGGGCCACGGAGGGTTCCTATTCCCCATATTCCAAGTTCGCGGTGGGTGCCGCATTGTTGCTGGAGAATGGGGAGGTGGTGCGTGGAAGCAACCAGGAGAATGTCTCCTACCCTTGCGGATTGTGCGCCGAGCGTACGGCTTTGTACTACGCCAACGCCACGTACCCTGACCAACCTGTGCGTTTGCTGGCCATCGCCGCCCGTAACGAGGAGGGTTTCCTTTCTTCCCCGATCACACCGTGCGGGGCGTGCCGACAGTCTTTGCTGGAGACGGAGAACCGTTTCGGGAAGAGTATCTCCGTGCTCCTCTATGGCGAACAGAAAATCTATCGGTTGAGGAGTATCGCCTCGTTGCTCCCGCTGCAGTTCGAGATGTAGGCTAAGTAAATCGTAAATAGTTAAATAGTAAATACAATATGTTAATGCGGTACACGAAGCTACCGTGTCCCATATATCATTAAACAATGTTAAATAACATATTTTGAGTCGCTTTTTTGTTTTTGTGATTGAAAAAATGACTAACTTCGCGACTCATTTTTTTAAATTTATAAAATTTAACATTGTGTTATTATGAAAGCATCACTATCGGATGTTTTTGCTCCGAGGTTGTTTAGTTGTCTTAAGGATTATAGTAAGGAACGTTTCATGACAGATTTGATGGCAGGTATCATTGTGGGTATCGTCGCCATTCCTTTGGCTATCGCATTTGGAATCGCTTCGGGCGTGGGCCCGACCGAGGGTTTGCTGACTGCGATCATTGCGGGTTTCCTGGTTTCTTTTTTCGGCGGCACGAAGGTGCAGATCGGTGGACCGACGGGTGCGTTCATCGTGATCGTCTATGGCATCATCCAGCAATATGGCTTGGGTGGTCTGACCATCGCCACGATCATGGCGGGTGTCCTGCTGATTTTCATGGGTTTCTTCCACTTGGGTAGCGTCATCAAGTTCGTCCCTTACCCTGTGATCGTGGGTTTCACGGGCGGTATCGCGCTGACGATCTTCTCCACGCAGATGAACGATTTGTTTGGCTTGGGCATCAAGGATGTGCCGGCTGACTTCATACATAAATGGATTTGTTATTTCAAGAACTTCAGTCATGTTAATTTCTGGGCGTTGGGCGTGGGCCTGTTGAGCTTGCTCATCATCATCCTCACTCCGAAGATCTCGAAGAAGGTGCCTGGCTCATTGGTGGCTATCGTGGTGATGACGGTGGCTGTTTATCTCCTGCGTGAGTTCTGCGGGGTGACTTCCATCCAGACCATCGGCGACTTGTACGAGTTGCCTTCGGGCATTCCGATGCCGCATGTGCCGGACATAACGCTCGCGGCGGACGAGACTTATCTGAGCGTTGTCCGTAGGTTGTTCCCTGCCGCGTTCACGATCGCGATGTTGGGCGCCATCGAGTCGTTGCTCTCTGCCATGGTGGCGGATGGTGTGACGGGCGACAAGCACAACTCCAACACGGAGTTGATCGGTCAGGGTATCGCCAACGTGGTGGTTCCTTTCTTCGGTGGTATTCCTGCCACTGGCGCCATCGCCCGTACGATGACGAACATCAACAACGGTGGACGCACACCAGTTGCGGGTATCGTGCATGCCTTTGTCCTGTTGCTGGTTTTGTTGGCTTTGGGCAGATTGGTCGGCTATATCCCTATGCCTTGTTTGGCGGGTGTGCTGATCGTCGTTTCCTATAATATGAGTGGATGGCGCGCCTTCGTCTCTTTGTCCAAGAGTCCGAAGTCTGATTTCTCCGTGTTGATCGTGACCTTCATCCTCACGGTAGTATTCGACTTGACGGTAGCGATAGAGATCGGTTTGCTCTTGGCGGTGGTGCTCTTCATCCGTCGTGTGAACGAGTCCTCCATTATCCGTGTCTTCCGTGACGAGATCGATCCGGGCGACAACCTGGATGTGACGGTGCACGAGGAGAAACTTATCATCCCTGAGGGTGTTGGTGTTTATGAGATCGATGGTCCATACTTCTTCGGTATCGCCAACAAGTTCGACGAGATCATGAGCGAGGTGGCGGACGCTCCTAAGGTGCGCGTCATCCGTATGCGTAAGGTTCCTTTCATGGATTCGACCGGTTTGCATAACTTGGAGAACCTCTGTATGCAGTCGCAGCGCGCGAACATCAAGGTGGTGCTTTCAGGTGTCAATAAGCATGTCCGCTCCATGTTGCTGAAGGCTAAGTTCGACCAGCTGATCGGAGAGGAGAACATCTGCTCCAACATCAACGAGGCGTTGGAGAAGGCTGGCGAATACGCAGGGGGAGTTAAGAATTAAGAGTTAAGAGTTAAGAATTGGTGGGTTCGGTGTGATCCGCATAATTTATGGTCTGTAAGGCCAATTCTTTACCTAGCCCAGGGCAACACCCTGGGTGATTTCAACGTGATCAATTTTTGGAACGTCATATGGTAGGGGCGAATATTATTCGCCCCTATTTGTTTGTAAAATAGGCAAAGAGAGGTTATATCTTCACACGACCAATACACCCCTTGGTCTGTAACAACCCTTTATATAGCCCAGGGCAACACCCTGGGGATTAAATTTATGTATCGTCAGCTCAACCTGGACGATTGTGTGTATGAGGAGGTATTCCCCCAGAACCCATAAAAAATGTTTTCAACGTGGCAATTTGATTATTCAGGGAAATATATTATATTTATATTTGAATGTTGAAATTTTTTCCAAGCAATCGACTAACAGGGACCTTCGGTTGTTTGGAGAGTGGTAGATTAGTGTCCCTTTGAAGATAATGAAATCTAAAATTTTACTAGGTGTGTTCATGTTAGCCGCAGGAAGCGGAACTATACTGGCACAAACAGCAGACAGGGAATCCTTGGGGTTCCACACGGTACCAGGCTACCCTTATTGCCCGCTTGACACGACGGCGGAATCCTGGGCATTGGTCACCGACCATATTGTACCCCTGCAATCCTCAACCTCTTACATGAGAACGAGCATGAACACATTAGGTGTTTCATATCGTACGTTCGTATCCAGCCCAGACGGCGCGGATATTGTTGTGGCGATAAATGATTATTTCGAGAAGTCCACACCGGTAAAGATACAGGAACTCAATGCGAAACGGCCTGCGCCAAGGAAAAAATCGACGCAGTCCAATCAACAAACCGTTTTGAAGATCGGTAAGTTCTCCATCACTACCGGATCGTCCAAAACAGTCGAGCCGACTACGCCTCCACCACCACCGGGACCACACGCTTTGGTCGCATTGTCCACGAAAGAAGTTGGTTTCACGGTGGAAGTCTCCTCCCAAAGTGGCGTGGTCTATACCGATACGCTCTACTACTTGCAAGACTTTGTTTCTAATCCGTTCCTGGACAAAAAACTTGCGGAAGATGACTTGCATAAAAAGATGTCAACTTTCACTTTGGCCAACCAATTGAAAGACTATTCACCATTTTTATCTAAGGTGATCGGTTCAACCCCACTGTCAACGGTGAAATTCCATGTATACAAGGTGAGGGTAAGGAAAAAATGCACGATTGACTATACCGACATAAACTCGTCCGTGGATAAATTCCAAGAGGCATTCGACTTCCTGAAGAAACGTCCATCCGAGTTGGACAGGTTCAAGGAGATGGCCGCTCCTTCGGTAAAGGTATGGCAGGATGCGCTGGCCCAATCGAATCCGAAAGACGAGAACGCGAAAGTGAACAAGGAGATAACTGCAGCACTGTATTACAACATGGCTGTTTATAGCGCTCTTTGCAAGGACTTCGCAAGCAGTGAGCAATACTTCAAAAAGGCGGACGAGGTGCTCTTCGACTTCGGAGATGCATCAAGGATGGCTAAACTGGTGAAAACATGGGTTGTGGCACAAGAGAATTATAAGAAATCTCTTGCGGAATAATGTTCAACTGACACCAGTCATTCACATGAACGATAAAAGAGCCCTCAGGTGAGGGTTCTTTTTTTCATCCCCACCCCACACATAATCCTTCCTCTCTCTCATCCGAAACGCAAAGATCAAAGAAGAAACAGAAGAAACAAATCGGCTTCCCTTCTTTGCGATTATGCATGTGAAATGATATATTCGCAAAAATTAGTCTGAATTAAACAAAACCATCCCATGAAAACTATTTTATCATGCCTGATATTCCTCCTGGCGCTTGCCTCGTTCCCTGTGGGGGCTCAAGACGGTTTATCCATGAAAAGGACACTCTGGGCAGTCAGGGAGTCTGGGTCTGTTGTCTTTTCGCCGCGCGACTTAATAAGCGACGAAATATTGCTCCAAAGATATTTCACATACGCAGTGTTTTTGAAACCTGCGGGCGAGAACGTCATCCATATCACCAAGAAGTATTCCCCGAAGCCTCAGGTAAGGATAGAGTCGAACATTGGAAGCATTTCCTTCTTCGGACAATATAGGGCGTCAGACGAGTTGGCCAAGATTAATCCAGACTCCACGTGCCCATCTCGTAGTTTTCGCACGCGAATTTTTCCAAATACATCATACGGGGGTGGCGTAAACATATTGGGAGGTGTGGTGTCGGGGATCGACAAGAAGGCGAAAACTTTGAAGTTGTCTATATATGACAATTTCACCAATAAGCTCTTGGGGGAACGGGTCTTTTACCTATCACCGACCGTCACCCATCAGTACACGACTGAATTACACTATACGGACAAAAATGGGAATCGACAAATTTATACGAACGAAACAGATACCTGGATACCCGCCGACACAACAATCGCCGCCAAAGTGGTTGTGAAGAATGAGTATGGCGCACAGATGGAAATCGAGAAGCTCCAAATTTGGTCTCCTAAATCCATGGGCAATACCTATGTCCCAACGTTTGAGGGGGACGAGTTGCCGACATCCTCGTGGCAAATGAGAGAGATAAATAGTAGGAACTCCTATCACATAACCCCTAAGCTGAAAGTGATAAACGAGTGTGACTATGTCCAACCGTTGAATATAAGATTTAGGTGACGGTCGATCTATTTGCAAATATTAGTCAGAATAATATCATGAAAACTATTTTGTCATGTCTGATATTCCTCCTGACGCTTGCCTCGTTCCCTGTGGGGGCTCAAGACGGTTTATCCATGAAAAGGACACTCTGCTTTCTTCATTCCTTCGATTTGAAGTAATATCCTATCTTGTACCGTGCTGTGTGTCTCTTGTTTGCTTGCTCTATATCAATAATATACACATACATAATGTCTCAATCAATATATTTCATATATTTATTTGTAAAATTGTGTTAAAATGGAAAGTGGTAAAATATGCGGCTTTGGCGAAGAATAATGGTTCGAATATTTGGAATTCTAAACGAATAATCTTAAGTTTGGTATGCAGTGATAATTGATCTGCATCTTATTGTAAATGATGTTGAACCTAATTTTTACGGCCATGAAAAAAGGAATCGCAATTTTCGCAGTGTTGGGCGTATGCGCCGCAGCTGCAGTGATCTATCAACAGCACCTGAATAACACGTGCGTAGTTAGTGCAGCGAATGTGGAGCCAGAGCCAGACATGGTGCTTCAGGAGCCTGTAGAGGAAAACCTGGGTGGGGAGCAGCTGTTCTCCTCCATTAGGGATGAGTTCACATCTGCACAAGAACAACCGTCTTTCTACGAGTGACGGACGACGTGCGGGTAAGTTTATAACAAGTTAATGTTCACCCGATAAAGGTAGGGTGAGAACGGAATAGGGGACTCTTCGGGGTCCCCTTTTTGTTAATTATGAATTATGAATTAAGAATTATGAGTTTATGGGGATGTGCGGTTCTACGCAATGCGCACAACCGAGCCCTGAAAGGGCGTAACACATATAGCCTAGGGCAACGCCCTAGGACAATTATGAATTGCTAACGTCTCCCACTCCCCATTTGCTCATTTAAATGAATATCGCTACCTTAGCGTCGCTATTTTTAGTATAATACCATGAAGAACACTTTTCAGTATATAGTTTTGGCGCTCGCCGCCGTGTTTTTTTCCGTGAGTAATCTATTCGCGAAGGTGGATATTTCCTCGAATGGGGTCTATTATGTCTTCCACTCCTCAGGCATGGCGCTCTCGTCGGTGGACGGGACACCGAACCTCCATACCTTCAATGCGGGCGAGGCGCAACAATTCCGCTTCGTGCAGTCCGGCAACGCCTATCTGATAAAGAGCGTGCAACGCAGCACGAACGTCGCGAAGACTGGTCAGTGGAACACGGAGTTCTCCTCCTCTACGGGTAATGCCGCCAAGTTCACCGTGGAGGATTGCGGCGGGGATTACGTGCGCTTCCGATGCGCTGATAACAGCCTCTGCTTGGGTACGGACGGTACCGCGCCGGGCGCCAGCGTCTACTCGGACAAGAACGGACGTGAGACGCTCCACCTCTGGTATCTGCGTGAGGCGAACGGCTCTTCCCTGATCACAGACGGTTTGTACATGACCATCGAGAAGGCTGAACTCTTCCTTTCGACGACGAAGGGCGGCGATGGGGAAGGAGAATACCCCGTACGTTCCCAAGAAAAACTATTGGCTGAAATAGACGCCGCGAAATCGATCTACGAATCGCCTACATCCCAAGCGGAGGTGGTCTCCGCCACGACGAAGCTGGCGGATGCGCTCAATGCCTATAAGGCGGAGCGTAATTCACCGGTATCCGCAGGCGTGAAGTACTATATCGTCCATGCCAGCAACCGTTACCTCTCCAACGAGAACGGTAACGTGCAGATCAAGAACCGCTCCAACGACACGAAGCGGCAGTTCGTCTTCGAGGCGATGAGCGATGGCTCCTATGCGCTGAAGAACGTGGCGTCGGGCACTTACCTGACCGCTTCGGGCGAGTATGACGTGAAGATGGCGAATAGCTCCTCTTCCTCCTCCGCTCATGTGAAGGTGGGTTATGCGCCGGATGAAGAGTATTACGTCAGGCTGCAGTTCGCCTCCAACGGATTGTACTTGGGAACGGACGGCACATCGGACGGTAAGGGTGTCTACAGCGATAAGAGCGGTTCGGACGGCAAGCATTATTGGTACCTCGTGCGGGTGGATGCCCCTTCCGGACAACCCTACCACTCCTTCCTGATCGGTAGCCCGGCGATTCGCTTGGGCATGGATTGGCTCGATGCGGAGGGCAAGCACATCAACGCGCATGGCGGATGTGTGCTCTATGAGGATGGCACCTACTATTGGTTTGGTGAGAACTACCGCCCTTCCCCTGTGCGCAGCAACGGTATCGTCTGCTACACCTCGAAGGATCTGTACAACTGGAAGAGGGAGTGCATGGCGTACGAATGTCCTGAACAGCCGCTCAGGAATGATTACCAGGATATGAACTATGGCCGCACCTTGGAGCGCCCGAAGGTGATGAAATGTCCGAACACGGGGAAATATGTCATGTGGGTGCACTGGGAGAATGGCTCAGGCTACGCGGCCTCGCGTGTGGCCATCCTCTATGCCGATAAGATCACAGGCCCGTATAAGTTCGTGAAGACGATGCGTCCGAGGGGGGATGAGCAACCTTCCGGCTCGCGCGACCAGACATTGATGTTCGACCCTGACTACAACGTGGGCTACCACTTCGGGTCGGCCGAGGAGAACATGACGATGCACGGCACCCTGCTGAAGGATGACTTCCTGGACCTGAGCAACACGTGGGAGCGCATGTTCGTCGACAAGCAGTATGAGGCTCCCGCTATATTCAAGTACCACCAACGCTTCGTGGCGATCACTTCGGGCTGTACGGGTTGGGATCCGAACCCTGCCCACTCCTCCTATTCCCAGCTGCCGCTGTCGGGTTGGGCGGACAATGGCAACCCGTGTGTGGACGCGAACGCTAACAAGTCTTACTGTAGCCAAAGCAATTACGTCTTCAAGGTGCCGGGCAAGTATGACGCGTATATCTACATGGGTGACCGATGGAAGGGCGGCGACTACTTCCCGGACGCCAACGTGGGCGAGTCATGGCACATCTGGCTGCCGATCGATATGCGTAGCGGCTATCCGATCATCCGTTTCTACGGGGAGTGGAGCCTCGATTTGTTCGATAAACTGAATCGATATAGGCGTGTGGAGACGTTTGAGGCGGGCAAGACCTACCTGTTGCTCTCCAAGAATGCGAACAGGATCTTGTCCAACAAGGAGGGCAAGCTGGCCCTGACGGAGGACAATGATGACATCAACCTTTCGTTTAGGATATCCACCAAGGATGACTATTATATCCTGACAGATGTGGCTTCCGGGAAGGCTTTGGACGCGACGGGCGGTGGACTCTCCCTGCGGGACTCCTCCGGTTCTTACGAGCAACAGTGGAAGATCGTCTCTTCGGGCACGCATGACGGTTACTACTATTTCTACCCACGCAGTTCCTCCTCTTCCGCGCTGACGAACTTCAGTGCCACGCCGACGCTGAATGGTGTGGTTGGCTTAGGCACGGCGGGCAAGACTGCAAGCTGCCAGTTCGCTTTCTGCTTCGATTCGAAGAAGGTGAATTACAAGCCGATATCAGACGAGTCGGACGGTTCCTACGCCCGCTGGATCGAATCGAAGGGGTACAAGAAGGTGGAAACGGTAGGACTGCCTGAACTCTACTCGAACGAGGGGTTGGCAGACGATGTGGTGGTCTATACAGGAAAGAATCAATTGACGGTATATGCCTCCCGCGCTTGCGACGTCAATATCTATACGCTGGACGGCCGTCTGGTGCGTTTCTTCGGTGTTGAGGCGGATGCCTCCGTCGAGTGTGCAATGCCAACCGGCGTTTACTTGGTGAACGGACGGAAGGTGGTGGTGGAGTGACCATTCCTCTGAAGTCAACCAATACGGGCGCAATGTCATCATTCGGACACTGCGTCCGTATTTTTTCACCAAAAGAGTTGCTAAACTCACAGATATTTCCGAAAATTGCAAAATGATTCGATTGTCAATAAAAAAACATTGAAAAACATTCATTGTCAACTGAAAACAACGATTCTAAAAGTATATATATATATCAAGTATCAAGGAGACATAAACCATCTAATATCATTATGATGAGAATAAAAACTATTATTGCATTGTCGGCCTTCTCCATCGCAGCGGCCCATGCGCAAGACAGCATCGTTCTAGACGATTTCGAGAGTGACTCTAAAGGTTGGGAAGACGTGAGTGGCGCCTTTAGTGAAATTGTAAGCAATCCTTCGCCGGACAACGTCAACGGTTCGTCCAAAGTGCTCAAATGCACCCGGCCTGTAGGCACGGACGATTGGGCAGGTGTAATCCTAAGGGGTGTCTATTCCCTCAACATCGGCTCCGACGACAACGACTACTCCTATGCGACGGTGAAGTTCCTCAAGCAAACCAAAGGGGATGTGGCCTTCAAGTTGGAGTCTGGACCGGGCGATAACTACGAATATACCACAGCCTACCTCGGCGGCAACGGATGGACAACCGTCACATTCGACCTGAAGAGCGCACCGAAAGGCACCTACAAGGATTTCTTCATCATGGTGGATCGCGGCAACCTGCAACAAGACGCTGTCGTCTACATCGACGAGGTCACGCTCCTCAAGAAGCTCGACCAGAGCACTTCACCGACCTACGACCAGAAATCACAAGTCGGAACGGGCGAAGTGAATGGATATCACCTCGTATGGGAAGAATTGTTCGACAACGGAAAACTCAGCAATGTGTGGAACATCGAGGAAAACGGTTACGGAGGCTATAACAACGAATTGCAGTACTATAGCAAGAACAACATCGAGGTCGGCAAAGACTCCGAAGGAAACGGCTGTCTCATCATCACGGCGAGGAAAGAGCAATCGAACGGTAAATCATGCACTTCCGGACGTTTGAACACTCAGGGCAAGATGAAGTTCTGCCACGGTAAGGTGGAGGCAAGCATCCGTCTGCCAAAGACCGGCAATGGACTCTGGCCTGCCTTCTGGTTGATGGGCGACGATGTAAGCAGATGGCCTGTCAATGGAGAGATCGACATCCTCGAGATGGGTAACGCAGAGGCTTTCAACAGAGGTAGCCAAGATAGATATTTCAACGGTGCCTGCCACTGGGGACCTTCCTCCAACGAACACAAAATGAGCACCCAAAGTGTCACGTGGGACTACTCCCTCCAAGACGGTGAATTTCACCTTTACACGCTCTATTGGGACGAACAAAGGCTCGTCATGTACGTCGACCAAGACCGTTTCCCGAACGCCAGACCATATTTCCAACTGGACATTTCGGACAAGAGCTCTAATTACAGCGCCGGAACCTATTTCCACCACGAGTTCCACATCCTCTTCAATTTGGCAATCGGAGGAGACTTCCCTAAGATCTACGATATCAACCAAATCAGCGCACTACAAGGCGGGGAGGCGAAGATGTACGTCAACTACGTCAAAGTATACCAAAAGGGTGCGCAAGGAGAGAGTTACACTGGCCCTGTCATAGATTTCACAGGCATGGAGGATTTGTGTTCCACACAGAAGGGAATCGACGAATTGGCAGGATCCATCTACAACATAAACGGCCTGCTCGTAAGGACTTTCAATGCGGGTGAATCATCTGTCATCGGAAACCTCAAGGAGGGTATCTACATCATCCAATTGGAGAACGGAGAATCCTTCAAAATCATCAAAAAGAAATAACGGGTCCCCCCCTTATCATGCAAAGCGGGCTGGCAAATCGATGTGCCAGCCCGCTTTTTTCTATGAGAGAAACGTGTGAATCCAAAGTGTTTGAATCTACCTTAGGCACGTACTATCCCAGCCTTCCGAACAGCGTCTCACAGCCCCTCCACAGCTCTCTTTTTCGCCCTCGAATGGTCAGGTACCCTCCTACCCCTTCCCGCTCATTTCAGCACATTCCTGCACATTCTCCACACACTACAAAAAAAACGGGACTGGAGAAGATCTCCAATCCCGCATTGTATTAGTTGATGGGTCTCAGCACCGATTATCTACGTATCAGTGTGAAGTGTCCCACATATTGTCTGTTGATCTCCTCGATATCGATTTGATACCAGTAGTCGGTGGATGGCAAAGCCTTGCCATTGTAAGTTCCATCCCAGCCACTAGCCTCCGCACCGAAGAATTGTGCCAACATTTTACCGTAACGGTCGTAGATGGAAACTACAGAACCTGGATACACCTCTGCCAGACCTGGAACAATCCAATTATCACTCACACCATCTCCGTTCGGAGTGAAATGATCTGGGATAACGATCTCCGGAGGATCCAATTGGAAGATTCTGGAAGTCTCGCAACCGAAGAAGTCCGTCACATGCATGGTGTGGACACCGAACGGTATGTTGTCGAAATGCGTGTTATTGTCGCCC
>JBGVCG010000027.1:0-10737 GCA_045226255.1 Paludibacteraceae bacterium | reverse complement strand
CCTCGTGGAGTGACCGGAAGATTGTGTTTTGAAGGAAGTGGCAAAAACATCTACGCCAGTGGTGTGAATCGCGAAATTCACTATCTTAACGGATGTGACGGATTCACGTCCGTTGGTTGTGAAGATGATGTGCATGTAGACGATGTGCATGTGGACCGAATGAAAGCCATTCCCATATTAACAAAAAGAGGAAACATATATTTGACCCAAACAAATGGCCTTATAAATAACATAAATGCAAAAAAAAGCATGGAATTTAATGATTTTGAATGGCACGATTCCTCCATTAGGAATATAAAGATTGACAGGAATCGTCCGGGGGAACAGGATACAATCGAATTTGAAATCGAATTTGAAGATGGTTTGTACCGAATCGTTTTCGAATCTGTGTATCATGCTGTATTCCAGATGAATTTCGGAGTCCTTATAGAGGATGAGTCGATATATTTAGCCCATCAAGAAGGCAGTGAGAATGAGCTGGTGCAAAAGTTCTATAAATCGTGGAAGGGGCTTTTTGATAAAGTTCCCTTGAATTACTACGAGATAGAGACAAACTCTACCGGTAGTAAATTCCAAATCATAGCGAAGGGGTTTACTTATGAGGTTTTGCAATAGAAACGTATAGCCTCATTTCTTCTATGTGGTTTTTTATCTTTGAACCCTTCTGCGATTCGAATAGAAGGAACCTTCATTAATTAGAAGTGGCGACCGAGCAGGTTCCCGTAATGGGGCGGCTCGGTCGCTTTTATGTTTTAGGGAAGGGGAAATGCAACTATGAAAAAGAGGTCTACGCCAGTGGCGTGAACCGAGAAATTCACTGTCTTTACGGATGTGACGGATTCCCGTCCGTTGGTTGTGGAAATGATGTGCATGTGAGACGATGTGCACATCATCTCTTCTACAATGGAACGGTAAAAAACGAATAACCGAACACCACCTGCCAATTTTTACCCCCAATATTTGTTTGGGAATTTGCCGAAAATGAATGACGGATTTTCATGCTCCTTTGGATTTGCCAAACTCTAAAATTATACCTAATTTCGCGGTTAGTTAATTGATGATATCATACATAAACTAAATCATAGATGGTTCTATTTTTCAAGAAAGCGGACGCAGGCTATATAGCTGTTGATGCGGACCAAAAGTTTGGCGCTCAGGACTTGGAGAAGCTCACGTGGCTTTTCTCCGGTGCGGAGTTCGTCGATGAGAAAAATATCGCGGGGTGGTTTATCGGTCCCCGCCGTGAAATGATCACTCCTTGGAGTACTAATGCGGTGGAGATCACCCAGAACATGGCGCTGAAGGGTATCCGTCGTATCGAGGAGTACTTCGCCTGCAAGGGAAAGGATTCCGAACATGACCCGATGTTGCAGCGTGTCTACAATGGTTTGGACCAGACGATTTTCACCATCGACAAGAAACCGGACCCTATCGTCTACATCGAGGACCTGGCCGCCTATAACCAACAGGAGGGCTTGGCTTTGAGCCAGCAGGAGATGGATTACCTGAATAGCGTCAGCGAGAAGATAGGACGCAAACTGACTGACAGTGAGGTATTTGGATTCTCTCAAGTGAACTCCGAGCACTGCCGTCATAAGATCTTCGGCGGACTCTTCATCATTGATGGCGAGGAGAAGGAGTCTTCCCTCTTCCAAATGATCAAGAAGACCTCTGCGGAGAACCCTAATAAGATTGTTTCGGCCTACAAGGATAACGTGGCTTTCAATGAAGGCCCTGAGATCGAACAGTTCGCTCCGGCGAGTGGTGACAAGCCTGATTTCTTCGAGGTGAAGAAGATGAAGTCTGTCATCTCCCTGAAGGCTGAGACGCATAACTTCCCGACGACGGTCGAGCCGTTCAACGGTGCGGCTACGGGTACGGGAGGTGAGATCCGTGACCGTCTGGGTGGTGGTAAGGCGAGCTTGCCTATTGCGGGTACGGCGGTCTATATGACCTCCTATCCACGTACCGAGAAGGGTCGCCACTGGGAGGATATCTTGGACCCTCGCAAGTGGTTGTACCAGACGCCTGAGCAGATCCTGATCAAGGCTTCGAATGGTGCGAGCGACTTCGGTAACAAGTTCGGTCAGCCGCTTATCTGCGGTTCGTTGCTTACTTTCGAGCATGCGGAGAACAACAAGAAATACGCTTACGACAAGGTCATCATGTTGGCGGGTGGTGTAGGTTTCGCGAAACAGAAGGATAGTCTGAAGGGCGAGCCTGAGCCAGGCGAGAAGGTGGTCGTGATGGGTGGTGATAACTACCGCATCGGTATGGGTGGTGGCGCAGTCTCTTCCGTGGAGACGGGTCAATACTCCAATGCGATCGAACTGAACGCTGTGCAACGTGCCAACCCTGAGATGCAGAAACGTGTCTCTAATGTGATCCGTACCTTGGCGGAGTCTGATAACAACCCGATCGTGTCTATCCACGACCATGGTGCGGGCGGTCACTTGAACTGCCTCTCCGAGTTGGTGGAGTCGACGGGTGGTAAGATCGATATGGACAAGTTGCCTATCGGTGACCCTACCTTGTCCGACAAGGAAATCATTGGAAACGAGAGCCAGGAGCGTATGGGCTTCTTGGTGAAGAATAAGGATATCGAGCTGATCCAACGCATCGCGGACCGTGAGCGTGCGCCGATGTACGTGGTGGGTGAGACGACGGGCGACATGCAGTTCGTCTTCCAACGCGCCAATGGTGACCAGCCGATCAACCTCCGCTTGGATTACATGATCGGTAAACCGCCTCGCACGGTGATCAAGGATAACACGGTGGTGGAGAAGTTCGCCCCTGTCCAGACGGATGGTAAGGATATCCAAAAATATATCAAGGACGTGCTCCAGTTGGAGTCTGTCGCATGTAAGGATTGGTTGACCAACAAGGTGGACCGCTCCGTGACGGGTAAGATCGCTCACCAGCAGTGCGCCGGTGAGTTGCAGCTGCCTTTGAACGACTTGGGTGCGGTTGCATTGGACTACAGAGGAAAGAGCGGTATCGCCACCTCCATCGGACATGCGCCGGCAGCCGCTTTGGTGGACCCTGCCGCTGGTTCGGTATTGGCTATCGCCGAGGCGTTGACCAACATCGTATGGGCTCCGTTGGCGGATGGTTTGGAGAGTGTCTCCTTGAGCGCCAACTGGATGTGGCCTTGCAAGAACCCAGGCGAGGATGCCCGCTTGTACAAGGCGGTTGAGGCTTGTAGCGACTTCGCCTGCGAATTGGGCGTCAACATCCCTACGGGTAAGGATTCCCTCTCCATGACGCAGAAGTATGGTGAGGACAAGGTCTTCTCCCCAGGAACGGTGATCATCTCCGCAGGTGCGGAGGTCTCTGACGTGCGTCGCATCGTTTCCCCTGTGTTGATCAACAAGAAAGATTCCTACATCTATCATATCGACTTCTCGTACGATGCGCTGAATCTGGGAGGTTCCGCTTTGGCCGCCACGCTGAACAAGGTGGGCGACACGGTGCCTACGGTGAAGGATGCGGAGTACTTCGCGGATGCCTTCGAGGCGGTTCAGGAACTGATCAATAAGGATTTGATCCTGGCGGGCCACGATATCTCCGAGGGTGGTATGATCACCGCCTTGTTGGAGATGTGCTTTGCGAATACGAAGGGCGGTTTGAAGGTGAACCTGAAGGATATCCCTGAGCCAGATTTGACCAAGATCCTCTTCTCCGAGAATCCGGGCGTGCTGATTCAGGTGGAGCATAAGGCGGAGGTGGAGAAGATCCTCCACAACGCTGGCGTAGGTTTCGCCATGATCGCCAAGCCATCCGACGAGCGTACGATTGTCGTGGAGAAGGATGGCAAGAAGGAGGTGTTCGACATCGACGCATTGCGTGATGTGTGGTACAAATCCTCTTACCTCTTGGATCGCAAGCAGAGTGGCGAGGCATGTGCCAAGGAGCGTTACGAGAACTACAAGAAGCAACCGCTTCAGTTCAAGTTCGACGAGAGCTTCTCCGGCCAGCTTGGCAAGATGGGCTTGACGGCCGACCGCAAGAGACGTTCCGGCGTGAAGGCGGCCATCATCCGTGAGAAGGGTACGAACGGAGAGCGTGAGATGGCTTACTCCCTCTACTTGGCGGGCTTCGATGTGAAGGATGTCCACATGACCGACTTGACATCAGGACGCGAGACGTTGGAGGACGTGAATATGATCGTCTTCTGCGGTGGATTCTCCAACTCGGACGTGTTGGGTTCGGCGAAGGGCTGGGCCGGCGGTTTCCGTTACAGTGAGAAGGCGAAGGAGACGTTGGCGAAGTTCTATGCCCGTGAGGACACTTTGAGCTTGGGTATCTGCAACGGTTGCCAGTTGATGGCGGAGTTGGAGTTGCTCTATCCTGAGCATGAGAAGAAGCATAAGATGTTGCACAATAACTCCCACAAGTTCGAGTCTAACTTCGTGGGCCTGACGATCCCTGAGAACGACTCCGTGATGTTCGGTTCGCTCTCCGGCAGCAAGTTGGGCGTTTGGGTGGCTCATGGTGAGGGCAAGTTCGACTTCCCTTACGCTGAGAGCGAGTACAAGGTGATCGCCAAGTACACCTATGAGGGTTATCCTGCCAATCCGAACGGATCCATGTACAATGTGGCGGGCGTATGTTCCAAGGATGGTCGCCACTTGGCGATGATGCCACACTTGGAGCGTGCCATCTTCCCTTGGCAATGGGCTTACTATCCAGAGGATCGTAAGGCGGTGGATGAGGTGACTCCTTGGTTGGAGGCCTTCGTCAATGCGCGCAAGTGGATTGAGAACAAGAAGTGATGCTTCGAGCAAACTAGATAGGGGAGCGTGCCTTAGCGGGCACGCTTCTTTTTTTATGTTCAGGGGTGATTAGGTGATTTATTCAGAGTCCTCGTCCGGCTCCACATGGATGGAGGTTTGGATCTCCTGCCCATACTTCTCCCGCAGGCTACGTTCCACCTCTGTGGAGATGTTATGCGCCTCCACGATGGTCATGTCGGGCGATACGACGACGTGTGCGTCCACGATGATGCTGGTGCCGTTGCGGCGTGTCTTTAGGTCGTGTATGCTCTCCACGCCCTCCACCTGTGAGGCGATGGCGATCATCTCCTCCTCCATTTCCTGCGGCAGAGCCACTTCCAGCAGTTCCTTGAGGGAAGGGATGCCCATTTGTATGGCGGAGACGAAGATGGCGATGCTGATGCCGCAACAGACGATCGGGTCGAGTATCACCCACTCGTCGCCCAAGAGGATGGCGCCACCGATGCCGAGGGCGGAGCCGATGGAGGAGAGGGCGTCCGTCCTATGGTGCCAAGCGTTCGCTATGACGACGGGGCTGGAGACATCCCGCCCCACCTTTGCCGTGTATCGGAAGAGCAGTTCCTTGGCGATGATGGAGGCGATCGCCGCCCAGAGAGCGATGGTGTGGGGCACCTCGATCACTTTGCCTTGCACCACGCCTATGATGGCGCTCAGACCCGTCAGGCACATCTTCGCCGCCACGAAGATCAGCATGAGGCTGACGAATAGGGTAGCCATGGTCTCGTATTTCCCATGGCCGTATTTGTGGTCCTTATCCTTCCCCTTGGAGGATATGCGGACACAGATGAGCACCACGATGTCCGATATGAGGTCGGACAACGAGTGGATGCCATCCGCTATCATGGCCGCACTGTGACCCAGTATGCCGGCTATGATTTTGGCTATGGTTAGTAATACATTGACAAACGAACCAAGCAGGGTGACCCTTGTGATCTTCCTCTCCCTGGTACCTTGAACCGGTTCTTCCATGTTGCTAATCGTTCCTTTAAGGTTAGTGTTATTACAAATTTAAGCATTCGGGGTGGAAATATCACAGTTTGCGTGTTGTTTTTATTGATCGATCAAGAAATATACATTACCTCCGTACTCTTCGTTTCTCTGTAAGAAAATATAAATCCTTTGCCAGAAAATGATTCTGATAATTGAACAGAATTGCTTATTTTTGTATATCCACATTGGTTGGGTTAAGTGATTTATGGACAGCAAAGACTTTTGGAACGATATTATTTCTATCATAGACGGAGATTTTTCGCCTAAGGGTCTTTATAAATTGGAGTGTTATGCGGAACAGTTCATTAGTGGCAAACTTGTATATCAACGATTTTCACCGGCAGAACAGCATGGCTGCTCAGCGGGAGGTCCAACGAATGTCATTGCAACCCTACTCGCGGGAGCAGATGCTGCAGCAAATAGAGGAGTTCAGAAACCATTCGACTACCAAGAAGAGTGCGAACGAGGAAAGGCGCAAGAAGCGATAATTGAGTCTTGGTCACGGAAGGCTGGTTGTTGGTATGATGATACGGATATCTTCTTTGGAAAATGTTTGGGGGAAAATATTGCGGAAGGAGGTGAAGCTCTTGTCTATAAATATGGCAATGATTTGTTGAAGACGATAGGGCTGGACTATTATATTCAGCCCATATTAGCTTTAGACCGTGTCTGCCTTCACAATAGTTTATTCCCTGAAACGAGTATGTCGGTGTTGGGATTTGGAAGGAAACAGAGTGGGGAATGGCAGATTGTTGTTGGTCAGCCATATGTGCAAGGGAAACAAATGAGTGATGGTCAAATTTCTGAGTTCGCCCAAAAAATAGGTTTTAAATTGGTTAACCCAAGGAATTGGACCTTTGCCACCCCCAACATATATTTGAGTGATCTTCATGATGAAAATGTGATTCTTTCAAAGGAAGGTAATATATTTGTGGTCGATTGTGATGTGCGTATCAATACACCTGAATTGCGTTGTGGAGGTATTCGTGTGTTGACGACGGAGGTTAAATTTGTTGAATGACAAGTCATTGATGCTTCAGGCTCTTTTTTTATCTATTCGAACCATCAAACTAATTCTTAATTTATAATCAACCATCATTTTCCCACTGCTCCCACAATTGCGATCACCCCACTGATAGCCATGTATACATAGACGATTTTGCGCAATGTCTCGATCGATATGCGCTCGAACACCAATTTGCCCAAGTAAGTACCTGCCGCCACACCAGCTACCGCATAGATCCAGCTGATGCGCACCTCATGGGTGAAGAGCCCGTTGCCGGCGCGGAAGAGCGTCATCGCCACGTTGCCGATGAAGAAGTAGATTTGCGCCATGGCGAGGTAATGTTCCTTGTCCTTCTCCGAAGCGAGGAAGTAGAGTACCGCCGGTGGACCCTGCATGCCGAAGAATCCGCCCATCACACCGCTGAGGCTTCCCATTGAAATCTGAAGAGGTACCGACGGACGAACCTGTATGTGCTGGCTGACAAAGAGGAAATAGAGGCTCATGACGATCAGCATGATGCCCAACAATATCTTCAGGGAATTGTCCGCTAAGGTCGCGACGTATTGGATGGCGACGAAGGAGACGACCAGGAAGGTGAGCAGGATGGGGATCATCCGCTTCCACGCCACGTACTTATAGGCTCTGGAGAGGATGAAGACGGACTGTGTGGCGGAGAGCATGCCGGATAGCGTGACGGCCTCGCCATAGGAGGGCATCAGATAGGGGAGCATCGTCATGATGAAGATGCCGAACCCGAACCCGCACACCCGCTGCACGAAGGCGGCCATCATGGCCAGACTGAATAGTGCAACGATCAGAAACAGTGAGAACTCCATACCGCTTACAAATTTCACCGCGAAGATACAAAATGAATAATAACTGGCTAAATAGTAAGTTGTAAATAGCTAAATCGTAAATAAACACATGTAAATATCCCGTGGACAGATAGCCCTAATACTGCCTATTCCGTCGGACGTTGGTAGAAATTCCCTAATAGTTTTTCTGTTTGTATCGTATTGATGAAAGCGTCCGGATCGATTTTTCTCACCTCCTTGTTGATTTTCGGATACTCTTCTTGGGAGACCACGGAGTAGACGATCGTGCGGGGCGAATGTTCGTAGGCGCCCTCCGAAGGTATCAGTGTGGCAGTGTGTTCGGTCAGTCTGGCGATGATCTCACACACCTCGTCGGGATGGGTCGTGACGATCAGCAAAGTTGCTTGTTGGTACTTCTTGTAGAGCGTGTGCAGAATCTGTGTTGACGCGAATTGGAAGATGATCGAATAGAGCGCCTTGTCCCATCCGAAGAGCAGTCCGGCGGCGGAGAGGATGATGATGTTCACGCCCAAGACAATGTTCCATGCGTCCCTGTGCCGCTTCTCCGAGAGGTATATCGCGATGAAATCCGTACCTCCGGACGTGGCGTTCACGAATAGGCAGAGACTGATCGCGACACCATTGATGATGCCTCCGAATATACTGATCAGCAGCGTGTCGTAGGTGATTGTGTAAGAGGGTAGTAAGTCAGTGAATATGCCTGTCAACAATATCATCAGGCAGGAGTAGAGCGTGAACCTCTTCCCGATGAACCTGAACCCGATGTAGACGGGTGTCGCATTGATGATGACGTTGACGATGGTGTAGGGGAGTTTGATATTGAAGAACATCTCACATGCCCTCAATATCAAAATGGTCAAGCCGGTTGCGCCACCTGGATATAGCTCCCCGGCTTGAACAAATGTACGTATGTTGGCGGACATCAGCAAGGCGGACAGGACAACGAAAAGAATCCGTTTGGCATCCTTCTTCCAGATCGTTTTAATATTCACATCCATATCTAACATAATCCCCCAACCCTAATTCAAAATTCTTAATTCATAATTATCATAGGCTCTTTCTGTAAATCTCCAGCACATCCTCCTTGAACAATGGCTTGAAGTTACCGACGTGGCCGTTGCCGACGCATTTCTGCGCCATCGTTTCCAGCACCTCTTCGCCCAAGCCCAGTTCAGTGAGTGTGGCAGGCAGTCCGATGGCGGTGAAGAAGGCGCGGAGCTTGTCTATGCCTCGGTGGATGGTCTTCTCCTCGTCGCGGTCAGCCTTGATGCCCATCACGTTGACGGCGAACTGGTAGAACATCTTCGGGTTCTCCTTGTAGACGTGCCTCATCCAGTTAGGCGTGAGGACCGCCAAGCCAGCACCGTGAGGAACCTTGCAGTCCTGCGCGCTCAGTTCGTGCTCCATGTCGTGGCAGCCCCAGTCTTGGATACGGCCGCAACCGAGGAATCCGTTGTGGGCGACAGAGCTGGCTAAGGAGACCTCCGACCAAGCCTCGTAGTCTTGCGGATTCTTTATCAGGAGGTAAGCGTTGCGCATGATGGTCTTGAGCGTCGCTTCGCAGAGCGAGTCGATCAGTTCCGTGTGGTTGGTCTGCGTGAAGTAGCGCTCGAAGATGTGGCTCATCATGTCGCAGACACCGTATGCGATTTGGTTCTTAGGCAGGGTGAAGAAGATGACAGGGTCGACGACGCTCACCACAGGACGGATCTTCTGGCTACTGTAGCCTAACTTCCTTCCCTTGTAGGAGATCACCGTGTCTGGGCTCACCTCGCTGCCCGCAGCCGGGATGGTGAGCACGGTAGCGATCGGTAGCGCGTTGCTGACCTCTCCGCCCCGCTCGTAGAATGACCACACGTCTGCTTCGTAGTAGCCCATGGCGATCGCCTTGGAGGTGTCGATGACGCTACCTCCGCCAACGGCTAGGATGAGCTGAACCTGTTCTTTCTTGGCTATCTCAATGCCTTCCAACACCTTCTCGTAGGTAGGGTTGGCCTGTATGCCGGAGAGCTCCACGAAGGAGATTCCCTCTTCCTTCAACGATTTTGTCACATCATCATATACACCGTTGCGCTTGATGCTTCCGCCGCCATAGACAAGCAGAACCTTGTTGGCGAATGGTTTGATGCGGGCACCTGTCGTCTTGCGCTGGTCTCTTCCGAAACAGTATTTCGTAGCGCATTGAAAAGAAAAATTATCCATACTTTAAATATTGATTATAAATTGAAAATAAAACGTGGCGGGGTCATTCATATGCCACTCTATGCAAAGATAGCACGTTTTGTGTGTTTTTGGTGATATGTGAGATGTAAAATTCTCCTTGGAAAAAATTCTCTTGGGAATCAATGGTTGTGGGGTGTTTCCTCTCGTTTGACCGAACAATGTTTGCTTTGTTCAGGGCAATTCAGTGGGTTTCTCTGTTTTTTTCTTCAGGGAGACGTTGATGATCTTTTTCATTTCCCCGCCTTCATTTGTGCGATTGAATGACACCAGCGTATCCTTCTGTTCATACTCGGGGTGGTTGAATCGAAGAAGAAAAATCTCCTTTTCGCATCCATAGAAGTTTACAGACACGTCGTAGCTTCCTTTCAAGTTCGTTGTTGTCGAGTCGGAAATTTTACGGAAATGATACTGGTCGTAGGTTATATCGATTGCGGAGTGTTTGTCTTTGGAGTAGTCGTTGGACAATGTGCAGTCATAGACCTTCACCTCTTTGATGGGCTGTTTTCCTTCGTCCATCACCTGTCCTACGATTCTGAAATTGGTATGGGGGCAACCATATGCCATGTGAATGCAGGAGTTTAACCCGAACAGGGAGAAGATGAATGTCAGTATGTTGTGGACAATGGTTCTGAAATTACGCATACGGTTCTTTTGCATTGGTTGGTTGAATTATTCGAATATCCGAAAAATAACCGACAAATGCAAGTCTTTCGTCTTCTTTAATTGTCACGGCGGGTTCTGAAAACCCGCCGTGACGACTCGTTAGAAACCGTCGAAGCTGGAACGTTTTCCGCCCTTCTTGAGAGGCAGAGTGACACCCACCTTCATGCCCACGCAGATAGGGATGACCTTCTCCGTGAGAGTGCTGTTGAGGATACTCTTCTTG
>JBGVCG010000026.1:0-77489 GCA_045226255.1 Paludibacteraceae bacterium | reverse complement strand
GAAGGTCTTGTTGTCGGCGCCGACCTCAGCCGCGATGTACGCAACGGAAGAGTCGCCCACCGGTGGTGTGTACAGCACGTTCACCGTATAGTAGGTCGTATCGCTGTAGCAGGTCTCCAATTCAGCGCCAGTCGCAGAAGTGATCGTATAAGACTGAACCGCACCGAAGACATAAGTGGTGTCCTTCTTGATTCCCAGGACAGGCAGTTTGTCCTTGTCCCATGGATCGCCGTAGAGATACCATTGGATGTCGGTCGCCTTCTCGTAGTCGGCCGTGCCCTCCTCGGCGAACTTCACCAAAGCGCGAGGGTTCTGCTCCTCATCGCAGTAAGTGTCAGGGGAAACAGGGCTCAAATTTTGCGCCTTGTAGATCTTGACAGACACAGCCTTCTTATTACTTTCCGCATGCGTATCCCCATTGGTTTGGCTAACATAGAAGGTTTGAACACCCACCTTGGTATAATCAACCGTCGGTGCAGTTGCGGAACCCGTTCCCTTCGTCGCATCCGGATCCGTATACCAGTTCAAGGTAAAGGCAGTGTTTGGATTAGCAGGATCACCCGCCGTAACCAAATCATTCAAATTCACAGATGGACTAGGGTTCGTCAAACTATTCTGCACGCAGATGAACGTATCATGAGCTGCAGGAACTGGTGCGTCGTTCACCGTCACCAAGAAACTAGAAGTATCACTCTCGCAACCATCCACGTTTTTGGAAACCCAGAAGGTGAATGTCTTCTCCTCCTTCAAAGAGACGGTAGGCACAATCGTCGACGGATTAGCAGGGAAGTCAGACTTATTGGAATACCAATGAATATCCCCCGTCTGAGAAGGAACGCCATCTCCCACCGATTGGTTCGTCTCTTCCGAGACAAGGAAGTCAATGTCCACAACATCCGGTTTATCAGGAATCGACTTCACCACCACGTCAAACGAAGCAACATCACTGACGCAACCTGTTGCAATATCAGTCACAGATATCTTATAGGTTTGTGTACCCGCAGCCAAAGCATTCAGGGAAGTAGCGAGGTCAGCCACCGCCACCGGAGCATTGGATGGGTCAAATATCTCAGCCTTTAAGCCATTCAAAAGAGTCTTTAAGTCATTATTCAGATAATTCTTCACCGCATCGTCCACAAGGCCCTTGCAGAAAGAAGGGATCTCGATGGTCGGAACCACCGGCTTTTTGTTGTACTTCACCACGACAGAATCATGGACGAAGCAATCAGAGCTAGTTGGTTTCTCATTATCACGAGCCCTAACATAATACTTCTCCGTGGTGCCCGCCTTAGCGGCAGACCATTTAATCTTAGTATTGAAAGTAGAGGCAGCAGACGCCAAATCCACCTGAGCGGCATTGGCCGCCGTTCCCAATTGATCCACGAACCAAAGCACGTCGAAGACTGCATCAGATTTCCTAGAGCTAATCAATCCAGCTACCGAAAGTTCCATCGCAGGAGACTCCTCACAAAGGGAGATTGTGTCAGCCGTCCTTGCGGCACCATCCACAAGCATCTTCACCTCATCCGGAGAGGTACATGGAGGACAACCCAATTTGGCGGACAACCTAATACGACCACAAGTGTAATCAGTCATCTTACCAAATTTAAGATTAAAGACTTCCGTGACATTACCCGAATTACTTCTATCGGTAGTTTTAAATTGAGCCAATGCGCCAACTCCTGAAATGCCTGTTTTTTGGCTATCCTTAATGGCAGAGGAGAAGTACACATCACTAGAAGCCGTCGCCACCAATTGTTCCGAGTAAATATCCACATTGTTTTGTTTTATTTCCACATAAAGGACATACTCGGCACCCCTTATCGAGTTCGCTTCCAAAACTTTATTTACATCGACAACAAGTTCGGTGTACCCCTTTTTCAATGTCGCAGTATCCAAAGAGAAAGTTTGAGTGGAGCCCGTGTAATAGTTAGCGCCGACGAAATAACCGCCATCCTGCACCTTTCCCGCTTTATATATATACGGTTTTACAGAAATAGTTCCAGAAGCGCTTCCTCCAGAAACACCCGCAAAAATAGAGAAAGAATTAAATTCAGAAGCAGACGTTATTTGTATGATTTGGGCATAGCCCTGCGATCCTACAGAGTTGTTATATCCTGTTGTTGGCACCCTTGTTTTTTGGAACAAATAAGTTTCAAGACGGGTAACGTCTTCAACCCACACAGAGTATAACGTATCATTCGGATTGACATCCGTATTAATATAATATTCTTTCACCTTATCACCTGGAAGTTCCATCTGAACTACGCTACCAGGACCGGCAGATGTATCAATACGAATTGTGTCATTGCTATTCTCCGTCGGGAACACCGCAAATGTCGTCGTCTGTCCAGTCTTATAGAACTTATCATTTACAACATATTCGAATCTTATTATTTCAGAAGCTGTCGGAGTTTCCCAATGTTCCTTATTAACACAATTCATCTCCGTTATAACAGTATCCACAGGCATCTCCATGTCAATCACCTCGAGTTTAGCCTTTGCTTCAGGGCAATTATCACAAGGAATCGACTTTCCAATGTACAAAACTTCCACCTCATATAATCCGCTCTCCGAAATTGGGATAACCGGTCTGTTATACTTGTCATTACTTCTATCGGCATCACTAATAAGACGAAGTTGCTCAATGTCATCCGTCTGAATATCATTGAGGAGTACACCATCCTTCTTCCATCTAAAGAAATATCTGTTCTCCCTAGTATCTACAGGAGTAAAACCACAATAGATAGAGTCATTAACCCCAGGACATTTATACTTTGGTCCATTCATAAAAGGCTCTGGACAAATATCTGGTGTTGAACACGGGATCTGTATCTCTTGCAAACACGTACTCATGTCTTGCACCTTTCCTGTACCCATCACACCATAGTGATCGTCTTTACCTGGTTCATTAGTGACACCCCACACGAAGTAACGGCCTTCCGAATTCACCATGAAGGTAACCAAATCACCACGTCCAATTGAAATCGCATCATCCACGCGCACCTCATTAGGGCCCTTCACTCCGGCACAATAATTAGCAAAAACCGGACCACCCGTTTCGCAAGTGCTTTGAATATTCTTATAAGAAGAGTTCGGTACAATACCACCAGAGTTTCCTGTTTTAGCGGCATTCACACCCCACCATAGCAAATAACCTTCCTCCGTAATAGCAGCACCACAACCATTACCTCCGACAACCTGTTTAACATCTGTCAAATGCGGTTGACCCGTAATCTGCTCATATTCACCAGACAATACCTTAGCAGCATACTTATTCGCAGCACCTTCCGGTTTACCTCCTATGGCCGAGCATCCCCAACCATTATTTCCCCAACCATATACATAACCTGTGGTTCCATCAACAGCAAACGACGAACCATCAGCGATACCAGTTGTCCTCACATTCATCAAATACTTTCCAGAAGAAGTACCCTGTGATCCCTCAATCTCAACAGGTTTAGCGTATGAATCGGTAGGATTTTCAGTTCCACCTCGACCATTCCACTCTCCTGCAGAGTATACAGTTCCCACCTGTCCATCCGGGGAATCAGCGACAATAAACAAAAGATTATCATCACCACCCATAATATGAATGATGTTATGTAAGATTTGGTTATTCTCATCCCTAATGTACAACGGAGTTGACGTCGGAGTATTTCCCAACAATGGATTTTTTCCCCACCATACGGCTGTTCCATCCTCCAAGATTGCCATAGACGCATTCGTTGTTCCACTCACATAAACTACACCTCCCAAATATTCTCCATTTGGATCAGGTTCTCCATTTTCATTATATCCCTGTTGCACCTCGCCTTTGTAGACTAATACCGGTTCGTCAGAAATCACTTCCGTAGCTTGCGGTCTACCACATTGAGCAGAGGTATTATCACCCCAACAATAAACGGTTTTCTTACAAGACAACGCGATGTTATGACCTCCGGAACCTGCGGATATTTGAGAAAATGTAAGATTTGGATTCATCTTCACCTTCATCGGAGATGCAACCGCAGGACCTGCCGTTTTATCCTCCAAACACAACTGTCCCTTGTCGTTCTTACCCCATGCGTAAATTTCTCCTTTGGCACAAATAGCCAACGCATGATTAGATCCTCCTGAAATAATCATACTCTGCGCCAACGCTCCCGTCACCACTCCCAGCGACAGAAGCAACCATGTATATAAACGTTTTCCCATGATCAAAATATACTTTAAAACCCCTTATATAAATACTATGTAAACACTATACCATTTTTCAATCATACAGAAATTGGGCAAATATACGGATTTTTTCCCATACGGACAAATTAGAGAAAACAGATTTTGCAACAAAACGGTCATGGAGTCAACTCATCCGGGAAATTCAGCTCGATATCCTAAACACCAAGCAGCTAATTAGCGCTATTTCAAATGCGACACATCAGCTACAACGTCCACACCATATGGGCAATATACGCCACATAGACAAGCAAAAGGACAGCTCCTTCCCAACGCTCGAGCGTCCGCCTCGTGAAGAGGAAAAGCCAGAGCAAAACAGCCAGTCCCACCATCAACAGATAGTCATAGAAGAATACAGTGGTTCCCTCCGTGATCGGGCTGATGCCCGCAGAGACTCCCACCACAAAGAATACGTTGAAAGAGACGCTTCCAATAATGTTGCCAATCGCAAGGTCCGTCTCGCCACGCTTCGCAGACATGACAGAGGCGAAAAGTTCCGGCAAACTGGTACCCACCGCAACTACCGTCAATCCGATGATACGCTCCGAAACGCCTAGCGCGGCCGCCACAGTCTTCGCTCCATCCACCAATATATTCGCACCAACGATCATCGCCGCAATGGAAAGAACCACCATGATGACGGAGACAGGCAAAGAGTGCACAGGGGTCTCCTCCGTCTTGGGCACATCCGCATCCCCCATCCTGCGGGAAGAACGAATCTGCCACACAAGGAAGGAAACTAGCAACAACACACCCACAATGCCCGCAACACGTCCAATCGACCCCGACATGCCCACAACGGATAAAAGGCCGCACGCCAACAACATGAAAGGCAAATCGACACGAAGGGTATGGTTGTCCGTCACACAAGTGTAGAGCAAACCAGTCACACCCAAGATGAGCGCTATGTTAGCGATATTAGAGCCCACCACGTTGCCCAACGCAATGCCCGGACTATCCGCCAATGCGGCATTCACGCTCACCAGCATCTCCGGTGCGGATGTGCCGAAACCGATGACCGTCATACCGATGACCATCGAACTCAACTTCGCCTTACGGGCAATCGAGACTGATCCTTCCACCAAGTAATCACCGCCCTTCACCAGAAGGACAAAACCGACCAATATAAAAAGAATACTCGTGAGCATATTTAGACTTTAGACTTTCGTTTGATTCAAAAGAGGAAAGAGTGCCTCCCGTTAAGGGAAAGCACTCCAACCATATTTTCAGACAAAAATAGAGACTACTTAGCGAAGCTGACCGCACGGGTCTCACGGATTACCGTGATCTTCACCTGACCTGGATAAGTCATCTCATCCTGGATCTTCTTAGCGATCTCGTAGGACAGTGTCTCGATCTCCTTGTCGTCGATCTTATCCGCACCGACGATGACACGCAACTCGCGGCCCGCCTGGATAGCGTAAGTCTTGACAACGCCAGGGTAAGAGAGCGCCAATTTCTCAAGGTCATTGAGACGTTTGATGTAAGCCTCAACGATCTCACGGCGGGCACCCGGACGTGCACCAGAAATAGCGTCACACGCTTGTACGATTGGGGAGAGAAGGCTCTCCATCTCAATCTCGTCGTGGTGAGCACCGATAGCGTTGCAGATTTCAGGTTTCTCCTTGTACTTCTCGGCAAGTTTCATACCCAAGATAGCGTGAGGCAACTCAGGCTCATCATCAGGCACCTTACCAATATCGTGCAACAATCCGGCACGTTTCGCCTTCTTAGGGTTCAAGCCCAACTCGGAAGCCATCACGGCGCAAAGGTTAGCCGTTTCACGAGCGTGTTGGAGCAAATTCTGTCCATAGGAAGAACGGTACTTCATCTTACCGATGAGGCGGACCAAATCAGGGTGCAGACCATGCACACCCAAGTCGATGGTCGTACGCTTACCCGTCTCGACGATCTCATCCTCCACCTGTTTCTTCACCTTAGCGACCACCTCCTCGATACGGGCAGGGTGGATACGTCCGTCCGTCACCAATTGGTGCAGAGCCAAGCGGGCCACCTCACGACGGACAGGGTCGAACGCAGAGAGGACAATAGCCTCAGGTGTATCATCCACGATGATCTCCACACCCGTAGCGGCCTCCAAGGCACGGATATTACGGCCTTCACGACCGATGATACGGCCCTTGATTTCGTCAGAATCAATGTTGAATACAGTGACAGAGTTCTCGATGGCAGCCTCGGTAGCGACGCGTTGGATCGTCTGAACCACGATACGTTTAGCCTCCTTATTGGCGGTCATCTTGGCCTCCTCCATGATTTCGTTCACGTACGACATGGCATCGGTCTTAGCCTCTTCCTTCAACGCCTCGATCAATTTCTCTTTCGCCTCGTTTGCGGACAATCCGGAAATAGTCTCCAGACGTTCGCTGGCCATACGGTTCAATTTCTCAAGTTCTTGCTTACGGGAGTTGACGATGTCCATTTGGTTATTGAGGGCATCCCTCAAGTTTTCCGTTTCCGCCTTTCCCTTCTGCAGCTCAGACTGGAACTGGTTCAGCTGCATCTCGCGTTGTTTCAATTTAGACTCCTGCTGCTGCATCTTCGCATTATGCTGATTGCACTGAGAATCATACTCGTTCTTGAGTTCCTGGAACTTCTGTTTCGCCTCACGCACTTTCTCAGAGCGAATCCTTGCGCCCTCATTCTCCGCATCCTGCAGGATCTTCTGTGATTTAGACTTCAGTATGGTGTTCAACACCACCCAAGTCACCACAACGCCAACCAGGAATGCGGCAGCAATTATAAAAACAATCTCCATAAAATAAACTATGTTAAATATATATATAATAAAAACGCATCACTTTTGGAGGCTAAATCCAAAAGAAATGCGGGTGTATCAACGAAAAGTAAGCCTTACGCCTACAATGTTTTCAGATAATTGGACAACTCTTTTTCCAAGGATTGTAATCTACTGTCCTCTCCCGAGCACTTCAACTCAAGGACTTTCAGCCGCAACGCGATCTGCAAGGAAGTGTAAATCAAGAGATCCTTTTCCTCCACATGTGTCTGGGTTCCGAACCTATCCAGCATGTTCTGATATTCCTCTTTTATCAAATCGGCAGCCTCCCGATACAAAGGCTCATCGGCTCTCGAACACCTCATCGTGTATTCCTTGCCAACCAATTTGAGCTTGATAGCTATATCTTTGTCCATACTTTGCCTCCACTAAATTAGGCGATACGTCATTCATTTAGCAACGCAATGCACTTTTCTATCTCCCGCTCCAATCTTGACAAACGGGCAATCGTCTTCTTCGAGTCTTCCTCAGACGACGAAATCGTTTTGGCGATCAGCAAATGCATATACTTATCCCGCCACGATTTTTCCGAAGTTTTCACCCTAGCTAACTCCTCCTCATACTTGTGTAAGTCCTTGACGAGTGTCTCATTTTCCACCCTTCTCTCCTCGTTCAAAGAAATCAACTCTTTGACCTTAGATTCCAAACTATCCAGTAATTCGTTCCCCGGAGTTACCACTTTGTCAAAATTTTTCGCAAAGTTATGAATATCGTTGTAATTTCAAAGCATTTCAAAGAAAAAGATTTCAGATTTTAGACACAAATTTACACCAAAAGCACAGCGGACGTCATTCACTCCGCCACACCGTAAAATTCGGGCAAAAAAAGAGCGACAGAACCCATCCCCCCGCATTGCTTTGCATATGCGCGGAACATGCATTTCATCTAACTTTGCGGGGAATAACATACGCATAGTCTTTGTGCAATCGTCCCATCTCCATTTAAGGACAAATCGTCAGTGGAGCAGAGAAAATCCTAATAAATCACGACCCCTTCTACTACCCTAACAAGAAAGGGGCAATTAGTTGGTAAAACAAGAGCCGCATCAACCCGACACAAAAAAAATTGCTTATTTTAGACAATTATGCATCCGTTTTGATAGAAAAAATATCTTTTCTTTTGTTATCTTCGCGGATAATTTTCATCAAAGGTGAGTTCTGGTGACTCGCTGATTTAAAAGAAGAAAGGAGTATCATTTTATGAAACCCACATTATTGGTTTTAGCTGCGGGAATGGGCAGCCGTTACGGAGGATTGAAACAATTGGACGGATTGGGTCCAAACGGAGAAACCATCATGGACTTTTCCATTTTCGACGCTATACGCGCAGGGTTTGGCAAAGTGGTCTTTGTCATCCGCCACGCATTTGAACAAGACTTTAGGGAAAAGGTTATCAGCAAATATAAAAACGACATACAAGTAGAGGTTGTATTCCAAGAGTTGGATTGCCTTCCTGCAGGATTCACCCTGCATCCGGAGAGGGTAAAGCCCTGGGGCACCAACCATGCGATTCTCATGGGAAAAGATGCGGTGAAGGAACCTTTCGCCGTCATCAACGCCGACGACTTCTACGGCAAGGAGAGCTTCCAGATATTGGCCGACGCCCTGAAGAAAATGGAGGGGAAGAAAGATCAATACTGCATGGTAGCCTACAGGTTGGGTAACACGCTCTCCGAGAGTGGCCACGTTTCCCGCGGCGTATGCAACAAGAATGCGCAGAACCACCTGACAACCGTCGTAGAACACTATGAAGTGCAACGCAAGGGCAACGACGTGGTATTCAAGAACCAACAAACGGGCGAGTACGACACCATCGACGAGAACCTGCCAGTCTCCATGAACATGTGGGGTTTCACGACAGACTATTTCGAGCACTCGGAGGCTGACTTCAAGGAATTCCTACAGAAGAATGCGGACAACATCAAGGCGGAATACGGTATCCCTACTATGGTGAACCGCCTGATTCAAGAGGGAACTTCCACCATCGACGTGTTGGAAACGCCTTGCAAATGGTTCGGCGTAACCTACAAAGAAGATAGGCCTATGGTTGTCGCTAAGATCCAACAACTGATCAACGATGGAGTCTATCCCAACAAACTGTTTTAATTAGAACTATTTCCAAACATGGCAAACAAAGGGAAAATATTAGTTACCGGCGGAACAGGATACATTGGTTCCCACACCGCCGTCGAACTATTCAACGCAGGGTATGAGCCTGTCATCATCGACAACTTGTCCAACTCCAACATAGGGGTCTTGGACGGAATCAAAGCCATCACAGGCACCATGCCATCCTATGAGAATATCGACTGCAAGGATTATATTTCGCTGGGGCACTTCATGGAGAGGCATTCCGACATCAAGGCCATCATCCACTTCGCCGCTTCGAAGTCGGTCGGAGAATCCGTGGAGCAACCGCTCGTTTACTACAGGAACAACATCGTCTCCTTGATCAACCTGCTCCAGCTCATGCCGAAATTCAACATCAGCAACATCGTCTTCTCCTCCTCCTGCACCGTCTACGGACAACCGGACGTGCTGCCGGTCACGGAGAAATCGCCTATCAAGCCTGCCACCTCCCCTTACGGTAGCACCAAGCAGATGAGCGAGACGATACTTCGGGACGCCTCCGCCGCGGACAAGAACCTGAACGTAGTGCTTCTGCGCTACTTCAACCCTATCGGCGCACATCCAAGCGCAGAGATCGGAGAGTTGCCCAACGGTATCCCAAACAATCTATTGCCTTATATCACCCAAACGGCAGCGGGTATCCGCGAGACGTTGAAGGTGTTCGGTAACGACTATAACACACCTGACGGTAGCTGCATACGCGACTACATCAACGTGGTGGACCTCGCCAAAGCTCATGTCTGCGCCATCGACCGCATACTGGGAAAGAAAAACAAGAAGAACATCGAAATCTTCAACCTCGGAACCGGCAATGGCGTGTCCGTCCTCGAAATCATCAACACTTTCGAGAAAACGACAGGCGTGAAAGTGCCATACGAAATCGCCCCTCGCCGCGCAGGCGACATCGAAAAGGTATGGGCGGATGCCTCACTCGCCAACAAAGAGTTGGGATGGAAGGCGGAAGCCTCACTGGAAGAGACTCTGCTCTCCGCCTGGAGATGGCAACAGCGATTGAAGGAGAAAGAGACTAAGAGTGAGTAGATTTTAGACGTTAGACGCTAGACTTTAGTTTTTGGACAAGATAGAGGACGGACTTCAAAAGGGGTCCGTCTTTTTTTGCTCCAACCATAGAAAAATCACTGCTCCGCGAATTGGCTGCTATAGATGCGCCAATAGACACCTTTCTTACGCAAAAGTTCTTCATGCGTGCCCATCTCCACCATTTCACCTGCATCCAAGACAACAATCTTATCCGCATTCATAATCGTGCTTAGACGATGGGCGATGATCAGGCACGTACGTCCCTGTGAAATTTGTGAAATGGCGCCTTGTATCAACATCTCGGTTCGTGTATCGATATTGCTGGTCGCCTCATCCAACACCAGAATCGGAGCATTCTTGTTCACCGCCCTGGCGATGGTCAAGAGCTGGCGCTGCCCTTGGCTGACACCTGCGCCCTGTTCCTTCATCAACGTATCATAACCATCCGGCATCCGGCACACCAACGAATCCGCATTCGCCAAAAGAAGCGCTTCACGCACCTCGGCAAGGGTGGCGGAGGATCTACCATAAGCCACATTATACTTCACCGTATCCGAGAAGAGATACGCCTCCTGAGGCACCCAGCCGATGGAGCGACGCAAATCCGCCACAGACATTTCACGGACATCCACACCATCCACAAGCACACAGCCTTCACGGACATCATAGAAACGATTCAACAAATTGACGAGGGTCGTCTTGCCCGCCCCGGTAAAGCCAACGACAGCGACCACCTCGCCCGGTTTCACGGAAAAACTGACATTTTTCAGCACCAGCTTATCACCATACCCGAAACTCACATTCCGGAATTCCACCACACCCCGCACATCCTCCAACGAGTGAGGACGGGCAGTCTCCCCTATCTCCAAATCCTCATCCAAAAGTCTAAAAATACGCTCCGCACCCGCCATGGCGGCCTGCACCATATTCAGTTGCATCGCAATCGTATTGATAGGACGTTGGAAATTCTTCGTATACAACAAGAAGGACTGTATCACCCCCACCGTCACGGAACCGCGGGAGGCCAAGAAAGCTCCTACTATCGTCACCAATATATACGAACAGTTATCCAACACGCGCATCAGCGGCATCAACAAGCCACTGTATATCTGTGCCTTCCTTCCCGTTTCACAAACAGCCTTATTCAATGCCTCGAACTGGGAGATTCGCTCCTCTTCCCGTCCGAAACTCCTAATCGTCTTTATACCACCGAATGACTCCTCCACCGCACCATTCATTTCGCCCAATGATTCCTGGTGCAAGGTGAAGTACTTGTGCGTGCGCTTCATCACAAACCGGCTCACCATGATCGAGAAAGGAACCGTCAAACAAGTGACGAGCGCCAATTGCCAACTCAACTGCACCATAATGATGACAGAGCCCACCAAGGTGAAAAAGCTGACGATCAGCTGCACCACAGTATCGCCCAAAGCGCTCTTCACCAGTTCCGCATCATTCGTGAAATGGCTCATCACGGACCCGCACAAATGATCGTTGTAGAAACGGGAGCCCAAGGAGAGCAATTTCTCCGTCATCTCCTCCTTCAACGTCTTCAGCAAACGTTGCGCCAAGACGCTCATCCCATACTCATGAATCCACGAGAAGAGGGCGGACAGCAAGTGAAGGGCAATGAAGGCCATCAAATGGAGGGAGAGCGCATTCCAAGAAGCGTCAGAACCATCACGGCGAATCATGTCTATGCAATCGTCCACCGTACGTCCCAAAAGATAAGGGCACAACAATGCGCAACAGACAGACAGAAGAGAGCAGAAGAGCAGAAGGGAAAGAAGCCATTTCTCCCCCCGCCAATAGGAGAACAGACGGCGGAATGTCCCCGGCGCATTCTTCACCTCCCCCGCCGTTACACCCAACGCGCGAAAACGATGTTGCCCTCCAGATGTCGTCATACGCTCAGCCATAACCCATCACACATTCATTTGTTTATCACACATCTCCCTATACAACTCACATGAGGAATAGAGACCATCGTGCGTGCCTTGCGCCAAGATGCGTCCCTTGTCCAACACCAATATCCAATCAGCGGAACGGACCGTACTCATCCGTTGGGTGATGACCACTTTCGTGGCACGTGTCTTCGCCAACTCCCTACGAATCAAGGAGTCGGTATGCACATCGACCGCACTCAGGCAATCGTCGAAGATAAGTATATCATAATTCCCCACCAAGGCACGCGCGATGGAGAAGCGTTGCCGCTGCCCCCCGGAAAGGTTCAGACCCTTTTGGCTGACCTGGTAATCCAGTCCCTCAGGTTGGGAGCGGACGAAATCCGCTATCTGAGCTTTCTCACAGGCAAGGAGCAAGTCTTCGTCCGAAGCGGAAAGATTGCCCCAGCGCAGATTGTCCCGCAATGTGCCGGAAAAGAGCAAGGCGTCCTGCATGACGATTCCCACCACACGCCTCAACTCCACCTCATCATATCCGTTCAGTGCGCGTCCGTTCAGCCAGATCGTACCAGAAGAGGGCGCATAGAAACGAGCCATAAGATGAGCGATGGTCGATTTACCGGAACCCGTACCGCCCACGATGGCCAACGTGCCACCTTCCCGTACCGAAAAGCATAGATCGTTCAACACCTCCCCACCCTTTCCCTTGCCGTCGCCATAGGAGAAAGAGACATGATCGAAGAGGATGGCATCGGTAGCGCCTCTCACGTCATCCCCGCCCGAAGCCACAGAATCGTCCGGCAAGGAAAGCACCTCATCCACACGAGACATGGAGGCTTGCGCCTCGGTGATGGACATGATGATATGGGAAGCCATCAGCAGGGAGATCAGTATCTGCGCCATGTAATTCACGCTCGCCATGATATCCCCCACATTGACTTCGCCCAGTTTCAGAAGCCGAGCCCCATAATAGACAATCACAGCGACGCCGATATTAAGCAACAGGGACATGACCGGTCCCAATAACAGCATCCACCTCGCCGCCCGCAAGGAGCGATCGACCAACTCGTCATTATTCGCCTTGAATCGGTCGAACTCACCCGTCTCGTTCACGTAAGACTTCACGACAGGCATGCCCGCTATGAACTCCCGCACAATCGTGTTCTGCCTATCCGTGGCGCCTTGGATTGAAAGGATTTGGGGGTATACATGCTTCAGAATACATACAATGGAAAATATCAGAACAGGGAGAATGATCAGCAACACGGAAGATAGTTTCAGATGAATCATCAGCATCATAGAAACCGCCCCGACGAAAAGAATAGGGAAACGGAACAGAAGGCGCATGGAGGCCTGCACGACACCCTGCACACGTTGCACGTCCGAAGTCATCCGTGTAATCAGCGATCCGGTCCGCAAGTCATCCACGTTGCGGAAAGAGAGGCTCATCGTCTTCCTGAACAAGGCAGAACGCATATCCGCCCCCATCCGATAAGCAACCGTACCCGCCGCAAAGATGGACAGCAATCCGCCCAACATACCCAACAACACCACCACCATCATCCGAATACCCATAGGCACGATAAGGGAAACATCACCACCCAGCACACCCTGGTTCACAATGACAGACATAATATAGGGTTGCAGCAGTTCCGCCACAACCTCGGTAGCCACAAACAGAGGAGACAGGACAGCCCACCTCCAATGAGGCTTCAGAAAAGACCATATTTTCCGCAGTTCCCTCAAATCATCCTATTGAGACCGACGAACACACGCCACACACAAACGGGTCGATCCGCCGTCATCACACCTTGTCCGACAAAGAAAAAAAGAGCGTATCGGACAGACACGCTCCCTATCACTTCACACCGAACCTTTCTCGGGAAGAAAGATAAGATGTTGATACAATTAATTCTTCTTGTGAGCTTTCTGTTTCTCACGCAATTTCTGCAAGCGGAAATACTCCTCACTATTATCACGAGCGACAGTCTTGATCACACGGATAGTGTCCGCCTGAGGGTCATACTTCTCAACGAACATCGTATATTGGTAACCCTCCACATAGTAGAAGTTAGAGAACTCGCCACAGTAAGGAGTCCATTCCGTCATATCACGTCTCGCATGTCCCTTACGGATTTGATAACAACGCTTCGAGCCGTCCACCAGGATTTTGTCTCCCGCAACCTTCATAAACTCGCCGTCCTCTGGGAATGCCGACAATGACAGAGCACCAAGTATAACTGACAATAATACCTTCTTCATGATATCGAAATTAATTATTATAGCGACAAAAATAACATTTTTTTTACTTTTACAAAAAATTACTTGGAAATTTCCTTGGTTCAATATGTGGAAAAAATCTTTTTTTGTTATCCACCGTTTTTTATGTAAATTTGCAAATTGTTATTAACTTAACGGAAAATAAGTGACTAATGGCGCAAAAATTGTGGGATAAAGGCAAAGCGACTAATGCGGAGATAGAGAAGTTCACGGTAGGTCGCGACCGGGAGATGGATATTTTTTTGGCGAAGCACGATGTGATCGGCTCGATGGCGCATATCACAATGTTGGAGTCCATCGGGTTGTTAGGAAAAGAAGAACTCCCTGTCTTGTTGAAGGAATTAAAAGCCATATACAAGCAAGCGGAAGCTGGACAGTTCGAGATCGAGGAAGGCGTTGAGGACGTACACTCGCAAGTGGAGCTGATGCTCACCCGCAAATTAGGCGACATAGGGAAGAAAATACATAGCGGACGTTCCCGAAACGACCAAGTTCTCTTGGACATGAAGTTGTTCACCAGGGAACAAATCAAGAACATGGCCACCTCCGTGCGCTCCCTGTTCTCTATCCTGATTGAGCAAAGCAACAAATACAAGGATGTGCTGATGCCGGGCTACACGCATCTGCAGATTGCCATGCCATCCTCCTTCGGACTGTGGTTCGGCGCATATGCGGAGAGTTTGGCGGACGACATGGAGCTGTTGCTCGCCGCTTGGAAGATGACCAACCGCAACCCGCTGGGGTCCGCTGCCGGATATGGATCCTCCTTCCCGCTGAACCGCCAAATGACCACCGACCTACTGGGCTTCGATTCCATGGATTACAACGTGGTATACGCTCAGATGGGACGAGGAAAGATAGAGAAGACCGTGGCTTTCGCCCTCGCAGGCATCGCCGCCACACTCTCCAAACTGGCGTTCGACTCATGCATGTTCACCAGCCAGAACTTCGGGTTCCTGAAGTTGCCAGACGAATGCACCACGGGGTCAAGCATCATGCCACACAAAAAGAACCCGGACGTTTTTGAGCTCACGAGGGCGAAATGCAACAAGATACAGTCCCTGCCACAGCAGATCATGATGATCATGAACAACCTGCCTTGCGGCTACTTCAGGGACCTGCAGATCATCAAGGAGATATTCATCCCCGTATTCGAGGAACTGCAAGATTGTATTCTGATGACCTCCCACATCATCAGCCAGGTGAAAGTGAAGGAGGATATCCTCTCCGACAGCAAATATGACTTTATCTTCAGCGTGGAAGAGGTGAACCGCCTCGTGCTTTCCGGCATGCCGTTCCGCGACGCCTACAAGAAGGTGGGGTTGGACATCGAGGCGGGCAAGTTCGTTCCGAACAAAGATATCCGCCACACGCACGAGGGAAGCATCGGCAACCTATGCAACGACCGCATCACAACGCTGATGGACCAGACGATGAGTGAATTCTCATTCGACAAAGTAGACAAAGCAATTGAAAAATTACTGAATATATAACCAATGGCGAAAAAGATTTTAGACGAGACAGAGTTATTAGTCGATAAGATAGTAGAGGGCATTCAAGAGAAGAAGGGCACTCAAATCACGGTGGTGAACATGTCCAAACTGGAGAACTACGTGTTCCGGTACTTTGTGATTTGCCAAGGCAATTCCAATACCCATGTATGCTCCATCGCGGATGAGGTGAAAGACTACGTGCGTGAGCAGATTAAGGTGAAGCCTTTCGCTATCGACGGGTACAACAATGCGCAGTGGATCGCCATTGATTATGGAGAGATCATCCTCCACGTATTCCTCCCTGAAATAAGGGAGTTCTACAGTCTTGAGACTTTGTGGGAGGATGCCGAAATAAAACAAATACCGGATTTGCTTTAAATTATAGACGGAAATGGCTGACAACAACAATAAACCGAAATTCAGGAAAGAGTTTAAGTTTAACCTCTACTGGGTATACCTACTAGTGGGTCTGTTCCTTATCTCTCTGTTATTCATGGACGACAAGCCAACGGGACAGGAATTCACGTACGACCAAATCGAGGAGATGGTCAAGAACGATGCTGTCGAGAAGATTGTCGTGACGACGAACAAGAGTGTGGCGAACATCTTCATTAAGCCTGCCAAGATAGAGGATGTGTTCGGCAAAGACCGCGCCAAAGACGTGATTAAGCCGATCGTGGAGATCCAAATACCTTCCGCTGACCGATTCGCCAAGGATCTGAACAACTGGCAGAAGCATAAATCGGGGAAGAACGTCAAGGATGCGAAGGGAAAGGAAAAATCCAAGGAGACTATCTCCGAAGGGAACGGTGAGAACACACGGATCCCTATCAAATACGAAGAGGATACCGACTATGGCCACATCATCTACGGCATAGCCCCTATACTCTTTTTCATCTTCATCTGGATATTCATGTTCCGCAGAATGGGTGGCGGAGGTGTAGGTGGCGGCATCTTCAATGTGGGACAGTCTCAGGCGAAATTGTTCGACAAAAACACCAGTAAGGATAAGATTACCTTCAAGGATGTGGCTGGACTCTCCGAAGCGAAGGAGGAGGTCCAAGAGATTGTGCACTTCCTGAAGAACCCTGCTAAATACACCGAGTTAGGCGGTAAAATCCCTAAGGGAGCATTGCTGGTAGGCCCTCCGGGAACTGGTAAGACGTTGTTGGCTAAGGCTGTGGCGGGAGAAGCAGACGTGCCTTTCTTCTCCATGTCGGGTTCCGATTTCGTGGAGATGTTCGTGGGCGTGGGTGCTTCCCGTGTGCGCGACCTCTTCCGTCAGGCGAAGGAGAAATCCCCTTGCATCGTCTTCATTGACGAGATCGACGCAGTGGGACGTGCCAGAGGGAAAACCATCCACTCAGGAGGAAATGACGAGCGGGAAAACACCTTGAACCAATTATTGACGGAGATGGACGGATTCGGCTCCAACAGCGGTGTCATCATTCTTGCCGCCACCAACCGCGCCGACATCCTCGACAAGGCATTGCTCAGACCAGGGCGATTCGACAGACAAATCATGGTTGACCTACCTGATGTGGTAGGACGACACGAGATATTCAACGTGCATCTACGCAACGTTAAGATAGACGAGACCGTGGACATTGAGTTCCTCGCCAAACAAACCCCTGGGTTCTCGGGTGCGGACATCGCCAACGTCTGCAACGAGGCGGCCCTCATCGCGGCGCGCAAGGGAAAGAATAACGTGCAGAAGCAAGACTTCCTCGACGCTGTCGACCGTATCGTCGGTGGCCTGGAGAAGAAGAACACCATCATGACGAAGTCGGAGAAGGCACTGACCGCCTACCATGAAGCGGGCCACGCCACCGTAAGTTGGATGTTGCAGTATGCCAACCCTCTCATTAAGGTGACCATCGTTCCTCGTGGTCGGGCACTGGGCGCGGCCTGGTATTTGCCAGAGGAACGCCAACACATCACGACGGCTCATCTCCTAGATGATATCTGCTCCACGCTTGCGGGTAGAGCGGCTGAGGAGATCATCTTCGGCGAAATCTCAACCGGTGCCCTCAACGACTTGGAGAACACCACGAAGAAGACATATGCCCTCATCGCCTACTATGGCATGAGCGATAAGCTGCGCAATATCTCTTACTATGATTCGTCCGGCTCTTCAGAGTATTCCTTCTCGAAGCCTTACAGCGAAGAGACCGCAAAACTCATCGACAAAGAGGTACAGACATTCATCGACGAACAGTATGCGAGGGCGAAGAACATCCTCCTCGAACACAAGGATGGCTTGATCGAATTGGCAAACCTTTTGATAGAAAGGGAGGTGATATTCACGGAAGATGTGGAACGCATCTTCGGGAAACGTCCATGGCTCTCCCGTGCGGATGAGCTGAACGCAGAAGCGAAGGACAAGGAAGTGAAGGAGAAGGAAGCCCTCCCTGCCGAGACTTCGGAGGCCACCGCTTCGACCGAACAACCCCCAGGAAATCCGGCCTCTCAAGAAGAAAAGGATTCCGAACTGGCCACCGAGTCTTCGTTGGATCCTCCTCGTACGACGGAAAATTAAAACGCAATCTAAAAAGTATAGAATATGAAACTACAAGCCTTGAAACAACGTGTATTTGTCCTGACAACGATTCTTTTTTCATGTTCGATGGCCTCTTGGTGCGCTTCGAAGATATCTGGTCAGGTGTTTGATCCGAGTGGCAACACGCTGCCGATGGCGGACGTGCTGCTCTATGCGAGCGATGGAACGACCCAAATCAAGGGAGAGATTACCGACGACGACGGCAACTTTCTCATCGACGGCATCTCGCTAGACGATTATGTTCTGGAAGTAAGTTTCATGGGCTATAAGGAGAAACGCATCAACGTCTCCCTGTCGGAGCAGAAACCGAGTGTCCGCTACAAGAAAATCGTCTTGGTGGAGGATGCGAACGTGCTCCAGGAGGTTCAGGTGACCGGTGCCCAGTCCACCATGAAAGTGGACCTCGACAAAAAGACCTACATGGTAAACAGCAACGCCATAGCAGACGGAACATCCGCCTCCGAAATCTTGAAGGAGATCCCTTCCGTGGAAGTGGATGTGGAGGGTAAGGTATCGCTGCGCAACAGTGAGAACGTGGAGATATACATCAACGGCAAGCCTGCGGGCCTCACGGAAGAGAACCGAGGCGACATCCTGGAACAGATGCCTGCAGGAAGCGTGCAACAAGTCGAAATCATCTCTAACCCCTCCTCGAAATTCGATGCGGAGGGCTCTGTCGGCATCATCAACATCGTCATGAAAGCCGAAGAGAAGAAAAACTCCACCTACTATGGCTCCGTATCCGCTGGGGTCATCTACCCTTGGAACGGACGTCTTGGAGGAAACGTCGGCGCCAACATCTACTACACGAAGAACAAGTGGAGCATCAACTCCAGTATCGGACTCATCAACCGAAACATGGTAGGAAATGGCTACACCAACCGTGAGACCTATAATGGTGACACCACCTACCTCGACCAGACCAGGGATCAAGACGCAAACATGCAGTCCGGGTTCTTCCGTATCGGCGTCATCTACAACATCAACAGCAACAACAAACTCACCACATCAGGTATGCTCTCCGTCGGAGGCAGGGACAATTGCCAGGAACTCAACTACAACAACGGTTACATCCTGAACGGACATAGGACACCTACCCTGATGGAAACGCGACTCACCAATACAGATGGGCTTAGGCTCATGGGGAATGTCTCCATCGACTATCTCCATGTATTCTCCAAAGGCAGCGAGTGGACATCCTCCATCAGCTTCATCCCCAACAAAAACGACAACGACCAGACATACGAGCAGATTACGAAGCACAGAAGCGACATCGACTCGATCGTCAGCAGTCTGCGCGCCAACGACTACCAGCAATTCCAGAGTTTCAATGGACATAACCATACACTCGGAATACAAAGCGACTACAACAAGCAAATCAACAACAACGACAAGATCGAGACCGGTGTGAAGGCCACTTTCGGCACGCAAGGCAACGTCGTCACCTCCGAGATACAGTCTTATGGAGCAAACGAGCGCACGGCACAACCCGAGCTGGGCAACGACTTCGAGCTGAAACAAAACATCTACGCCGCCTACTTCTCCTATAGCCACAAAAAGAAAAGATTCGGCATGCAATTGGGGTTGAGAGGCGAGCTGACGGATGTCTCATGGAACCTCTACTCCGCAGGCGACAGCGAGGACAAGAAACCTTACGGAAACCTATTCCCTAGCGCATTCTTCTCCTACACATTCTCCGAAAAAGACGAGTTGCAACTCAGCTATACCCGCCGCATCAGCCGGCCACGCCGCTACTGGTTGAACCCTTACGTCAACGTGTCCGACCCGGCGAACATCTATTTCGGTAACCCGAACCTGGACCCGGAGATCACCAACTCCACAGAGCTCAGCTACATCAAGAACCTGAAGAAGTCCACGTTCATGGCCTCCCTCTACCACAAACTGACGCAAGATATGGTGCAACAATACAGCTGGATCTACAACGACGTGATGTGGAACACCCGCGCCAACCTTGCAACATCTCATGCGGGAGGATTGGAACTCATTCTCAAGAATCGTTTTAAAGCAGTATCGCTCACCTACAACGTCAACCTTTACTACTACGCATTGAAAGGTGGTGTGTTCGATGTGACCACCGTCATGCCGGGTTATGGCATCATCAATAAGGAGGTGAAAATCCAAGACAGAAGCAACTTCAGCTGGTCCGGACAACTCTCCGCAGACTTCTCCCTGCCTAAAGCGATCAAGCTACAAGCGTCCGGCAACTACCGCTCGCCACGCTCCACCGCACAAGGAAAGATGTTGCACAACTACAACGTCAACCTTGGACTTAAGAAATCCTTCTTCTCTCAGAAACTCTCGGCCACCCTCTCCGTAAGAGACCTGCTCAACTCCAGGAAAAGACGCTCGGAGACATGGGACGACACCTTCTACCAGAAGTCTGAATTCAAGTTCAGCGGTCGAACCCTCAGCCTGAACCTCGCCTATAACTTCGGTAACATCTCCAAAAATTCAAAATCCAGAGACGGAAACGGAAAGGATGGCGCAGTGGAAGAGGACGACGATATAGACTTCTAAATCCAAGAGCTAAAAACAAGAACTATAGCCCCCGCAGAGACGAAAAACATTGCTGGTCTCTACGGGGGCTTTCCTTTCTCCAAATTATTGCACATAATTTTCAAAAAAATGTTCGAATAGAGTGAAACTTCGCAAATAATTGTATATTTGCAAAGCCTATTCATTGGTAAAGTATTAAATGTGAGATAAATGTTTCTAATGTAAATGTTCAAAAAAGTAATAAAGATGATTAAATTAAAGTATTCAGTATTAGGTTTCCTATGCAGTATTATGTGTAGCAGTGCTTTTGCACAAGCCGATTTGTCATTCAACAATGATCAGTACCAAAAGGCACTGTGGATGACTACGCGTTTCTATGGAGCGCAACGTATGGGAGAAGGTGTCAACTGGCTCGTCGCAACACACGAGGCGAACGATGTTAGTAACCAGATCCAATTTGACCGCAGTAAGTTCGTGAAGGGAAAATCCTTCCTCAAGGACGCTGACGGAGATTACGACTTGACAGGAGGTTGGGTTGACTGTGGAGACTTCGTGCTCTTCGGACAAACATTCTTCTACTCCGCCTACATGTTGGTGTTGGGATACAACGCCTTCCCTGAGGGATATCCGGACTTCTATTCAGAGGACTACCACGGTTATATTGACTCGGACGACTACACATGGGAAGGGAAACAAGGTGTTCCGGACGGTATTCCTGACATCCTGAACGAGGTGAAATATGCTACGGACTTCATCTTGAAGGCAGTTCGCGACAACCGCACCTTCTACTACCAGAAGGGTGACGGAGACGTGGACCACAAGATATGGTGTACTTCAACGGTTAAATCAGCGCTTCCTGTCAACATGGGAGGAGAGTCGGACGGCCCACGTATGATTCTGAAAGCGACAGGCAATGCCACCGCCATGGCTTCACAAGCCGCATCCGCACTTGCCGCAATGGCACGCGCATACGCTAAATACGATGCGGATTATGCCGCCGCTTGTACGGAAAAGGCTAAGGTGGCCTGCGAATTCGTGGAGAACACTCAAAAGGGAACCACCAGAGCCACATACTATCCAGTAGAAGACCGCTACATCCATGACATGGTCTCCATGTACGTGGAGCTCTACAAGACGACGAAAGATCCGGAATACCTGAGGAAGGCTGAGGAAAACTGCTCATGGATGAATAACCGCAAGGAATACAACTACAACTATAGCCTTTGCTACGACCATAGAGAAGACCTCGCGGCCTACAACATGGCTTCCCTTGGCGAAGAATCAGTTTACGGGGAGAAAGCGCTCAATGTCTTGAAGTTCTATGCGGACACCATGTACATCCCTAATTCCGGCTACTTCCTGAACAAACTGCCGGGAAAGAGTTGGGGAAACGAGCCATGGGGCGTACTCCGTTTCCCTGGCAACCAGGCTTTCGTACGCGCATTATACGACAAGTTAACAGGGGAGGAAAAAGTCAGCCCATACATCTCCGCCACGGTGGATTATATGTTGGGACGCAATGGGCAGAACTTCTCTTATGTTGTCGGATTTGGAGACAAATTCCCTGCATACTCCCACCACAGGAATCTTTATAGAACCGACATCAACGATGTGGAGAAGGAGCAAGCCAAATTACCGAGGGTGGACAAAAACTATAAATTTGCCCAACTTGGCTATCTGGTTGGCGGATCACGGGAAGATGGGAAGTACACAGATGACATCAACAATTATTCCGGCACCGAGGGTGGTATCGACTACAATGCGGGATTGGTCGGCGCATTGGGTTATATCAACTCTAAGATCAACCCTGTTCCTGTAGACCACTCGCTGGTGGAGACCATCGAAGAGGACGTGAAGGATTGTGTTTTGAGTCCGAACCCAGTACAAGACCGCTTGAACATCCATTTCGGCAAGGTCATCAAAGACCAAGTAAGAGTGGAGGTAATCGACGCTATCGGTTGCATCCTCCTCAACAAGGTGGTTTCCGACAAGTCTTACTGCAGCTTAGACTGCAGCGGATTGAGCAAGGGCATCTACATCGTACGTGTCACCTCAGGCGACGAGAGCTTCACGAAACAGATCATCAAGAAATAACATTAACCGGCACCAACCGGTTACTTAAAATAGAAACGGCGAGGTCCATGGATCTCGCCGTTTTTTGTTGTCTTATTATTCCTACGCCCAAGCTTATCTCTTGACGAATCTATAATTTCCATTAAGAATAAAAACCATGTTCTGATAAACGTATACCCATCAACAAAGAGGCACTACACCAAGTTCTTTCAAGTAAAATAACGCCCTTATATTCAATGCATTGAATCTACTTCAATACCTTAGCGGAAAGCAGGTCGTGATTGGTGATGGTGAATTGGAGATGACGACCACCATTCTTCTCGAAAACCTCGAAGAAGAGATTGTGCTTGTCTGGAATAGTGAACCGTTTGAAGAAAAGCACCGTGTGGTAGGTACTATTCGCAGGGACGAACTTGGATTTCTCGTTCTGCACATACTCATAAAGCGGCATGATATCGTCAACCTGCATCGTCTGTTTCTTCAAGTTCTTGCGGTTGGTGATATAACACTTGATAAAGTCTATATCATAGTCGATCTGCGAATTGTTCGCGATGGCCACATGGAGCATCGTGACATCGTCCTTGATGAAAACGCCCTGCAAAGCAAAAATCATCTTACCCTCCATGATGCCCCGATTCATTTGATTTCCCTTGGAGATCACCAATTCGCCCAAGGCACGCATATCCGTCTCATTGACATTGATGACGGAGAATACCGCACCTTTCTTGTCCGCATCATCCACCGAGAAGTTCAGCACCTCAGGCACCGCCTTATAGACGACGTCGAAGGCATAAATGTTCTTATCTTCCGTGACAATGGTGAGGGAGGTCTCCTTGAAAAGGTTCGTGTCATAGGGATAGCACTTCGCCATGACCATGTTGTCGGTGTTCGGTACATGGTCGACGATAGCTGAGTCGCACCCCACACTCATGTCCACCACCTTATGAGGGAAGGTAATATGAGAGGTCCGGTCGTCGGAGAGCTCCACCCGCAGCGGACGGATCACATCCTCCTCACCCAATGTTTTGCCTCGCACATTGGCGGCCACAATGCCCGGATTTTGCTCATAGTGGATATGGAACGTGTGCACCTCCCCATCCTTTGTGATAAAGGTGATATGCGTCTCGACGAAACGAGGGACACGGCTACGAATCCTGGCGATGGAGGGAACAGAGGTGCGTTCTATCTGGATATCGTCCGTACCATGGTCGATGTTGCTCACATCACTCTTAAACTTGAGATATACCCATTTCACGTCCGAGACACCCAGTTCAATCACATTAAATCCTTTTATGCGCTCCTGGCCATATGACGAGCATAGAAAAAACAGTAGAGATATCGCACACAATAAAGACTTCACAACACGAACCATAATCAGGACAATACTTTTATCTTACAATATTTTCACCTAACATTTTACTCGAAGGGAGTCACTTGACTTACCAAATGACAACCGCGAAATTATGCAAAAAATCGGTTATTCCAACTTGATGAAGATCTTATAATTAGCGGGTAAATCCACACTCTTTTTACGTTGGGTTTTCTCCAGAACACTCTTCGTTCCATCAATAATCGTATTGGTAACCTTCGTAACCATGTTATAGCCACCTGACACATGCTGGTCGGCCCCGGAAATAGCGCCCTGTCCACCCTCTTTCGCCACATCATTCGCCAAGTTCTCACCCGTATACAATCCCCTCATACCGTCTTGGTCGTATATGGTTCCCCTAAAAGGATAGAGGTCTCCGTTGAACTTAATGCTCTCCGTCGATATCATCACACGGTTTTCGCTGAAGACGACCGAACCAATCAGGTTCGTGCTGGCAGGGATTGTCGTTCCCTTTATCGTCACAGGCTCCAACAGACGAATAAACACCTGGCTAGAGGATCTCACCCCCTTCTGTTCACCATGGATGACCGCCTGAATAGTGGCTTTGTCACCTCTTCCCGCCGATTTAGCGTTCTCCGTCTTGAACCCTTTCCTGCCGTGAGAAACGGTCGCCGTACTCCTCTCCTCAACATTCCTAATAACCGGTTTAGGCGCAGGAGCCCTATAGAGGCCCAACAAGGTGGAATCGGCATGGGTACCCAAACCATTACGCACCCTACGAAGCGCATCCTCTTTTCTCGCCTTCTGGATCAGTGCGTTCAACGAATCCTCCTTAGAGAACGTTCCGGCCTTTTTCGTCGAAGAAGAGGGCCTTGCCGCAGCGCGGGGTTCTTCCTTCACGGGAGCAGGTTCCTCCAACTGTGCCACAGGCTCATCATCCTCTATTTTAGATATCAGATCATCCACATTCACCTGCTCCGTTTGCTCCTCCTTAGGCGCATTCAAGGAGTTCAGCATATCGAAAGATGAGTTCTGCGCCATATGCTGGTTTCTCTCCATGCTCACGCGCGACTGTTCCTTCCTGACCGCCTCGAACTTACCCTCCGAGGCATAGATATCGTCAGGGTCCGGAAGACTCGTATTGAGTCCTGACGGAGAATCATCAGCCACCGCCAACGACTCATCGTCGCCACCACCGCCTAAGATGAAGAACAAAGCCACCACCGTCAAGAAGACGAAGACGCCACCCACCTGCAACAAATTACGTTGCTTATCCATTTTACTTTTTTGTTCCACCATAAGAACCTATTTAAAATAGAAGTCATTATTCACTGTATCAGGATTTTGTGCAGTCTCCTTCATGGAGTCCAGATTCATCACAGACAAGTCCTTGGCATCCACTTTCGACCAATCGATGATAGAGTCCTGAATCATTTCCGTCAAAGAGACGGCATCCTTTGCCTTAAAGAAAAAAGAGCGTACAAAATTAAAAATCAGAAGGGTAAACAAGAAACCGAAGACAAGGAAAAACCACTTTTTCCGGGATGCGATATCCATGGAATTCAGTTTTCTCTCCGTCTTTTCACTCATCTCCCTCCCCTTCTGCTGATAATATTCCCTAAAACGCTTCGTCGTGGAGTCCTTCTCCGTGTCGGAAGTTGGGGCATCATTAGGCTCGAAGCCCTCCTCCCTTTCTTTATCTTCTATACCCATATCGTTAAAATTATTCGTTCGACAATGTTGTATCACTTTCCTGTTCCCGTGCGATTTCAGGCGCATAGCCCTTTCTTTCCACCACACCTAACTCCTCTTCCCGCACGATTCTCCACCCTTGCGCAATAAAGCCCTGCGGATCCAGTTCATCCCTCACGCACGACTCCAAGAAGCACTCCGTGACAAGACTTTTAAAAACAATCTTATCACTAGACACCACGGAGGTTTTTCCGTAGAGCGTCACTTTATATTCATACGAATCACACTTACGGACGTCGATGCTGTCGCACATAAATTCCGTAGAGACACCATTCGCCACCAAAGAGTTATAAAAGCCCTTCTCGCTCAACGAATTGCAATAATTCTTCACGTCCGTTCCCGCCAGATACTCCGCTATGCTCACATTCTTTTTGATGAACTCGATATCAGGAGAGAGGATGAAGAGCAGTTCATGCAACCGTTTGACATGCGCCTCCGCTTCTGCGACACGGTTCACGGCGACATCCTCCGCCAAGGCCAGTTTCAAGGTATTGCGGCTATCGACCACATAGACGGTGTTCCGTTCCTCGTCGGCACTATCGAAAGTAGCCTTCAACACCCAAACAGTCAGGCCCGTGACCACGACCGTCACGCACACCATGATGAATTTAACCATCTTGAAGGTGGCAGGTATATCATTCATTCCCATCAGTACAAAGAATTAAGTTGAGTATCCTTGTTGCTAATCACGTTCAGATTCTCGATGAGGAATCCGTTGGGGGTCGCCTCCGAGCGGGGACAATTCCTCAACTCGCACGAGGTGATGAGTTCCCTGACCGTAACGGAGGAGCGACGGACGATGGCCGTTTTACCGTACATCACCGCACCATACGGGTAGCGGGAGAAGTCCGTCACAACACTATCGCACCTATACTGGCAAATGATGCCAGCCTCAACAATCTGCCGGTAAAAACCATTGGCGGTCATGTTGTCATACATCTGCACGGCTGAATTATCCGCCATGGCGAGCGCCTTCTCCACCCCATACCGTATCGCCCCGTTATCCGGATAGAGGTTGAAGAAGAGTTGATGGAAGCGCTCGATGGCAGCCTTCGCCTCCACCGGACGGTTATCCGTCGTGTTCTGGTTCAACGCGCACATCACAGACTCCTCACCCCGCAGCGCATAGACTTTACTCTGCTGGCTCCTCTTGAACTGGAGGGAAAACAACACCGCACACAGGATGACCACCAGATTCGAGGCCACCAGCAAAATGAGGAACAACCTCACATGCGAAAACGCACTCTGAATATTCGTTAACGATCGTATCATTTCCTTATACTTTTTATGGCATTAGACGACATTGCCATCTTAACACCCGCCATACGGGCCACAGATCCTGCAAACTTTCGTCCTTCACCCGTCAGACCACCCGCACCAACACTATCCACGACGTAATTTGAGATGGAAGGGATGGCAAAGAAGGAAGCCGCAGAAGCCAATGAGAGCATAATAAAGAAACCCAAACCAATCTCGCTACCCGTTCCGATGCTACTCGTCACATTGTCGTACAATTTCATCATAACGAAACAGGTGAGATTCACACACGGGGCATAAAGGCTAACCGTGATATAACGTCCTATCCAATTAGATATTGAGTTAGAGAAATACGGAATCAGAGACATGGCGAAAGCGAAAGGCCCCACATAAATCAACACCAGTTTCGAGACAAAAGCGATGGACAAAACACCGGCTGCGATAACAATCGCCACAACGGAGAGAAGTCCAAGGAGCGCATTCATAACCGTTTGCTTAAACGCATCCGCTATCTCGCCGACGAAAGGCAATGACGAACTACCATCTTCCGAATTTTTCACCTTGAACACAAACTCTAAGCCGTCGGCATCCTTCACATTCAGTTTCACATTCCCCTCCTTCTTGCCTTCACGCTGCGCATCTTCATCCTTCATCGTGTCGAAGTATTTCCTGAGCCTCTTCTCCATTTCGTTTTTATTTTCGCCCGCATAGCTCTCCAACAATGCCACAGTAGGCTTATTCATCCATCCACAAACGTCATCCAACACATGTACGAACGTCGTGAAATTAATGATGACCAAGCCTATGGCGAATGGCCTAAACAGCGCATACACGTTGATGGACTCACCCTTACACCAACTTTGCCAAACCATGTTCCCCACATAGAGCAAGGCGAAAAGGCCGCATAGCAACATCCCCACACTTTCCATATCCCCAACATCGGTGATACATTTTTTCATGATAGAGTCTAACCTATTCGCGAAATCCGGTATAGACTCGAAACATGATGAACTTAATTCAAAGGTCCCAGCCATATAATTTATTTCTTATTACCTGGTTTATACTCCAACCGACAAGAGGATGGAGTGTACTGATTATACAAACTAAGCGTGTAATTGATCGTCTGTTTGCGCTCAACCACCTTCTGATTCGCCCGATATTTTAGAACGTTCAACTTATCATTGAACCCATCTATCTTCTCGCCAATCTTTTCTATCAACTGTATACGCTCGAAGGAGGTCAGTCCGGCATCCCCGTCCCCCGTGAACTCCCCGATGATCGTCTTCGCCTCCTCATAGACATCGGCGGACTCCTTCACAATCAGGTTCGCATTATAGGCGATGTTGTTTCGCTCCGTCTTGCTTAGGTAGTCACAATCCATCAACTGTCCATAAAATGTCTTGTAGTTATCCTTCAAATGGTTCACCTTATCAATCAAAGAGACGACAGATTTGGCGTTCTTCACCCACTTCATGCACTTCTTGTACTTTTCCGCGTTCTCCTTCATCAGTTTAGACTGGTTCAGCATCTCCTTCATCTGTTCCAACAAAGTAACCTTCTGGTCGGTCGCATTCGCCATCTCCTCACAGAAGTTCGAGGCGGTCTGCGCGATAGCGACAGGATCTTCCACAATCATCGCACCCTGGGCGGAAAGCCCCATCGGGAAGCAGACGACCCCCACCGCTAAGATTAAACGTTTCAGTTTCTTCTTCATATTCATCTGTTTTTATAGTGAACATCTATATACTTCTCGATACCTTTACGCATGGAGCCCAGCTCCTTCGCATATTGCAGGACGACACCCTTCTCCTCCTTCGTCGTGGAGAAGGTTAGATACTCCTCTGGAGAGACCTCCACCCCATACACCGCAGAGAAAGCGGAGTTGAAAGAGATGAAGACCTCCTTGTACTTCGCCCGTTGGTCATTTTTCTGCAAATCCTTATTAATAGAGAGGACCAATGCCTTCTCCTTCTCCGAAAGGGCCAAGGTGGATTGTATCTCGTCGAAACGGTTCAGGAACTTGCTTTGGTCCAGCAATATCTTCTCATCCGCATTGTTGATGATCGCGTCCTTGATGATTTCATTGCCGATGATATCACCCACCTCTTGGGTCACCACGATCACCTCTCCGTTATGCTTACGCACCGTCTTGTACAGATACTTGATGAACTCCGCCGTACCGCTCTTGGATATCGCCTTCCAGGCCTCCTCGATAAGGATAATCTTTCTTTCATGGGGCTGCAGACGCCTCATCTTGGCGATATAGGTATCCATCAGCACAATCGTCACGACAGGGAAAAGCACCTTATGGTCCTTGATATTATCCAATTCGAAGACGACAAAACGCTTGTGGAGCAAATCCAACTTATCCGTCGAGTTCAGCAGATACTCATATTTTCCCCCTTTCGCATAAGGAGCAAGCACCTGAATCAAGTTATCGATGTCAAAGTTCTCAATACGGACGGATTTCTTGACGAGGTACTCCTTGAATTGTTTCGAGAGGAAAGCATAGAAAGAGTTGAAGCAAGGGAATATCTCCCTATGTTCCTTAATGATCTCGACGTAAACGTTCAGCGCAGTCTCGATATGCGTCTCCTCCGCCTTGGTAATCTCCTCGTGCTCATTCTTCCAAAGAATACAGATCAGGGAAAGCAGTTGCGCCATTTTCTCCTCCGTGTAGACATAGTCCTCCACATAGAAAGGGTTGAAAGAGATAGGTTCCTCCTCCTTGAAGGTGAAATAGATACCGTCCTCTCCCTGCGTACGCTCGTGGATCAACTGGCAGAGGCCGAGGTAGGAATCACCCACGTCGACAATCACCAGATGTTCTCCCTGTTCGTATTTCTGCGCCATCATCACGTTCGTGAAGAAAGACTTACCAGAGCCGGAAGGACCCAAGATGAACTTATTCTTCGCACTGGCCCAGCCACGGCGCACCGGTTCGTCACTGACATCCACCCTTATCGGCGCACCACTGATACGGTCGGTCAATTTCAAGCCATATCCGTTCTCCCCCGTAATGTCTCTATAGTTGCTTTCCATGTTGAAGAAGCAGATACTCGGAGCGATAAAAGAGAGGAACTTCATCTCCATCGGGTAATTGGACGATGCGCCAGGGATACCCGCCCAGAATATATGCGGGACGATCACCTCCGTCTTTGAGACTTGGCAGTCCAGATTAGACAACACACCTCCCACCTGAGAGTTTTTCTCCAACAAACGCGTGTAGGAGGCATCCCACACCAAGACATTGAATGCGGCATGGATACTATGTTCCTTCATGACCTGCGCCTGCGTCAGGTATTCATCGTTGAACTCCTTGTTGACAGCGTTTTCCCTCGAGATAGCAGAGAGAGACTCCATCTTACGTCCCTGTTTCTCCAATTCACGAAGGTTCTCGTTCGAATCATCGACAAAAATGTACTGGTTGTAAATATGGTCGAACGGCAGTTTCAGGCACAGCTCATAGGAAAAACAATCCGCCAAGGAAGAGACATCCGTAGAGAGTTTCTCGTTCCGTTTGCTGGTAGAGACCACGTTCGGCAAGTCCGTCAGCTCGCCCAAAGAGAAGCATGAGACATACTTGTCGCCCACCATGAGGTCGTCCTCGTTCACATGCAGGTCGTAAAGGATCTCACCCTCGCCCGAATAGTTCAGCGTCAGATATTGCTCAATGATGCCGAAGTGATCATCCGTACCCAACACCTCGTCTTCCGACAATTCCCGGCAGCCGATGCCGCCCGACTTCAGGATGTTCACCATCTGACCCACAGCATCGTTGAACGTATCGACACGCATGCTATCGATGGCCTCCTGAGGGACAACCCTATTCCTAAGGATCGCATTAGCGGCGGAAGTCGTCTTCAACCCATTCTTCGTGGAAAGCGTGACATAGAGGAAACACCTATGTTTTAAAACAGAGCGTCCCGAGAAATGGCGGGCGGAAGCCTCCTGCAGGAAGCTGTCGGAAAAAGGCTCGTCTTGCCACACCGATTCGGAGAATACATCCTGTTTGTGAACGATTGAATAATTCGGAAGCGTGCGCACCGCACGGCACCAACACTCGTTCATCGCATCGATCTCCACATCCGAAGACGTATAGACCTGCGACAACGTCAGCTCAAACAAACGGGTGATATCCCCTGATTTGGAAACCAACAGACCCTCCTCGTATGACAGCAAGGGGAAACAATTCTCGATTTGATTCGACTTAACGCTAAAGTCCATTTTTCTTGCCTCCTTTTTGAATCAGACACCTCGTCCGTTTTAACTGAATCCTCTTAGGGCAAGCATTCTGCGCCAAACGTTTAGACAACCCACTTGCTCCATACTTATTGTTTAAATAATAAGTGATGAAATAAGAGGCAGCCGCAATCACCAAGGCGACAGGAATAGCGACCCAATTGCTCAAAAACTGCAACATGAAATAGGCCAGAACCGCACACACCAATCCCCCAAGGAAATAAAATATGTACGTTTCCTTCAACCCATAAAAGTCCAGCGGACGGTTCACGCCCTTATTTATCCTATAATCCATACCAAATATTCTGAGAGCAACAAGTACCCATATCACATATCCAATAGAGGCGGAAGACATTATCCCACGAAGAATGACTTGATCAGCGTGACCACTACCGCCACGAATATCAACGAACCGAACCAACCCACAGCCACCTTGGATGTGTCAGGATCACCATTGCTCCACTTAGAGTACACCTTAAAGGCACCCACCAAAGCCATAATTGCGCATATTGCATAGAAGATACCACAAGCGACATCAAAGTAGCCCTTGATATCCGTCTCCACCTGCTGAAGCGCCTGTTTGCGAGTCGCATCACTCTGCGCAAAAGTTAACACCATGTTACTAAACACCAAATAAGCAGTCAAAATTGTTTTTTTCATATTTCCTTCGTTTTAAATTTGTGTACTTTATACGTGCAAATATACACACAATTTTTTTTCTAGCAAATTTTCGACAAAAAAATTCAAAAAATTTCCAAAAGGCAAGTATTCGCACAGTACAAGAGTCCATAATCCGACAATATACGAACGATATTATTCACGAAAACAACCTATCAATAAAGCAAATTATCATTCAGACTGCAAAATTAATAATTATTCAAACAAAGAAAAACAATTGTAGGAGCGCAGTTGACGTGTGGCGAAAATACTAGCATATAATTACAAACAGGCAAACAAAGCGAACCGAGCAAACGACTCAAAAGGGGGAGGCGCCCCCAGAATCCAGGAGACAAAGCAAAAAAGAGGCACAAATACACGAATCCGTATTTGCGCCTCTACATTTTATAGATCTTAAGCCTAGAACTACTCCTCAAAGACCTCTTCGACATCCTTCGAAACAGCCGTAGAAGAGGAAGTAGGCACCTCGTCTTCGAACTGTTTCAGTTCCTTCTCCAGCTTGTCCTTGAAATCGTCGGCCGTCTTCTTGACTTTATCCTTAAATTTCTTGCAAGTCTCCTTGCCCTCTTCGGTGTTCAACAAATAGTTACCGAGCAATACTGCGGCGGCACCAAAGACCGCACCTTTCACAAAATTTCCCATAGCACTTATAGTTTTAATGTTCATGTAAACAAATATAGGAATAAAATTGTATATAACAACGGCCCCTATCAATATTTATACATTATTAACATTGTATATTTATTTACATAATTATTCCTAATTTATGCATTATACACCCATATTATGTATATTTTAAAATATTTTAACTAAATAGACTGTATATTTATTTGCTAATTAAAAAACAATGCCTATATTTGCAATGTAATTCAACGAGGAATTACATAAACAACGAATAAATAACGCATAAAATTACAAAACTATGGTTACAGCATTGGTATTATCGATCGCAGCTTGCTTCGTAGCAAAGGTAGTCATGACATTCGACACCATCAAAGGCTGAGAAAAGAAGAGAGAACAGAAGAAAACGAGTGATGAACCCTTAAAAATTTTACGAATATGATAGTAGCAACATTTTTGACGATCTCAATCGCCGCAGTTTTCGGAGTAAAAGTGTATTTGGAAATTAATTCCATGAGTAAATAACCCTATAATAAGTACTGATATGGAACAGAATAAGAAACGACGGAAACAGCGAAAGCGGCCGTACAGCGTACGACAATAGCCTCAATGGACAATAGGATGTCAATTGAGGCTTTTTTTTTGCTGCAAACAAGATGATTAAGAGTTAAGAATTAAGAGTTAAGAATTACCTGGCGCCTTTTCTACCAAGTGTCGCCCCTTCGGGGCTTATTCCACGTTGATGATTCTTTGCACAAGGGTTTACACCCCTGCCTGGGGAATGTCGCCCTTTCAGGGCTTGGGGTGTCCATATCACACCGCAGACCCAAGGTGTTGCCTTGGACTATGTAAAGAGCTGGCCTTGCAGGCCGTGGGTAATATCTCCACCATCAAAGTCTAATATCTAAAGTCTAGTGTCTAAAAATCTCTTCGAAACATCAAGGATATTTGAAAAAAAAGTTGTTACTTAGTAGCATAATCGTAGAAACACATAAAACATTAAACAACAGAAATATGGCTGTAGAATTTAAGTATGCTCCGATGTTCCAATTAGGAAAAGACGACACGGAGTACTATTTGCTGACGAAAGACTACGTCTCTGTCGGTGATTTCGAAGGAAAACCTATCCTTAAAGTTGAGAAAGAGGGATTGACCAAGATGGCCAACGCCGCATTCCGCGATGTTTCCTTCCTGTTAAGACGTTCCCACAACCTGCAAGTAGCAAAGATATTGAGCGACCCTGAGGCGAGCGACAACGACAAGTATGTGGCCCTCACCTTCCTGCGCAACGCGGAAGTGGCCGCTAAGGGCAAATTGCCACTCTGCCAAGACACGGGTACCGCCATCATCCACGGCGAGAAGGGTCAGCAGGTATGGACGGGCTACTGCGACGAAGAGGCTTTGGCGAAGGGTGTCTTCAAAACCTACACCGAGGAGAACCTCCGCTACTCCCAGAACGCTCCGTTGAACATGTACGACGAGGTGAACACGAAATGTAACTTGCCTGCGCAGATCGACATCGAGGCGACTGAGGGCATGGAGTACCGCTTCCTGATGGTCACCAAAGGTGGTGGTTCAGCCAACAAGACATATTTGTACCAAGAGACCAAAGCGCGCATCCAGAACCCTGGCACGTTGGTTCCTTTCTTGGTGGAGAAGATGAAATCATTGGGTACAGCGGCTTGCCCTCCTTACCACATCGCCATCGTCATCGGTGGTACCTCGGCGGAGAAGAACCTGCTGACGGTTAAATTGGCCTCCACCCACTACTACGACAGCCTCCCTACTTCGGGCGACGAGACGGGCCGCGCTTTCCGTGACATCGAGTTGGAGAAACAACTCCTGGAGGAGGCGCACAAGATCGGCTTGGGCGCTCAGTTCGGCGGTAAATACATGGCTCACGACGTGCGTGTGGTTCGTTTGCCTCGCCACGGTGCCAGCTGCCCTATCGGCTTGGGCGTAAGCTGCTCCGCGGACAGAAACATCAAGTGCAAAATCAACAAGGACGGTATCTGGATCGAGAAGATGGACGATAAACCATACGAATTGATCCCTGAGTCTCTCCGCCAGGCTGGTGAGGGCGACGCTGTGAAGATCAACTTGAACCAACCGATGAAGGAGATCCTGAAGGAGCTCTCCAAATATCCGGTATCCACCCGCCTCTCCCTGAACGGTACGATCATCGTGGGACGTGACATCGCCCACGCGAAGATCAAGGCTCGTCTGGACGCTGGCGAGGGTATGCCTCAATACCTGAAAGACCATCCGATCTACTACGCTGGTCCGGCCAAGACTCCGGAGGGTATGCCTTGCGGAAGTATGGGACCTACCACGGCGGGACGTATGGATCCATACGTGGACGAGTTCCAAGACAACGGAGGATCCATGATCATGTTGGCGAAGGGTAACCGTTCACAGGCTGTGACGGACGCCTGCAAGAAGCACGGCGGATTCTATTTGGGCTCCATCGGTGGACCAGCCGCTATCTTGGCGCAAAACAACATCAAGAGCATCGAATGTGTGGAATACCCTGAATTGGGCATGGAAGCCATCTGGAAGATCGAAGTGGAGGATTTCCCTGCCTTCATCCTGGTGGACGACAAGGGCAACGACTTCTTCAAACAACTGAAACCTTGGTGCGGTTGTAAGAAATAATCGGTAGAACACCGACCAATAAAAAATCCGGGAAGACCATTCTTCCCGGATTTTTTTGTCTACAACACAATCCGTATAATTATGTTTTTAGTATCCATTCACGCCGATACACCCTATTGCCAGATAGATAATCAAACATCTAAATGACCTTGCAATACACTATCACAAAAATAACACAAGCGAGCGCCCAGTCATCGTGAACATCATATTAGCTCTCAAGAAAAAATGACGGGAGCTCCCCGCCATGCCGCAAACACAAAAGAGAGAGCGGCTAAAACATAAAGAGAGACAGGAGAAGGTTCTGCCAGCTTCTCGTTCTTCCGCACATACACGAAGAGGATGATAGCCATCAATGCGGACGCAACCGCACCCAACGACGAAGCGCACACCGCACCCGGCCAATGCATGATTCGGAACAATCCACCTACGGACAAGACCATCAAAGAGAGGCCTAAGAGAGCCAGACATAGGCTTAGGCGGATCCTAAAACCTTTCCGCTCCTTCAGCGCCTCCGCCTCATCCTGAGCAGCCTCGGCAGAATCATGCGTCGTACAAGCGCCTATCAAACCACCCAACGGCACCAGAAAGAGGGCGAGGAGCACCACTGGATATACCATGAACAGAGGCGAGGACTTCGCCACGAAAAGAAGGCTCTCTATCACTATCAGAGAGATCATTATCTTAGGAGTTCTCATACCGTTACAGACACTTTAGTTGTTAACCATTCCACACTTCGAGGCACATTCTACTCGAACAGCACCGTGCTGAAGCCCATGGAGCGGAACATATATATGAATTGTGCCTTAGCGTTCTCACTAGCGGCGGAAAGGTTTTCCTTCGACAAGGCACGGAGACGCATATCCCGCTTCGCACGCTCATAGAGGGCAGTCTTGATGGCTGGCGTAATCTTTCCGTTCTCATAAAAAGTGCGGGTTTGCGTGTCATCAATGATGTCCTCGTCCAAGATCCTGATTTCCGGCAATTTAATCCATACCGTATCGTGCGAGGTGATCAACCAATCCGATGCAGCCGCCTTCATGTCCACACCCAAGCGAGCCGTACCCTTATAGATACGGGCGAACTGATCGTCAGAGATAATCATCCGAGGGATCACCGTATCCTCGAACTCCTCCATGTCGACCGTTAGGAACTCCCACTCCGCGATCTCCTTGACAGAAGTAATCTCGACCGCCATATCAACTTGCGACTGCTGCTCCTCTTCCGATCTAGCTCTCAGGAAGAAAAAGAGGGCAAGGCCTACGCCCACTAGCAACAATAGAATAATAATTTTCTTTATCATAATATAATCCTATTCTAATTCACAAAAACATTTACAATTCCGTCACGGGAAGAGGTCATTTCAGTTCGGACAAATCATCCCCGACCATTTCACGAATCAACACGCCATCGTGTTTTTTCCCCATCACATCCTCACTGAATCGGATGACAACATTCTCACGTTGGAAACCAGCGGCGGTCACCAACGGAAGAAGCGCATTGTACGCACACAACTGGGAACGTTCGATAATATCCGTTCCATTCATGTCCTCCAACACCTTAGCCTTACCCGCCTTCAGCAGCGACTCCTTCTCCTCCTCGGAGAACTTTGAACGGTTCCATGAGAGGAACTGCTTCTCATTCGCATAATCGATCTTAGAAGAGGTCATCTCAATCTTAGGGATAGGCAACGTGATGGTGATCTTATCCCCCACGATGGAGACATTCTCCTCGGTAAAGTCCGAGAAATCGATATACGCCTTGACAGTAGCATCCATCGGCAAGACGACCTTACGTTCGCCAGGAATCGTGATGCTGAATTTCTCGAAGAAGAAGCTTCCCTCGATTTTACTGAAATCCTGATGAGTCAACACCTTGTGCACATTATATTGCACCGTGTAAAGGCGGGAACAATTGGAAACAGACAACACCACATCCCGACCCATCTCCTCTGGAGTTTTGGAGAAGAAACACCCCTCCATCAATAATGCCAATACGATGGCAAGCCAACCATATCTTTTCATATCGCAAAAATAATATTCATTCACAAAACCCATCGGACATCAGTTGATGATCCGCTCGCCTAGGTACTTCGCCAAGGCCACCTTGCTCACGTGCAACGAGTTGAAGCGGGTGAGCTGTTTTCTCTTCTCCTCCTCATCTTCCGTCTGACGCAACGCCTGCAGGCATTTGGACATCTCACGTTCCACCCAGAAATACTTGTAGTTGAACATCACGCGAGGCACATCAACCATTAAGCGTTCCGCCTCCTCATTGTCCAATTTCTTTGCCTTCACCTTATTGTCCAAACATTTCTTATCAAACATACGGCTGAGCTGGTAACGGTCCGAAAGGACATCCGTCGCCACCTCAACGATTTGCGTATCCTGATTGCGAAGGAAGAAGTGTTGCGCAGAGACTTGGGTATTCAAAAAGGCGGCAAGATATTCACTTAACATCTTATCATATAACGGATTAGACAACGACAAGTCATCCGTATCAAGTTCACTCTTAATATACGTGACCACATGGAATTGGAAAGGCTCACCATCCTTTTCCCCCATTCCAAGAGGCGCTTCTCCATAGCGGACCAGGTAGTAGATGATCTCCTTCTCCGCCCTATCGGAAAGGGTCAATTCGTAACGTTCACGATTGGTTGGGGATTGGGGAGATTGAGAAGTCTGCGTGCCATCCGGAGTCGTCTCTCCTTCAGGAGGCGTAGGCACCTGTTGGATATCCGAGATGGGGCTCGATGAATTAGCGTTAGAGACAGTGTTCGTCCACTGTTTTTGGGCGATGGTCGTATGGAGCAGGTTCTCCTCCACGCCCAGCAGTTTCGAGCATTCCGACACGTAGACGGAACGCTTCACCTGGTCAGGGATCACCGCAATGGTCTGGGCGATCTCCGTGATGGTCTGCGCCTTCTTAATCGGGTCACCGTTCGCCTCCTTCAGCAGGTAATTCGTCTTAAAGATGATATAATCCTGCTCCTTCTCCGCCAGATATTGCAGCACATACGACGAATCGTTGTTCTGTGCGAAAGTATCCGGGTCATCCTCAGGCGGGAGGACGACAACCCTAGCATTGAGCCCCTCTTGAAGGAGCAGTTTACCGTTTTTCAGGGCGGCATGCACACCCGCGCTATCACCATCGTAGAGCATGGTGACATTCTTATTACCGTCTATTCTGTCCGCATCGACAGAAGGGACGATACGCCGCAACAAACGTATTTGTTCGACGGTCAGCGCCGTACCGCAGGGAGCGACGATATTCTGCACGCCCGCCTGCACCATGGAGAGGACATCCGCATAGCCCTCCACGATATAACATTTCTTCTCCTTGATGATAGCATTCTTCGCGAAATAGATGCCATAGAGCACATTGCCCTTGTGGTAGATATCCGACTCCGGGGAGTTTTGGTACTTCACGGGATCGTCCTTCTTCATCGTTCGTCCGCCGAAGCCAATAACCTTGCCCGATATAGAGTGGATCGGAAACATAGCACGGCCATGGAAACGGTCGAAGGCATAGTTATCGTCCTTCACGATGGTCAGGCCCACCTTCTCCAGGTATTCACGCTTATATCCCTCGCCCTGCGCCAAAACAGTATAGGCGTCACGCTTGTCCAACGCATAGCCCAGTTGGAACTTACGGATAGTATCCTCATGGAAACCACGGTGGGCGAAGTAAGCAAGGCCGATGGACTTTCCCTCCTGCGTCTCGAAGAGGTTCTGGGTGAAATGTTTCTGCGCCCATTCCGTCACCGCCATCATGCTCTCCCTTTCGGTGCGTTGCTCAATCTGCTCTTGGGTCAGTTCCTCCTCCTGGATGTCGATATGGTACTTCTTCGCAAGGAATTTCAGCGCCTCGTAGTAGGAGAGGTTCTCCATCTCCATGACAAAGTTGACAGGGTTACCGCCCTTGCCGCAACCGAAGCACTTATAGATGTTTTTGGCAGGAGAAACAGAAAAGGAAGGCGTTTTTTCATCGTGGAACGGACAAAGACCAGTATAGTTAGCCCCGCGCCGATGAAGAGTGACATAATCAGACACCACATCGACGATCTGAGCCGCATCAAAAATTCTATCAACCGTAGCCTGGTCTATCATCGTCCGCTAGTTTGGAAAAAAAGGAAGCGTGAACGGACAGAGCCGAACACACTTCCTATAGTTACACACATGTGGATATCAACGGCAATCATTTCAGAGCCAATGCGATCTCCATGCAGAGTCTCGCATTTTCATTCGAATCGATATCCGTGTAGTCTATTTGAGAAAGATCCTTCATCACAGCCGTAAACTTATCCGCACTCAGTTTCAAGTTCGCATTGAGACTAGTGTTAAAGCCCCTCATCCACAAAGAATCGTTCTGGTTCTCGATGGAAAGTTCATATGGACGCTGTGAAAGCGACAATGGAGATGTCAACATTCCTCGGAAAATAGGTTCGTCCCAAAGTTTTTGCTCACCCGTACTTTCGTCAACCGGCACCAAATTCTTCTTTTGGGCAGAGATGACAGTGTCACGGATAGAGAACAAAGCCTTTGCCAAGGTCTCTCCATTGTTAGTTCCGCGAGCCTCCGCAGTCATTTCAGGGAAGTCAACCGTACGGCCCAACTCATACGCGTTCACGTTGTCGTCGCCGCAAGAAAACAGTCCCAATGAAAGAGGAAGAACCGCTATGATAAACAATTTTGTGATTTTCATGGTTGTCTCCGTTTTTTTAGAGATTATTTGCTGGAGATGAAGTTCGCCAAGCTAACCAATGCGTTAGCGACATTATCGGAAGTGATACCGTTGTCCAAGACGTTCTTAACATCAGCCACTTTATTCATATACTCCTCAGACTTAGCAACGTTTGCGTCATCCACATTGTACTTCTCCATCACAACACCTGCCAAGAAGTTAGTAGTCCAAGCGCTATTGTTCTTATTGTTTGAATAGTCAATAGCATCAGCGGCAACACGCAACTTGTCTGATTCGCTTCCGGTTTCCTTAGCCTTCACCAAGTCAGAATAAAAAGTACGACCGCTTTGGATAACGTCAGCCTCTACAAATTCCTTATTTTGATTGTTGTCTGAACTGTTGTCGTCATCGTCTCCACAAGAAACCAAACCGAAAGACAATCCCAAAAACATAGCCATCAAGATCGGCAAAAATTTAATTTTCTTCATTTCAAATAAAATTTAGTGTTAGTAATTATCAAATTTAATTTACGGCCGCCAACGAAGCGGCACTAATCTTCACATTTTTCACCTGGGAGAAAGCGGCCGCGCAAGCCATCAAGGTGGAGCCTGTCGTGATCACATCATCCACGATCAGCAGATGTCGACCCTCCAGATCCTGCAGCTGGACCTCCTGCTTCAAGGAGAAAATTCCCTTCACGTTCGTCCAACGCTCCTCCGCATTCTTCGTCGTCTGCGTGGAGGTTTCCACCACTCGCTCGACGAGATCCGTCCGCACCGGCACTCCCAGCTCTTCTGCGAGTCCCATGGCGATCCATTCGCTCTGATTATAGCCCCTCCACTTCAACCGCTTCGGATGGAGCGGAACAGGCACGATCACATCCACAGAGGAGAACCGCCCGTTTCTCATGTCTCTTCCCAACATTTTGCCCATGTTTCTCGCCAACTCTTTGGCACCATGGTATTTTATCTCATGGATAATCTTCTGTGGCACGGACTCCTTCCCGTAAATCATCAGCGTCGTGGCCGATTCGATGTAAGGTCTACCGTAGAGATGCTGCTCCACAAAGTTATCCGCCGATTCGTGCACCTGCGCCAACGGCAGGGATGAGAGGCACTCCACACAGAGGAACCGTTCATCGTGGAAGAGTTTTCTGCCACAGCCCACGCAGAGCCTCGGGTAGAAGAGTTCCACAAAACCGTTCAGCGCACTGCTCCAACGGATCATTCATCCAGACGTCCAAAGACCCTCTTCAGCAGGTCGGTCGTACGAGCAGCCGCATTCGTGCGGATATCCACTTCCTTGTCGCCCACCTTCGTGAACAAACCGTCCAACGCTTTGCCAGTCACATACTCGCCCAAGTTCGTATTGACAGACTGGATAGCATCCACCTTGTTGTACAAAGCAGACTTGCCAGCAGTAGCCAAACCCACCTTGAGGGTAGCCATGGCCAACTTACCTTTCGTGGAGCTCTTGAAAGAAGCGACCTTGTTATAGCCCTTAGAGAAGGATGACCAAGCAGAGTTCAATGTCATACCGCTCACAGATACCTGATCGAACGTAGCAGTCACAACATCACCAAATGTAGTCTGCAAGCCCGAGTATGTCTTGTCGTACAAGTAAGATGTAGCCGCCTTATCAGAACCGAAGGTAGCGGTAATATTACCCTCCTCGTCCGCAGACTGGCTCGTATATTTTCCGAAAAGGATCGACTCGCCGTCAGCGACCGTCATATTCGTGATAGCGCTTGCAAAGATCTCCGCGGATTCAGGAGCGGCCTTCTCTGCGGCGCGGTTCATCAATTCAACCAAATTATCAGTCTGTAGACCTTCCGCATCCACAGCCTTCAAGAACGTCTTTCCGGCATCAGTACTCATCAGTTCCGCAACGGTAGCAACCTCCTGTGGCATACCGATCTTCACCAATGCGTCACCGTAGTAACCATCCTTCTGTCCAAGATTCGTGGCGGCCGTCTTCGCACCGATGGTCAACGCCTGTTTCAAAGCGGCGACCGTATCGTCAGACCCCAGATTATTCAAAATATCGTCGTCACAAGAAACAGCGCAGAACGAAGCGCCGACAAATGACAACAACAAAATCCTTTTCAAACCTAATTTTACATTCATATTCCTACAAATTTATTCACGTTCAAAAATATACACCTTGCAAATTTATCTTATTTGACGCAAAAAAAGAATAAAAAAAGATGTTTTTTGCATAAAACTCTACAAAAGCATAGGATTAAATCGATGAAATAGACTAAATTTGCGGACATATGGCAGAGAAAAAAATCAAAAACAGCAAAAAAACGGGGAAGGTGCCAGACCGCAAAAAACTGGTGCGCGACCAACGTATCAACATTGCGTTAAACGATGCTGAAATGAGGGCTCTGCAACGTTATTTTCAGAAATACAAAATCACCAACAAGGCCAAGTTCTGCAGGGAGCTCATCATGCTTGAGGTCTTAAGGAGGTTCGAGGCGGATGCGCCAACCCTCTTCGACAACGTGGAAGAATCATGAACGACGAATATTACATGCGGCAAGCCCTCGCTGAGGCGAAGAAGGCAGGAATGAAGGACGAGGTGCCCATCGGTGCGGTCATCGTCCATGGCGAGCAAATCATCGCAAAGGCCCACAACCTCACGGAGACATTACACGATGTGACGGCTCATGCGGAGATGCAGGCCATCACCATGGCGGCTGATTACTTGGGAGGCAAATACTTGGCAGAGTGCGCCTTATACGTCACCGTCGAGCCTTGCGTCATGTGCGCCGGCGCCATCGGTTGGGCTCAGATCAGCAAGGTGGTCTACGGGGCGCCCGACCCGAAGCGTGGCTATAGCGTCTATGCGCCCAACGCCCTGCACCCTAAATGTGCGGTGGTCTCCGGTGTGCTGCAGGAGGAGTGTTCGCAACTCATGACAGAGTTTTTTAAGAAATTAAGGAAATAATCACAGATATGGCAGAAAAACTATCCATCAGAGAAAAGATCGCGTATGCCTTGGGCGACGCGTCCGCAAACATCGCATGGCGCGGTGTCTCCGTATTCCTCTTCATCTTCTACACAGATGTCTTCGGCATAGCGCCGGGCATCGTTGCGACACTCATGCTGGTGGCAAGAACCAGCGACGGATTCACGGATGTGATCATGGGCGCGATCGGCGACCGCACCAAGACCCGTTTCGGAAAGTTCAGGCCTTGGATCCTCTGGACAGCCATCCCGCTCGGCGTCATTCTGTCATTGCTCTACACTTGCCCTGAGAGTTGGTCGATGGGCTGGAAAACCGCTTACGCATTCGCAACCTACCTTCTCTTCACCCTCATCTACACAGCCAACAACATCCCTTACGGAGCCTTGATGGCCGTCATGACAGGCGACGACAAGGAGCGTACCAGCATCGGCTCGTTCCGCATGGTAGGCGCATTCGTGGGAGGTATGATCGTGCAATTTTCTCTATTGCTGCTCGTAGCCCTCTACGGAGAGATCAACCCGGACATGGAGATCCAGAAAATCGACGACAAAAAATTCGAAGTGACCATCACGTCACCGGAAGATGTCAAGAACGTGAATATCAACACGATGGGTGGAACCGCCACCTTCCTTCTGGCAAACGATCCAAAGGATGACGCGACGATCGGGAAGAGTTTCTCCCTGCAAGCCAACCAACCTGTCACCTTCATCGTAGAGGGAGAGGCGGATGTCAAGGAGGGGAAGACCGATATCAGCACCATGCTCTCCAAGGTGTTCGGCATCGGAGATAACCAACAGAACGCAGGCGCGATCACCCTCATCAACCAGAACGAAGGATATAGCAAGGCGATCTATTCGCTCTCCATCATCCTCGTCCTTTGCCTCTTCATCACCTTCTACCACACACGGGAGCGGGTGACCCCGCCAGCCACACAGAAGGAGAACATCAAGGATGACCTGATAGACCTGATCCACAACAAACCATGGGTGGTACTGTTGATCGTCGGATTGGTCTTCAACATATACAACAACATGAAGCAAGGCATCACAGTCATCTACTTCACCCACTACATCCACAACCAATTGTTGGCGGGAGGATACATGACCGCCCTGATGATCGCCTCGATCGTCGGCGCCGCCATCACCAGTCCGCTCAGCAAGAAGTTCGGCAAGAAGAACCTCTTCATCGGAGCGTTGCTCGTTTCCGGAGCCATCAACTCGCTCCTGTATTTCTGCGGGCCTCAAGACACCTCCGCCATCTTCGCGGTCGGCTGTCTTTCTGAATGTGCCGCAGCCATCATGCCTACCCTCTTCTTCGCCATGTTAGGAGACGCGGCGGACTATTCCGAATACATGAACGGACGACGGGCAACAGGCCTCGTCTACTCTGCAGGCTCCTTCGCCACGAAGTTCGGTGGAGGCATCGCGGGCGCCATCATCGGATGGGTTTTGAGCATATACGCATACAACGGACAAGACTCCATCGCCATACAGAACGCGGTGCCGGGCATCATCCATCTGATGAGCTGGATCCCTGCCATCATCGCACTCATAGGAGCCTTCTTAATGTACCTATACCCGCTCAACCAAGAGATGATGGACACCATCACGACGGAATTGAGCAGCAGACGCAACAACGCAGGAGAATCAGCATTGCAGGAGGTCAACCAGTAAAGAGCCCCCGACATGTACTCTCCTGTCCGCCCCACCTTTCTCGGAAGGAAAATCATCGATTCCATCGATGTTTTCTCCGTTGTTCCCCTGATAGACTGGAGCTACTTCTTCCATGCCTGGAGGGTGACGGGAGACTTCAAAGGACTGGAGACGCTGTGCGACTGCCCCGCCTGCAAGACGCAATGGTTGCTGCGATACCACCCCGAGGAGCAGGAGAAGGCGAAAGAGGCCTACCAACTCATGCATGATGCGCAAGAGGTAATCAGGAGGGGCATCAAGGAGGGAATATTCTCCCTATCCGCCATGGTCTACTTCTCCAAGGCGAAAGCCACAGAGGATAGCATACTCCTCACCGACGAATCGGGCACCACCTCATTCCCCATGCTTCGGCAGCAACACATCAGCGAACGGAAAGACTGTTGTCTCTCCATGGTCGACTTCATATCCCCCGAAAAAGACTACATCGGACTCTTCGCCGTCACCGTACATGGAGGCGACGAATGGGCGGAGAGGGTCAAGGCGGAGGGCGACGACTACACCTCACTGCTCATCAAAAGCGTGGCCGACAGGCTGGCGGAAGCAACCGCCGAATGGCTCCACGAAAAGATACGCACCGAGTACTGGGGCTACGCCAACACCACGCAGGCCAAGGGAATCCGTCCCGCATTCGGCTACCCCGCATTGCCGGACATCTCCCTGCTCAGGGAGGCGGACCAGCTCATCCACCTAGGCGACATCGGCATCACCTTAACCGAAAACTGCGCCATGCGCCCCAACGCCTCCATCTGCGGACTACACATCGCACACCCGCAAGCCTTCTACTTCATCGTGGGGGCCATCGCCGACGACCAAAAAAGAGCCTATGCGGAAAGGAGGGGCATGAGCCTGGAAGAACTGGGCAAATGGCTTTCCTCATAAAATTTTGCTATATTTGTGATATAAATTTTACGATATACAGGAGGAGTGTGACATGAAGATGGATTGGGAAAAACTAATCACCACCAAGCGTTTCGGCTTGGAGAACTACCACGACGAGAAACAACAAGACCGCACCGAGTTCCAACGGGACTTCGACCGGCTCATCTTCTCCTCCCCTTTCCGCAGGCTGCAGAACAAAACGCAGGTATTCCCCCTCCCTGGTAGTATTTTCGTGCACAATAGGCTGACGCACAGCCTCGAAGTATCCTGCGTGGGACGCTCGCTAGGCAATGCCGTGGCGAAGCTCCTTAAGGAGAAATACGGGGAGAGCCTACCTGAAAGCATCACTGAAATCGGCTCCATCATCTCAGCCGGCTGCCTGGCGCACGACATGGGGAACCCTCCTTTCGGGCACTCCGGGGAGACCGCCATCGCCTCCTACTTCTCCGAAGGAAAAGGGCAAGAGCTGAAAAGCAAATACAACCTGACGGATAGCCAATGGAACGATATCATCCACTTCGAAGGAAACGCCAACGCTTTCCGCCTCCTGACGCACCAGTTCAACGGGCGTAGGAAAGGTGGGTTCGTCCTGACCTATTCCACTATCGCCTCCATCGTGAAATACCCGTACAAATCAGACTATGTCAGCGCCAAGAAGAAGAAATTCGGCTTCTTCCAGAGCGAGAAGGAGGATTTCGTGAAGATAGCGGAGGACCTCGGCATGATCCGCCTCGACGAATACAAATACGCTCGTCACCCGCTCGTCTACCTCGTGGAGGCGGCCGACGACATCTGCTACGAGATCATGGACATCGAGGACGCCCACAAGCTGAAACTCCTCAGCAACAACGAGGCGAAGAACCTCCTGCTCTCCTTTTTCACGGAGGAACAGCAGGCGAGGAAACGCCAACACATGGATGCGGTGGACGACGAGAACGAGCAGATCGCCTACCTGCGCTCCTCCGTCATCGGAGTGCTTGTGGACGAATGTTCCAACGCCTTCCTGCGGAACGAGGAGGCCATCATGGAAGGGACCTTCCAAGGAGCGCTCATCGACGACATGTCCGAACTGGTAGGAAAAGCCTACCGCCAGTGCCAGGAGATATCCCTCAAGAAGATATACAAGTCCAATGTGGTGATGGACATCGAGATAGCCGGTTACAACATCATCCACACACTCATCGACAAGGTGGTCAATGCGGTGTTCAACCCCGACAAGGCCTACTCAAGGCAACTCATCAACCGTATCCCTGAGCAATATGAGACCGAGAACGAAGACCCTTACCGCAAAATCATGGCGGTGCTGGATTACCTGTCGGGCATGACCGACATCTACGCATTGGACCTCTATCGTAAAATTAACGGCATGAGCTTGCCTAGCCTATAAAAATCAAAGGAGGATTACCCATGAAAAAGAGCATACTATTCATTTTAGCATTTTGGGCCTACACCCTATGCGCATTGGCGGAAACGACTGTATCACAGACCGTATCGACAGAGAGAATGGATTTCGACGGTTTGGACGTGCACTGCCTCGTCAAAGGCACGAAGATCACGATGGCGGACGGCTCCGAAAAGAACATCGAAGAGATAAAAGAGGGGGACGAAGTATTGTCCTACACCACCAGCAACACAATGGGCAAGAGCATCGTGAAGGCGGTAGCCGAGAAGAACCACACCGACTTCGTCACCTACCGTTTCAAGAGCGGAAAGAGCCTCACCTGCACGTTGGACCATCCCCTCTTCAGCCCTAAATTCGGCTGGGTTTCGTGCGACCCCGAGAAGAGCAAACTCTACAAAGGATTCGTCAATGTAGGGACAGTGAAAATCGGGACGTACATCCTGCAATCGGACGGCTCCGACGACCAAATCACAGCCATTGAGAAGGGGAAGAAAGAACAACCATTCTACACCATCACAGAGCTGAGCGACAAGCACATAGGATTCTTCGCCAACGGTGTGTGCGTCGGCACGGAAGGGCTGAAATAAGCGAAACGATTAACGGTCCTTGCGTTCTATCTCACGGAGGCTCTCCATCTTCTTTTTCTTCAGGAACTCATAGATGCCCTCCAAGTGTTCGGTCACCCGTTGATGTCCGAACTCATAGACCTTCGTGACCAATCCATCCAAGAAATCACGGTCGTGCGAAACCACGATCAGCGTACCGTCGAAATCCTTCAGGGCAGCCTTCAGGATATCCTTGGTCTTCATGTCCAAGTGGTTCGTCGGCTCGTCCAAGATGAGGAGGTTGACCGGTTCGAGCAACAATTTGATCATCGCCAGACGGGTACGTTCACCGCCCGAAAGCACCTTCACCTTCTTCGTCGAGTTCTCTCCGCCGAACATGAAAGCGCCTAAGAGGTCCTTGATCTTATTGCGGATCTCCCCCTTCGCCACGTCGTCGATCGTCTGGAAGACCGTCAGTTCTCCATCCATCAGGGAAGCCTGGTTTTGTGCGAAATAACCGATCATCACATTATGCCCTAACGTCAACGTGCCCTCATGCTCTATTTCGTTCATGATGCACTTCACCATGGTAGATTTACCCTCACCGTTCTTGCCCACGAAAGCCACCTTCTCGCCACGTGCGATGGTGAACGAAGCATCCTTGAAGACCAAGTGATCACCGTAAGACTTGCCCACACGGTCCGCAATGACAGGGAAGCTACCCGATCGAGGCGAAGGCGGGAACTTCAGGCGGAGAGCCGAGGTATCCTCCTCGTCCACCTCCAAGATCTCCAGTTTCTCCAGCATCTTCACGCGCGACTGCACCTGCAACGTTTTAGAGTACGTGCCCTTGAAGCGTTCGATGAACTCCTTCGTCTCCGCGATCATCTTTTGCTGTTCGTCGTAAGCCTTCTGCTGCTGTTCGCGACGCTCCTTGCGCAGTTCCAGGTAGTGGGAATAGTTCACTTTATAGTCGTAGATACGGCCCATGGTCACCTCGATGGTGCGTGTCGTGATGTTATCGACGAAGGCGCGGTCGTGGGAAATCACGATGACCGCCTTACCGCTCTCCACCAAGAAAGACTCCAGCCATTGGATCGACTCGATGTCGAGGTGGTTCGTCGGCTCGTCCAGCAAGAGGACATCCGGCTTACGGAGCAGTAGTTTCGCCAATTCGATACGCATGCGCCAGCCACCGCTGAATTGGCTCGTCGGCTTGTTGAAATCCTCACGGACGAAGCCCAGACCGAGCAATGTCTTCTCCACATCCGCCTCGTAGTTCGTCTCCTCGATGGAGTAGAACTTCTCGCTCAGGGTAGAGACCTTTTCGATCAGTTCCATATAGCTATCGCTCTCGTAGTCAGTACGTTCGGAAAGCTCTTGGTTCATCCGTTCAATCTCACGTTCCATGGCGAAGAGTTCCTCGAAGGCGAGCGAAGCCTCCTCGAAGACCGTGCGGTGGTCTTCCGTCATCAAGTGTTGCGGCAGGTAGGCGATCACCGTACCCTTCGGGGCCGTCACCGATCCACGGGTAGGGTTCTGCACGCCCGCCAAGATCTTCAGCAAGGTAGATTTACCCGCACCGTTCTTGCCCATCAAGGCGATTCTGTCACTCTCGTTCACCTGGAACGAAATATTCTCAAAGAGCGTTGAGCCGGAGAACTCAACCGTCAAGCCATCTACTGAAATCATAATCAAACATTTTCGAGCCGCGAAATTACGCAAAAAGAAGGAAGTGCGCAAACATGCGAACCAACACTTCGCCAATCGATTTCAGCCAATAATTACAGTGGAAGATAATCCCTTATCATAACACTTTTTAAAACCAAAACGTATGGAAAATAAATAAAATAGAGTATTTTTGCATCTTAGAATAAAAACAAATTGGCACATATGATAAAAAGACTAAACGTATTCACCATTTTCTTGTTTGGTTTTATATTCTTCTCAGTCGCGGCAGGCATATCGATCAACAACCTACAAAGCGTCAAAGTGGATCAATTAAAAGACCCGCAGATTACAGATTTCGTGAAGAAATACACTGATGCGGGATATACGCTAGCTGATATTGAGCAGATCGCGAAGGCGAGGAAGATGCCATCCGCAGAGTGGGAAAAACTGAAGATGCGTATCAACGAGATCGAGGCACAAGAGTCTTCCCCTGTCGAAGTTGCGGAAATGAGCGAAAAAATAGCCGAGACAGCCGCACAGAATAGGAAGTTGGAGTCTGACGCACACGACAACCGCATATTCGGACTCTCCCTTTTCAGCAACAGCAAAGTGTCGTTCGAGCCTAGCCAATCCGTCGCGACGCCACGCAACTATGTAATCGGCCCAAGCGACGTATTGCACATAGACGTCTTCGGCATGGCGGAGGCGACATACGACTTGACCGTCAACAAAGAAGGGAACATCCGCATCCCGAACGCCGGGGTGGCGCAGATAAGCGGGCTCACCATCGAGAACGCAGAGAAAGTCATCAAGAAAAAATTATCGGAGATCTACAGTTCCATCCACACCGGGAGGACCAACGTATCAGTCTCCATCAACAACATAAGATCCATCAAAGTGTACATCATGGGAGAGGTGACCACACCAGGCAGCTACACGCTAACCTCCGTCTCTTCCGTGTTCAATGCGCTGAACGCTTGCGGAGGACCATCCAACAACGGTTCGATGCGAAACATAAAGGTGATCCGCGGAGGCAAGGAGATCGCCAAGGTTGACCTTTACGAATTCCTGACGAACGGAGTAATGCCTAGCAACACGACGCTTCAAGACCAGGACGTCATTCAAGTACCCACCTACGGGAAAAGAGTTGAGATCATCGGAGAGGTCAAAAGAGAAGGAATCTATGAAGTGAAAGAGGGAGAGACGCTCCAGAAGTTGATAGACTATTGCGGAGGATTCACGGACAAAGCCTACACGGAGAGGATATCCGTCACAAGAAACATCGACGGAGAGAAGAGCGTAGCGGACGTCTCCAAGGAGTTGTTCGGAATGTTCACCCCACAGGCAGGAGATGTCTACCGCATAGGCCAAATCCTAGAGAAATACAGCAATAGGGTTCAAATCACAGGAAGCGTGTTCCGACCAGGTGTTTACGCATTGGAAGAGAAGATGTCGCTAAGAGACCTGGTGAAGAAAGCCGACGGATTGACGGAAGACGCCTTCATGGGAAGCGCGACGATCGTCCGCCTGCAGGAAGACCTCACCCCTGAGATCATCTCCTTCAACGTGAAAGACCTGATGGACGGCAACTTCAACATCGAGTTGCGGAAAGAGGACGTGGTCACGATCGGAGGCAAAAACGAATTCGAGTACAAGAAACAAATTTATGTTCTGGGAAGAGTACTCTCCCCAGGAGCGTTCCCATACTACGAGAACGCCACCCTCCGAGACATGATATTCCTGTCGAAAGGTTTTGAGGAGAACGCGGATCCGAGCAAGATAGAGGTCGTGCGTATGATCCAGGACGATAATGAGTTGAAGAACGGAAAGAAGAAGTCCGAGGTCTTCCTACTATCCCTGGACAACGAGCTCAACGGAGCAGACGGAGACTTCAAGCTTATGCCTAACGATCAAATCACCGTACGCATCAAGGAAGGATACGAGAAATTAGGAACAGTACAAATTGTCGGAGAAGCAAGGCAACCAGGTGTATACGCCATCACCGACAAGACAGAAAAGATTTCGGACATAATAGCCCGGGCAGGAGGTGTCACCCAATACGCCTACACAAAGGGAGCGTTCCTCCTCCGTAATTCAACCCGAACAGAGGCGGAAAAGCGCAGGGATATAAAAATCATCGAGATGCTCAACAATGCGGAAGAGGACGAGATGAAACAAAAGATCAGGAAAGAGTTGATGGAAAGGCAAGATCTCGTAGGCATCCAACTCGACAAGATCCTTGAGAACCCAGGAGATGAAGAGTCTGATCTGAAAATCACCAATGGAGATGTCATCTTCATTCCTTTGGAGATGCAAACAATTACCATCGGCGGTTCTGTCCAAGTACCTGGGAAAGAAGTGTACAACACCAAACGGCTCAGGAGTTACGTCAAAGGAGCAGGCGGATTCACCAGCAACGCAAAGAAGAAATCCGTGTACGTGGCCTACCCAAGCGGAAGAATCGCATCCACGAAGCACATCCTCTGGATGAAGAATTATCCTAATGTGGAGCCAGGATCACACATTTACGTTCCTGAGAAGATAGACAAATCGACAGACAGCAAGGAACGAACCACATTCATCGTATCCATTTCAAGTTCAATCATCACCATGGCATCCGTCGTCGTGACAGCGATATCCGTGGCGAAAGAGTAAAAGCAAGAGAGAATGAGTGATATAAACGACATAATGAAGCTCCTCAACGAAGAGGAAGAGAAAGGAGACAAGATTTCCGTGAAGGAGATTATCTCATTGGTGAAAAAATATTTCACGGTAATATGGGACAAGAAATGGTTCGTCGTGGCGGCTGGCGTCATCGGAGGAATCATCGGACTCATCTACGCCTGCAACAGACAGACGACATACACCGCCAAATACTCGTTCACCGTCGGAGGTCCCTCTTCTTCCGCCTCCAGCATAAGCGGACTGTCATCGCTGCTCAATCTCGGAGGAAACTCCATGGATGCATTCTCAGGCGACAATGTCCTTGAACTCATCAAATCATACGCATTGATCGAAAAGACATTACTCTCTCCGACTAAATACAACGGTGACACCATCACCTTCATCGAATATGCCCTGATATGCGACAGCGTAAGAGCAAAATGCGCCAACGGAGAGGCGAAAGAGGAGAAGTCTGGCATCGTATCCATCTGTGACGTTTCTTTCCCTTACGGACAAGAACGTGAGACATTCAGCCGTGCGCAGGATAGTATCCTCCACAAAATGGCAGCCGATTTACTTTCCCGAAACATATCGGCCGCAAGGAGAGACAAGAAACTCTCTTTCATGAACTACTCGTTCAGCTACACGAACGAAGAATTCGCCAGGGATTTTTCGTCCGCCCACCTGAAGGAGGTGTCCAACTTCTACATCGACACCAAAACTTCCCTCGCGAGGAAAAACATAGACACATTCCAGGAAAAAGCTGATTCTGTAAGGAGGAAGCTCGACCAATGCTTCTCACGTCGCGCAAGCTTCGCGGACGCGAACAGAAACGCCAACGGGCAAATGGTCTCTGTGACGCAATGGAAAATCGACACAGACATACAGATCCTCAGCAACACCTACACTGAAATGCTGAAAAACCTGGAGGTACTGAAACTGAATTTGGCGAAGGAGACACCTTTCATTCAAATAATCGACGAACCAAGGCTTCCTCTTTCGAACGACAAGATGCGCAAGCTGAAGGGCATCATCAATGGCGGATTCATAGGCGGATTCCTGTCATGCCTAGCCATCATCGCCTATTTCTTCTTCGGTGAGATAAAAGAGAAATTATTTACGGAAGAAGAAGAGTGAAACACGGATAACTGACGTATACCATGGAAGGAAAAAATATCATAGTCGGAGTAACAGGTGGGATAGCGGCCTACAAAACCGCCTCACTGGTCAGAGAACTGAAGAAACGAGGTGCGAACGTCAAAGTGGTCATGACCCCTTTGGCGAAACAATTCATCACACCTCTCACGATGGCCACGCTCTCCCAAAATCCAATCATGGTGGACTTCTTCAACCCTGAGAACGGGGAATGGAACAGCCACGTCTCCTTAGGCATCTGGGCGGACGCCTACGTCATCGCCCCCGCCACCGCCAACTCCATCGGCAAGATGGCGAACGGCATCGCGGACAACCTGCTCCTCACCACCTACCTATCCGCCAAGTGCCCGGTCTTCATCGCACCGGCCATGGACCTGGACATGTACGCCCACCCAGCTGTGCAGAAAAATATCGCACTGCTCAAGGAAAGAGGCAACTTCATCATCGATGCGGAGGAGGGCTTCCTCGCCAGCGGATTGTCCGGGAAGGGAAGAATGGCGGAGCCTGAAACCATCACAGCGTTCATCGAACAATATTTCAAAAAGGGACAAGACTTATCCGGCAAAAAAGTGATGATCACCGCTGGTCCGACATACGAAAAGATAGACCCCGTCCGTTTCATAGGCAACTACTCTTCCGGAAAGATGGGTTACGCCCTGGCGGAAGAATGTGCGGCAAGAGGAGCGGAAGTGACCCTCGTCTCCGGTCCGGTATCCCTCTCTCCTAAGCATCCGAACATCCATCGCGTATCGGTGGAGTCCGCCCAAGAGATGTACGAAGCCGCCGTGAAAGCAGCGGAGAGCGCAGACATCGAAATCCTTTGTGCCGCTGTGGCGGATTACACCCCAGCGAACAAAGAAGACCACAAAATCAAGCGGGAGAAGAGGGGCGCCATGCAATTGGACCTCGTCCCGACCCAAGACATCGCCGCCGCTTTAGGCAAGATGAAACGCAAGGGCCAGATGATGATCGGATTCGCCCTAGAGACGGACGACGAGGAGACGAACGCAGTAGGCAAATGCGAACGTAAAAACTTGGACTTCATCGTGATGAACTCGTTGAACGACAAGAACGCCTGCTTCCGTCACGACACGAACAAAATAACCATATTCGACAGAAACGGTGACAAACACGCCTACGACCTGAAGCCTAAAAAGGAGGTGGCAAAGGATATCATCGACCACGCCCTGTCGCTAATGAACAAGAAATGAATATGAAGAGAATGATTATAAAAAGAGCACTCACCGTATTGCTCACATTATCGTGCGCCTTCGCCTGCCATGCGCAGGATGTCAAGGCCTACGTCAGAGTCAATGCGGACCAAATCGGAGGAACAAGCACCAACCGAGAGATTTACGACGAGATGTCCCAAGCTCTGACGGAGTTCATCAACTCCAGAAGATGGACGGACGCCACCTTCACAGAGGAGGAGCGCATCGAGTGCAACTTCGTCCTTATCCTTGATAAAACAGCCGGAGAGAATTACTCGGGTCAACTACAGGTGCAGGCAAGCCGCCCCGTCTACAACTCGGGCTACACGACGACCTTGTTCAACTTCCAGGACAATAACTTCACGTTCAACTATTCACAGTACCAGAAATTAGAGTTCGACGAGAACGTCTACGAGAACAACCTGCTCTCCACCGTCGCTTTTTACATGAACATCATATTGGGCCTCCACTTCGACTCCTTCAGCCGATACGGGGGTAGCCGTTACTTCGAGAAGGCTGAACTGATCGTTTCCCTGGCCCAAAGCTCCGACGATCCAGGCTGGAAGGCATTCGACAGCGACAGAAACCGATATGCGCTCGTAAGCAACTACCAAGACGAGCGGCTGAAGAAACTGAGGGACATCATGTACGAATACCACCGATTCGGCTTGGACGAAATGGTGAACAGCGTAGAGAAGGGAAGAACGAACATCTTCAACAACCTGCCTTACCTCAAGGAGATGAACAGGGCTGTTCCCTACTCCATCGCACTGCAACTCTTCGTGGAGGCGAAACTGAACGAACTACTCGACATGTTCAAACCAGCCACTTCCAAAGAGAAAAAGGATGTGTACGAGATCCTACAAAGCATATTGCCTACACAAAGCAACAAATACCAAGAGTTGCTGAATTAATCCACTCAAGCCATGCTGAAGTCCCTGTCTGTAGAGAATTACGCACTGATTGAGAAGACGAATGTGCAATGGAACCCTGGATTCTCCGTCATCACAGGTGAGACAGGCTCCGGAAAATCCATCCTACTAGGGGCGTTAGGACTCATACAAGGACAAAGAGCGGATACAAAAACGCTCAAAGACACAGAGAAAAAGTGCGTGGTGGAAGCTGAATTCGACCTCTCCGCCTACGCATTGCAACCCTTCTTCGAGGAGAATGACTTGGACTATGAGGAGACCTGCATCATCCGCAGGGAAATCGCACCCAACGGCAAGTCCCGCGCCTTCATCAACGACACACCGGTGGCCCTCACCGCCCTGAAGGAGATAACCTCCCACATCATCGACATACACTCCCAACACGAGACGCTCCTGCTGAACGAGGACGCCTTCCAACTGCATGTGCTGGACGCCTACGCCAACCTGAAAGAGGAGCTTTCGGCATATGGCACGGTCTACGGGCAGTATGCGGCCAAGAAAAAGCGCCTGAAAGAGCTCCGCACCTCCTTGGAGGAAAGGAACGCCAACAGGGACTACCTGGAATTTCAGCTGAAACAACTACACGATGCGGGATTCTCAGAGAACGAACAGGAGGAACTGGAGGAAGAGATCAACGTACTTTCCCACTCCTCTGAGATGAAGGAGGCACTATCCAAGGCCACTTGGCTACTCTCCGACAAAGAGGAGAACATCTGCTCCTCCCTGAAGGAGGTGACCTCCGCCTTGTCTTCCATCGCACAATTCTCCGAGACCTACTCCGACATACAAGGACGGGCGGAAAGCTGCCTCATCGAATTGAAGGACTTGTCGCGTGAGATTGAGCAGAAGCTGGCGGACGTGAACGTGGACCCGCAAAGGATGGAACAGGTCAGCCAACGCCTAGACCTCATCTACACGCTCGAAAAGAAGCACCATGCGGAGTCTTTGCAGGCTCTGCTGGAGATACAAGCCTCCTTCGAACAGCAAATAGCGGAGATGGACAACTCGGAGGAGACGACGGAACTCATGGAGAAGGAAATCGCCCAACTGGAGGAACAGTTGGAGACGATGGCAAAGGAGATCAGCCAGAAACGGCAGGACGCGAAGCCTCAGTTGGAAGAGTCCGTCGAAAACATACTTCATAGTCTAGGCATACCGAACGCTAAACTGGAGGTGCGGATAACCCCGCTGGCTCAGCTTGAAGCATTCGGCAAGGATGCGGTACGATTCTTCTTCGCCGCCAACAAGAACGCCACGCTGCAACCGATCGCTCACGTCGCTTCAGGCGGTGAGCTGTCACGCATCATGCTTGCGCTAAAATCCATCCTATGTCGGTCGGAAGAATTACCAACGGTCATCATGGACGAAATCGACACCGGAGTGTCTGGCGAGGTGGCGGACAAGATGGGCGCCCTGATGCAATCCATGGGCGAGAAGATGCAGGTGATCAGCATCACGCACCTACCCCAAATAGCCGCCAAAGGAGCCACCCATTACAAAGTCTACAAGGAGGACGACGAAACGACCACCCACTCACGCATCAAGTGCCTGAACGAAGCTGAGAGGGTTACGGAGATCGCCCAGATGCTCAGCGGATCCGCCCTATCGGACGCCGCCGTGCAAAACGCCAAGGAACTTCTAAAACAATCATGATATGCTACTGCCCTTTCTGAAAGAGAACGTCATGGAAGCCGGGTGCGACGAGGCAGGAAGAGGGTGCTTGGCAGGACCCGTATTCGCAGCGGCGGTCATCCTTCCGCCTGATTTCCAGAACGACCTGCTGAACGACTCCAAACAACTCACCGAGAAGCAACGCTACGCCCTGCGCCCTATCATCGAGGAGCAAGCGGTGGCATGGGCGGTGGGCATCGTATCCGCCAAGGAGATCGATAAGATAAACATCCTGAACGCCTCCTTCCTCGCCATGCACAGAGCAATCGACGAACTGAAGGTCAGGCCGGAGCACCTCATCATAGACGGTAACCGTTTCAGGCCCTACGAGGGCATCAAGCACCAATGCGTGGTAAAAGGGGATGGCAAGTATATGTCCATCGCAGCCGCCTCAATCCTCGCCAAGACCTACCGTGACGACTACATGAACAAAATAGCGGCAGACTACCCGGCCTACCAATGGACAAAGAACAAAGGGTATCCGACCAAGGCACATAGGCAAGCCATCGAGCAGTTCGGTCCGACCGAACACCACCGCATGAGCTTCACCCTCATCGACCCACAATTAAAGCTGGAATTCAAAGACTAAAAATAAAAAAGCGGCCCAAAACTGAGCCGCTTTCCATTTAGCATACACTAGCCTAAACTTATTTTTTCCCGTTGTAATCCATCTTAAGATTAAGCGTTCCTGTGTTAACGTTGATGGTGAAATCCAACTTGCCATCCTTAGAGAATGTACCCTTTTCAACATTAACGTCAGCCTCAACAGCACCTCCTTGCAAAGCGACATGCAAGTTATCAGCAGTGAATGACCAAGTGTTTGCAGCTGCGTCATATGAGCATGGCAAAGCCTTGAAATCCAAATCTTTCACCTCAATGCCCATGATGGTGATAGGCTCCAAAGTCAAGTCAATAGCATTCGTCGTTTCAGCATTGGCAGATACCACAACACCCAAGTTGTCAGCAACAGGCGCACCGGAAGTAGTCAACGTACCATGGTAAGTACCAGTAATAGCTGAGAACTCAAGAGAGTCAGACTTCGCGTCATCATCATCATCTCCACAAGCTGGCAACATGATCATAGAGAAACCAGCCAACAAAAGCATTAACAATTTACTTTTCATAACAATACTATATTAAGTTAAACATAAAATTCAGACTCATTTAAACTCCATCGCAGCCGCCAACTCATCCGCGAAGGATTGCCCCTTCACCTTAGCGACCAAAGCGAGGCCGAAGCGCATAGCGGTACCCGCACCACGGCTGGTGACGAATTGGTTAGAGACCACAACCGGCTCCTTCTTCACCTCCGCACCTATCAGGTACTCCTCGAAGCCAGGGTAGCAAGTTGCCTTCTCGCCCTTCAGCAAGCCCAAGCCTCCGAAGACGGACGGAGCGGCACAGATAGCGCCCAAGATCACATCCTTGCCAGCGGCGGCAGTGAGCAGTTGAGCCAAACCCTCGTGCGCGGCCAAGTTCTTGGTGCCAGGCATTCCGCCAGGAAGAACCAACATGCCCGCCGCGGAGAAATCCGTCTGTTCGAACAAAGCATCCGCCTCGACGTTGATGCCATGGGAACCCTTCACCAGTTTCCTTCCCATGATGGAAACCGTTACCACATTGACGCCTGCCCTACGCATGACGTCAATCGGAGCGATAGCCTCAGTCTCCTCGAAACCATCCGCCAAAAACACAAATGCATTCATATCCTAATTCAAAATAAAATTATACGTAATCGTACCGGACTGGTCGTTCTCACTGCCATCCGTACGAGGAGAAAACTTCGTCTTCTTGGCAGCCACCTGAGCCTCCCGAAGCAAAGCAGGGTCAGTAGTATTCGTGCCCCTATCAATGCTCGTGTTCACCACATTACCGTTCTTATCCACCTTGATGTTGACGACCACCTTACCCTCCTCCTGAGAGACATAATTCGGACGTACAAGCGAACCCTTGATCGAGCGTCCAGCCAAGTTCCAAGAAGGGTTGCTGCCGGAGTTAGCCGCCCCGTTGGTGGAAGTGGAGCCATCACGACCGAACGGATTACCCTTCGTGCCACTGCCGGAGCCGTCGCCCATGCCCTTCGAGTTAGCGTCCGTACCGTTACCGCCGGCGCCGAATCCCTTCAAGCCCTTTGTTTTCTGGGCGATAGCGTTCTTGATGCTATCTTGTTTACGTTTCTCCTCCGCCAGCTTACGGGCCTCCTCCTGTCTGCGCTTCTCTTCGGCGACGCGTTTCTCACGCTCCTCCCGCTCTTTGCGCAACTGCTCCTCCGTCTTCTTTGGCTTCTTGTCAGGCATATCCAAAGACTCCTCGATGTCCTGAGTCTGGTACGACTCATTGGCGGGAGTAGGCGTCTGAGGCGCAGGAATAGGTTGAGCGGCCTCGGCAGGAGCAGGTGCGGCATCCGCCACATCAGCGCCCGAAGTCAGGGACTCCAGACCCAAAGCCACCTCCAAGCCCTCCTCCGTGTCAGGGATTTTATGCTCAAGGTAAAGATTGAACATCAGCAATATCAACAACAGATGCAACACGATGGTCACAGCCATTGCAATAACCTTCTGTTTCTGATTATTATCCTCCATTCGCAAAATTATTTCTGAGGTCTCGTAGCGATAACCAATTTAAACTTATTCGTGTTGGCGATGTTCAGCACCTTCACGACTTCGCCGTACGGGATGGTCTCGTCGGCATAGAGCGCCACATACATGTCAGGCTCGTCGAGCACCTGCTGTTGCAGGAATGGCTCGATCTCCTCGAAAGAGACTGGACGCTCCTTCTCGTTGCCGGATGCGACGTAGTAATTAAGTTCCTTATCGATCGTCACGCGGGTGATCGGCTTAGCGGAAGTCTGCTGCTTGCTCTGCGGCAACATCAGCTTGATGGCGTTCGGATGCACCACCGTAGAGGTCAGCATGAAGAATATCAACAGCAAAAAGACGATATCCGTCATGGAAGACATATTGAAACCCGCCTCGGCCTTACTTCTTCTTTTAAGTGCCATAACTAATTACGATTAAGTCAATTAAGCTGGTTCGTTCAGGATATCCATGAATTCCATGGAACGAGCTTCCATGTTGCTCACCACCTTATCCACCAAGGAGATCAGGTAGTTATAAGCGAAGTAGGCGATGACACCGACGATCAATCCGCCGACCGTCGTCACCATAGCTGTATAGATACCGCCTGCGAGCAAGCTGACATCCACGTTGTTACCTGCGTTAGACATATTGAAGAAAGCTTGGATCATACCAACCACCGTACCGAGGAAACCGATCATCGGACCACCACCAGCGGTAGTTGCCAAGAGGGAGAGTCCCTTCTCCAGCTTAGCCACCTCCAGGTTACCCACGTTCTCGATAGCCACCATGACGTCATTCATCGGGCGGCCCAAACGCATGATACCCTTCTCGATCATACGTGCGTAAGGCGTATCCGTCTTTCTGCAAAGAGTAAGTGCGGCATCGATTTTGCCCTCATTGATATAGTCCTTGATCTTATCCATGAAGGTAGGATCCTTCACGGAAGCCTTACGGATCACGAGCAGACGCTCCACAAAGATGTAGACAGCCAACATGCACAGGAGCAGCAACGGAATCATGATCCAGCCACCCGCCTTGGCCAATTCGAATATACTCAGACTTGCGACTTCCGGTTCAGCGGCAGCCTCAGTCGCTTGCACCGCTTGTAACAACACACCTAAAACCATTTTATTTATTTTTACGTTTAACGTTAGTATTAAATTCACTCAATCAAAGATGGAGGTCATGCCCCATCCGTTCCTTTTTCGTCTTGATATAGAACTCGTTGTACTTGTTCGGTTTGATTTCGATCGGCACGTTCTCCACGATTTCCAGACCGAAGCTTTCCAGACCGATACGCTTCACCGGGTTGTTGGTCATCAGGCGCATCTTCGAGACACCCAATTCACGGAGTATCTGCGCACCCACGCCATAGTCACGCTCGTCAGGTTGGAAGCCCAGATGGACATTAGCATCCACCGTATCGTATCCCTCCTCCTGCAGTTTATACGCGCGGATCTTATTCATCAGACCGATACCACGGCCCTCCTGGTTCATGTAGATAAGGACACCCTTACCCTCTGCTTCGATTCGTTGCATCGCCACCTTCAGTTGCTCGCCGCACTCGCAGCGGAGGGAACCGAAGATATCGCCCGTAGCACATGAGGAGTGAACCCTCACAAGGATAGGCTCGCCATGTTTCCAAGAACCCTTGACCAGCGCCACATGCTCCAGTCCGTTGGATTTCTGACGGAAAGGCGTCAACATGAAATCACCATATTGGGTCGGCAGATGCACCGTCTCCCCCTTCTCCACCAATGACTCCGACTTGATTCGATAAGCAATCAGGTCACGGATGGATATGATCTTCATATCATACTCTTTGGCACGTTCCATCAGTTGCGGAAGGCGCGCCATGGTACCATCCTCGTTCATGATCTCGATGAGCGCGGCGCAAGGATGAAGCCCTGCGAGGCGAGCCAAGTCGACGGCCGCCTCCGTGTGTCCGGCACGACGCAAGACACCTTTGTCCTGCGCATACAACGGGTTCACATGGCCTGGGCGACCAAAGGTCTCAGGCACCGAATTAGGGTCAGCCAACGCACGGATCGTAGCGGCGCGATCAGCAGCCGAAACACCCGTAGTACAGCCCTCCAGTTTATCCACCGTGATGGTGAAAGGAGTACCCAACACAGATGTATTATTAAAGACCTGCTTGTCCAATTTCAGTTCGGCGCAACGCGTCAAAGTGATAGGGGCGCAAAGAACGCCACGCCCCTCTTTCAGCATAAAATTGATCTTCTCCGGCGTGATCAACTCCGCTGCGGTGATGAAGTCCCCCTCATTCTCCCTATCCTCGTCATCCACCACAATCAGGAACTTACCCTCCTTGAAATCCTCTATCGCCTCTTCAATATCGTTCAACTTATATTTTTCCATTTCAAATATATATATTCAAATCCATTCAACAGCAAAACATTACAAAACGCTGACGGCACCTCCGTCTGTCACCCGTCCAGGGGGGATCAATTCTGCGTCTGGTCGTCAAAGTCATCATTAGTCTGGCCTCCAAACTTCTTCTTCCACCACCTTTTCAGGAAGGCAGGCATAGAGATATTGATGGAGCGGTCTCTCGCCGCCTCGTAGGTTAAGAACAAACCCAACGGCAACAAGGCCATCGTACTAAGCCATACGCCCTGCCAAACCATCCACACGCCATCCCTCGCCATCTTATAACCCGTATTGTCAATAACGTAATATAGGATGAAAAGGATGATGGAATAGACTGCAGGCAAGCCGATACCTCCCTTTTTCGTAATCGCACCGAGCGGCGCACCGATCAGGAAGAAGACGATGCAGGCTAAAGACAAGGTGAACTTCCTATGTCTCTCGATGTCGAACCTATGCGACCGTTTCACGTCGGAGAACTTAGCCATATGGACGAATGGTATGTCAATCTTCATCCTGTTCGCATTCCTCACCGCACGTTTATAGACCTCCATCATATCGTTCGAAGAGAGCCCCACCGTCAGTTTTTCGAAGGTATATCCTCCATATTCAGGAAGGGAATCATACTGCGTGATGGAATTGATGCTCATCAATCCCCTGTCAAAATACGTAGGGATATAGAGCACACGCATCGCATGATCCAGGCTATCCGCATGATGCATCATGGAGTCTATGGCGTAGGTCAATTCCGACAAGTTCTTACCCATGTACTTGTTCGAGATGACAGACTCGTCCATTTGGCTGAAATTAGCGTCGAAGTCGATGAGCACCTCCTTGTAGGAGAACGTCTCACGACGGTACGGCACACTGCTTGCGCTGGTGTTCTGTTCCTTCAGGTTCTCGAACGACTCGCCGCTATAGAGCATAAGCACCATGCTCAGCTTATCGTCGGAGGACTTGAGCCGACCCGAATCGGCCGCCATCACCACCGCGTTATCGAAACCCTTCGAAAAATCATATATCTTGATGTCATAGAGCAACTTCTTGCTGTTGTCCTTGCTCCTCACATAAAAATTATACCCTTCAATGCCCGAATAAAACGATCCCTCAGGAATCTCAACCTCAGGAGATTTGGACTTCATGGAATAGAGCAGGGTCCACAATTTCGTCTGGATAGCGGGTATCGCCAGCTCGGAGTATATAAAAATTCCAATGCTCATGAAGCACATCACAATCAAGAAAGGACGCATAATCCTCGTCAAGGAGATGCCCGCCGCCTTCATGGACAAGAGCTCCAATCTCTCGCCGAACCCGCCAAACGTGATCAGCGAAGCAAGTAGAATCGCAAGAGGCAGTGCCATCGGCACCAACGATAATGCAGCGTAAGAAAAAAACTCAAACAGGACGGAGAAAGCAAGACCCTTCCCCACCATCTCATCCACATAACGGAAAAGGAACTCCATCAGCACGACAAACAAGCACACGAAGAACGTCGCCCCGAATGTGCCAAAGAATTCCGACAACAAAAACGAATAAAGTCTTTTTAAACGCATCACCTACTCTTCTATTCGAGTGCAAAGTTAGCAAAAAAATCAAGCACCCAATGCCTTTTTCAAAGAGGCTATCTGATTATTCCACAAATCAATGGCCTCCTGTTTCTCATCTGGTTCGCTGAAATCCGTCACCACAAGAACCACATCCATCGTCAGCTCGTCACACAAAATCTTCAGCTCGAAATAACTTTTCGGGTTCTCATCATCCAACCAATGGTAACGGATGTAAAAACCGCTTCTGTGATGCAGCACCTCAGCTTTCTGCGCCTCTGACTTACCCCACACGAAGTTCAATACACCATCCTCCTTGAACACCTTGTCTGCGAACCAACAAGACAAGCCGGAAGGCGTACTGAGACTAGTCCACAACCCCTCAGGCGAGACATGCCCGAACGAATACTCCAAAACGAATTTCTCTTTACTCATACACGATTACACTTGCATTACACATTTCACCCGCAATATATGCGTTTTTATTCTATATTCAAACAAGGCGCAATCTAAAATTTTCCGTTTTAACATATCTGCGCCTAATGATGGTTCAAAAACCATCGGAATCAAACAATGGTTTCCCCCTAAAAAAGTTGGAATTCGGTGTTCTCCTCCCGCACGACCGCCAAACATTCCATCTCGATCAGCCAAGCGGGACGACAGACGGGCGCCAACAATATCACCTTCGGAATCATCGGAAAACGTTTCTCGAACATCTCCTCAACCACTTCATAATCAGCTGTATCCCTTAAATAAACGAACATCTGGGCCACATCGTCGAACGAGGCGTTGCCCTCCCCGAGAAGCATCTCCACATTCTCCCACATACGCTCCGTCTGCTTCCGTATATCACCCACATACACCACCTCACCCTTATTGTTGATGCTGGCTGTGCCTGAGATGTAGAGGTGAGAACGGTCTCCATACTTCACCTTGACCCCTCGCTCAAAGGTGACCCCATACTCCGACGTAGGGTTCAGATGGGTGCGGGCATAGAGGTACTGCTGCTGCCCAGGCTTCAACTCCGCCACCGCATACGCGTCCATCCGCACCAAGGCTTTCGGATTTGCGCTCCGTCCCTCGATGCCGGTGCTGGCGATGTAATGGGTATGCTCGTTCAAGCCTATGCCCAAGAAATTCTCTCGACGGCCGGTCACCACCCCTGCATAGTTCACATCCACGTTCTGGACGAAGAACCACGTGCGCACACAATGGTTCGGCAGGTCGCATCCCACCCGCCTCAACGAGGCCTCATATCCCTCCAACAAGGCAGAGGTCTGGTGGGCGGAATCAGCCTCCGGGCAGGTTCCGTTGACCATCCAATAATGGGTATAATATGCGGTTTTCACCTTGTACAAATCATCCGAGCAGGTCACCGAAGCCCCCGCTATGGAATAGACCCATGCAGCCAACTTCGTACCATCCAAAGGAGGTTGCTGAACCACGGAGACGGGGCAGACAACGCCCAGTGCTTTCCATCGGCGCAATACCTCAGCCTCTTGGTTGGCGGCATCGCTCAAGAAAAAACGGACAAACACCGCCGTCTGTCCATCCTCCCGTTTCAGGAGATGATCCAGCAAGGAGAAAAGGGTCTCAGCCTGCTCTCCAAACGGAAGGTCCTTCCGCACGATGCGCAACATGGAGAACGACTCGTCCGAACCGGGCACATGTTCGAACCGGGCACAGTCCATGCGGACATTCTCCATGCCAGCAATCACCTTATCAGTCTCAAACCTAGTATATTCCATGACTACTCCTTTTTCCCTTTTTCCTCCAAAAACTCTTTCCAACCGCTCACCCGCTTCTCGTTCTTCGCGGCGAAGTCCTTCCAGCTATTGAAATGCTTTTCCGGAACGGCGCGGTTGATCTGGTAAAAATGGCACAACGCCACACCCAGCGCATCGGAAGCGTCCAAGTGTTTCTCCATCGCCTCGGCAGGTATGTTCAGCTGGCGTTGCAGCATGGAAGCCACCTGCTCCTTCGACGCCGCACCATTGCCCGTGATGGACATCTTGATCTTCAGCGGGGCATACTCCGCGATGGGAAGGTCACGCTGCAAAGCCGCCGCAATCGCCACACCCTGCGCCCTGCCCAGCTTGAGCATGGACTGCACATTCTTGCCGAAAAACTGCGACTCGATGGCGAACTCGTCCGGCAAATAGGTCTCCACCAACTCGATTACCTTGTCGTAGACCGCCTTCAGCTTCATGTAGGTGTCGCCCACCTTGCGGATGTCCAGCACACCCATCTGCACAAATTCCGGCTTGTTTCCCACAGCACGCAGGACACCATAGCCCATGAGGTTGGTACCCGGGTCAATCCCCAAAATGATGCGTTCCGCCATAACTCTTTTCACAGGACTCATATCTCACAAGACTTCAGATAGGTGGAAAAATGGAGCACTGACTCGCCAAACCTGCGGAAGAGCATCTGCTCCAACTCCGGCAAGTGTTGGTTCTTGAACTTAGACATATCAGCCACCGTCGACGCATCAAACTGCAAGGAATAGGTGATACCCTCCTCCTCGCTCACCAATACCTTATACAACCGAGGGGCGCCCAACAGGCCAATCTTCTGTACAGCAGGTACATAGACCGCCTTCATCCACGCCAAAAAATCATTTTCCGACGCTTTAGACACCAAATATGTAGTATTAAACACGAGCATAGTGCAAAATTAACTACCTTTGTTAAAAATAAAAAATCAGAATGAAAGAATTAATCGCACTTTTCGAGAAAGCAACAGGAGAGACCCCCCTCTGCGAAAAAATAAAAGGAGAAGGATCCAACAGGAAATATTATAGGCTGAAATCCGCCCACCACTCCCTCATCGGTGTGGAAGGCACCAACGAAGAGGAGGACAAAGCCTTCATCCACCTAGCGAAACACTTCACGGAGAAGGGCCTCAACACGCCTAGACTCATCCTCGCCTCCGACGACAACCGCTTCTACCTGCAGGAGGACTTGGGCGACGACTCCCTCTTCAGCCTCATCCAAGGGGGCATCAAGAGCGGACAATTCAGCGAAAAGGAGGAGTCTCTCATTCTCAAAACGATAGCCCTCCTACCCGACCTGCAGTTCAAGGGGGCGCAAGGGCTGGACTTCTCCGTCTGCTTCCCCATCCCCGAAATGGACCGTCGATCCATCCTCTGGGACCTCAACTACTTCAAGTATGATTTCCTGAAACTCACCGGGATAGAGTTCTCCGAGCCTAAATTAGAGGAAGATTTCGAGAAGCTGAGCGACGCCATCTTAGCAGAACCGAGCGAGACGTTCCTCTACCGAGATTTCCAGTCGCGCAACATCATGATCAAGGAGGGGCAACCCTACTTCATTGATTTTCAAGGCGGACGGAAAGGACCGATATACTACGACGTGGCCTCCTTCGCCTGGCAGGCGAAAGCCAACTTCCCCGATTCGTTGCGGGAGAAGATCGTGGAGACCTACATCCAATCGGCCAACCGCTACACCCCTATCGACGGTGCGAAATTCAGGGAGCGGCTCTCCGTCTTCGTGCTCTTCCGCACCATCCAAGTATTAGGCGCCTACGGGTTCCGCGGGCTCTACGAGCGCAAGCCGCACTTCATCGAGAGCATTCCATTCGCCCTCAACAACCTAAAGGGCTTGCTCCAGCAACATACCTACCCGGACTTCCCGTACCTTGTCCAGACCTTGCGGCAACTGACTGAACTGCCACAGTTCCAAAGCAAGCCATTGCCAGATAATAAAACACTGAAAGTCAAGGTGTTCAGTTTTTCCTACAAGAAAGGGATACCGGCAGACGACTCCGGCAACGGGGGCGGCTACGTGTTCGACTGCCGGGGAGTGCATAACCCAGGCAAATACGACCAATACAAACCGCTGAACGGATTGGACAAACCTGTGATCGACTTCCTCGAATCCAACGATGAGATCAAGAACTTCCTAGAGCATATCTATGCCTTGGCGGATGCGCACGTCCTCCGCTACATGGAGCGAGGCTTCACCTCCCTGATGTTCTCCTGCGGATGCACGGGCGGCAGGCACCGGTCGGTCTATTCGGCCCAACACTTGGCGGAGCACATCTCACGCAAGTTCGGCGTGGAGGTCCAGTTGGAGCACATCGAGCAAGGAATCAGCCAAACATTCCCCGCACGATAGGGAAAACGCCAGACTACACAGGGGTGAAACCAGCACTCCAAACAGGCAAGAACAACACAGGTGACATCTCCATATGTGAGATGTCACAATCGCAAAAAAGAGAAAAAAGCAACAATTTTGGAAACATTCCGACCGACAAATTTGGAATCATTGACGAAATGATTAAATTTGCCCATTATTGCTAAATGTGTTTAAGAAGCCCTCTTCACTAAAGGGATTATAAATTTTAGGGTTATATGGTTAACATACATCGTCATTGCAGGTGGTACGCCTCGCTATTTATGCTATTTCTTTCGGTCTTCTATGGGACAGCAGCCAATTATCTATGCCTCTCCGCCGATGACGGGTGGCCTGAAATCCGTTGTGAGAATGCGGAATCCCTGGACATCCAATACTCGTTGGATGAAGGACAGACATGGGAGGTGCTGACAAACACGACAGCCATCCAATTAGACAAGGAAGAAGGACCGACGAAAGCCCTTTTCAAGGGTCAATACGACGGAAGTCGCCCCTATAATCAGTCCAGTGCCCCACACTTCATCATAAACGGACCTGTCTCCGCCAGCGGTAGTGTGATGAGCTTGGTTGACGGGGAGGGCACCTCTACCGAGATCCCTGTGGATTATTGTTTCTATGGCCTATTCAAGGATTGTTCGCAACTCCAGCAAGCACCGGAGTTGCCAGCCACCACGTTGAAGAAGTACTGCTACGCCTCGATGTTCGAAAACTGCAGTTATATGGCGAAAGCGCCGGAGTTGCCAGCCACCACCATGGAACGGGGATGCTACCAAGACATGTTCAGGGCTACAGGCATCACCCAAGCGCCGGAATTGCCTGCCAACCAATTGGCTGAATACTGCTACTCCGGCATGTTCCGTACCTGTATATTTCTAACCGAGGCGCCAGTGTTGCCAGCCACAAAGTTGGCGATAGGATGTTACTCAAACATGTTCAACGCATGTATGGGTCTGAAGGAAGCCCCGAAACTACCCGCCCCGATATTGGCGCCCCACTGCTACGAGAACATGTTCGCGATGTGCGCGATCACCGAGGCACCTGCATTGCCGGCCACCCAGTTGGCGGAGAATTGCTACGCAAGCATGTTCGAAGGTTGCATGAAGCTGACGGAAGCGCCTAAACTGCCTGCCACCACGTTGGCGAGGTATTGCTACGCAAGTATGTTCAAGGGCTGTACAGCATTACTAAATGCTTCGGAACTACCTGCCACCAGGTTAGCGGATTACTGCTATACACGCATGTTCGAGGAGTGTTCGGGACTGGCCATTGCGCCCAAGTTGCCGGCCACTACGCTGAAAGGCAATTGTTACCAATGGATGTTCAAGAAATGTACTGGCCTCGAAAAGGCGCCCCTCCTGCCGGCCGCCACGTTGGTAACGGATTGCTACATGGGAATGTTCCAAGGATGTTCCAGCCTGAACTATATCGAGGTGGGCACGAAAGACCTGGAGGCGGATGCGGTTGCGACAACGGATTGGGTCGACAACGCGGAGCGGCCTGGTGTCTTCATCTTCCCATGTGGTAGCACCTACGACAAACACGGTCCGTCAGCGGTGCCTAATAACTTCGAGATACAATCGCCACAATTCATCGTCGTCTTCCAGAACCCGGACAGCACAGTGTTGGAAAAGGTACCCGTTGATTGCGGCGAGACGCCGGCGTATGATGGAGAGACTCCGACCTTCGGGGAAAACCGTAGATTCATCGGATGGGACACTGATCTATCTACCATTCAATATGACGGTGAGCAATATTATACTGTGACGGCGGAATATGAGCGGTTGTACGACCCGAACACCGTCGATTACCTCTGCTTCACGGCGGAAGAGGCAGGAGCGGCCGTTGGGTATATCAATGTGGGAGGAAATAGCCCTAATTTGGAGTATTCCATCGACAACGGACAGACATGGTCTGAATGGGATGGGGTGTCCATAACCTTTGCGAGTGTGGGTGACAAAGTCTATATCCGAGGAAACAACCCGGATGGATTCTCCCATGGTATTCTGGAATACACAAAATTCTCCATGTCCGGTAAAATCGCCGCCAGCGGTAGTGTGATGAGCCTTGTCGATGGGAAAGGAGCAAGTCTGGAGATCCCTAACAGAGAATGCTTCGTCCATTTATTCACCTCTTGCAAGACCCTCACACAGGCACCGGAACTGCCTGCCACGAAATTGGAGAGTAATTGTTATGCATACATGTTCGATAGTTGCGTCAGCTTGACAAAGATGCCGGAACTGCCTGCCAGAACATTGGCCGATAGTTGTTATAAAGATATGTTTGGACATTGTACGAGTCTGACGGAAATCCAAAAACTACCCGCCACTACCTTGGCAGATGGCTGTTATACGGGTATGTTCGCATACTGTACAAGCCTAACCCAAACGATAGAACTGCCAGCGAAAGAGATGACCCCGTATTGCTACATGTCCATGTTCAGCAATTGTACGAGTCTTGTCCGAGCACCCCAGCTGCCAGCCACCAAACTGGCGGAAACCTGCTATTCGAACATGTTCTGCGCATGTGAAAACTTGACGGAAGCGCCGCCGGTATTACCCGCTTTAAGCCTTGAGAAAGACTGCTATTACTGTATGTTCGAAAGGTGTTATAGCTTGGAGACTGCGCCTTATATAGCCGCAACGTCTATGAACACGATGAGCTGTTTCATGATGTTCTATTCGTGCAATAAGTTGAACTACATCAGAGTGGGGACCAAGACACTAGATAGTACAGATGCATTCACGGGATGGATGGCTATGGTGGAAGGCCCCGGTAAGTTCATCTTCCCTTGTGGCAGCACCTACGACAAACATGGAGCCTCCGAGGTGCCGACGAACTTCGACATCATCAGTTCGCCTATCATCATCTTCCAGAACCCGGACGGCTCGGTGCTGAAGCAGGACACCATTGCCTGTGGCGAGACCCCTGACTACGGACCTGACGTGCCTTACTTGGACGATGAGCATGTTTTTGTGAAATGGGACAGGGAAATGACTCGCCTCGACGAGCCGGATATATATTACTACGTGGCGGAATACGACAAGGCAATTCCTCCTACCCCAGGCAACTGGCTCTGCTTCACCGCCCAAGAGGCTAATTCCACAATCTCGTATATGAATGCAGGAGGGAACACTCCAGACGTGCAATATTCCGTCGATGAGGGAAAAACGTGGAATACATTGCCAGCAAACGGTTTTGTCGAACTGGCGGAAGAGGGGGATAGGGTCTTCTTCAAGGGAAACAATCCGAATGGATTCTCTTCGTCGGAGGAAAAATATACCCAATTTGTGATGAGCGGGAAGTTTGACGCCAGCGGTAGCGTGATGAGTCTCGTCGACGGGGAGGGAAGCTCCACCGTGATTCCGAACGACTTTTGTTTCTGCAACCTTTTCTCTAGGTGCAGCGCGCTTCTTACCCCACCGGAACTGCCAGCCACCGAATTGAAGGATTATTGCTATTATAACATGTTCCAAGGATGTTCGAATCTCCCATACGCCCCGGAATTGCCTGCCACCGAGATGAAGGAGGGATGCTATTTCTCTATGTTCACAGGGTGTTCGAGTCTAACAAAGACCCCCGAACTGAAATCCACTTCATTGGCCAGACAATGTTATCAGAACATGTTCAGCGGTTGCTCGGCATTGACCAAAATTGCCGGATTGCCAGCCACCAAGATGGCGCCTGCTTGCTATGAAACCATGTTCGCTGCGTGTACAAGCTTAACAGAGGCTCCCGAGCTGCCAGCCACAGAATTGGCGGACAGTTGCTATTTCCTAATGTTCACCAGTTGCACCAGCATGAAAAAAGCCGCAGAATTGCCAGCCACTGAACTGAAACGAAGTTGCTACGCTTACATGTACATAGCCTGCGCAAATTTGACCGATGTGCCGGATTTCCCGGAATTCACGCCAGCAAAGGAATGTTGTTATTTAATGTTCACCTCTTGTTCGTCTTTGGTCAACGCACCCGCAATACCCGCCAAACAAACGAGCGAACTTTGCTATCTCAACATGTTCGCCGATTGCAAAAGTCTGACGAAAGCTCCTGAACTGCCGGCCACCAAGATGTCCACCCAATGTTATGCTGGCATGTTCACAGGTTGCAAAAGTCTGACGAAAGCACCTGAACTACCAGCCACTACGATGGACACATCTTGCTATAGTGGCATGTTCTCTGATTGCACCAGCCTAACCGAAGCTCCCGCATTGCCTGCCTTGGATTTGGCGCCATCTTGTTACGGCGGTATGTTCTCAGGTTGCACCAGTCTGGCGGTGGCACCGGAATTGCCAGCCACTGAATTAAAAGATAAGTGTTATTCCGGCATGTTCAAGGGATGCACCAGTTTGGTGGAAGCACCCGAACTGCCGGCCGAAAAGCTCGTCGATGGTTGTTATTTCAATATGTTCAATGAATGCACCAACCTGAATTACATCAAAGTGGGGGTCATGTCGTTGGATTACCAATCTTCTTCGCTTTACGTGGATCCTGCGAATCCGTTGACAGATCCGTTGGCGGGTGCCACGAACAAATGGGTGGGGGGTGTGAACGGTGAGGGAATCTTCATCTTCCCTTGCGGCAGCAGATATGACAAGCATGGAATTTCCCAAGTGCCATATAATTTCACCATCAAGGCCTCCCCGATCGTCATTTTCCAGAACGAGGACAGCACAGTGCTTTGGAGCGACACCATCAACTGTGGCGATACGCCTGTGTATGGAGGTGACCCGCTTCCGTCCAACTTCATAGGGTGGGATCCAGAGTTGGATGTGATCGAAGAGGCGGACGTCTACTACTATACAGCGAAATACGAAGAGGAAGATCCTGCACCAGGCAAATGGCTCTGTTTCACCGCCGAAATGGATAGCTCAGTCGTGTGGTTCGTAAACACGAACAACCAACCGGATATACAATACTCCCTGGACAATGGAGAGACATGGGAAACTTGGGCTGACCAGCAACATCTGGTGTTGAAGAAAACCGGAGATAAAGTCTATGTCAAGGGAGTCAATCCTGACGGTTTCTCACATACGATCGGGTATACGATACTTGCGTCGCAAAATCCAGAAATAGCGGCAAACGTACACAACACCTCATTCGCTATGAATGGACGTATTGCCGCCTCAGGAAGTGTGATGAGTCTCATCGATGGTGTGGGAGAAGCCGACACGATTCCTTGCGAATACTGTTTCTCTTACTTGTTCTCCGCTTGTACCGCTCTCACAAAAGCGCCTCAATTGCCTGCCACTAAGTTGACGAATCGATGTTATTTCCGCATGTTTGGGGAATGTCCGAACTTGACCACCATGCCAGAATTGCCAGCCACCGAGTTGGATGTATATTGCTATTCCGCCATGTTCATCAACTGTACCAGTTTGGAAAAGACGACAGAACTGCCAGCCACTAAATTGACTCAAAGTTGTTACAACTGCATGTTTGCCAATTGCACCAGTTTGACCGACGCACCCGAATTGCCAGCCACCCAGTTGGAGGAAACATGCTACAAAAGCATGTTCAGCAACTGCACCAAGCTGGAGAAAGCGCCCGAATTGCCAGCCACTGAGTTGGCGAATGCATGCTACTCCGACATGTTTAAAGGATGCACCGAATTGGAGAAGGCGCCCGATTTGATGGCCACCTCACTTGTCAGAAATTGTTACACCAACATGTTCAATGGATGCACCAGCTTGAACTACATCAAAGTGGGCGTCATGACCTTGGATAACGATTCCTCCGCCACGGAAAATTGGGTCGAGGGCATCGACGGCGAGGGTATATTCATCTTCCCATGCGGTAGCACATACGACAAGCACGGCATTTCGGAAGTACCGGATAACTTCACCATCATCAGTTCACCGATTATCATCTTCCAAGATGACGATAGCACGGAGTTGTGGCGCGATACCATCGGCTGCGACGTGAAGGCGGAATACAAGGGGGAACCACTTACCAACAAGGATGGACTTATCTTTGTCGGTTGGGACCCTGAGCTCTCCGTACATCCGGAACCAGGTGTCTACTATTACACCGCACAATACGAGGATCCATCCGCCAACAACTGGTTGTGCTTCACCGCCGAATCGGACAACGCCTCCTTCTTCTACATCTCCCGCGGGCAATACGATCCTGACGTGCAGTACTCCATCGATGGAGGTGCCTCATGGCAGCATCTGGCGTATGGCGACACGGTATGGATGGGCGGAGCCGGCAACAAAATATACCTGAGGGGATATAACCCGAACGGTTTCTCTATGGGTCCGACCGAATACTCCTACTTCGTGATGAACACGGGAGATATCGCCGCCAGCGGTAGCGTGATGAGTTTGGTGGACGGGAAGGGACTCTCCACCACGATCCCGAACGACTATTGCTTCGCTTACCTGTTCGAGTGGTCGGAATCCCTCACAAAGGCTCCTGAATTGCCAGCCACCACATTGAGGAACAATTGTTACGAGGGAATGTTCTGGCAATGCGCAAGGCTGAAACAAGCGCCTGAACTGCCAGCCACCACATTGGCAAGCAAATGCTATTCAAACATGTTTGCGGAGTGCACATCTCTGGAGGAGGCGCCTGAGCTACCAGCCACCACATTGGCTCCATATTGCTACGAATATATGTTCCTGGACTGCGAACAACTGACGAAAGCGCCGGAACTGCCAGCCGAGATCATGGAAGAGGGCTGTTACAGCAGCATGTTCCATAAATGCGCAAGCCTAGTGGATCTACCAGAACTGAAGTCAACCCACTTGGCGGATGGATGTTACGAGAGAATGTTCTCGGAGTGCCTGTTAGCAGAGAAAGCACCCGAACTACCAGCCAAGAAATTGACCGAGAATTGTTACGCCCTTATGTTCCAAGGATGTATGAGCTTGACCACCGCTCCGGAATTACCGTCCAAGAGCCTGGCGAACCATTGTTATGAATCCATGTTCGATGGTTGCGTCAGCCTGAAAACGGCTCCTGTCCTGCCTGCCACGCAATTGGTTCCTGCTTGCTACAACTCGATGTTCCAGGGATGCTCCAGCCTGAACTATATCGAGGTGGGCGTCATGACCTTGGATAATGACTTCGTAGCCACCTCAAACTGGGGCAATGGAGTGAACGAGGAAGGACTCTTCGTCTTCCCTTGCGGCAGTAAATACAACAAGCACGGCATCCACGAAGTGCCTACGAATTTCACCATCAAGGCCTCCCCTATCGTCATCTTCCTGAACCAGGATAGTTCGGAACTTTGGCGCGATACCATCGACTGCAAGACAGTTCCTGTATACGGTGGAGAGACACCGACTTACGGCGACGGATTCATCTTCGATGGATGGGACAAGGAACTGACCATACTGCCAGACCCGGATGTCTACTACTACACGGCTCAATACAAAAAAGAAGGAGACACCACCCCTGGCAACTGGCTCTGCTTCACGGCCGAAGAGGCAAACTCCCAGTTCTGGGTCGAAGGAAGATCCACCACAAACGACAACCTGGATCTGCAATACTCCACAGATGGCGGTAAGACATGGACCCAATTGTACTCGAATGATATTATCTTGTTGGAGAACATAGGAGACAAGGCTTATCTGAAAGGTAATAATCCTGAAGGGTTTAACGGCTACGATAGTAACGGCAAACTCAAGAGTGCCCAATTCATGATGACAGGTGCCATCGCCGCCAGCGGTAGCGTGATGAGTCTGATCGAGGAAACGGGCACATCCACCGTCATCCCGAACAAAAGCTGTTTCGAATATTTGTTCTCCATTTGCTCGGCTCTCACACAAGCCCCTGAATTGCCGGCCACCACATTGACGGATAGTTGTTATTTCGGTATGTTCTCGGGATGTATAGGTTTAACGAAAGCCCCGGAACTGCCGGCCACCACGTTGACGAACAGTTGTTACCAATATATGTTCGAACAATGTGCAATATTAACAGAGACACCTGAATTGCCAGCCACCACGTTGGCGGATAATTGTTATAATGGAATGTTTTCCCTCAATATCGGTCTTTCCCATACCACTGATTTACCAGCCAAAACATTGGCTCCGGATTGTTATGAGGGGATGTTCTCGAATTGTATGAATTTAACAAAAGCCCCGAAAATACTTGCAGAGGAATTGGCTTACCAGTGTTGCAACTTCATGTTCGCTGGCTGTGTCAGTCTGACGGAAGCGCCACAACTACCGGCCACCACGTTGGCTAATAGATGTTATAGCCAGATGTTTGAAGGTTGTTCAAGTCTGAAGATCGCTCCTGAATTGCCTGCCTCCGAATTGGCGAAAGGATGCTATCATCGAATGTTCGCGGACTGCCCGGAACTCAACTACATCAAGGTGGGCGTCATGTCCTTGGACAATGATTTCGGCGCCACGGAAAATTGGGTCACCGGTGTGGACGGTCCCGGCGTTTTCATCTTCCCTTGCGGCAGTACGTACGACAAACATGGCAAATCGGAAGTACCTCCTCTCTTTGAGATATGGGGTCACACCTATACGATCGACACAACCATCGTGGCGGAGGAAAGTTTCACATGGAAGGGTGTCACCTACACGGAGAGCACCATCCTCAACGATACGCTACAGACCATCGCAGGGTGCGATAGTATCATACAGTATCAGCTGGTAATCAATGGCATCGCCCCTACCCCTATCATCAACGAGAACCTCTCCGCATGCGACTCGTTCCTCTTCAAGGGCATCACCTACCGTGAAAACAGCGAATGGAACGATACGTTGCAAACCATCAGCGGAGGCGACAGCATCATCGTCTACCACCTGACCATCCACAAGAGCGCAACAGTGGACTCCACCATCATCGCGGAGGAGAGCTTCACCTGGAAGGGCACTACCTACACGGAAAGCGCTTCGTGGGACGATACGTTGCAGACAATCAATGGTTGCGATAGCATCATACAATACAAACTGATAATCAACGGTGTAGCTCCTACCCCTGTCATCAATAAGAATATATCCGCCTGCGACTCATATAACTTCAAGGGTATCACCTACAGCGAAAACAGCGAATGGAACGATACCTTGCAGACCGCCAGCGGAGGCGACAGCATCATCGTCTACCACCTGACCATCTACAAGGGTGTGACGGTGGATTCCACCATCGTGGCGGAGGAGAGCTTCACTTGGAAGGGCACTACCTACACGGAAAGCGCTATATGGAACGATACGCTGCAGACAATCAACGGTTGCGATAGTATCATACAATACAAATTGATAATCAATGGCATAGCCCCTACCCCTGTCGTCGAAAAAGAGGTCACCGCCTGCGACTCGTTCCTCTTCAAGGGTATTACCTACCGAGAGAACAGCGAGTGGAGCGACACCCTGCAGACCGCCAGCGGAGGCGACAGCATCATCGTCTACCACCTGACCCTCCACAAGGGCGTGACGGTAGACTCCACCATCATCGCAGAGGAAAGCTTCACATGGAAGGGCACTACCTACACGGAGGACGCCTCTTGGAACGATACGTTGCAGACGGTCAACGGTTGCGACAGCATCGTGCGCTACAATCTTGTCGTGAACAAGGAGAAGAATCTCCAGTTGACGGTAGAGGATAAACTATACCTCGTCCTGCCAGGCGGTTCCGAAACAATATCCTACGAACTCACGGGCGGAGAAGGCTCGAAGTTCGAGGTGCGCCACAACGACCAGACCATCTGCTCGGGCGACGTCACCAACGACAGCACCGTCAACCTGACCTGTCCAGCCAGCCTGGAGCCAGGCGCCTACACCGCCACCATGACGATGTACGACGAC
>JBGVCG010000025.1:0-24374 GCA_045226255.1 Paludibacteraceae bacterium | reverse complement strand
TCCGCCGCCGCGCCGCGTCCCCGCGCCGGGGTTGACGCCCCTGCCTGTGATGTTTCTTTCCATCCCTTCGGGAATGGGGACGTGCGCATCGTATGGGGATATGCGTTTCAAAATTGGCCACGTCGAACCGGCGTTTCTTAATTTAAATTCATAATTCATAATTCCCAGGGTGTTGCCCTGGGCTAGGTAAGGGGGTTGGCCTTGCAGGCCGTGGGGGATGCGAATCGTGTAGAGATGCACATCCAATTCAAAATTGATTACGTCGAACTGGCGTTTCTTAATTCATAATTGACTACGTCGAACTGACGTTTCAAAATTCAAAATTCGTAATTCCCCTTGCGTCTGCCGTTTTGATGTAACCCCTATTCCGGTGGAGGGGGAAATGATTCCTCTTTATGAAACAAAATGCCAAACTTTTTTGTATCTTAGCGTCGTCTTTAACGAGGAGTTTTATGATTACGAAAATTATTGACGAAGACCTGATACAACAGGCGAAATCTTTGATAGAAGATGCCGAAAATATTGTTATCACGACGCATGTTTCCCCTGATGGAGATGCGATAGGGTCATCATTGGCTTTGTGTAATTTTCTAAAGACAATCGGCAAGGAAGTCTATGTTGTCGTTCCAAATGATCTCCCTGGATTCCTGAAATGGATGTCGGGAGCGTCGGACATCATCGTCTACGAGAAAAAGAAGTATGTGGCGGACTCTTTGATTGAAAAAGCTGACCTGATATGCGCATTGGACTTCAATGTGCTGAAACGTATCGAAAATGTTGCAATCAGTGTGGCGGATTCGGCTGCGAAGAAACTGATGCTTGACCATCATCTGAATCCAGGCAATTTCGCCAATGTGGTGATTTCCTACCCTCAGTTCGCCTCCACGTCCGAAATGGTTTTCCGTCTCATTTGTAGGATGGGGTACTTTACGGAGATGACCAAGGAGTGCGCCGAGTGCATCTACACCGGTATGATGACCGACACGGGAGGATTCACCTATAACTCCAATAATCCGGAGGTCTACACCATCATTTCCGAGCTCATCAAGAAGGGTATCGATAAGGATGCTATTTATGACAAAGTGTACAACAACTACTCGGAGAGCAGATATCGACTCATGGGCTACATGTTGTACGAGAAAATGAAGATATATCCGGAGTATGGCGCCGCCATGATTTCTCTTACGAGCGAGGAACTCTCCAAATACGATTTCAAAAAAGGAGACACGGAGGGGTTCGTTAACATGCCGCTCTCCATCAAAGGTGTGATATTCTCTGCCTTTTTCAAGGAGGAGGGTGGTAAGATAAAATGTTCGTTCCGTTCTCAGGGAGATGTGGCGACCAATGAGTTCGCCGCAAAGCATTTTAATGGCGGCGGACATAAGAATGCATCCGGTGGAGAATCCTACCAAACCATGCAGGAGACCATCTCCAAATTTGAGGAGAATCTTCCTTCCCTGAAAGAGGAGTTGACTGCGGAATTAAGGAGGCGCACTAATGGCTAAATGCATCGTGTGCATATTCGGTTCGCTGCTTTTCCTTCTCGCCTCTTGCGGGAAAGAACAGGTCCAGATTCCTGTGAATAAAAACAAACAGGAGGACCTCCGTGAGGATTTCATGGAGCTGAACAGACAGTTTGTCGAGCTGGAGGATCAGGAGATTAACCGTTACATCGACTCCGCCAAGCTGGAGATGAAAAAAAGCATCTCAGGCCTCCGCTACCACATCATTGAGGTGGGAGAGGGGGATTCCATCGTCGAGAACGATAAAGTCACTTTCCAATATACGATTGCCCCGTTGGGTGGCGCGCCTTGCGAAAACATGACCGATATGGTTAAAACAATCACTATCGGACATTCTGACATCGAGAAGGGGGTGCGGGAAGCTATCCCGATGCTCCGAACCTCAGGGAAGGGCGAGTTCATCGTGCCATCCATGCTTGGATACGGTGTCATCGGCAAAGGAAAGTGTATCAATAGTTGGACGCCACTCTATATGACTCTGTCCATCATAGAGGTCGAGCGTGGAATGTAATTGAATATTAATAATAACTGTAAAATAAATAATGGTTTCAACCAATCTTTTAAAAAAAGCATTCGTTTCTCTTTCCACAGTGTTCGTGGCATCACTGATGGGGTGTGGGGATACGATGACCTATTCGGACTATCAGGAGGAAGAGGATGAGGCGATTGAAAAGTTCATCAATGACAGACACATTTCCGTAGTTGGTGAAATGCCGGGGTCTGACGGTGAGTGGCTCAATGGGGAAGGCAAGGAAATCTATTGCCTTTACGCTTCAGGGAAAGCCAAGGGCCTCTATTATCATCAGGTGAAAAAAGGGGATGGTGATATCATCCCGCAAAACGATTGGACGGCGTATGTTCGTTATGTGGGGTATGGTATGAATGGCAATATGATATACAATTGCACATCTCAGTATGCGCCAGACCCTCAGTGTTTTAAGCTTAGTTCTAATGCGTCGGATGCGACATTCGGTGTCGGATTCCAACAGGCGGTGAAGAACTTGCGTGTCGGTGGCAAGTGTAAGGTCATCATTCCTTTCGATATCGGCAACTCGGATAATGTGACGATTAAGGGTTATACGACATCCGATGTGGGTGAGTATCGAACAATGTACTACGAAATCGAATTGGTGGGTTTGGAATGATAAGCAACGGATGTCACTGAGTAAGAATAAAATACGGTTGATCGCTTCTTTGGCGAAAAAGAAGGAGAGGGATGAGTCGGGACTTTTCCTCGCGGAGGGGGAGAAATTGGTGACCGATCTGCTTCCCAACTTCCGCTGCCGCACGTTGGTCTGTACTCAGGCGTTCATGGAACAACATCGCCAGGTGATGGCTGAGGAGCTTATCCTTGCGGAGAAGGAGGAAATTGCCAAGGCATCGCTTCTGCAGTCCCCACCATCCGCATTGGCTGTGTTCGAGAAGGCGACACCTTCCATTGATAAGAGGAACATATCGCAACATCTCTCATTGGTGTTGGACACTATTCAAGACCCAGGTAACTTGGGCACCATTATCCGTGTGGCGGATTGGTTTGGCATCGAGGATGTCATCTGTTCCTTAGACACGGCAGACGTGTATAACCCTAAGGTGGTGCAAGCTACAATGGGTGCCATCGCACGGGTTAGAGTCCACTATTTGGACCTGGAACGCTTCCTGCGGGAGGTGGAGGATGCCCCAATCTATGGAACATTCCTCGATGGAGTGGATATTTACAAACAAGACCTTACACCTAATGGCTTCATAGTGATGGGGAACGAGGGAAACGGAATATCGGAGAAGATTTCCAAGCTTATCCGTAATCGACTGTTCATCCCGAACTATCCTTCGGGTAGAGCTACATCCGAGTCCCTTAATGTGGCTATGGCCACGGGTATTATTTGTTCAGAATTTAGAAGAAGAGTATTGTAGACATGGACAATAGGTTAGATAATTTCCTGAAAAGGATTCGATTCAAATATAAGATTTCCATCTTGAACGAAAACACGTTGGAAGAGGTGTTCCACATTCGTTTGTCGAAAGGAACAGTGTTGGCTGCGGGCTTTCTCATCGCCATCGTCTACTTCTTCCTCATTGCTTTCCTCATCATCAAGACTCCTATGCGTGGATTTTTGCCTGGCTATACAGAGAACATCAACCTCAGACGCCAGTTGATGCAGGATGCGCTTGTCGTGGATTCCCTTTCGGAACAACTTGATATCCAAATGCAGTATATGGAAGGACTTCGGGCTGTGATGACGGGAAAGGTGTTGCTGGACTCTGCCTCTACTCCGCAAGTGTTGAGCAGTATTACTTCGGACAAAATATCTTTGGAGCCTTCTGAAAGGGAAATTGCCTACCGTGACTCCTTCGAAGCCAGCGAGTTAGAGAACCTCAACTCCATCAACTCCACGTCGGAGGAGGTCGAGACGACCTACCTGATGTGCTCTCCTGCCAAAGGACGCGTGATCGACACGTTCAACATACGGAAAAGAGTTTACGGAACCACCATCGTGGCGGTGCAGAACTCTAGTGTACTCTCCGTCTTGGACGGTATCGTCATCTCATCCGACTACTCGTTCCGTAACCTGTACGTCCTTTGCATCCAGCATGCGGATAATATAGTGACAGTATACAAAACACGTCAGCCTTTCATAAAGCAGAAAGGCACGAAGGTTCATGCGGGAGAGATCCTGACCACCTTCCGAAACGGAATGGACTCCTACTTCGAGTTCGAGCTCTGGAAGGATGGTGTGGCGGTGAACCCGCTGACGTACATATCATTCTAACGAAAGGATATTCATCATGAAGAAACAGATAGCTGTATTAGGTTCCACTGGTTCCATCGGTACCCAAGCGTTGGAGGTCATCGAGGAGCAGTCTGACCTTTTCGAGGTCTATGCCCTGACGGCGAACAACAGCGACGAACTGCTCATCCAACAGGCAAGGAAATTCAAACCGGAGGTGGTGGTCATCGCCAACGAGGCGAAATATCAGGTCGTGAAAGAGGCATTGTCCGACCTGCCTATCAAGGTGTTCGCCGGTGCGCAATCCATTGCGGACGTAGCCGCCATGGGACCTGTAGACATCGTCCTGACCGCCATGGTGGGTTATTCAGGACTACAGCCGACCATCGCTGCCCTCAAAGCGGGGAAGGCCATCGCCTTGGCGAACAAGGAGACCATGGTCGTGGCGGGCGAATTGGTGTGCGACCTCGCCATCAAGAACAGATGTCCTATCCTGCCAGTCGACTCCGAGCATTCCGCCATCTTCCAATGTTTGGTGGGCGAGACCAGTCCGATCGAGCGCATCATACTGACCGCCTCGGGAGGACCGTTCAGAGGCAAGGACAGGAAATTCCTGGAGACCGTCACCGCCAAGGATGCCCTGAAGCACCCGAACTGGAGCATGGGCGCCAAGATCACGATAGACTCCGCCTCCATGATGAACAAAGGATTCGAGGTCATCGAGGCGAAATGGCTCTTCAGCGTGAAGCCAGAGCAGATCGTGCCGGTGGTACACCCACAATCCATCATCCACTCCATGGTGCAGTTCCAGGACGGATCAGTCAAGGCGCAGATGGGCTTGCCAGACATGAAGCTGCCTATCCAATACGCTTTCGGCTTCCCGAATAGGCTGAAGAACGACTTCAAACGGTTAGACTTCTTCGAGTGCAAGGACCTCACCTTCGAGAAACCGGACATGGAGGTGTTCCGCAACCTCGCCTTCGCCTTCGACGCGATGGACAAGGGAGGAAACATGCCTTGCATCCTGAATGCGGCCAACGAGATTGTGGTCGCAGCGTTCCTGAAAGAGCAAATCGGCTTCCTGCAGATGTCCGACATCATCGAACAGACGATGCAGAAAGCATCCTTCACCAAGCAGACATCCTACGAGGTCTATGTGGAGAGCGACAAGGAAGCACGCCGCATCGCTTCGGAATTGGTCCAGAAACAAAAATGATTCATCTTCAATCCTTGAAAAAATACAATGGCATTTATCGTCACACTTCTGCAATTTTTCCTTAGTCTCTCACTCTTGGTCATTATCCATGAGTTCGGGCACTTCCTTTTGGCCCGTCTATTCAAGATTCGAGTGGAAAAATTCTATATTTTCTTCAACCCATGGTTCTCCCTCTTTAAGTACAAGCCGAAGAACAGTGACACGACCTTCGGTATCGGGTGGCTCCCATTGGGTGGATATGTGAAAATTGCGGGTATGATCGATGAATCCATGGATACGGAGCAGATGCAACGTCCCGTGCAGGACTGGGAGTTCCGCTCCAAACCGGCATGGCAGAGATTCCTCGTGATGATTGCGGGTGTGACCTTCAATTTCATATTGGCCATCATCATCTATTCCGCTATCTCCTTCCATTTCGGGGACAAATACATCGCCATACAAGACGTCAAGACGGGCATGGAGTTCAGTCCGGCCGCACAGAAAGCGGGGTTCCAGGATGGTGATATCCTACTTCGTGCGGATGATACTCCTTTGGAGGCGTTCAACGAGGAGGCGTTCAGGGCCATCGTCAATGCGGAACAAGTCACTGTCCTGCGAGACGGGAAGGAAGTCTGCCTCAATATGCCGGATGACCTCATGCAGCAGATCCTGCAAGGGGATAAGGGTTTCGCGAACTTTAGGATACCGTTCGTGGTGGACTCCGTCATCCCTGGCTCACGGGCTGAGATGGCAGGCCTTAAGGCGAAGGACAGCATCATCTCCGTCGGAGACTCCGCCATGGCCTACATGGCGCATTGCATAGACGTCTTCGCGGAGCATAAGAACCTCAACCTGGACATCACGGTCATGCGTGCGGGTGTTCCCGTCCAGTTGCAGATAACCCCTGACCACGACGGAAAGATTGGGGTATACATGAAAAGCCTGAGAGATTTCTATCCTGTCAGGACGAAGAATTACTCATTCTGGGAATCCATACCCCACGGTATCCAAAGGGGTGTGAAGAAATTCACAGGCTATGCGAGTGACATGAAATATGTCTTCACCAAGGAGGGTGCGCAAAGCATGGGAGGATTCATATCCATCGGCAGATTATTCCCTTACCCTTTCAATGCGGAGATTTTCTGGGAGATGACCGCCTACCTTTCCGTGATCCTAGCATTTATGAACCTCCTGCCTATTCCAGGGTTGGATGGTGGACACATCATGTTTGTCATCTACGAAATGATCACGAGGAGAAAGCCTAGTCAAAAGACCCTCATCCGGGCGCAAATGATTGGCATGGCTTTCCTTTTAATGTTGATCGTCTTCGCCAATATGAACGATGTGTTCAGGCTATTCAATTGATCCGCCTTCAGAGTCGACCGCATCATCAGCATCGTCCTCCACATCAGCCACATCCAAGTTCTTGGCACGCTTCGCCCATAGGGCCTTAGCGAAAGCCTGCATGTCCGTCTGGGCATCGCTCTCGTCCGTGATCTCCAGGCCGAGGATGGTTTCCACGACATCCTCCATCGTCACGATACCCTCCATGCCTCCATGCTCATCGATGACCAGGGCGATGTGCTCCTTGCGCGTCACCAAAAGGTCGTAGAACTTAGGCAACGAGGTGTTTTCGTAACAAACCATGATGTCACGCTTGATAGATTTCAGCTTCGTTCTTTTCCGCCCGTTCGCCAGGTTCATGAGGATATCCGTCTTCAGCACAAAGCCTGTGATATCGTCGATATCCTCCGTATAAACAGGTATTCTGGAATAACACAAATAACGTTTCTGTCGGAAGAACTCCTCCAAGGTCATATCCTCCTGCGCCGCCAAGACAACCGTTCGAGGGGTCATGATGGAATGTACCTTGACCGTCTCCATTTTCACCAAGTTATTGATGATTTTGCTCTCGTTCTTCATGAAGACGCCTTCCCGCTCACCAATCTTCGTGAGCGCCGCCACCTCCTCACGGCTCACCGTTTGCGGTTGTTTCTTCGCGATCAGCTTCGTCAGGAAACGGGAAGCCACCACCAACGGAAAGCACAAGTAATAGACACCATTGATCAGATATGCGACCGGCACGCACAGCTCCCGCCAATAGTTGGAGCCGATGGTCTTAGGGATGATCTCCGAAAAGACCAGCACCAATACCGTCAGTGCGGCGGAGACAAAGCCCAAGAGGTCGTTTCCCAACACATCCGCCGCCTGCGCACCCACAAGAGAGGCACCCGCTGTGTTGGCGATCGTGTTCAGGGAGAGGATAGCCGCGATGGAGTTCTCTATGTTATACTTCAGATTTTTCAGCAGACGGACGCCCTTCCCGTCCTCCAACGACTCGATGTACGAGGAGGTGGTGGAATAGAGCACAGACTCCATCAGGGAGCAAAGGAAAGAGATGCTCAGCGTCGCGATAAGGTATATGATCAGTAGCGTCATAAGGCAAGTCTCTATTTAATTGTCACCATGGTCGCACCATACCCGTACTCGAGGAAGGAAGCGTCCTGCACGTAGCAAGAGGCATACTTCTTCTTCAGTTGCTGGAGGATCTCCTTGCGGAGCACCCCGTCGCCCTTGCCATGGATAAAGACGATCTTTTGGCCCTTCTGCTTTGCGTATTGCCCCATCACCTCATTGAACTTATCCAACTGGTACTGGAGCATGTCACCATTACTCATGCCCGTCGTGTTGTCCAGCAATTGGTTGATATGCAGGTCTATCTCCACGACATCCTGCTTCGGCTTACTGGAGACGGAGACCTTGGCGGGGAACTTCGTCTCCTTGCTCTTCAGCACCTCGGAGAAGGACTCCGCCGTCATTTCACGCTCCACCATGCCATCGTTCTTCACGATTGGGAAGAGCAATGCGTCCTCGTCGAAATAATCGTTCTCGACGAAGCTATGCAGCTTATAGAACTTCACAGGGTTCACCTTCACCTGCACGTCGAACGCAGGTTTGCCCTTGTAGGCCTTCTTCTGCTTGAAAGGCATCAACTGCACACGCAAGATCTCCAGATCATTGAGTTGATCCTTGTTGACCTCCTCCAGCAGGAGTTTCGTGTTCGGCTGGATGAAGCCTGCGGAGCGGGAGATGAACATCGAACCGTTTCCGTTCGCCACGTTATAGCCCAGATAATAATTACTATCGTTGATTAAATAGCAGTCGTAATTCGTCACGGAGAGACGTTTGACGTCATGAGGAAGGTAGGCGAGAAAAACATTCAGGGTCTCCCCCTCCTGCGTCTCCTCCCCCGGCTCGTACTCGTCGTCGTCATCCTCCTCGGCAGGCTCCGGCTTGAGGTTCTCTATCTTATCAGGCACAGGGCGCACCTCCTCCGACTTACTCTCCTTGCGGTCGGCGGCGGCATCCACCACGACACACTCACGTGCCAGCGTAGGCACATCAAAGCCGTCCTCATCGGTCACCAGGACCATCTCACGGCTCACAATCTTACTAACCACACCGCCTCCCGTAGCGTTCAGGAAGCGGACTCTATCTCCAACCTTCACCATGTCTCAATTATTTTTTCTCAGGGACCACATATGAAAACTTCAGGTTGTCCGACCCATGGCAATCATGATGGTCGCACGTCTCTTGGGAGTCCGACAACTTGCCCGCCAGATGTTGCGCCAGCACGTCGTCCACCTTTCCGTGGCACCCTCTGACCACCTCGATCTGCTGTTCCGACAGCTTGCGGAAGGCGCCCTCGCCCATATTGCCCGCCAGCATCAGGGTCACACCCATTTCACGCAACAGGCTAGCGATGTTGGACTTGCAACCACAACCCTGCGGCGAATCGAGGCGTTCCTGGATCACCACTTTGTTATCATCGTTCAAATGATAGATTGTATAGTATGCACAATGTCCGAAATGGTCGTCCACCCTGCCGTCCCTCGTGGGTATCGCGATGAGTTTCATACGTGTAAAATATTCGTTAAACACTAAAATCACATGCTCCTGCCCATTCGGCAGGAGACATGCAAAGATAACAAATAATAAGCGACGGAGAGAAATATGAATTAAGAATTAAGAAACGTTAGTTCGACGTAGTTAATTAAGAATTAAAAGTTAAGAGCTGATGGAGCGAACGAATCAGAAGGTCTTAGGAGCACTCGTCCCAGCATCTGCGATCCAATAACTCTTCCCCTTTCGGACGAACGGTGCATCACAAAGCCCCAACAATCGCTCCTTCAAACGAACAATTCTTAACTCTTAACTCCTAACTCTTAATTCAAATAATTACCTTCGCGGAGAATTAAAGAAGAAGATATGAAGACTCCGCAGAACATTGCCATAGAAGATTTCAGCTACGATCTTCCCGACGAACGGATCGCAAAATTCCCTTTGGAGAAGAGGGACGAATCGAAACTTTTGCTCTATCGGAACGGGGATATCTCACATTCGACGTTCAAGAACATCTCCCAATACCTCAACGAGGGTGACCTGCTGGTCTGCAACAACACCCGCGTCATCCAAGCCCGCCTCCTCTTCCACAAGGAGACCGGCGCCCGTATCGAGGTCTTCTGCCTGGAGCCGGTCCGCCCGCACGACTACGTGCTCACCTTCCAAGCCATCGGCGAATGTGTCTGGAAATGCATGATCGGCAACGCCAGCAAATGGAAGGCGGGAACCATCCTGGAACGTGACGTGACGGTGAACGGCAAGGAGGTGATCCTCAAGGCGGAGAAACTGGAGGCGGAGGGAAACGCCTACCACGTGCGCTTCTTCTGGGACGAGCCAAGCACCAACTTCGCGGATATCCTGGACGCTTTCGGCGTATTGCCTATCCCTCCCTACCTGCATCGGGAGACGGTGGACCGCGACAAGGTGACCTACCAGACCGTCTACTCGAAGATCAAGGGATCCGTGGCGGCGCCTACGGCCGGACTCCACTTCACCCCCGAGGTGTTCGAGTCGCTCCGCAAGAAAAACATCAACTGCGAGGAGGTGACGCTCCATGTGGGGGCAGGCACCTTCCAACCGGTCAAGTCGGCAACCATCGGCGACCATGAGATGCACTCCGAATGGATATGCGTCCGCCGTAGCGTCATCGAGAAGATACGCAAGGCGGGCAAGGTCGTGGCGGTCGGCACCACCTCCGTCCGCACGTTGGAGAGCCTCTACTACATCGGTTGCCAACTGGCGGAGAACATGGAGCTGCCGGAGGACGAACTCAAGGTGACGCAATGGATGCCCTACGAGAACGGTTACACACTCTCCACGGAAGAGTCGCTGGACGCCATCCTCCGATACATGGAGAAGCATGAGCTGGAAAGCATCAGCGCGGACACCCAAATCATCATCGTGCCTGGCTACCAATTCCACCTGGTGAAGGCCATCATCACCAATTTCCACCAACCGCAGAGCACCCTGCTGCTGCTCATCTCCGCCTTCGTGGGCGACGATTGGAGGAAGATGTACGACTATGCCATGAAAAATGATTTCAGGTTCTTGAGCTATGGGGACAGCTCGTTACTAATTAAGAATTTTGAATTTTGAATTAAGAATTGGGGGAAGGGATGTGCGACTCTACACGATGCGCACAATCTACGGCCTGCAGGGCCAACTCATTACCTAGCCCAGGGCAACACCCCGGGTTTTAATTGTTATACGGACGAACCTGCTTCACATAGAGTTGGCGAGTCTCCCCGTCCAATTTAAACTCCACATCCACCGCGAACATTTCATACAAGACATTGAGACGTAAGTGCTCATAGAAAAAGTCATGGATCAGATCCAACTGCTCCGCCAACAGATCGATCTCCTCGATGTTCATGGTCAGTTCACCATCCGTCAGATTGGACTGTGTGATAATATCAATAGGGTATTTGCCCGCATACAACTCATCATACCGCTGAGGCACACAGATGAACTGGTCGCAAACGATACCTGGCGACGGCGCCACCACATTTTCGTTCCCCACCTGCGCATTTACCGTAAAACCTGGGTAATCCTGCCGGTAGAGATTCTTCGTCACAGCCACTCCATTCACCTGCTCCGAAGGGAAGGCACGATGGGCCAAGACACCCATGAAGACGCTGCTTTGGTCGATACGGTAGTAGCAACGCTCCTTGTAGGCCGCGTACGACCAGAGGCTCGCCCAAACACGCTTCACCGCCCGCTCCATCGTCTTGCTTGAACTGCCAATGACCGCAGACTGCGAATCATACAGACCTGCACCTGAGAACCATGCGGCATCCTCCGCATTGGTGGAGGAACGGAACCGCAACTTCTCAAATGCACACCCTTCCACCTGACGGTCAAGCGACTTCACCAAGAAGGAATCCATCGGATAGGAGACGATCACGGCACGTATCTTCTTCAACCACTCCGACACCTTTTGTTCCTCCCAAGAACCACCCTCGGCTATGAGCGTGTCGATCAAACCCTGCGCTCCCGAAAGAAGCGCATGCTGGTAGTAGAAATAGAAAGGGATCGCAAAGGCACACTCCGGCACCTTAAACCGAGAGACCTCCTCCCTGCTGAGTTGACTGAGGAGAGAGAAATTACAGGCTTTATGCCCTATATAACGATAGGCGTCTTTACCCAGCGAATCGAGTTGGACCAAATGATTCACCGACAGGTCATTTCCCAATGATAGTGCTTTCTTGCGTTTCTTCGGCTGCTTCAATTCCTCTATCTCCTTCAGACGGAACGTGTCCGAGGTCACCTCGAAATGGACCAGCTTGCCATCATAACTACGCAAGAGATCGTTTTGGAACGCATCCTTCAAGGCCGCCACAGGGATCTTCCGGTTCTGACCCAATATGGACAAATGGCTCAACGGGGTCTGGAACTCCGCCACGATAACCCCCGCCACCTGCGGCAACACAAGCGGAGAGTGCGGCAACACGACCACATCCGTTGGCTCTATCTTTCCCCACATAGAATCAAGGTCCGGGACGAAACGCAACCTGCCGTCACAGCTCTTCGGACTGACGGCCTGGTAAGACAAGGTGCCATAAACCTCCGACGGAGACAACAAAGGGACCTTCCCCTCCAGCTGCGCACGCATCTTCGAGAGATGGCCACTGCTAAGCATCAGCTTCAAGTTCGTCCCCCAACAGGATGAGCGGGAGACCTCCTTCCACAACAACAGCACCTGATCAATCGTGAGAACATCCGCCTCAGAGAACTCCAAGGCGTAGACATCCAACGTTTTATAGTAATTCACATTGGCCAGCAGATATTTACGATTGGGGTGCTGGGAATAATTGTATTCGTTGAATTGTGACAAGTCCGTGGCAGCATTCAGCTGGTCCACACAAAAGTCGTAATGGAAGGTGTAGTACCTATTATTCAAGAAATATAGGCTTTGCCCCTTTATCACATAGAAGACCTTCACAGCACTGACCTGGCCATACTTCCCCACCAACGGAAGGCCGGAGAAGGCATCGAACGCAGACTTGTCCTTTATATCGTACGAATATTTCGCACCTAAAGCGTTGATTGCGAACGACAAAGAGAGGATCAATATCGTCAACAACCTTGTGCATGCCATGAATCTTCTCCTTTCCATATATTCCCTGATTTAAATATTCTACATGAACAATGCCCCCACCACACCTGCGGCGACGATGAGCCACATCGGATTCACCTTGAAGAAGTAGAGGGCCACGAAGGAGGCCGCGAAGATGAGCACGGAGAGGTTACGGTCCGGCCATCCGAAATCGCAGAAGTTCTCCCTGTTCATCAGCAACATGGCCGCCGCCAAGATGAGACCGCCCAAGACGGGGCGCAACCCGGACAACACATATTTCACGTACCTGTTCTCTTTGTTCTTCATCAGGAAGCGCACCACGAAATACATCATCAGGAACGACGGGAGGCACAAAGCGATCGTCGCCACCATCGCCCCCGACAGTCCCGCCACCGCATAGCCCACGTAGGTGGCCGTGTTGATGGAGACGGGTCCTGGCGTCATCTGGGAAATCGCCAGCATATCGGAGAACTCACCGAGCGTAGCCCACGCATAGTGGTCCACCACCTCGAACTGAATCAGGGAGAGCATCGCATAACCGCCGCCGAAGCCCAGCATGCCGATCTTAAAGAAGACATAAAACAACTTCAACAGAACCATACTCACCTCCCCTCCATTTTTTTACTGAAATATATTCCATAGAGCAAAGCCGACACGGCCACCACCACGATAATCAGTATCGGAGAGACCTTGAAGAAGCCGATCAATGCGGCGGAAATCAGCGGGATAGGCAACATCTTCCACCCCTTGCAATTGCTCCGTATCAGGTTCACGGCAGGCACAAGGATGAGCGCCACCACACAAGGACGGATGCCTCGGAAGATACGCTCGACCAGCTCGTTGTCCTTCACTTCGGCGAAGAACATGGCGATCAACAGGATAGCGATGAACGAAGGCAACGCAGCCCCCACGGAGGCACACAACGCACCCCGCTTTCCCCGCAGCTTATAACCCACATAGAGCGCCGTATTGATGGCGAAGACGCCAGGCAACGTCTGGACAACCGCTATCATGTCCCAAAACTCTTCCTTGTCGATATACCTCTTCTTCGTCACGATGGAACGTTCCACCATCGCCAACATCGCATATCCACCGCCCAGCGTGAATGCTCCAATCTGCAAGAATATCGAGAACAATTCCCTTAATGGTACCATAACCGAAGATTTAACACTACAAAGATACAAAAAAAAGGAGGTGTGGTACGTACCCATACCACACCTCTGCTTAATCAAAAACAAACAAACATCCCTCAAGCGTTTTTTCAGGGCAATTTTAAATGACACCGACAGTTTTTTCAATGGTGACCGAGTTATCCCTTCCCTTTTGAGAGGGAAGGGGGGGGACCCGGTACTGGTTATCACGAAAAAAATTAAAAAACAGTGTTATGTTTGTACATATTATCAACTTTTCATCGAGTACAAAAATACCGCATAGCCTCCTTATCCTGCAGGAAAATCGAGTCAACCCATATGATAATCGTGGCAAACTGACTGATTTATGGGTCGGAAGTGTTAGTTTCGCGTATGAATCATAAAAAATGAGTAGGATGGTAACCTCAACAATCAAAGTCATCGCGCGCATTCACGGCGACCTCCCCACCAAGTTCGGCATCCCTAGGCAGAGCGGGTTGGTGGAGAGTCTGCAGGCGAAGATCATCTTCGAACCGGAGTTCAGGCAAGCGGAGTCGCTCCGTGGCTTGGAGGGGTTCACCCACATCTGGCTCATCTGGGGATTCTCCGAGAACATACGGGAGGATTGGTCGCCAACCGTCCGTCCGCCCCGCTTAGGGGGCAATACCCGCATGGGCGTTTTCGCTACCCGCTCGCCCTTCCGTCCCAACGGACTGGGCCTCTCCTGCGTGAAGCTGGAGAAGATTGCGCACGACAAGGAGCATGGCGAGATACTGGTCGTCTCGGGGGCGGACCTCATGGACGGCACACCCATCTACGACATCAAGCCCTACATTCCGGCCGACTGCCACCCGGAGGCCAGCAAGGGTTTCACCGCACAAAACACAGACTACACGCTCGAAGTGAACATCCCCGAAAATCTGCTAAGCATCATCCCGCCCAAGAAGAGGGCGACTCTGCGGGACATCATTGCGCAAGACCCTCGTCCCGCCTACCACGACGACGAGGAACGCACCTACGGCTTCCCCTTCGCCGGCTACGAAGTGAAGTTTAAAGTACAGGGCAAAACAGCCACCGTGACGCACATCGAGAAAAAATAACACCCCAAAATTTTCCGTGCCAAACCCTTCCATCGTCCTCCCACGACGGAATGTGCCAATTTGTCCATCTTTTCGACCGAAAAAGTGGACAATTTGTCCACTTAACGACTGATTGTCAGTTAGTTAGTTTAAAAATCACCTTGGCACACTTATTGAACTATCGATGGTGAACCCGCCGATGAAGCGGGGGCAGAAAATGAATTAAATGTTTACTTAAAAAACGGAGGTTACTATGTTACCATTAGTAAGAAATTCAAGAAAGAACGCCAACTCGGGCAGCTGGCTTCCTTCCATTTTTGAAGACTTCTTCAATGATGAATTTATGGGTGTTCCTGCTGTCAAGCAATTCGCCACTCCAGCAGTGAACATCAAGGAATCCGAAAAGGATTACGACATCCAAATCGCCGCACCGGGCATGACCAAAGAGGACTTTAAGATCAACATCAACGAGTACAACGAATTGGTCATCTCCTTGGAGAAGAAGGATGAGAAAAAGGACGAGAAGAAAGACGATGACAAGGAGAAGGGATCATGGATACGGAGAGAATTCTCCTACGCCTCCTACTCTCAGAGCTTCGTCATCCCTGAGAACGTCGATATCGATCAGATCGCCGCAAAGATGGAGAATGGCGTGTTGAACATCACCTTGCCTAAGAAGGAGATCGTCGAGACGGCGCCTGCCACCAAACAGATAGAGATTCAATAAACCCCTGTCGGACAGAACGAGAGGATTGCTGGGCTACCGGCAATCCTCTTTTTTTATGCCTAGCCGGAACATGTGGGGCGGGACATTTACCACAATTTACAGTAGAGACGCAAAATCTTGCGTCTCTACATGCACAAAACGGGTGGTCCTGCGGTTACATCCCCCCGATAATCCATTCTAATAATCATCATCCCCAAAATCCGTTATGAGAAGCGGAGCGCCACCACTGATGGTATAATAGGCGGTAATCGCCTGACTTTCTTGCGGGGGTGTCTCGTCTGTTTCCTCATCTCCCCACGCATCATTTTCCCACCAAAGTGACACGACACCATTTTTGAAATTGATTTTCATGGAACTTTCTGTAGGATAGAATGTATGTCTTCCACCAGCATAATATCCAGTTAGTTCATAATTACCATTTTGATATGAAAACTCGTAACCCCAAGTTCCATATCTTCCACATGTGTATTCCACAGAAAAAGTTTTCCCTGAGATCTCTACATCCTCACTAGAAGGGAAGTAAGAGCCTATATACAATGCTTCATAGTTATCGGAATGGAAACAAGCGTCATTCCTTATGTCTGTCTCAAAATAGCGTCCCTTGTTGAGGACCAACATAAACCCATTTTTTGTCCCATTAAGTAAGGAATCTTTATTGCAAGGAGCAGGTAGTAAGCTATCTGGTCCTTGAATGCCAATCACATAATCCGTCAGTCCATCCTCATTCACATCACATTCTCCCATGATGCCCTTGAAATGGAAAGGAGGAGCTACCAGTTTCTTAAAATTGCGTATCTTTTTGCACCTGCGTTTCTCATAAGAACTCTTATTCTTAGTGAAGTCCCAAGAGAAATCAGAGAATTCAAAACCAGAAGACAACAAATACTCATAATCCCTATCCGCCAATACATTGTTCATCACATCGTCATCTGCCCAAGAATAGTCGTCCTCTACATTCTTTGAAACTATCTTTTTCGCGTCTTTCCTCACAAGAAGTTCTTTGTTGCTATCCCATACGAGACAATATTTCCGTACGTATTGATCGGATGTCGTGTCTAGCACATCAATCACGCAACTATCCAACCTTACAAGGAAGGAGGTGCTATCGTTAACTTTCATCACGAAGTCACTCCGTTCCCCATCAGCCTTAATGACATGCAGGCAAAGCAGTTGAATCCAACAGAATATTATTATTTTATTCATGTGACAATCAGTTATCTTTAAATAAACAATAAGTTAGCCAACCATAAAGATAATCGTTTTGCAGAACATCAAGGTGCCTTATGACAAAAAATCGAAAAGGAATCCAACCTCCATCTCCGAACTCGTGGAACTCTGCATTTTTTTATGGCAAGTAATATTCAGATATAGTATTCAACACTAGCGTCCAATATGAGCAAGAAATTCGGGCATTTCTGTCGCCATATCTGAAATAACGGTATCTTTGTCCACGAAACAAAGAAATCGAAGATGAAAGAACGGTTCAAACCAGGAACGATGATATACCCGGTGCCTGCCGCACTGATTTCCTGCGGCAAGGACGAGGAGGAATACAACCTCTTTACGGCCAGTTGGACGGGCACGATATGCACCGACCCGCCTATGTGCTACGTCTCCATCCGCCCGACCCGGCACTCCTACGAGATCATCAAGCGCAACGGGGAGTTCGTCATCAATCTCACCAACGAGGCGCTGGCCTATGCGACCGATTGGTGCGGCGTGCGTTCTGGCAGGGATTTCAACAAGTTCAAGGAGATGAAGCTCACCCCCGCACCGACGGAGGTGATCCATAGCGTGTTCGTCGAGGAGGCGCCCCTCTCCATCGAGTGTAAGGTGGAGCAGATCGTTCCGCTCGGCTCGCACGATATGTTCATCGCTCGGGTGGTGAATGTTTTGGCGGACCGTCGGTACATGGATGCGGAGACGGGTGCGTTCAAATTGTCGGAGGCGAAGCTCATCGCCTATAATCATGGTCATTACTACAAGTTGGGCGAAATGATCGGTAAGTTCGGTTGGAGCGTGCAGAAACCAGTCAAAGGGAAAGGAGCTAAACGCAAAAAATAGGGCTGAGGTTACGCGCATCGAGACGCCCGACCCAATTCTTAATTCAAAATTCAAAATTCTTAATTGGACCGTTTCATCTCGATCACCTCTAGGTCCCGCATGTTCTCCCCATCGATGACGAAACGCATCAGGGTGCGCACCTTGTGGAACCCGTACGTGCCCGCCGCACCAGGGTTGAGGCAAAGCATCTGCCTCGTCGGGTCATACTGTGCCTTGAGGATGTGGGAATGTCCGCAAACAAACAATTTAGGTTTCAACAAATTCAGTCGGTTGGGAATGCCTGGCGCATATTTGCCGGGGTATCCGCCGATGTGCGTCATCAAGACGTTCACCCCTTCGCAGCGGAACGACTCCTCCTTCTTCAGGAACTTGCGGAGGTCTTGTCCGTCGATGTTGCCGACCACCGCCCGCAGGGTCTTGCCCAACGATTCGAGCTTCTCATAGAGCTCCAATCCGCCGATGTCACCCGCATGCCATATCTCGTCGCAGGCGGCGAAATACTTTGCGTAACGGTCATCCCAACATGAATGCGTGTCAGACAGTAGGCCAATCGTCACCATCGGTAAAATCCAATACTTTATTCTTTAGGAGGGCTTGCTTCACATAGTCGCAGAAAGGAATCTGATAGATCTTGTGGAGCAGGTTGCCCAACTTCACGATCTCGGCGACAGCCCTGAAATCGCTGGCGGATACGAATGAGACGAACGAGTTGTCCGGCTTGACGAAGCGCAGGTCGTAGACGTGCTCCTCCACATGACGGTTCATGAGGAAACCGAACTGGTATTCGAAGTTCTTGTCGTACTTCTGGAAAGCGATGAACTTATACCCATCCAACACGAGGGGCTTCCATTCGCCCCGACGGAACGATAGGAACTGTGCCCCTCGGAAGTAGGCTTTCTTTTCAGGGTCGAAGCAGGTGATCCTCCTCGTGGAAAGGAGAAAGAAGCCAGCGATGGAAAGCAATACCATCAATGGGAACTCAAATTTGAGGAACTCGATGATGATTGTTCCCCAAGGCTTGAAGATATCGATTGTCAGGCTGTAATATAACTTACAGATAAACAAAGACAATGCTCCCATCAAGAGTATGAATCCTATCGCGACAACCACTGTAGGGAAGTAGCTGCCCGAATTGACTTCTATCACTTTCCTCTCTTCCATTATTTTACGTTTTTAATTCTTTCGATCAGTTCGTTACCAAGGGCTTCCTTGGCCTCGATGTGCTTCTGCACCTCTATCACGAATGGGTTCTTGTCGAATGCGCCACGTACGTTCTCGAAGTCCTTTTGCCTGCGGAGGTCGCCTCCATCCACGCCGAAACCGGTCTGAACGGTCAGGGTGAACTCTTTCTTGGCGTCCTCGTAGAGGGTCTTGTCGAGTGAGATGACAGCCGTCTTCCAGTCTTCCACCAACTTGATGATGTCCTCGACCGTGATCTCGTCGATCGTCTTGTTCAGACGTTTCTGGATCTTGTCGATGGCCCAAGTCCACTCCAATGTGTAGTAGTTCTTGTGCAGGTTGATGAAGTCGTTGTTCAGATCCGTCACGGAAGCGTATTGCTTGTTCTCCACCTTCTTGATGATATCCTCGACGCAATGCTTAGGCGCGATCAGACCGGAGATGTCCAGCCATTCGCCCAAACCGTCCTGCACGTCTGGCTTCAGACGCTCGCGGATCTCTTGTATATTCTTGAACTTGGTGATTTCCAATCGTTTGATGATGGAATTGCCCAAGAACTTGCAGATGGCGGTGTCGTATAGTTTCATACCCTTTATCAGGGAAGTACGTTTGATGCGTGTGTTGTGGTAGTAGTAGCGGTCGCACTCCTCACCGGAGAGTTTCTTCAGCGACTCCAATGCCTCGATACCGTTCATCATCTTTTGGATGGTGTATGGGCTCAACAGGTTGAAGTTGATCTGATCCAACTTGTCAGGATCGGTACGGCGGTCACGTTTCGGCCACTTCTGCGCATCACGGATGGTACCGACGCTTCGGAGGTTGGCGGCTGGCACCAACAATGTCTCGTTGGAGTTCTCTATCATGTAGGAGAACGGAAGGTCTGTCGTGTCCGGATGGGTGGTGTGGCGACCCATGATCAACGTGAAGGCGCCTATCTTGGCTGGCCACAGCACGTAGGAGTCGCTCGTGGTCTTCGAACCACGCTCCACGACGCCTTGGTGGATAGGACCCAACTTGTACATGTGGTTACTCTGGTTGCTTCCCGAGCCGGCGTTCAGGAAGGAGAACATACCGGCGATCAACAAACTGGACTTATGGTGCGTAACGGTGAATGGTCCTGCGAAGACAGAGGCCGCCTCACCGTGGAATCCTTGGCAGTTGGAGAAGAAGAGCGTGTCCGTGGCCGAATATTGCTTGCCGATCTGGCAGGCTTGGCCGACGAAGCAACGGTCGATCATCGCTCCCTCGGTGATTTCGCTACCGGAGGAGATGATGAAGTTGCGCGCCATCACGTGCGTGCCCAACTTTACAGGAGCGTATTGGTTACCGTTGACGCTACCGTTGAGCAACTCCGCGCAACCGTCCGCCTCCGTGCAGTCGCCGAACTTCACGTTCACGATCTTTCCGCAGTTGCGGATCATGACGGAACGGCCGATGTGACCCATGTCAGAAGCGATGCTCTCGGTATATTTAGCCGCCAATTCCTGGAGGTTGTGCGTCAGCTCCGGACGGTGGCGGTAGAGCGCCATCATGTAGGCGGTATGGGCGGAGAGGAGGTCGAAGATAGGCACCTCACGTCCACCGCCCTCGTTCAGTGCGGAGACCATCGTGCCGTTTCCGAACGAGTTCTTCTCCGTGACGATCAGCATATCGACGTTCTCGATGTATGAATCCTCTCCGATCTCGTAGTTGGCGATGTAGTTCGCCACACGTCCGATGTAGACGTTGTCGCCTACGACGCAGTTGTGGAGCGTGGCGTTCGTGATACCTGAGTGGCGGGACAATCCGCCTTCCAACGTGTAGCTCTTCTCGAAGGCACCCATCCTGATCTGTCCGGTGAAGATGGTGTATCGAACCCTCGTGGCGTCAAAGTTGTTCGTCACTTGAATGTTGTCCCAATCGTCCGCATTACAGCCCTGTGATCTCAGTGTCTCAATCTCAGGAGCGGTCAGTTTCCTATATTTCCCCATACTGTTATATTTCTTTTAGTTCTTAATAATCTAATTCAAAAAAAGAGGAGGAGATAGCCTCTCTATTCTATCTCCTCCGCATTATCGTCATATTTCTGATAAATAAAATCGTTGTAAGGGAATCTGGTTACGTGAATCTCCTTCACTTTGTTGTAGAGCAGTGTCTTCAGCTCTTCCAGATTCGTCTTGTCCTTCGCGGAGATGAAGATGCAGTTCTCATGCATCTTGGACATCCAAGTTTTCTTCAACTCCTCCAGACTGATGTTCTCCCGCGTCATCGGGGTGAGGTCGTCCTCCTCCTTAGGCGTGTAGGTGAAGGCGTCGATCTTGTTGAAGACCAGGATCGTCGGCTTGTCCGCCGAGTTGATATCCTTCAGCGTCTTCTCCACCACGGCGATTTGGTCCTCGAAGTTCGGGTGGGAGATGTCCACCACGTGCACCAGAAGGTCCGCCTCCCGCACCTCGTCCAGCGTCGATTTGAAGGACTCCACCAGGTCGGTAGGCAACTTGCGGATGAACCCTACCGTATCCGTCAGCAGGAAGGGGAGGTTCTCGATGATCACCTTGCGCACGGTCGTGTCCAATGTGGCGAAGAGCTTGTTCTCCGCGAAGACGTCCGATTTGCTGATGGTGTTCATGATGGTGGACTTGCCCACGTTGGTGTATCCGACCAAAGCGACGCGCACCATCTTGCCACGGTTCTTCCGCTGGGTGGTCTTCTGCTTATCGATGGAGACCAGTTCCTCCTTGAGGAGGGATATCTTTGTGAGGATGATACGACGGTCTGTCTCGATCTGGGTCTCACCCGGACCACGCATACCGATACCGCCTCGTTGACGTTCGAGGTGGGTCCACATACCCGTCAGGCGGGGCAGCAAGTATTTGTACTGCGCCAGCTCCACCTGCGTCTTGGCGTGGGCGGTCTGCGCCCGTTTGGCGAAGATGTCCAGGATGAGGCTGGTACGGTCGAGTATCTTCACCCCCAGTTCCTTCTCGATGTTGCGGAGTTGCTTCGGGGAGAGCTCATCATCGAAGAGCACAAGTCCGATTTCGTTCTCCGACTCTTCCTGCTCCTTGATGTAGGCTTTTATCTCCTCCAGCTTACCGGGACCGACGAACGTGTTCGAGTTCGGTCCGTCCAGACGTTGGAAGAAAGTCTTCACAGGGTGTGCGCCCGCCGTCTCCGCGAGGAAAGCGAGCTCGTCCATGTACTCCTTCGCTTTCTGCTCGTTCTGCTGGGGCGTGATCAGTCCGACCAGGACCGCCTGCTCTTCGTATATTTCAGTTTTTACGATTTGTCCCATCTAATCAATTATTCGCTTTCTTAGCCGCCTCGCGCACTTTCTGCTCGATTTCCTCGGCCAGTTCAGGATTGTCGCGCAGCAGGTCTTTCGTAGCGTCACGGCCTTGCGCCAGCTTCGTGTCGCCGTAGCTGAACCATGAGCCGCTCTTCTTGATGATGCCGAACTCGACGCCCATGTCGATTAGCTCACCGATCTTGGAGATACCCTCGCCGAACATGATGTCGAACTCCGCCTTCTTGAACGGAGGCGCCACTTTGTTCTTCACCACCTTCACGCGGGTTTGGTTACCGATCACGTTCTCGCCGTCCTTGAGTTGACCGATTCGACGGATGTCGAGGCGGACAGAGGCGTAGAACTTCAGGGCGTTACCACCCGTTGTTGTCTCAGGGTTGCCGAACATGACACCGATCTTCTCGCGCAATTGGTTGATGAAGATGCAGGTGGTGTTCGTCTTGTTGATCGTACCCGTCAGTTTTCTCAGGGCTTGGGACATCAAGCGGGCTTGCAGACCCATCTTGGAGTCGCCCATATCGCCCTCGATCTCCGCCTTAGGCGTCAATGCTGCGACAGAGTCGATTACAACGATGTCCAATGCGGAGGAGCGGATCAGCTGGTCCGCGATCTCCAACGCCTGCTCACCGTTGTCAGGTTGGGAGATCAACAGGTTGGAAACGTCCACACCCAATTTTTCCGCATAGAAACGGTCGAAGGCATGCTCCGCGTCGATGATGGCCGCGATGCCTCCGTTTTTCTGCGCCTGAGCGATCGCGTGGATGGCGAGCGTCGTCTTACCGGAAGACTCAGGCCCAAATATCTCGATGACTCTTCCCCTCGGGTATCCACCGACACCCAATGCGAGGTCTAAGCCAATAGATCCAGTTGATATCACAGGTATTTCTTCAATTTTGTTGTCGCCCATCTTCATGATGGTACCCTTTCCATGGTCTTTTTCAATCTTTTCCATCGCTAGTTGCAAAGCCTTCAGCTTCTCGCTCGATGGTTGAATTCCTTCTGCCATTTTTCCTATTTTTTAAAATTTACATTGCTACAAATTTATACAAAAAATCATGATTCCGCACACGACTTGTGTTTTTTTTAATCCTTCGTTTCAGGCCTTAGTCATCGTACTCGATATGATTCAACTCATCTGGTGATTTCCAATCTATGCCGTATTTTTTCAGCACCTTCTTTTGATAATAGTCGATGACGACAGAACCCCAGTCCCGACCTTTCTCTGAGTAGTTCTGTTTTATCGAGTCCGCCACCTCCTCCATCACGTCCCATATGATTCCCTTGTATGCCGGCGAATCCTCGATGGGGTCGACTTTGAACGCTGGTTCCCCCTTCCGCATCAACGCCTCTAAATCGTTAATACTGGTATTCCGGATGATGCCCCTGACGGGAGAACCAAGAAAACGATATAAATCCCCAAAAGCATACTCCAAGGGGGTGGCTTTGTCACATCTCTTTCGAATACAGGGTTCTCCATCGTCTCCGTAACCAATGATGTCATCGTAGAAATTTGCTGACCAATAAAAATAGTGGATGCCTTTGCTCGGTTCAATGTGAGGATCCCTCGTAATGAGCGGGAGGAAAATGGATTTCCCATTGTGCTTGGAGGTGAAGATGACACCTCCGATTCCGCACCCTTTGTAATTGTCTGTAAGGTGGCTCTCGCATTCCTGGCGCAGCTCCTGGATCTCTGTGATGGTTGGCGTCACCCATCTGCCACCCATGTTGGTGGTGGCGGCATCGTCGCATGGCTCTAAAGCCCTCAGCGTGTCGTAGTACGGAGACTTGGGGTAATGGACGTACTTTTTTATGGACGAGTCGGACGAGATGTACTTGTAGTTGTCCCAGCCAAACCTCTTCTTGGGTTGGGTCTCTCCCCATGCGAAGAAGTCGCCGATGTCGTAGGGGTGTTCCGCCCCGACATTGCAGGTCGCCCATAGGTTTCCGCTCGGAAGACCCAAATCGACATATTCGAATCCATTCTC
>JBGVCG010000024.1:0-29985 GCA_045226255.1 Paludibacteraceae bacterium | reverse complement strand
GAATTCCAAAGAGATTCGGTGTGGGGGTTGGAATGGAACCTGCAGGACTCTATTTTGACCGTGAGTTTTATGTCTTCTTGTGATGGGTTTATTTCGATCAGGTTTATGTCGTTTAAGAATGGAGTTTATGATCTATATCAATACCGTGAAGCGGGTTATCTTCTTAATTATGGTGATGATGGTATACATATGAGTTCATATCCAAATGATAATTTGTTATTGTTCGATCAATATATGCATATGGTGTCTTATGCGATTGATACGATATCTGTCGAGTTGACAAGGTATACTATATCTGTTAGTTTGGCTCCTGTGTATTTGACTATTCCACAGGATATTTCAACCTATTGTGGCTATTTTGGAATTGTGTTTAATGCTAAAAACCACAAGGATGGGGTGTATGAACCTCTTGATGATTTAACGAAATCCAGTCAATTCCTGTATTTTAATCTGCTTGGGTCTCTTACATGGAACGAGGACTATAGAAATGATTCGGCTTTGTACAAAGAAGTATATTATTCCTTAGCTGGTGTTCCTTTAAGGAATATGCCAGAGAATGAACCGGTTATCGTCGTGAAGAAGGATGCCAATGATCGGATTGTCAGCAGTAAAGTGCGCATTTGGAGACCATGAAAGATAAAGTAATATTATTTTTATCCCTCCTAACAGAATGACAAGGCGGAACCATACGTGTTCAACATATGGTGATATCGTATAAATGAGGGAGGCGGACTCGTAAGAACCCGCCTCCCTCGTTTATGATAATCACACTGATTACGACAACTTATGGATGATCAAGCCTGAACGAAGCTTCGGCTCGAACCATGTAGCCTTAGGAGGCATGATATTGCCACTGTCGGCAATGTCCATGATCTGCTTCATGGAGACAGGATAGAGCGCCAGCGCCATGCGCATCTCGCCATTGTCCACGCGACGCTTCAACTCCTTCAAGCCACGGAGACCACCGACGAAATCGATACGCTTGTCGGAACGGAGATCCTTGATGCCCAATATCTCATCGAGGATGAGCTTGCTGGAGATGCTCACGTCCAACACCCCGATAGGGTCTGAATTATCGAACGTGCCCGGCTTCGCCTTCAGGCTGTACCAGTTCTTATCCAGATAGAGGGAGAACTCGTGGAGCTCTTTCGGCTTGTACTCCGCCTCGCCCATCTTCTCGACCGTGAAGTTCTTAGAGAGCGCCTGGAGGAACTCCTCGGAAGAGAGTCCGTTCAAATCCTTCACGACACGGTTGTAGTCCAAGATCGTCAACTGGCTGGCAGGGAAAGCCACCGCCATGAAGTAGTTATACTCCTCGTCGCCCTTGTGGTTCGGGTTCTGACGACGCTTCTCGTCTCCCACCAAAGCGGCGGCGGCGGAACGGTGGTGTCCATCCGCGATATAGAGCGCCTTCATCTTGCCGAACTCCTCCGTTACTGTCTTGATGTCAGCGTCTTGGTCGATGAGCCAGAACTTATGTCCGAAGCCATCGATAGGAGCGATGAAATCATACTCAGGCGTATTGGCGGTATATTTCTTGATCAGGCTATCCAACGTAGCGTTGTCCGGATAAGCGAAGAAGACAGGCTCGATGTTGGCGTTGTTCACGCGCACGTGCTTCATTCTATCCTCCTCCTTGTCGCGGCGGGTCAACTCATGCTTCTTGATGACACCCGTCATATAGTCGTCCACGTATGCGCCGATGACAAGGCCATACTGGGTCTTTCCGTTCATGGTCTGCGCATAGATGTAGTACATCTCTTTGTTATCCTGCACAAGCCAACCTTTATCTTGGAACTTCTGGAAATTCTCCGCAGCCTTTTCGTAGACGCGCGGGTCATACTCGCTGGTACCTACCGGAAAATCTATCTCTGGTTTGATGATGTGATAGAGTGACATCTCATTGTCACCGGCCTCTGCGCGGGCCTCTTCGGAATCGAGCACGTCGTACGGACGGCTTTCGATCTTCTCTACTAAGTTTTTCGGAGGGCGTATGCCCTTGAATGGTTTTACTATTGCCATGTTAGACTAAAAGTTAAATATGCGCGAAGGTACGAATTATTTGAGAATAAGGCTGAATTTAGTCGGTAATTTATTTATAGGCCGACTTGTACGTATGAGACAGTAACCGGTTCATTCCATCTTCGCTACGACATCATACGCATTACGTTTCCCATTCTCCTTGAGACTTAGGAAGAGTTGGTTTTTTTCTATGCGCAAGGAGATGTCCGCGCCACTCCCCCAACTCGTGTAACGCACCTTAAGGGTCAAGTTCTTGTTGTCTCCCCCGTAGCAACCCGCCACACAAAAAGGGGGATGAATGCCTTGGAAACGACCGATTGCCTTAATAGCATACGGAGGGTAAGCATCCGTACGGGTGGTGAGCCACTCCCCAAGTCCGGCCAATAGCGTAAACTCCTCGTCTAAGGTAGTGGTGACGATTATCCGTAACGTATCCTTCAATCCTGGTTCAAACCGCACCGATTTCCAGTCCAACCCGTTTGTCCCTAAGCTGATTTGTCTGTTTTGTATGAGTGATAAGCAACGGGCACGTTTCTTCGCCTGAGCCACAGGGAGGGAGCAAGAGCGTTGCGTATGAAGGAGCGTCGCGTAAGCGTCGGACTCCGGCAGAGGCTCCCCCTTTACCTCACGGAGCAATTTCCAGACTATTTGCCGCTCCGCCACACCGTTGCTCGTGTTCGCCTGCGTGATAGCCACGACCATATCCTCGTCGGGGGCCACGATGATATACTGTCCTAAGGCCCCGTCGGCCCGATAAACATTCGGGTAATCGCAACGCCAGGTATGGAAACCATACGTGTCCGCCATGCCCGTCTCCTGCAAGGAAGAGGTCATCTCCTCCACCCATTCGGACGAGATAAGTTGTTTGCCCTCCCAATTGCCTTTGTTCAGCAACAACTGCCCGATCTTAGCCATCGACTCCACATGCATGCGCAATCCCCAGCCACCCGTATTGATGCCTTCCGGGCTCTCTTCCCAATCGACCTCCATGATATGCATGGGTTCAAAGATCCTTGTCCGCAGATACTCCAGCATCTTCTGACCCGTCACCCGTTGCACGATGGCCGACAGCAAGTAGGAGCACATGGAGTCGTAATGGAAGACCTCCCCAGGTTTGGAGAGCGGCTTGGCGAGGTACCGCCGAATCCAATCCGCCCCAGTCGTACGCATCAACGGATCAGGCTGGATACCTGCGGTCATGGTCAGAAGATCCTGAACAGTCATGTCCGCTAAATAGTCTGATATGCTATCCGGCAACAGCTCCGGGAAAAACGTCGCGACACGGTCCGTCAGCTTCAGGCGGTTTTCCTCGACGGCCAGCCCCACCGCCACGCCCACAAAGGTCTTGGAGACCGAATACAACATCTGCGGATATGCGCCATCGAAGGGTTTCGGGAATAATTCACCGACCACCTTCCCATGGCGGAGGATCATGATACCATGCGGTTCCCCCGTAGGGCAAGAAAGCATGGCGTCGAAGTATCTCTTTATGTCAGAGGAAGATATGCCTTGCGATTCAGGCGAGACACGCCGCAAATCACCCCACTGCGGGAAGAGCGGCATAATAGAAAAAACACCCCATATGAAAAGAAACAGTAAACGTCGGTATATTGTCATCTGCCATTAATATTATCAGAAAGAAGAAATTGCTAGAACAAACTTACAGAAAAGATTTCACAGATAAACATCATAAATTAAAATTGATGCGATTTTGGTATTTATGCAAAAGAGGGCATACCAGAAAAGCACGGCAAACGAATATACAAACAACTGATAATCAAATAGATGATTTATTCAACAAAACAAACGGCACAAAAAAGGGAATTTCATCCGCCATAAAATCGATTTTTATAACAGATTTAAGATGCACGATTAAATATATAATTGCTATATTTGCAATAAATATAGGACTATAAGATGTGAATTTTCAAATAATTAATAATCAAATACAATCACTTATGAAACGTATAAACTTACTTTTTATTGCAATCTTTGTATCGGCAATGAATCTGTTTGCCGGTGATGCGTTTGACAACGCGTATTGGATCATCAAAGACGGTAAACTCGTCAACAACGTCAGCATCAAACACTACGATGATGAGGACGTCAAACCTGCGGACGAACTAATTGAAACAACAAAAGATGGCGTGAATGCCGTAGAGTTCAGGAAAAAGACCCAAAGCTTCTTGGATCCTAGAATCCTTTTTGACACCCTGAATCCAGTAGACTTAAACACCAACTACATTCTGGTAATGGAATATATGATTCCAGCCGAGCATGCAGGAATAAAGATATTGGGAGAAGATGATGGAAACAAACCAATCTTCATCCTCGGTCTTACTCCAACAATAAAAGAATTGACCAGTTCTTCCTACAATGCGCCTCACTGCCCAGCTGTAGTATACATCGACGCAAAATGGGGAGTAACCGACCAATGGGTAACCACATACAAATATGTTTACGCCAATCCATCTGTTCAATCCCTGCAGGGTATGTATCTCTCCTATGCTCGTGAATACAACAAAGGCGACTTGGATAAATTCCCATACATTAGAAACCTCTGCTTCATCTCTACAAGCGACAATGTGAAACCATTCTATGCGGAAAACTTCACATTCGCAAACTATTCAATCGGAGAATTCTACGGAGAGTCTTACTACATATACCATCCGAACAAAAAACAAGACGCTAAGATTACGGGCGATGTATTTCACGGAGGCATCAAACCTGTGATCACGGAAAAAGACATTGAGAATGAGGTGTATTTGCATACATTCAGGAACTTCATCCCTAATGAATTGGGAGACTGCGACGGTTCCGGCTATATGGACGACGAAATCCTTCAGGCTTTACTTATCGAGTCTGCGGAAGAAAGAGACTCTGTTGTCATCCCTGGCATTAAAATACCAGCAGGAGCTTCCAAAATCTACTCTGACATGTTGATAAAGAAATATTATAAATACGAGGATATCAACGTGGAAGATCCAAACTATCCTTCTGTTGCCAACCTTGATATGCCAATCAAGTTTAAATTCAACACGGGCGAAATCGTGGATGTGGCAAAAGATACCATGAAGATGATTTGGACCAACTACAAAGGAGAGGTTAACGTACCAACAGGAGCAACCACAGTGGATATCATTTTCACACCAATGGCTTGCGCTTATTTGGTTGACGAGATCACCTTGTCCGCTTCTCCTTCCGTTAGCGTGAAGGATATCATCGCTGAGAACAATGATTTCGAAATTGTTTCCTATGTAGACGGAAACGGTAACATCATTGTTTTAAACGGTGAAATACAAGCCATGTACAACATGAACGGAAAGCCAGCTACCATCAACGACAAGATCGTTGTCATCGTAGTTAAAAACGAAGAGGGTAAGAAGGCTTCTAAAATCATTGTGAGATAAGACTCCTCCACAATAGCAAAAAGGCTGGATTCTAACGAATCCAGCCTTTTTTGTTTCCTCACTAGTGTCCACTAAAAATGGACGAGTTTAACCCCAGAGTCTTTTGTAGGATTAGTAGGATTCCCCCTTCACACTTTTTCTCCGCGAGCGTTTTTTCTCTCGCCGAGGCACAGAGGACACAGAGTTGAAGTGATTCCCATCAAAGAATGACATCATTCGGGCAAAGACATATCTGGGTTCGCTCATAAGCAGCCATCCTTGGGGACCGCACAGAAAAACAAATCCGTTGACTCAAATAATCCATGAATCGCCCTAAGGCCCTGTAAATGACGAGCGAAAGGCAGAAGAATGATTTTGCCCTATAGGGCATGAATATCCGTTCGTTCCCCCCCAGGACGATCCTTGGGGGTAAATATGGCATGGTAAATGCACCCCGGTAAAAGAATTTTTTCCGCATTTATGCATGACGCAAAGGCACACATCCTCTCGTTTGCGCCACCCCAAACCACCTAATTATTTTTGAGGCCCGTTGATTTTCAATCCACGCTATGTAATGGTACAATAAAGTGAAGAAGTGTCATAATCCCACCACAAACGCAACACCCACAACGAAAAAGGTTCTGCAAGGGAAACCCTGCAGAACCTTTTATTTCGAAAATATAGGTGTCGATTACTTAACAACCAACTTTTGAGTTGTAATGCCCTTCTCGTTCTCAACTGATACGATGTACACACCAGCTGCCAATTTCAAAGACAACTGAGCTGTCACACCAGCCTCAACGTTACCAGCATAAACGCAAGCACCTTGAGCGTTAAGAACCTTCACTGTAGCGTCAGCGTCAACATCCAAGTTGAAAGAACCATCCTCTGTTGGATTAGGCCACAAAGAAACCTTTCCAGCGCCAAAGTCATTAACAGAGGTGTGATCCTTACCCTTGATCTTAAATGAGCCAAGACCTGAGCAAGAAGTCAAGAAGGCGAAAGAGATGGTATGAGTACCTGCCTCGGCAAAACGGATACGATACTTAAGAGACGTGTTGTAATCAGAATATGGAGTAACCCAACCCCATACGTCATAATCACCCTTCTCATCACCGCCGTTGCAAGTAGGCAAATACAATGCTTGGAATGGAGTTTCCTCGCCATTTTCAGTTACCAAACCTGGCTTGCCATCCACAGCGATCGCGAATGTGTTGTAGTCATCATGGTCGCACGCATAAGCCTCGAACTCATAATCACCTGCGTAACCAACATTGATTGTGTAAGTAACCCACTCACCATTACCGATGTAACCAAGGTTCTTATAAGTATTCTCCTTGTCGTTCTTGTCTACATAACCAACATCGAAGTACTCGCCTGAACGGAAGTTGTCGTCGCCTGTAGCACCGGCATTACATGGCTTCGTGTTATTCTTATCATTGCCTGAGCAAGCCCAATCCTCATCGTAGTCGAAGTAAGCATTGTCTTGTCCGCCCTTGTCATAAGCACCCAAATCGAGGAAGAAGTCGTTCCATCCGTCAAATTCTTGCTCCTTGTATGGAGTAGGCTGACAGAAAGAGAAGTTATCACCCTTCCTCAATTGTTGTTTGATGTAATTACCAGACTCAGACCAGCTCATGCTACCATAGCCATTTCCCGTGAAAGAACCGGATGACTCACCCTTATCAGACCAGCTCCAGTTAGCCCAACTGATGATCTGACCTCCAAGGTTCTTACCGTTCGCAACAAGAAGCATGTGGTCACCAGCCTTCGTGTCTACACCAGAGTCACCCGTGTGGCTTGAAAGACCCCACTCAGTGATGAAGATAGGAACGAAAGCGGCAGCACCTGAAAGGATACCCAAGTATCTTTGTTGGTCAGCTGCATAGTGGTGGAAGCTATACATCAACTGCAAATCCTTGAAGCTATCTTTCTTCTCGATAGGATCTTGGAAAGCACATGTAACATCCTGGTCCCATTGAGGAGTACCGATGATTACGATACCATTTGGATCGTTCTCAGCGATAATAGGAAGTACATTGTAAGCGTATTTCTTCACCCAATCCCATACGTGATGGAATGCTGCAGGGGCACCCTCAACGTCCTCATTCGGCTCGTTACAGATCTCCCACAACACGTGATTGTAGTTGTGCTGCTTTACGTGTGAAGTCATGTTTCTGAAGAAATTCGCATATCCTCCGTAAGAACCATCATTAGGGTTTCCTGGCTTCAAAATATGCCAATCAACCAAGCAATACAATCCGAGTTCTGCCGTCCAGTCGATACAGTTCCTCACCCAGGTCTCATCAACACCATCACCTTCTGTCACATACATTGCGATACGAGCAAGGTTAGCACCTTCGTTCTTCATCTTCTCGAAGTCGCTCTTGTTACTGTAACAGTGTTTGAACCATGAACCGTGAGTACTCCATCCTCTCAATTGGATAGGCTCTCCATTTTGAGAACACAATTGGTTACCAACCAATTTCAAGCGTCCCCATTGATCTACGAAACCTGCTGCATTTCCTTGCAGGAACATAAGCAACAGAGAAACTAAAGTCAAAAGTTTTTTCATGTGATAAAAATTAAAATTATTACTGATTCTGATAACTATTTGTTTTCAACCTACCTTTAGATACACATCAACATTATACGCCAAATTCATGGTTTTGGGATATGGTCTATGATATCTAAGCGTGCAAATTTATAAAAAATAATGTGATAACCACAAAAAAAAGGTTTTTTTTAAGAATTCCTCCCACACTCACACCGCCCACACAAAAAAACCTCCGCCCTCCCACTTATCAGGAAGGCGGAGGAATTTCCGCACAGCGTGCTACCTCTTTATTTCAAGTCCACCTTAATGGTTTCCTGCTCATTCGATAGGACCAGAATACATCCGCTCCATCCGCGCGTTTTCAATCGTTCCCTGACATCATCTCCCTTCTCGAACGTCATCTTGCCTATGTTCTTGCCATTCAGATCGAAAATCGAGAACTCACCGGAAAGTGAGAAATGACCCGACAAGGATTGGCACACACCCGTAGTCTCTTCCCCAAACATGAACCAGTCGATATTCGAGTAGTTACCGTCAATCACTACGCGCATGACATGCTTCCCCTCCTCTAACTCGGAGGTCTCTCCTTTTATGATCGAATAGGTGTCCCAATCCGAACCATTCGGAATGCTTATTTTCCCAGTGACATCCTTGCCGTCCATCTCAACATGGAAAGCTGAGTTGTCGCTTCCGGAAGCCACCCTTGCGCTCCAATCATACTTGCCCGAGCGGGTCACGTTGACCGTATACTCCGTCCACTCTCCTTGGTTCGTGTAGCCAAGCGCCATACCGCCATCGCACAGGACCACATCCACCCCGTCGGACGTGCGGAACGTCGCATCTCCCTTGTTCTCTTCCTCCGCATCGGAGTAGGCGATGCCACTGCCGCCCAAATCATATTTCTCCATCTCGATCTTGCCAGGTATCATATATGGATCGCCTTCGTAAGGGGTCTGCGGAACGTGCACGTTCACCGTGACAGACGCCTTCCCCTCTTTCCCGTCATTGTCCACCGCTACGACTGAGAATGTGTGGGCGCCTTCCTTCAAATCCTCGCAAGCGATGGAATAAGGGGCCGCATCAGCCTTCCCCAAGAGCTTATCGCCCTCGTAGAAAGAGACGGAGACGATGCGTCCATCCTCATCCGTCACATCCGCAGAAAGGACCAATGAGGCGGGTGCCTCCAAATCGTCCGATACGGAAGGCGACGTGATGGAAACCTTCGGCGTCCCCTTTTCGCCACCACCCACCAGGGTCATAACACTCTGCGACTCCAAAGTCACCTGGAAAGAGGTACCGCTGGAAGCGATGTCACTCTCCTTCTTCACATTCTTCTGCCCGCTGGTCACATAACATTCCCACGTCTGTATCGTCGTGTTCGGGATGGAAACAGTGATGGTCTTTGAACTGGTATTATTGTTCACCATCACAATAACCATGTCATTATCTTTCTTGAAAGCGGAAACATTCACGTTTGATGTCGGATTCTGCGTGGCATCCACCCGGACAAACCCAGGACGGACGAACTTCGAATAGTGGGCGAAGCAATAACCGCGCTTGCTCACATTGCCATTGTCCTTGATCAAACTATACGACCGACGGATGTACCACCATACATAAGTCTGGAAGTTACCCACCACCATGGCGTTGGTCATGTGATCCGCCACCTGCAACGCCTCCGGCCACTTGTCCGCATCACTCGAACTGTTCGGGTAATAGACCTCCGTCATCCAAAGCTCCTTGCCAGCTCCTTTCTGCTGGAACAACGGATACTTGAACGCACTCACCTGAGTGCCATAGAGGTGCGTGGCGAGAATGTCCAAATTGGACAACGCACAATCATTATTCAGAATCGGGTCGCTCGTACTCTTCGTATACTGGAAAGACTCTGGAGCCATCACCCGGCAATTGATGTCTTTAGCATGCTCACACATGTATTTCGCCATGTCATTGGACGGCCACCAGGTCCAATCGGAACCATAGTCCGGCTCGTTCTGTATAGACATCGCGTACAAGTCGACACCATTATCTTTCATGTAACTGATGAACTTGTTCAGATGCTTCGTGTAATCGGCATAAGAACTTGTTTTCAACCGCTTCGATGAATTGTACGGCTCGCACATACTGCTCGGAGGACTCCAAGGCGACGCGAACACCGTGACGCCTTGCTTCACCGCATACTGCGCCGTCGCCACTTCCCTTGACCATTGCGACTCGTCCGGATCCACATGTATGCGGAGCACAGAAAGTCCTAATTGGCCGTCCCCATTGTCAAATGCTGTTTTTCGTTGACTTGCGGAAAGGTCATCAATCCAAGTAGGGAAATTAATGCCTCCAAATCCGCGGATTACTTGATACTCTTTGCTAACGTCCACGTTAACCGTCTGCGCCATGACCATCATCGGCAGACCTAGGCAAAAAACCGCTGCGCAGTTTCTGCCCCATCTCTTGATTTTTTCCATCTTGTGTTTTTCATAAAAGACTACACGCAGGCAAGGGTCACGCCTCACACGTCACCATCACTCAGTTTGCAGCCATAGTGTTTAAAATAATACAATATATATGCTCACATGTCAATTCGCACAATACTTTCCAACGAATTGACACCGCAAATATATACAATTAATTCAAAATCAAAAAAGAAGTTGTTATTTCATGCCTCAACATCCGCATATTCTTTGGAAGATGAATTTCCTTAGTGAATATCTAATGCGGTAAATGAAACCGCCGTGTCACGCCCTCAAAAAAACGAAAATTTGTTTGGAGAGAAAATAAATATGATATAACTTTGCCTCCATAAAACATAAAAAGAACAGATGACAAACTTCATAGTCAATATTATTAACATTTCCATTATTTTCCTTTTGCGTAGCTTAAGGAAGTGAGGAATGTGTATATTGACGAACCCTATAGAACCTTTCTCACTTCCATGTGGGAAAGGTTCTTTTTTTTTATTATATTTATCTAACAAAAGAACTTATGTCTGAGAGATTATTCATTTTTGACACGACACTGAGAGACGGGGAGCAGGTCCCCGGTTGTCAGTTGACCACCATCGAGAAGCTTGAGGTGGCCAAAAGTCTCGAGGCTTTGGGCGTGGATGTGATTGAGGCGGGTTTCCCTATCTCCAGTCCGGGGGATTTCAAATCTGTCGAGGAGATTTCCAAGGTGGTGACTTCACCTATCGTTTGCGCTTTGACCCGTGGTATTGAGAAGGATATTGATGTGGCCTACGAGGCGCTTCACTTTGCGAAGAGGAAACGAATTCACACGGGTATTGGTACGTCCGACTTGCACATCCGTTACAAATTCAACTCCAACAGGGAGGAGATTCTTGAGCGCGCCATCGCCGCCACGAAGTACGCGAAGAAGTACGTGGAAGACGTGGAGTTCTATTGTGAGGATGCGGGCCGGACTGACAACGAATACCTCGCCCGCGTGGTGGAGGCGGTCATCAAGGCGGGTGCGACCGTCGTCAACATACCAGACACGACGGGCTATTGCCTCCCGGATGAGTTCGGCGCTAAGATCAAATACCTGTTCGAGCACGTCGACGGCATCCACAAGGCTATCGTTTCCACCCACTGCCACAATGACCTCGGCATGGCGACCGCCAACACGCTCGCAGGCGTGATGAATGGTGCCAGACAGGTGGAGGTGACCATCAACGGTGTGGGCGAACGCGCGGGTAACACCGCTCTCGAAGAGGTGGTGATGGCCCTGCGTTGCCGCAAGGAGCTGAACATCGACACCGCGATCGACACGAAACATATTTACCATACAAGCCGTATCGTCTCTAACCTGATGAACATGCCTATCCAAATGAACAAGGCGGTGGTCGGCAGGAACGCCTTCGCCCACTCCTCCGGCATCCATCAGGACGGTGTGCTGAAGAACCTCAGCACCTACGAGATCATGAACCCTAAGGACATCGGCATCGACGATAACATGATCGTGCTGACGGCCCGCAGCGGTCGGGCGGCCCTTCGCCACCGCCTCGGCACACTGGGGTATGAGGTGACGAACGAGCAGCTGGATGACCTCTACAATAAGTTCCTCGTCTTGGCGGACCAGAAGAAGGAGGTGATGGATGATGATATCCGCATGCTGATGGGAAAGGGCGGCGGAGAGAAGGCGGTCGAGGTGATCTCCCTCCAAGTCGTTTCAGGCAAGAACATCAACCACGAGGCCGATCTGGTGCTCTCCGTCCATGGCGAAATCAAGGAGGCGAAGGCCTTCGGAAACGGTCCGGTGGACGCCGCCATCAATGCGCTGAAGGCAATCCTCAACGAGAAGATGACGCTCTGCGAGTTCACCATCCAGTCCATCAGCAAGGGTAGCAACGACGTCGGTAAGGTCCATATGCAGGTGGAACATAACGGCAAGGTATATTTCGGCTTCGGTGCCAATACGGATATCGTCGAGGCTTCCCTCGAGGCCTATGTGGACGCCGTCAATAAATTTATGTGATAACTGATAACGATAGCAATTATGAATACATTATTTGACAAGATATGGGATGCCCACGTGGTATCACAACTGGAGGATGGGCCTTCCCAACTCTACATCGACAGGCTCTATTGCCATGAGGTGACCACCGCGCAGGCTTTCACGGGCCTCCGTGAGCGCGGGCTGAAATGCTTCCGCCCCGGACAGATCTATTGCATGCCTGACCACAACACCCCTACCCACGACCAAGACAAACCGATCGAGGATGAGGTGGGCAGGAAACAGGTAGCCACGCTCGAACAGAACGCTAAGGAATTCGGTCTGAGCCACTTCGGCATGAATGACAAGAGGAATGGTATCATCCATGTCGTCGGACCGGAGCGGGGCCTCTCCCTGCCGGGCATGACGATCGTCTGCGGCGATTCCCACACCTCCACGCATGGTGCGATGGGTGCCGTGGCTTTCGGCATCGGAACCTCCGAAGTGGAGATGGTTTTAGCAAGCCAATGTGTGTTGCAGACGAAGCCTAAATCCATGAGAATCAATATTGAAGGAGAACTTGGCAAGGGGGTGACCCCGAAGGATGTGGCGCTCTACATCATGAGCCAGATGAGCACATCCGGCGCCACGGGCTACTTCGTGGAATATGCGGGCTCCACCGTCCGCAACATGACCATGGAGGGTCGTCTCACCCTCAGCAACCTCACCATCGAGATGGGTGCGCGCGGCGGATTCATCGCACCGGACGAGGTGACCTTCGCCTACCTGAAGGGTCGTGAACATGCCCCTAAGGGAGAGGCTTGGGAGAAGGCGGTCGCCTACTGGAAAACGCTCAAGAGCGGTGAGGATGCGGTCTTCGATCGTGAAGTCACCTTCTACGCCAAGGATATCGAACCGATGGTCACTTACGGTACCAACCCAGGCATGGGCATGGGTATCTCGCAACATATCCCTTCCCTGGAGAGCGTTGAGGCTTCGAGTCGCGCCTCCTTCCAAAAGAGCTTGGCCTACATGGGCTTCCAAGCGGGTGAGAGCCTCTTGGGCAAGAAGGTGGATTACGTCTTCTGCGGCTCCTGCACCAACGGTAGGATCGAGGACTTCCGCGCGTTCGCTTCCATCGTCAAGGGGAAAAAGAAGGCGCCGGACGTGACCTGCTGGTTAGTGCCAGGCTCATGGATGGTGGACCAACAGATCCGTGAAGAGGGCTTGGACAAGGTGCTCGAGGAGGCTGGCTTTGTCCTCCGTCAACCGGGATGCTCCGCCTGCCTCGCCATGAACGACGACAAGATACCGGCCGGCAAACTGAGCATCTCCACTTCCAACCGTAACTTCGAGGGAAGGCAAGGCCCTGGCGCCCGCACCGTATTGGCCAGCCCGCTCGTGGCCGCAGCCGCAGCCGTCACAGGCGTCATCACAGACCCCCGCACAATGTTATAAACCTAAAAAAGACAAGATAGATGAAACAGAAATTCGATATAATAGTTAGCAGATGCGTTCCCCTCCCGTTGGAGAATGTGGATACGGATCAAATCATACCCGCCCGTTTCCTGAAGGCGACGGACAAAGAGGGTTTCGGAGAAAACCTATTCAGGGATTGGCGCTACGACAAGGAGGGTAACCCTGTCAAGGAGTTTGTGCTGAACGACCCAACCTACAGCGGTTGTATCCTCGTGGCCGGCAAGAACTTCGGTAGCGGTAGTAGCCGTGAGCATGCGGCTTGGGCCATCGCCGGATATGGGTTCAGGGTGGTCGTCTCCAGCTTCTTCGCGGACATCCACAAGAACAATGAGCTGAACAACTTCGTCCTGCCTGTCGTCGTGAGTGAGCCCTTCCTGGCCCGCCTCTTCGCCAGCATAGAGGAAAACCCTAAGATGGAGGTGAAGGTGGATCTGCCGAACCAGACCATCACCAACTTGGCGACAGGGGAGAGCGAACGATTCGAAATCAATGCTTACAAGAAAGAGTGCCTCATGAGCGGTTACGATGATATCGATTACCTATTGAGCAAAAAGAACCTCATAGAGGATTATGAGTCTAAAAGAAAAGAGTCATGGAAATAATGGACACTACCCTACGTGATGGGGAACAGACATCGGGGGTATCATTCGCCCCCCACGAGAAACTGGGTATCACCCGCATGATGATCGAGACCTTAGGGGTGAACCGTGTGGAAGTGGCCTCCGCCAGGGTCTCCGACGGAGAGTCGGACGCGGTAAAGCGTATCGTGGAATGGGCGAAGAAGGCCGGACACCTGCAGCGCATTGAAGTGCTCGGCTTCGTGGATGGCGGCACCTCCCTCCGTTGGATCGATGAGATGGGTGCCAAGGTGATGAACCTGCTCACCAAGGGTTCCAAACGACACGTGGAGAACCAACTGGGCAAGACAACCCAGGAGCATATCGCCGACGTGCGCACCCTCGTCATGGAGGCCCACCAAAAGGGGATAGAGGTGAACCTCTATCTGGAGGACTGGAGCAACGGTATGATCCACTCCCGCGAGTATGTCTACGAGTACCTGGACGCTGTTGCGGACTTGCCGATCAAGCGTTTCCTCTTGCCGGATACCTTGGGAATCCTCAACCCGCAACAGACCTTCGCGTTCTGCACGGATATGTTGACCCGCTACCCGAAGTACCACTTCGACTTCCATGCCCACAACGACTACGACCTCGCCTTGGCGAATGTCTTCGCCGCCGCATCGGCTGGTATACAAGGCTTGCATACCACCTTCAACGGCTTGGGCGAAAGGGCCGGAAACGCTCCGCTGACCAGCGTCGTGGCAGTGCTTCATGACCAACTGAAAATCAAGACCTCCATCCGTGAGGATAAGATCTATCAGATGAGTAAGCTGGTGGAGACCTACTCGGGCATCCGTATCCCGAACAACAAACCGATCATCGGTGACAATGTATTCACCCAATGCGCAGGCATCCATGCGGACGGGGACTCGAAGAATAACCTCTACTACAACGACCTGTTGCCGGAACGTTTCGGACGTGAGCGTGAATATGCCTTGGGAAAGATGTCGGGCAAAGCCAGCATCCGTAAGAACATCGAAGCGCTGGGTATCAGCCTGGACGATGACTCGATGACCAAGGTCACGCAACGTATCATCGAACTGGGGGACAAGAAACAGATCGTCACGCAGGAGGACCTTCCTTACATCATATCGGATGTGCTCAAACACCCTGTGGAGAAGCAGAAGATACGCATGGTCAACTACTCCCTCTCGCTTACCCATGGCATACGCCCTGTGGCGACCGTGAAGATAGAGATCAACGGGGAAAGTTACCAGGAGACCGCTCCCGGCGATGGACAGTACAACGCCTTCACCAAGGCGTTATGGAAGATATACACCTCGCTCAAGAAACCAATCCCTGAGTTGCTGGACTACTCGGTCATCATCCCTCCTGGCGGTAAGACGGACGCTTTGGTCCACACCACCATCACATGGAAGTTCCGTGACCACGTGTTCAAGACCCACGGACTGGATGCCGACCAGACAGAGGCAGCCATCCAAGCAACAGAAAAAATGTTAAACTTAATAGAAGAAAAACAATGAAACTGAATTTAGCCATATTACCTGGAGACGGCATCGGACCTGAGGTGGTCTCCGTTGCCCTGAATGTTGTAAAGAAAGTGTGCGAACGCTTCGGACATACATTGACCTATGACTCCGCCTTGGTCGGTGCCTGCGCCATCGACGCTTGCGGCGACCCATACCCTGAATCGACCCATGCGCTCTGCATGAAGTCGGACGCTGTGCTCTTCGGTGCGGTGGGCGACCCTCGCTTCGATAACAACCCGACCTCCAAGGTGCGCCCTGAGCAGGGACTGCTCGCCATGCGTAAGCAGTTGGGACTCTACGCCAACCTACGTCCGGTGGAGACCTACCCTTCGCTCGTCGGCCAATCTCCCCTCAAGGAGGAGGTGGTGAGCGGTGCGGACTTCCTCTGCATCCGTGAGCTGACTGGCGGTATGTACTTCGGTGAGAAGGGAAGGAAGGAGAATGGCACGGTGGCCTATGATACCTGCATCTACAGCACGGAGGAGATCCGCCGCATCCTCAAGCTCGCCTTCGAATACGCTATGCGGAGACGCAAACACCTGACGGTCGTGGACAAGGCGAACGTTCTGGAGTCTTCCCGCCTATGGAGAGAGGTGGCTCAATCCATGGAGAAGGATTACCCTGAGGTGAAGACCGATTATATGTTCGTGGACAATGCCGCCATGCAGTTGGTGCGTTGCCCGAAGTTCTTCGATGTCATGGTGACGGAGAACACCTTCGGCGACATCCTCACCGACGAGGCGAGCGTCATCGCAGGCTCCATGGGCCTTCTCGCCTCCGCCAGCATCGGCACGCACACCAGCCTCTTCGAACCGATCCACGGCAGCTACCCTCAGGCGGCTGGCAAGGACATCGCGAACCCATTGGCGGCTGTGCTTTCCGCCGCAATGATGTTCGAATACGCCTTCAACGCCAAGGAGGAGGGCGCTACTATCCGTCGTGCGGTGGCGGCTTCCCTCGAAGCGGGTATCGTCACGGAAGACCTCGCCGCCAAGGGCGCGAAAGCCTACAAGACCAGCGAGGTCGGGAAGTGGTTATGTGATTATATTGGTCGATAAAATCAATCATAGCATTGGATTTAAAATGGATTATAAGGTTAACATACAGGCACTTGCGGACTATATCCGCCACCACGACGTAGCCTATCAGGACAATAAGGGATACTATAACATTTCTTACGGGGAGGATGACGGATGCGCCATCTTCTTCGCAAGCAAGATCTCCTCGATGAAGGAGGTGACGGTCGTCGATCGGAACGATATGCTCTCCTCCCCTTACCGTCGCTTGGCGGAAAGCGCGGCGCCCAATGACCTGTTGATCTTAGTGGAACCTTTCCTCTTCCGGTTTTCGGAGGAGGAAGCCCGCCACTTCCTCATAAATGGATAAAATTCTCAAACCAATTGTTTCGAATCTCCGGCAATATTATGCGTCAGGAAAATTCTTAACTCTTACCTCTTAATTCTTAACTATATATTACCTTTGCGGATAATGAGAGAGACGATCGAATATATTATCCGCTTTCTGCTGCATGGCAACGACGACTTGCTGTGCCGTGTGGGATATACCCGTGACACTGCATTGTTTCCGCAATATGACGTGGTCATCCTTCCTTCGCCTTTCTTCGATGATGAGGTGTACGGGACTCCTCAGTCAGAGCCCGTACTTCCCCTGCCTACCATAGGGGATACCCCCATCCTATTCGGCTCGCCTGAAATTGAACAAGTCGGCTCCACGAAGGTCGTTCATGCGGACCTCGTCGCAAGCACCTACTTCCTCATCTCACGATACGAGGAGTACCTTCACCCTGACCGCCACCGCGACGCCCATGGAAGGTTCTCGGGCAAAGAGTCCTTGCCTTACCGGGCGGGGTTCCTCCTCCGACCTGTTCTGGATGAGTATAGCCACCTGCTACTGACCTGGCTCTCCGAATCCGCCCCCGTCTCCTTCCCTTCCTCAGGGTATGAGCAGATATATCTCACACACGATATCGACAGAATCGCCTACTACCGTAACCCAAGGGGTTTCTTGGGCGGAATAAAAAGGAACCTGACTTCCTTCCCCGGACTGAAAAATGTCCTCAAGGCTCCTCTCCGCTTGGCGAACGACCCCGCCTACACCTTCCCTTGGATCATCGAGATGGACAAAAAGGTAAAGGGCGCGCAATCGATCTATTTCGTGAAATCGGCCATCCACCAGCATGCCAATGACCTCCCAAGCTACTCGCTCACCGGGAAGGATTTCAAGAGGCTCTTCTCCCTTCTGAAAACAAGCAATGTACGCTTCGGACTCCATACGAGCTACTATGCGGGAGAGCATCCGGAGATTATTTCCCAAGAAAAAGAAGAACTGGAGCGTTCGCTCAACCTCCCCATATCATTCAACCGTTGGCACTTCCTCCGCTCGTTGCAGCCCGCTGACTTCAACGCCCTGATAAACGCAGGCGTCAGCGACGACTTCACGCTGGGGTACGCCGACACTGTGGGCTTCCGCCTCGGCACTTCACGATGCGTGAGGTGGATCGACCCGAAAAACAGGAAGGTGACCTCTCTTCGCCTCCACCCTTTGGTGGCGATGGACTGCTCCCTCAGCAATAGCTACTACATGAACTTGACGGAGGATGAGGCGAAGAAGACGCTTCTCTCCCTTCTCTCTCAAATCAAGAAACACCACGGAGAGGTGGTACTGCTCTGGCATAACACCGTCTTCTCGTCCGTAGAGGGAGGATATCATCCATCTTTATACCAAACAATCATCGAGGAACTAAGCAAATGAAGATACTGACGATCATAGGTGCCCGCCCTCAATTCATCAAGGCGACCGTAGTGAGCAGAGCCATCCGCTTGCACAATGAGCAGCACGGAACCGCCATGGAGGAGAAGATCCTCCACACCGGCCAACACTACGACCATAACATGAGCCAGATATTCTTCAACGACCTCTCCATCCCTCGCCCGACATGGCTCCTGGATGGCTCCGCGACGGCTCCGCAACCTCTCTCCGAAAAGATCCTTAAGGCCATCGGTGACGAACATTTCGACTGCGTCATCCTCTACGGAGACACCAACTCCACCCTCGCTGGCGCATTGGCCGCGGAGAAGCGAAACATCCCCATCGCCCACATCGAGGCGGGCCTGAGGAGCTTCAACGACCGCATGCCCGAGGAGCACAACCGCATCGAGACGGACAAACGGTCCCATTGGCTCTTCTGCCCTACCCAAGCTGCGGTCGATAATCTTCATAATGAACATATTACAAGCAATATACACCTGGTGGGGGATGTGATGTACGACACCGCCCTCCTCTTCGGGGAAACTGCGGAACGCTCTTCCGACGTCTGCGAAAGGCTGAATCTCCCCAAAAAGGGCTTCTATCTCGCGACGATCCACCGCGCGGAAAACATCCAAGAGGAGAACCTCTCCAACATCCTCTCCGCCTTCAACGAAATCGCTAACAAGGAGCGAAGAATCGTCTTGCCGCTTCACCCTCATACCCGTTCCTTCATACAACAACACCCTAAGCTACAGGCGTTGTGCGATAAGAATGAATATCTAATGATCACGGAACCAGCCAATTACCTCGACATGATCATGCTGGAGAAATCGGCCGCCCTCATCCTTACCGACTCCGGTGGTATCCAAAAGGAGGCCTACTTCCACAAGACGCCATGCGTCACTTTGCGGAACGAGACGGAGTGGATCGAGACCGTGGCGGCAGGCTGGAACATCCTTGCGGGAACCGATAAGGAGAGGATAAAGGAGGCGATCCACCACGATTTCAGCCGCCAACCCATCAAGGATTACGGGAGCGGTGACAGCGCGCAAAAAATCATTCAGGTGCTCTGCTCCGATTTCAACAAATAAACTATTTTTGCGTTCAGATAGTATCGAGCCATGGCAAAGAGAATATTGATCGTATGTGACGCTTTTCCCCCTGATTTCGCCCCCCGCGTAGGCAATCTATGCAAGCATCTGCGGGCGGATTTTGAGGTGACGGTCATCACAAGAGCCTCAACGAAGACCTCTTGGCCGATCCATATCGACCGTGAAAACATGGTCCTCCATACCATCCCCCTGACCTCCGACAAACCATGGATCCAAGCATTACAAACGGCTGGCGACTACCTCTTCAGCCGTAGCGACCGCAAACTCTACAGGGAGGCCATGCGCCGCATCCAGGGGGAACGCTTCGACCTCGTCTTCTGCACCAGCTACTACATCTTCCCGTTGCTTTGCGGAAAGAAGATCGCACAACGTCTTCATATCCCTTTGCTCGTCGATCTAAGGGACATCATGGAGCAGAACGCCCGTCCGCATGGGTTGGAAAAGATCAGGCAGTTCTTCAAGCTCCGCTGGCTCAACCAATGGCGGCGCGACAGGGTACTCCGCAAGGCGCAGCTCGTGACGACGGTCTCTCCTTGGCACGTGAAGACGCTGCGGAAGATCCAGCCCAACGTCGAACTGGTCTTCAATGGCTACGACCGTGACCTCTTCTCCTTCCAGCCTATCCCTACCGACAAATTCGCCATCACCTATACCGGACGACTGCTCGACCTGAGCCTTCGGGACCCAAGCCTTCTGTTCCAGGCGGTGCGGGATCTTGTGGAGGATAAAGCGTTCGCCAATGACCTCGTTCTCCGCTGGTACGTGGACAATGACAGCAAGGCGGACGTGGAAACGATGGCGCGGAGCTATGGCGTCACGGTCTACAACGAGGTGCATGGCACCATCTCCGCCGACCAGATGCCGGAGGTGCTCAACCGCTCCTCCATCGCATTGGTCCTCTCCAACAAGGCGACGGCGGACGGTCCACATGGCATCATGACGACCAAGTTCTACGAAGCGTTAGGCTGTGAGAAGCCTGTGCTTTGCGTGCGCAGCGACGAGGATTGCCTCGCCGAAACCATCCAAAAGACCCGTGCGGGACTCGCCGCCTCGACGGTCGAAGAGGTGAAGGCCTTCATCCTCGACAATTACCAGCAATGGAAAACATGTAAGTATACGCACCAAGAAGTGGACTTGGCGCAAAAGGAATTATTCACGCGGCAGGTGCAGGCGAAACAGTTCGAGGCGCTTTTCGATCGGTTGTGATTATTGAAGTAAATTCCTAAGAGGGTTTAAAAATGGCGATTGCGTAAGGAAATTCTCTATAATTGTGTATCTTTGTGCTTGTTCGAGTTGCGTCGAGCTTTTTTTCTAGTTTATCTAGTTATTAAGAAATATTATCTGATTTTGTTACATTAAGAAATATGGCATATACCCCCAAATCACAAGGGTTTCTACGAGGGAATGGAGATTGTAGAAACACCTACTTCTATAAAAAATCACAAGTGATTTACGATCTTACTTTTTTCTTTGCGCACAAATATCTGGTGCCAAAGGACAGAACCATTGATCAAATGATACAAGCTGCACGCTCTGGCAAGCAGAATTTTGTGGAGGGCATGGCTGATGGCGTGACTTCTACCGAGATGCAGATAAAACTTATGAATGTGGGGAAAAGCAGCTTGTTGGAACTCAGGGAAGATTATGAGGATTACCTGCGGACAAGGAACTTGACCATTTGGGATAGCTCTCATCCTCGTTACGCTTCTATGGTGAACTACTGCAAATACCACAATGAACTGTCTCATTATCAGCCATTTTTTCAGAAATGGACTGCAGAGGAAATCTCTAACGTTGCCCTGACTTTGATTCACCAAACCGACAAAATGATGGAAAGTTATCTCTCCCGACTTGAGGATTTCTTTGTCAAAAATGGGGGCATCAGGGAGGCAATGGCCAAGGCAAGGCTTAACAAAAAGATGGGCAGAAGCATAAAATAATGCTAAGCTTTTGCTCCCCCAAAATTCACCCGATCGGATCCCCGCAATACTCCCTACGCCTGCATGATTTGCAGTGTTTCCCCATCCACACTTCGTCAAACTGGTTCATGGCTTGTTCGACGATTTGTGGGTCGTCGGTCAGTATTCCGGCTTCGAAGTTGCGAGTCGTTTCAGCTTTCATACCGACACCAGCTCCTGTGAGGTTTGCACTTCCCACGTAAACCTCTTTGCAGTCGAACACGAACATCTTGAAGTGGACCCTTGGGCAGAGCGCCCGTTCCAGCCGACTGAATAGCACAGGGTATTTATCGAAATCCTCACGGAAATTTGGTCCAGGCTCTTTCGCATGGATCAGCCTCACCTCCACACCCCGGCGGATGAGTTGGGCAATAAGTGCCAGAAACGGTTTCTTCTCACCGCCCACCTCCACATAGAGGTCTTTGATATCGGCGGTGCCAATCCATAGCGTGTGCTTCACGGATTGGATGCGGGAGAGGAGGGCGGTGTAGTGGGTGGTGTTGGGGATGTAGTGGAGCATTGGTCAAAAATATTTTGTATGGATGCAGTTAATGATTCTTCAACGCCTTTCATTTCTTCCCGAAACTCATTCATTTTATCTTTAACAGGAATTTTTAAACCATATCCACAAATTTCACCTTTATATCCCAATAATTTTCTTGAATTGGATTTAATCACTTTGTCATTCTGATTAGTTTTTTCGTTAGGTTCTATAGGATATAGTAATGCACAATGTTTTGCTGGAAGAACATACATATATGTGATCATCTGGAACAAATCGTCATGGCAAATAGAAATTCTATTCAAGGTAGGACTATCTTCCCCATCATTATTAACATCACTTCCCAAACGTTTGTATTTTGCATCTAATACAAAAGACTTTTCTCCTTGTTCATCTCCTTCCACTGCTTTGTAAAAATCAGGGTAATAAGATTTTTTCCCATTTTCGTACAATGCTATTCCGTTTTCCTCAGTTTTATTTTTTGCGTGAGTTATATCGAGGTGTTTCTCTTCAAAAATTGAATTCAAATACTCCTCCCACAACCATGCGCCATCGAATAGGATACCATAGACCTTGTCCTTCTCCTGTCCGTACTTGAGGGACTCGTGGCGAAGGATTTGCAGACAAATCTTTTGCAGTTCCGTATAGGCTGAGAAGTAGGGATGCCTGACGGGTCGGAGGTTCTGGTTGATCACCTTCTGACGCTCCCGGACGTTATAGGTTTGCGTGGCCATAACGATTTGGCTGACAGCCTCTTTCGTCTCTTTGTTATTGCTTAGAATGTGTGCGCCATGGGCTTTCGTCTTGATGTACTCTATCGTGTGGCGAATCAGCTGTGTCACTTCGTTGTCGTAGCTATGTTCTCTTGTGGAATAGGCCACGGTGCCCCGAAAAGGAATGTTCTGGCGGATATGCCGGCTCACATCGATCGGTCCACGGATATTGGCATCGTTGTACTCAAATCGGCGGTACTTTTTGTAGAGGCCTTGGCCCAACGCCTTTTGCAGGAAGTAAGGGAATAGATAGAGCAGGAAATCGAACACCTGTTCTTTGTCGGTGGTATGTTTGATGTCGAACAAGTTGATAGCGAATACTTTCTGCAACATATAATGCAGGAAATAGTCGTTCCCATCCTCTTTCGCGAAGCGTGAACGGATGTCTATCTGCGTGTCGTTGACTCCGATGAAGCCCATGATATTGCCCGTAATGATTTGGTCGCCCTGCAATTCGAGGATATGGCTTTCACTTATATCGTCGCCATAATGTTTCAAATCACGGGGGAAAACCAAAAGATTAGGGCAGTCATCAAGCTTTAATTCATCTATTTGAATGTTGGCAATCTTTTGAATATCAGATATGGATTTCTCTTTATCAACAATATCACATCGATAATGGGAATGAGGAATGCTATCTATTGTAATGGCTTTATGATTATCTGTTATCCAAATACTATTCATACTTATCTGCTTTTGTATATTCGTATGCAGTTGCCAAGCCTTTCATTTTATGGGAAAGGCCTGTGGTTCCTCGCAAATACTCATACAATAGACCTTCTAAGTGATATTCCCACAACTTATCGAAAGCATAGCTTCCGTCATCATTCCGATAGTTTTTTAATTTCATGAAATAGCTTGCACCGATATGGTAGGCGGAAGAAAGGCCTTCAATGCTTTCTATTGCCGCATTAAGGTTGTCCATCCTATTTTTTATTTTATCAATAGTCTCTTGCATAGGTTTGTTAAAATTTCCATCTTTATCTTTCCACGCATCTTCGCTGTCAAGCATTTTTTGAGAATCTTTGGCCGTTACCTCCATGAAGGCGAATCTCCTACGGAAGGCGAAATCCATGCTTTCCACGCTACGGTCGATATCGTTCATGGTGCCGATGATATAGACGTTTTCGGGGACGAAGAACCATCCATAGTTGTCACTTTCTTTAATACCCAAAGCATCATCAAAATCGTTTGGTTCTTCCTGCATATTCGCATATTGTGTTTTAACCTTGCCATCTTTCCCACGATATCCGGGATCAATTGAAAAGAATAGTTCGCCAAAAATTTTGCTTATCTCGCCACGATTGATTTCATCAATGATTATCACATATTTCTTATTTGGATTTCTTAGTGCAGTACTGCATAAGGCTTTGAAAACTCCATCTTTTCGTTCAAAGCTAACATTACCATTATCATCTCGTTTAGGTCTCAATCCCTCTACAAAATCAGTATAATCATATGATGGATGGAATTGTACTAGCTTATAGTCCCCATTTGTTTTTATTTCACCGCCTTCTCCTATAACTTCCCCATCGTTAATGTTGAAATTTTCATAAAGTATATGCATAAAATCAAAAGGTGATATGTCTTTATCTTTGCAATGTTCCTTATAAAAGTTGTATATGGCCTTGTTCCTCTCGAAAATATTATTGCTATTGCAGTCGATTCCAAATAGAGATATAATATTATCAATATGTTCTTTGCTGTTGATTGGAACGTATTCATTTGGATAATAGCTATTAAGCACTTTGAGTATGAATGATTTCCCGAATTTCTCAGAATAAGGTTCTGGGTCATTGTCATTTACCATCTTATGTAAGTCGTTTGCAAGAACTTTTATAAGTGCTTCAGGTTCTTGTCCTAATTTTTTCAAATAGCCTGTTACTTTATAATCTGAGAGTTCTTTGTTCCAATACAATAGATAGGTGTTAGATGATCCTGGGAAATAGGAACCAAGCGGTTTTAATTTACGTTCGATCCAATAACAGAAATTATCTTTGTTTTGTTTCCCAATGCAGTAATCGTCTAGAGTCATCTCCTTTAGCTTTTCCTTTGGAAACCGATATTTGAAACTATCTAACAGATTTTTCTCGTCAGAACCATTATGTTCATACTTGTTAATAGCTGATTCTAGAACCTCAATAGGGCGTAAAGTCTTTTTTTGCGATACGATTTGCTCTGCAATTTGTTTCGCCAAATAGGTTTTACCTGTGCCGGGTGCGCCGGTGAGGATGAGGTTGTAGTTGTGGTTTAATAGCTGTTTTATTTCATTAATCATTGCTTGTTGATTTAATTTTTCTTTTGTTAATATATCTATATAAGCGACTGCATTTTTTACTGATGGGATTTTGTCATAAAATTTGAATTGATTGACATGAATTTGAGCTTCCTTGGGAATCTTTTTAAAATCTTCCACCAGAAAAGCAATAACTGCTTTTTGATTGCCAGCGGCATATTCATCAAATGATTTTTTAAACCATGCGGGATTCTTTTTCTCCCATTCTTGAACTTTTGCTGGATATTCTTCTTTCGTGGCAAAATCTATAATTTTGCCATGGTAATCAGAAACATGATTTGCGATGTTATAATAGTCAAAGTATTCTTGCTCGGAAATTAATTCTCGGAGCAATCCTTTTATTTCTCCTAAATTAGACATTTGATCTTTCCACATGACACCGCATCCATATTCCGTTACTTCTTCTTCGAAATCTGCCTTCCATGTAGTAGCGTCTTTGGCTAGAATGCCTTTAATTTTTATTTCTCCCATATCTTTCTATAATTGTAAAAATTGGTGATTCATAATTTAGTTCTAATTCACAAACTATATATTCCCTCCAAATATATCCAAAACAATCAATCCCCACAACTCATAGTTAAAACTTTTTTTCACCACTTTTCCCTTTTTTCTCTGAGTTGTCAAGTAATCCTTGACAGTTGCCTCTTCTTCAAACACACCTTCTTTGATGATTCGATTATCCTGTTTTTGCCATCGTTGTTAGATTTAATTGTTCGTTTGCCAGCAAAATAAAACATAACCTATGCCAAATTAGGGCACAGGTTTAGAAAAAATGAATTATAGCAAACTTTTATTCTCCTTGTTTATGGAAGACAATGCATACAGCGGTATAACCTTGATGGTGTTACCATCGTGGACAAAGGATGAGATGTTCTCAAGAGAGGTTCGAATACCATAGGCTGAAGCGTGTTTAGACATGAACCCATATAGGCTTTGCATGCTTCCTTTTGTACTCGCTTTTACTTCTATTGGGATAATCTTTCCATCAATGACAGAAAGGTAGTCTATCTCTCCTTGTGTTCCAATATTTGTGTTTTGCCAATAAAACATCTCGGCTTTAACGAAACAGTCGTGAGCTTTGAGCAATTCCAACCCAGCGAACATTTCTGAGGTTGCTCCTTTGTTTACAAAGTCGGTGTCGGAGGATAAAAGTATCGTGTTCGCCGGCAACGAGAGCATGGCTTGCATCAATCCCAAGTCGAGAAATAGATATTTTGTGAACTTAGAATTTTCTTCCGCCCCTAGTGGAAGTCCGTTGGCGGCAGTGTGTTTGACAGGTGAAATAAGTCCAGCCAGGGTTAATAGACGGAGACAATCTTTGATGGAAGAGGCGGAAACTTCTCGATTCGCCTGGGAGAAAATAAACTTTGAACCTACTTGAAGAGCTACTGAGCGTAACACTTGCCGCAACAAGTCAGGGGATACTCGTTTTTTATATTTTGCGAAATCTTGTTGATAGGTGTCGATAATATCGTTATGGACTCGTCCGCAATCCAAGAAATCGTTTTTGCTAATCCATGTCTTAACTGCTTCGGGCATTCCACCAACCAGATAGAATGTGCGCAATTGATCTTTCAGTTGGTTGTGAATGGGTTCTGGCAAAGGCCTATTCTCTCTGACCGCCTGTGATTTGAATTCTATCAGCGCCTCCAATCCTTGAGCCGCAAGGAAGTCGTCAAAAGAAAAAGGATACAAATAGAATGAGCGGATTCGTCCAACGGCAAAAGAGGGAAGATCGTCTAAAGCGAACTCTAAAAGCGAACCTGCGGCAATGACATGAAGCTCAGGATAATCCTCACGAAAATAACGTAAGGCCTTGATGGCATTGGTGCATTCTTGTATTTCATCAATAAAAAGTAGCGTTTCGCCAGGAACAATTGGTATGCCTGTAGTTACGCTCAGTAGTTGGCAGGTTCGCTTGACATCAATGTTTTCTGTAAAGAATTGGTGCAGTTCAGGCTGCTTCTCCAAGTTTACCTCCAAAAAATAGCGGAATGACTTCCCTAATTCCCTGACTGCGGTTGATTTGCCAACCTGACGAGCTCCACGAATAAGCAAGGGTTTATGATCGATGGCTTTGCGCCACGATTCAAGTTGATGGTCTATGTTCCTTCTAAAGTATGCCATATTAATAGATTAAGCTCTATGCAAATATAGAATTTTATAAAATATAGAGCAAAAAACCAGTCGTTTTTCATAAAAAGTAGAGCAAAAATCGACTGATTTTTCAAAAAAAGTAGAGCAAAAACGCATTCATCCCAACCTATCCCCCCATCACAACTACCCGAAACAAGCCCTCTTGGCTGTACGCGGTGCCCCACAAAACATCTGGAGTGTTCTGAAATGACTCGATCCATTTCGTGAGGGTTTGTAGTTCCTTGATCAGCAGAGGGTGTTCTTGGGGGACAGAGAAAAACAGGAGGAGACGTTCAAATGAATTGTGTTGGTCGATTTCTTTCATGATACTCTCCAACGCTAGGTCCATTCGCTTGCTTGTTGTGTCGTCAACAGCTGTTTCAAGAAGGGAAATAGACCCATCCCCTTGAAAGAAATCGCACATGTCGTGGGCGTCCAACTTCACATAGCTTTCCTGTGCGGTAAGCATCTCGTTGATAAGCGATTCGACATCGGTGCGCATCCCCTCCTTGGGTGTGGGTTGTATCCTACTAATCACTTTGTCCAGTGCCAAACGGTCACCCTCTGAGTATTCGTGTGTGTACATCATCTTTCTTTGAATTTTGGTTATTATGGGCAAAGAAAAAAGAAACCTCTGCCGGATAGGGGCAGAGGTGTAGGAATTTAAAATCTTTCAATAATTCAACCCAAACAACCAAACCAGCGCTTCCATGGTACAATCCTTTCACAATATCTCCCTAGCGATCCAAGCGCAGGCCTCGGCGTCGGCTAGGGCGTGGTGGTGGTTCTCCAAATGGTAGCCGCAGGCTTCGGCGACCACGTGCAGCTGGTGGTTGGGCAATGACTTGCCGAAATGTCTTCTGGCGGCGATGCAAGTGCAGTAGAACTCATAGTCGGGGTAGTCCATCTGGTAGCAGCGGAACACGGCGCGTAGACACCTTTCGTCGAAGGCTTTGTTGTGGGCGACGAGGGGCAGTCCCTGGATCTTCGGCTCGATCTGCGCCCACACTTTGGGGAACACAGGCGCATTGTCCGTGTCCTCCCTGCATAGACCGTTCACCTGCGAGCACCAATAATTGTAGTAGTTCGGTTCCGGCTGGATGAGTGAGTAGAAGGAGTCGACGATCTCTCCGTTCCGTACGATGACCACCCCTACCGAGCAGACCGAGGTCGACTCTTTGTTCGCTGTCTCAAAGTCTATTGCCGCAAAATCTTTCATATCGCTTTCCCTTTGTATATATCATTCATTCTGTTTACTTTTTCCGCCAAACTGTTGCGCAGATCCACTGGCTCCAACACCTCGATGTCCGGCGCCTTCGACAAGATCTCCTGTTGGAAATCGAGTTCGGGGCAGAGCCAGAGCTCAAAGATACTATATTCGTCCGTCCGTTCAACCTCCTTCTGCGTTTTGTGGAGCGGTAGCGAGCGAATGTAGTTCGCTTGGTCCACGGAGACCTTCAGACGGACAGTCTGGGGTGCGTTCCCCGTGTTGATGATTCCATAGACGTTCCCGAAGTAGGCATGTGCGTCGAAATCCTCCGGCAACTGGAATGTTTCGTCGGGCAATGGTTGGATGCTGTAGATACGATCGAGCGCATATGTCCGCAGAACCGGTTCCTCCAGGGTCCCTCGGTTGGCCAGCATGTACCAGCGTTGCTTGAATGACTTGATGCAGTAAGGATAGACCCTGATCGTGTATTCCTGCATGTGCCAGAAGCTTTTATAGGCCATTTCGAGGGCGTGGTTGTTCTTCATCGCATTCAGGATGACCGATAGGAACTCCTTGCCGGAAGGGATCTCTTCGGGCAGGATGCGGTCCTTCAACGTTTGGTTCTCCATCATCAGATTACTCACCGACAATGTCTGCAGCAACCAAGTCCGCAGGTTGTTCTTCTTGAGGTCTTCGGGGTTGTCGATGTAGTAGTGGTAGCCGCCCTTCCGTTCGCACTCGATGTTCACGTCGAACATCTCTTCGGCTGTCTCGCGCCATTTGTGGAAAGTGCGCAAGGCGAGCGGCATACCCTCGCTCAGGTCGGTCTCCTCCCACTTTCTGCTGATCTCATCAAAGGTGATTCGTCCCGCATTGTAGATGGTTTCGACCAGCCATACATATTTGTTCGCTATGCTCTTTGCCATGATTCAAATTATTTTCTGCAAATATAGGCATAACATATGCATAATAAGGGCATATGTTAAAAATAATACTATAGAAGCGGAAAATTTTTTCGTTGTAAAATTCGTCCGCACGCACATTCTCTCCGATGTCCGCCCCACATTCCACGTGATTCATGGCGCCCCGGGCACGAAAAGATCCTTCTATGCGCAGGCACAGAAAGACACAAAAAAAGGGGCACCCCCCCATGCGACGCGCACGTCCCCATTCCCGAAGGGATGGAAAGAAACATCACAGGCAGGGGCGTCAACCCCGGCGCGGGGACGCGGCGCGGCGGCGGA
>JBGVCG010000023.1:0-22888 GCA_045226255.1 Paludibacteraceae bacterium | reverse complement strand
CAACTCTCCTTGCCAAGGTCGGAACCGTTCCTATTTCTAGGGGCAAGGTCGTGCTCTACCAACTGAGCTATTTTCGCATTTTTATTTCAAAAACCTCAGGAAGGTCTCTCCCTTTCCTTTTTTGCGTTGCAAAGATAATAATAATTTTATTTCCCTCCAACAATTTTTTTAATTTCGTTCAATTTATTTAATGCTTCTATCGGCGTGAGGTTATTTATGTCCAAATGATTGATCTCGTCACGGACCGCCTCCAGGATTGGATCGTCCAATTGGAACAAGCTAAGTTGCACTGCCTCAGGCTTTTTCTTCGCCGGCTTGGAACCATCCGAGATAGGGCTCTTGGAATTGCCCACTTCCAACTGCTCCAAAATTTCATTGGCACGATTGACCACTTTATTCGGCAATCCAGCCAATTTTGCCACATGAATACCGAAACTATGCTCACTACTACCCCTCACCAGCTTGCGCAGGAAGATCACTTTGCCGTCCACCTCCTTCACGGAGACGTTGTAATTCTTAATCCTAGGGAAGAGCTTCTCCATCTCGTTCAACTCATGGTAGTGCGTGGCGAACAACGTCTTCGCCTTCGCCTTCGGATGCTCATGGATATACTCCACGATGGACCAGGCGATGGAGATACCGTCGTACGTGCTGGTTCCCCTACCCAACTCGTCGAAGAGCACCAAACTCTTCTGCGAGAGGTTGTTGATGATGCTCGCCGCCTCGTTCATCTCGACCATGAAGGTGGACTCACCCATGGAGATATTATCGGATGCCCCCACCCTCGTGAAAATCTTGTCCACCACACCAATCGACGCAGCGTCCGCAGGCACAAAACAGCCTATCTGCGCCATCAGCACAATCAGGGCGGTCTGCCTCAACAGGGCGGACTTACCCGCCATGTTCGGTCCTGTGATCATGATGATCTGCTGGGACTGCGAATCGAGCGTCAGATCGTTCGCCACATATTTCTCCCCAATCGGAAGTTGCCGCTCAATGACAGGGTGACGACCCTGCTTGATATCGATCACATCACTATCGTTAACCGCCGGACGTACGTAATGGTTCTCCTCCGACGTCTTCGCGAAGGACATCAGCACATCCAGCTTGGCCACAAGGTTCGAATTGACCTGAATGGCCGGTATATACTCCGTCAGCTCAAGTACCAACTCATTAAAGATCTGAGTCTCCAACGTCAGGATCTTCTCCTCCGCACCTAAAATCTTCTCCTCGTACTCCTTCAGCTCCTGCGTGATGTAACGCTCAGCAGCCGTCAAGGTCTGCTTACGGATCCAATCCTCCGGCACCTTGTCCTTGTGCGTGTTGCGCACCTCGATATAGTAGCCAAAGACATTATTGTAGCTCACCTTCAAGCTCGGGATGCCTGTGCGTTCGGACTCACGCTGCTGCAGCTGCAACAGGTAATCCTTTCCCGAGTGGGAGATATTGCGCAAATCATCCAATTCAGCAGACACACCATTCGCGATCACCCCGCCACGGTTCAGCATGTTCGGAGGATCCATCGTAATGGTACGTTCTATCTTCTCACGGATGTTCGGACACGGGTTCAACTGCTCGCCTATGCGCCGCAAACCATCGTTATCGCTCGCCAAGCAAGCCTCCTTAATCGGCAGGATAGCACCCAGGGCCACCTTCAGCTGCACCACCTCACGAGGGGTGACGCGACCCACCGCCACCTTGGAGATCACACGCTCCAAGTCGCCGATGACCGACATGTTCACATCGAGCGTCTCCTTCAAATCCGGGCTTCGGAAAAACTCGTCCACGATATTGAGGCGCTCCTCAATCGGCTTCACATCCTTCAACGGGAAGGCCACCCAACGCTTCAGCAGACGAGCGCCCATCGGGGTGATGGTGCGGTCGATGATGTTGACAAGCGTCTTGCCACCTTCATGCATCGTGCCATAGAGCTCAAGGTTGCGGATCGTGAACTGGTCCAGCCACACGTACTTATCCTCCTCGATGCGGGACAAATGGGTGATGTGGCTGATCTGCGTATGCTGGGTCATATCCAGGTAATGGAGGATGGCTCCGGAAGCCACGATACCCAGCTTCAGGTTCTCCACGCCGAAGCCCTTCAGGTTCTTCGTCTCAAAATGTTTCAGGAGTCTATCATGGGCAGCCTCAGAGGTGAAGATCCAGTCCTCCAATTCATAGGTAAAGAACCGGGAGCCGAAATTCTCCTCGAACTCCGCCCTTTTGGTGCGCTCGAAGAGGACCTCCTTCGGCATGATGCCATTCAGCAGTTTATCCACATATTCGCAGGTGCCCTGAGCCGTCAGGAACTCTCCCGTGGAGATATCCAGGAAGGCGACACCCGCCATTTTCTTCTCGAAATGGACCGCCGCAAGGAAGTTGTTCTCCTTATGGTCCAGTATATTATCATTGACAGCGACACCCGGCGTCACCAGCTCCGTGATGCCACGCTTCACCAACTTCTTAGTCAGCTTAGGGTCCTCCAGCTGATCGCAGATGGCCACACGCTTACCCGCGCGCACCAGTTTCGGCAAATAAGTATCCAACGCATGATGAGGGAAACCAGCCAGTTCGACCGACTGGGCCGCACCGTTCGCACGCTTGGTCAGCGTGATTCCCAAGATCTCGGAAGCCATCACCGCATCCTGCAAAAACGTCTCATAAAAATCGCCCACACGGAACAGCAAGATCGCATCAGGATGCATCGCCTTGAATTCCAGGTACTGCTTCATCAAAGGCGTTTCCACTACATTTGCCATGTCACTAACAATTTATCGAATCAAAGGTAAGACGGGGAAGCGTACTGCTTCACATCGTCCGCCGTAATTTCATTTCCACACAAAATAACCATACGTTCCACCGCATTCCTCAGCTCACGGATGTTACCACCCCAGCGGAACTTCTTCATCTCCTCCTTCGCCTCGTTCGAGAAGGTCTTCGTCGGGATACCCTGCTCGTCGCAAATGATTCCCAAGAAATAATCGATCAGTTCAGGGATATCCTCCAATCGCTCACGCAAAGGCGGCACATGGATGAGGATGACACCCAGGCGATGGTACAAATCCTCCCTGAAGTTGCCCTTCTGGATCTCCTCCATCAGGTTCTTATTCGTCGCTGCGAAGACACGCACATCCACCTTCAAGCTCTTATCGCTTCCCACACGCGTGATCTCGTTCTCCTGCAAAGCGCGCAACACCTTGGTTTGGGCGGAGAGGCTCATATCACCGATCTCGTCCAGGAAGAGCGTTCCGCCGTTAGCCTGCTCAAACTTACCGATCCGCTGTTTCACGGCAGAGGTAAAGGAACCTTTTTCATGTCCGAACAACTCACTCTCAATCAGTTCCGAAGGAATAGCGGCGCAATTGACCTCCACAAAAGGGCAATTTGCCCGGGCGCTGGAGCGGTACAGCATCTTAGCCACCACCTCCTTACCCGTACCATTCTCACCGGTGATCAGCACCTTCGCATTAGAAGCAGCCACCCGTTCGATGACCGAGCGGAGATGCTCCATCGCAGGGGAATGTCCGACCATCGCCACATCCTTGGATATTTTCTTCTTCAAGGTCTTAGTCTCCTGCACCAGATTCTTCCGCTCCATGCCATTGCGCACGCAGACCAGCAGTCGGTTCAGGTCCAAAGGTTTCTCTATGAAGTCGAAAGCGCCCATCTTCAGCGACTCGACAGCCGTGTCTATGGTGCCATGTCCCGAAATCATCACCACCGTCTGGTCAGGGTTCTCCTTCTTGATATTAGAAAGCACCTCGATACCATCCATCTTAGGCATCTTGACATCACAAAAGACCAGATCAAAACTCTCTCCTTTCAATTTCTCGAGACCATGTATTCCGTCTTCCGCCACATCAACCGAATATCCCTCATTCTCCAAGATATCCTTTAATGTGTTACGAATACTGCGCTCATCATCTATGATTAGAATATCCATAATAGCGTTTAATTTGATTACTTAGCAAGTACCGAGGACATCGGGTGTTTCGTGTTCTGCACATCATTCAGCATCACCTTCACATACCCCACTTTTATCTTAGCCTCGATATAGAGCGGCACGTGGTTCTCATCGTTCGAGACATATATGGACATCGCATCCTCATCCTCGAAAATATCCCCCGTCACCAATTTAGGGGTGAACTTAAGCGCCTTGTATTTTTTCTTGTTCTTCAGCTTGATTGTTTCCTCTCCGCAATACTTCACGGTAAGATTGTATATCTCTTTGTCCAACACCAAACGGAAAGGAATCTGCTGGCCTTTCTTCACCTTCGTCATGTCCACGCTCCTGATGCGATAGCAAGAGGAGATTAAATCGAGGACTCCCCTCTGGACGGATAGGGTATCGTATGTTTTCCTGCCTCTTTTATTGAATTCGAAATAGACCTTCGAATCTTTATCGTTCTCTTTCCAATCGAACCTATAATGGTTGTCGCTGAAATAGCTGTCCTCATGCTTCACCTCCCTGTAATGGAGAGGGAGCAAACCCTCCTTCTTCACCGTCACCGAATAGGTATCACGGATACAATAGAAGCGGTCGAATGACTTCGTCGAATATCCAGCCAACTGCAGATCGAAAAGAGACTCGTTCTTCACGGTCCGTTCCTTCGCGGAGAAATGGACATTACCCGCATGGATCCAAATGGGACCCAAATTGTAATAGATATAGTAAGTGGCCTTCTCCCCATCCTTGAAGGCGAGTTCATCACTCATGTACTTGTCGGCCGAAAAAGCGGACGGCAAGATGAACATCAACGATATAGTAAATAATATTTTTCTAATCATAATCCTAAATAATTAAAAACCAAACCATTGAAATCTATCCAACGTACATTGGAGATAACGCCATCCTTTTCACAATCATCCGCAGCCACAAATCCAACCACTCACGGGAACGTATGCGATCAAGATCATACGGGAGCCTCAACAAGCCCTGTTAATCCGCATGCACCTTGGTGAACATCCTACTCCACCTGATATTGGAAGGGAACGACTTATCCTCATCAAGCGACAGCCAGATGAAGATCGGTTTACCGACGATATGGTCCTCAGGGACAAATCCCCAGAACCTGGAATCGGCGGAGTTATGACGGTTATCACCCATCATCCAGTAGTAATCCATCTTGAACGTGTATGAATCAGCGACAGCTCCATTGATATAGATCTGACCGTTCTCCACCTTCAACTCATTCAGTTCATAATTACGGATAATCTGCTCATACAGTGGCAAATTTGCCAAATCCAACTGAACGGTAGCACCCCTCTTCGGGATGCAGATTGGTCCGAAATCATCCCTCGTCCAATCCTTCCGCATCGACAACGGGAAGGTCTCGCCACTGAAGAAAGCAGGTTCCTTCTTGATGGAGACAACACCCGAATACTTCTCCATTTCAGCCAATGCAGCCTTCGTGAGAGGCAAGCGGTAAAGGAATGGAACAGCCCCCGTCGAGTCACCGTATCCGAGTTCTCTGATGAGCATTTCTCCATTTCTCCAATCATTCAGCATCATGCGATCCTCCTTACGCACGCCCAATTTGTCAAGAAATCTAGGCGAGATGACATTGGGGATCTCGACAAGGTAATTCGCCTGTAAACCAGGGATATCCTTCTCCGCTTCCCCATTCGTATAGACTACACCCGCAATGATCTGCAACGTGTCGCCAGGCAATCCGACGCATCGTTTCACGTAGTTCTCACGTCGATCAACAGGGCGGGAGACGATTTCACCGAACTGCTGCCTGTTTCTCCACACAACATCCCTTCCATACTCATGCACCATGGAGTAGTAATCCACATTCTGTCGATTCAAGGCAACCGTATCGCCAGCAGGGAAGTTGAAGACAACGATATCGCCACGTTGTACAGAACCAAACCCTTTCAGTCGTTTGTACTCCCACTGCGGGGTCTCGATATATGACTTGACGTTGAGACCAGGAAGCGTATGCTGCGCCAACGGGAAAGAAAGCGGCGTCATCGGGCAACGAGGTCCGTAACTCATCTTACTAACGAAAAGGAAATCTCCCACCTTCAAAGTCTTCTCCAGAGAAGGAGAAGGGATTTTGTAGTTCTGGAAGATGAACAAGTTGACAATATAGACTGCGACAAGGGCGAAACCGATTGCGTCCACCCATCCCGCAAGCCATTTCAGGAAAGGGTTCTTCGACTCCTTCCAAGCGCCCCAAGGCACATACTTCGTGATATAGATATCCAATGCGAAAGGAATCAGCAGCAACAGCCACCAAGCGCCCGACCACACCAGAAATCCGAGGATCAGCAGCATGACCAAGGCGAACTTAACCCATTGCTTCGTACTCGCCGCACGGACACGCTCCATAAACGTCATACTCTTTGTTTTATTCTCCTTTGCCATATAGCACCATTCCTTTTCTTAGAACTTGAACATATCTGACATTCCGAAGAAGCCCTTCTTGCCTGCGGTGAACTCTGCGGCCACCACCGCACCGAGGGCGAATCCCTCACGGCTCTTCGCATCATGCGTCATCGTAATGCTATCCACCTCAGACTCATAGCGGATGGTGTGGATGCCCGGAACTTCCCCTTCCCGTATGGACTTGATGGCCAAGTCTGTCGGTTGGTTCTCCACCTCCTTAGTCCATGCCGTCTTGCGGTCAAGGTTGGCGAGGATACCCTCCGCCAAGGTGATAGCAGTGCCGCTCGGAGCGTCCAATTTATGAATGTGATGAACCTCCGTCATCTCCACGTTGTAGTTAGGGAACTGGTTCATGATCTGAGCCAGCTTTTTACTGATAGCGTTGAACACATAAACGCCAATGCTGTAATTGGAGGACCAGAAGAGGGTTTTCCCACCCTTCTCCACCTCATCCTTCAAGGCGGCGGCATTCCAGCCCGTCGTGCCACAAACCACCGGCACATTGGCGGCGAAACACTTCCTCACGTTCTCCAAGGCCGTCTCCGGACGAGTGAACTCTATGGCGACATCCGCGCTCTTAAAAGCGGCGGACTCGAAATCCTGCAAGTTGTCAATATCTATAGTGGAAACGATCTCATGTCCTCTCTCTTTCGCAATACGTTCGATGATATGACCCATCTTCCCGTATCCAATTAACGCAATCTTCATAACTCAAAATATTATCGTTTTTGGCAAAGATACGAAAAAAGCGCAAAGGGAATGCGACAAGCGCCAAAATATACGCACGATGAAAAACTTTTTCACCATTTTTAACCACAATCAATCCACCCCATCCGATCCCGAATCGTAAGCTTTAAGAGAGGCGAGAAGATACAAAAAAGCGGCGAGGTCATATGGCCCCGCCGCAATATGGCAGTCAAAATATGACAGACGTAAACACTTACTTGCCCGCTGCGTTAATCATCTGGTCAGGCTCAGGTATTTTACCTTCATTCTTCTCATTCTCAGCGACTTCAGCGGCGTACTCCTTATTCAGTTCCTTGTTGTTGAGCAAAACGCCCATGTCATACTTCAACGTATCCTTCACATTGCCGGCATCATCCTTCACGAGCCAATTGCCGTGACGTTTTCCTCCGACGTACAATCCCTCGACGACAGGGAAATCATGGCCTTCGTAGAGTTTATACACTCCATCCTCGACCCCCATCTTATAAGGAGACTCCGAATAGAGTTTGCCGTCCTGGAGGTAGCAAGTCTTCACACCATGCATTTTACCATCCTTGTACGGAGTCTTTTCGATCAGTTCGCCCGTCTTAGCGAATGATTTCATGGTATCCACGAGGACACCCTTCTGGTAATGTTCGATCAAAGAGACCTTACCACCCACGTAATAGACCCATTCCCCCTCTTTTTCCTTACCGATATAAGCTCCTTGGGCGGCCTTCGTCAAGCCATCATTCTCATAAATGACGATGGCGGAAGTTTCGTTTTGTCCATACTGTTGGATAGATTTCAGAACCCCATCCTCGTAATATCTTTTGAACGTGCCGACAGGAAGGTCGTCTTTGAACTCGCCCTCGTACATAAAGTAACCATTTCCATATGGTTTCTTCCACACGCCCTGCTTGCGTCCTTTCGAATCTATCTCATTGATAGAGAAGACTGTGGCGGACGACAGCAATGCGACAATCAAGAAAAACAATATCCTTTTCATAACGTTATTCCAATCTATGTCATACCCCACAAATATAAAAAAACGGATTCAATTAGTAAAGCCAAAAAAAACAAAAAAATAGGGGACGAAAAAATTTTTCGTCCCCCTATAGCGTTTTATGAAACGGCTGATTATTCAGCGACAACCTCGAAGTTGATTTCTGCGGAAACCTCCTTGTGAAGTTTGATGGTAGCCTTGTAAGAACCAAGCTCCTTCACATTGTCGTTGATGAAAATAATCTTCCTGTCGACATCGAATCCCTGCTTAGCCAAAGCCTCAGCGATTTGGATGTTGTTAACAGAACCGAAGATAGTGCCAGTAGCGCTGGTCTTCGCACCGATTTGCAAAGAAACACCGTTCAACTTAGCAGCCAAAGCCTCAGCGTCAGCCTTGATCTTAGCCAGCTTGTGAGCGCGTTGTTTCAAATTCTCTTCCAATTGTTTCTTGGCAGATGGAGTAGCCAAGATAGCTTTACCTTGAGGAATGAGGTAGTTGCGGCCATAACCGTTCTTTACCTTCACAACATCGTCCTTGTAACCCAAGTTTTGTACGTCTTGCAATAAAATGATTTCCATTGTTCGTTCCTCCTTTTTTTATTTCATCAAATCGGTTACAAATGGAAGCAACGCCAAGTGACGAGCTCTTTTCACTGCTTGAGCGACCTTTCTTTGGTACTTCAAAGAAGTTCCGGTAAGGCGGCGAGGCAAAATCTTACCTTGCTCGTTCAAGAACTTCTTCAAGAACTCAGGGTCCTTATAGTCGATATACTTGATACCGCTCTTTTTGAAACGGCAATACTTCTTCTTCTTAACGTCCACCGTCGGCGGGGTTAAATATCTGATTTCTGATGAATTTTGTGCTGCCATTTTTAAGCCTCCTTCTCTTTGTTAGATTTTAAACTTCTTCTTTTTGCCGCATACTCAACTGCATATTTGTCGAGTTTTGTGGTAAGGAAGCGGATCACTTTCTCGTCACGACGATATTGGGTCTCCAAAAGATCGATCGTGTTAGGCTCAGCCTTGAACTCTATCAAGCAATAGAATCCAGTGGTCTTACCTTCAATAGGGTAAGCCAAATGGCGAAGTCCCCATTGCTCCTCGCTGATGATCTCAGCACCGGCGTCCGTCAGAACGCCCTTGAATTTTTCTGCCGTTTCCTTCATCTGATTGTCAGATAAAACGGGAGTCAAGATGAAAACGGTCTCGTACTGATTTAACATAAAACTAAATATTAATTAATTACTATCCCTAAAAGGGAACGCGAATATAGACATTATTTTTGAACTAACAAACACATTTGTCCATATCTTTTCCGCCATCGGCTCTTTTGACGGAGCAACGGTAAGGAACGCACCTATTTTCGAAGGGACAAAATCCGATCATTTGGTTTGATCCAAGGCAGGATCTTTCTCGTCTTCCCGGATATCCATTTCCGCATCCTCCTCGCCCAGGTCATTTTTCCAATCCGACTGCGAAAGTTGGAACTTCATGGCCTCTGACACACCGAACTTAACTGCCCCGCGAAGAACTTCAGCGTTGACTTCGGAGATTTTCTTACCTGATTCGCTTTTGTAGAATTTCACCATGGAGACAAGGTCCTCCTCCGTCACCGTCGGATAGCCACCATCCATCAGCATTATCCACATATTATCCCTAAGGTATTTCGTCAACTGCTTGTTGTATTTGTCATCTTCTCCAGAGGACAACGAAATGACTTGGTCGATCATCACACCTATGGAATTCTCAAAGCCCGACAGTTTGTAATATTCCTGGAAAACTTTCTGGTAACTTGCAGGCAATGAAGACTTCACCTTGTCTGGTTTCTCCCCCATCACAATCTTCACAATGTCTGGATACATCTTCGTGAGCGCCTGGCTTGTGAACTCTTCCCCCGAATAAACTTTGGAATGCTCGAGGGACAACTTTCCCTCAGGAGAGTTGTAGAATGCGATCGCACTCTTAAGATCTGCCTCCGACGCTATCGGCTTATAGGTCGACTCCATCCAGTCAAGCACATCATTGTAGAACACCTCATCATAAAACTTAGCGGCCCTTTCCTTGGCCAATTCCTCCGGACAGCCCGACTTAATCAATAGCGGGGAGAAAGACTTCACCAATTTCTCTTTATTCTGCATTCCGTTGGAGAGCTGAACCACCTGCTCCAACAATTGGCGATAACTATTTTCCGCAAAACAAGAAAACAAACCGCTCGTCAAAAAGGCCAATAACAATAATACCTTACCAATAAAACTCTTACTCATATTTCTACTTTTTTAAATAAACATTCTTCAAATATGTCCCTTATCGTCGTCTTCCACAGGAGTCTCCTCCGGCGTGACATTCCAATGGGCAGGCGGATTCTTTTTCATCCAATCCCCCAAAAACGACTCAAATTCAGTCTCCAGCCTGTCGAAGAAACCATCGATCCCATAGGGCAACAAATCCGCACATGCATTCAGTTTCGATCCGACATCCGTTTTGCTATACTTGTCAAAATAGCGCAGATCCTCCATCGTCACGGTCGGATAACAAACCTGCATCAAATCCGTGACAATACAATCCGACATTTCCCCCAGCATATTCGAGCTGCGCTCGTTATCCGCACATTTGGCAAATATCATATTTACCAAGGAATAACCTACACCGGACGCCACCAGATAGGACAAGCACAGCTTCCTGTATTTCGAGGGAGCGTCACACTTCTTTTTGCGGACTTTCTTGTCAACGAGCATGTCCGCCAAGTCGGCGATCACCAGATTGATGAGCTTATCCGCGCACTCATCACTTCTCACGTAGTTCAGACGTTGGACAACCGCACGCCCCTGCTCGGAATCATAGTACGCCAACGCATCACGCAACTCCGCCTCACTGACGTCCTCGAAAAGATCAGCAAGGAATTCCTTACGGATCATAGGATAGACGTCCGACAGAAAAGAACGGATGATCCGCGACGTCTCCTTGGAGGTATAACCGGCATTCATCGCCGTCTCCTTCATCGCTATGCCTCTCTCCTCTGTAAAGTCTAATTGGCTGAAGCATTGTGCATACGGACCGACCTCCTCAAACTTCTGCAACAAGGAAAAGAAAGTCGAATCCTTGTCTAAGCCTAACGAGACCATCGGCGCAAGAATCATCATCAGAATCGCCGCCACATATTTCCTCAAACAGCACATATGTCTTCTCAAAAGCGTGAATCGGTGTACTATTACATAAAGATAATAAAATCTATCAAAAAGAGACTCCGTCAACAAAAAAATTTGGGCGACCCTCACGGGCAACCCAAACATAACACTGTATTACTTTTAAAATACTACCATTGAAAAACACAATATCTTAACGATTCATTCGTGGAAATATTGCATTGTCCAACAAATTTTTCCCGAAAAAATCAGTATGTCAGGATTTCCAGACCATTCTCCGTCATCAGGAAGGTGTGTTCCCACTGGGCGGAAGGCAATCCGTCGCGCGTGGTCACTGTCCAACCGTCTATTCGACTGAAGTTGACTGGATATTTACCCATATTAATCATTGGCTCGATGGTAAAGACCATACCTGGAACGAGGAGCATACCTGTGCCACGTTTGCCGAAATGGTCTACCTGCGGCTCCTCGTGGAATTCGAGTCCCACGCCATGGCCTGAAAGGTCGCGGACCACCGAATAGCCGTTTTTCTTTGCGTGCTGTTCGATGGCGAAGCCTATATCCCCCACGAAACCGTAAGGTTTAGCAGCCTCCATGCCTATCTGCAAGCACTCGCGGGTAACCTCCACCAAACGTTTCTTTTCAGGAGAAACTTCACCGATGCAGAACATACGGGAAGCGTCGCTGAAATAACCGTTCAGGATTGTGGAGACATCCACGTTGATGATGTCACCCTCCTTCAGGATCGTCCTCGGATTAGGAATGCCGTGGCAAACCACCTCGTTGATGGAGGTGCATACGCTCTTCGGGAAACCCTCGTAGTTGAGCGGTGCCGGAATAGCCCCGTGCGCAGTGGTATAATCATAGACCAGCTTGTCGATGTCCTCAGTGGACATACCCGCATGGATCTCACGCTCCACAAGGTCCAACACACCCGTGTTGACCACTCCACTCTGACGAATTCCCTCTATCTGCTCAGGCGTTTTGATCAGCTTACGAGGCGGGACCTCAAATCCACGGCTCTCGTAAAACATCACCTTCTTCTCCATTTCAGTGGCTTCCCTATCCTTAGGCACAAACCACAGACGACGTCCTTTTCCCATTACCTATCATTTTTCGCACACGAAGGTGCACACTCCACAAAAGTACTCAATTATGAGCAAATAATGAAATGTGCACCGATTTTTTTAGACTTTAGGTCTAAGACGTTAGACTATAGGTCTAAGGCATTAGGCTTTAGCCCACTAACTCTTAACTCTTAATTCTTAATTCTCCATGATCTTCATCTGTTGACGGACAGACTCAGCATGGATGGCCTCGAAGACCACCTTCATGAATTCGCCGTCCATCTCCATAGCGGAACCAGCCTCCACACGTTTGTTGATGATCTCATCGTAACGCTGGGTTTGGAGAATAGCCATCTCATGCTCCTTCTTGTAGATACCGATTTCCCTTGCCACGCGCATACGTTTCGCCAACATCTCGGTCAACTCCATGTCGATCTCGTCGATCTGCTTACGCAACTCAGCGAGGTTCTCCGTCGTCTGGTTGGTCTCCCTGATCACGAGGTTATTGAGGATGAGGGAAAGAACATCCGGTGTGAGCTGCTGGGAAGCGTCGCTCCATGCATGGTCAGGATCGCAGTGCGACTCGATGATAAGACCGTCGAACTGGAGGTCCATCGCCTGCTGGCAAAGTGGAGAGATGAGGTCACGACGACCAGAGATATGGCTAGGGTCGCAGATGATCGGCAACTCAGGGATGCGGCGGTGCAACTCGATTGGGATGTGCCATTGAGGAAGGTTTCTATAGAGTTTCTTGTCGTAGGTGCTGAAGCCCCTGTGGATAGCGCCCAAACGCTTGATGCCCGCATTGTTGATACGCTGCAAGGCACCGATCCACAATTCGAGGTCAGGGTTGACAGGGTTCTTCACGAGGATAGGCATATCCACACCCTTCAAAGTGTCGGCGATCTCCTGCACAGCGAACGGGTCAGCCGTCGTACGCGCACCGATCCACAACAGATCCACGCCATACTTCAGCGCCTCCTCGACGTGCTTAGCGGTAGCCACCTCGGTAGCGACGAGCATGCCCGTCTCCTTCTTCACCTGCTGCAACCATGGCAAAGCGGCCACACCGTTACCCTCGAAGCCCCCTGGCTTAGTACGTGGTTTCCACACACCCGCACGGAACACCTTAACACCGTTCTTGGCCAATTGCTTAGCCGTATCCATCACTTGATCTTCCGTTTCCGCACTACATGGTCCTGCGATCACCAAAGGACGTTTGTCTTCAACACCCTTCAAATTCAATTTCTCTAATTCCATAATCTTTGTATTTAACTTATTATTAATTATTTATATTATTTCTCAGATTGTTTGTCTACCCACTTCATATTCGCCCAACACACGCATTTCGTTGGTCAATGGCCTAACGGCGGCGAGCGCCTCCTCGTAGCGTTGGTATTTCTCGAATTGCAGGTCGATGTAGAACTGGTATTCCCACTCCCTACCGATGATCGGAGTGGACTGGATTCTTGTCAGGTTCATTTTGTAGAAAGATAAGATAGAAAGGATTTGGGCGAGGCTACCCTCCTCATGGGAGAGCACCAGCAGGAGAGAGGCCTTGTTCGGGAACTTCTTCCTGTTCATCTCCTCCACCACTTCTCCATCGCCGACGACCAAGAAGCGGGTGAAGTTACGCTTGTTCGTTTCGATGCCCTTGGCGAGGATCTCCAGACCGTAGATCTCAGCCGCCAGTTCGCCGCAGATAGCCGCCTTGCCCATCAGTTTTTGTTCGGCCACCATCCGTGCGCTCGATGCGGTATCATCGTACTCCACCGCCTTGAGGTGGCGGTTATCCTTGAGGAAGTTCTGGCACTGCATCAATGCGATAGGGTGAGAATAAACCTCTTGGATCTCCGTGATGTCCTGGTTAGGAAGGGCAACCAAGTTGTGCTTGATACGGAGTTTCTGTTCCCCTGCGATGCGCAACCCGCTATCCGCCAACAATGTATGGTTTTGCAGCAGGCTACCCGCAATGGTGTTCTCGATAGCGACGATTCCCAAGAGATCCCTGTTGGCGCAAACCGTCTCGAAGAGTTTATCGAAGTGGTCGCACGGAACAATCTCGATCTCCTCACCCCGGAAATACTCCCTTGCGGCGATATCATGGAAACAACCCGCAATGCCTTGAATGACAACTTTTTTTCTCGTACCCATATTCTTAATCATTAATATTCCTATTCATCAAAAAGTCCCGCCTCGTTTACCAAGGTGGGACTCAAAATTTCAGCAATAACGAACCTCACCTTATGAACCTCATAAAGTAAAAAAAGTAGTAATAATAAAAACACCAACTGTTCATCATCGCTTTATGCCTTTAATTTTTTATTTAAATCTCCATAACAAAAAAGTCCCGCATTACTGCGGGACCTTATTTCGAATTTTTGATTTCTCATTAATAAAATAGAAGTCCCGCTCTTACTGGATAAAGTAAAAGAAGTAAAAATAATATGAGAAAAAGTTCTTCATTGTTCTTCTATTTTGATGTGCAAATTTACAAAAATTTCCGGAACACAAAACGATTTGTCACATTTTTTTTTCAAAATTTTTCGCAACATGTCATCGGGCACGCCAACAATGGTTCGTCGATCATCGTGTCGGACCGTCGGGGATTCGAATCACGCCCCCTCCTGCAACGCACAGGGGTTGAAAAAGGGGCCGTCATAATTTGACGACCCCCAATTCATAATTCAAAATTCCTAATTCAAAATTATCAGATGCTCCACTCGAACCCATCCTTGGTATCCTTCACGTTGAAGCCCAAGGCAGCCAGTTCGTTGCGGATTTTATCGCTCGTCGCCCAATCCTTGTTCGCCTTCGCCTGCTTACGAATCTCAAGCAAGAGGTCGATGGCGCCCTTGTAGGCTTCGCTATGGCTATCCGCATCGGCAGCCAAGCGCAGGCCGAGGATATCGATGAGGTAGAGTTGGAACAATGATTTCAGCTCCTCCAAGTCAGCGGCGGAGATAGTACCCTTGCCGTCGACCACCGTATTGATAGCCTTAGCCACCTCGAAGAAATAGGAGATGACGATAGGCGTGTTCAGGTCGTCGTTCATCGCCTCCTCGCACTTCTCACGCAAGCCAGCCACATCCACGGTCGTCGTAGCAGCCGGGGTGATCTTCTGCAATCGTGCATAAGCGTCGGTAAGACGTTCCAGGCCCTTTTCGGAAGCCTGCAAAGCCTCGTTGCTGAAGTCCACCGTACTGCGGTAGTGCGCCTGAAGGATGAAGAAACGGATGGTCATCGGCGAGTAAGCCTGAGTCAACAAAGAGTGGCTACCCGTGAAGAACTCGTCGAGCGTGATGAAGTTGCCCAACGACTTACCCATCTTCTTACCATTGATCGTGATCATGTTATTGTGCATCCAGTAGTGGACCGTCTCCTTACCAAGGGCAGCGGTCGACTGAGCGATTTCACATTCGTGGTGCGGAAAGACCAAGTCCATTCCACCCCCGTGGATATCGAACTCCTCGCCGAGGTATTTCGTACCCATGGCGGAGCACTCCATGTGCCAGCCTGGGAAGCCGTTGCTCCAAGGGGAAGGCCAACGCATGATATGTTCAGGTTGCGCCCTCTTCCACAAAGCGAAGTCCAAAGCGCAATGCTTCTCGTCCTGGCCATCCAGCTCGCGGGTCGTCTCCAAGAGGTCGTCAATGTTCCTACCGGAGAGTTTGCCATAGTGATGGTCTTTGTTATATTTCTTCACGTCGAAGTAGACGGAACCCTCGCTCTCATAAGCGTAGCCAGCGTCCAGAATCTTCTTCACGAACTCGATCTGTTCGATGATATGTCCGGAAGCGTGCGGTTCGATGCTAGGAGGCAATACATTGAGAGCCTCCATCGCCTTGTGGTAGCGGTTCGTGTAGTACTGAGCCACCTCCATCGGTTCCTTCTGCTCCAGGCGAGCCTTCTTAGCAATCTTATCCTCACCCTCGTCGGCATCGTGCTCCAAGTGGCCCACGTCCGTGATGTTACGCACGTAGCGCACCTTATAGCCCAACTGGGTCAAATAACGGAAGAGCACATCGAAGGTGATAGCGGGACGGGCGTGTCCCAAATGTCCGTCACCATATACGGTCGGACCGCAAACATACATGCCCACGTGGGGCGCATTCATCGGCACAAACAGCTGCTTCGTCCTCGTCAGCGTGTTGTATATTCTTAATTTATGTTCCATCTACTAATCTCTAATTTTATGCAAAGATAGTGATTTATGAGTTAAGAATTAAGAGTTAAAAGTTAAGAATTAAGAATTCTAAAATCACTCCAGCATCTTCTCTGACTGAACCATTCCGTAGTAGTAAAGGGAGCACGGGTTATTCTTCTCGTCCGTACCCTCCCAGGTTATTTCATAGATATTCCCTTTCTTCTTCACCTGCACGGCCGAAGGGGTCAGATCGATCATCTTATCGTACGACAAAGCACGGGTGGTGGAAGCGCCTGTCTTGGTCACGATATAGTCTCCGCTCCAGGAGTCAGAGTTCGAGGCTTTATTGATGTAGGTACCCGTCATCAGTCGGAGAAGTTCGGATTGTCCCTTGTCGAAAGCCGGGATTTCCACGTAAGCGCCTTTCCCCTTGAAGAGCTTATTCTCGGAGCATGTGCCATCACCGTTCATCTGGTAATATCCTGTTGTGAAGAAATGCAGCAAATGGGTCACTCCCCCATCCGACTCCGTATAACTATCCAAGCACTCGTCCACAGTAGTAGAGACCGAGCCAACAGTAAAGAGGTTCTCGCCCTTTCTTGTCAACTCCTCCACATCCTTCACGTCAGACGGGTCGGAGCAGGATGCCAGGACCGACAACACGAGCGGCAACAGCCACCCCAACATTTTCGCTTGCTTCTTCATATTCATGGTCATATACATGTTAATCGAACAAATTAGTATCTTCTACAAAATTAAAAATAAATGGGTGAACAACAATGTCGGATGTCACCCCAAAAACATATAAATCTCATCGTGTCGCCCCATCCCGGGGTGTTGCCCTGGGCTATATAATGAGTTGGCCTTATAGGCCATGGGTTGGGTGCGGCGCATAGTGATACGCATTCTCCATCAATTCACAATTAAAAATTGACTACGTCGAACTAACGTTTCATAATTAAAAAAGGGGGGCCGTCATAGTTTGACGCCCCCCATTCTTAATTCAAAATTCTTAATTTACCTCACCAGTACCTTTCTGAACTGGTTGTTGATTCTCACGATGTAAGCGCCACGATAGCGGACAGGGATGGAGAAGCTCTCGGCGTTAGAGACACCTCTGAAGAGGGTCACACCGTCGAAGTCCATAACTTGGATCTCCATATTCTCCGCACGGAGGACAATGATCTCGCCAACCTCCGTGTAGACATCCACCGTAGGAACATCCTCGATCACATCGACGCTGACATCATCCGGATTGTCAGAGAAGACAGCGTAGAGCTTCAAGTCATTCTCAGGCATCAAACCATCTGCCGGCATACCGTCCCAACGTATGAAGTAGAGTCCCTCCTTGGTAGGGTTCTCCGGCAATTGGATAACATCCCCGTAACGCATACTATTGTTTCTAGAGTATTGCACATCGTCCACATAGAAGGTGACGGTGAAGTTGAAGTAAATCCAGCTAGCCACCAGGTCGATGTTTCCGGAGTAGTCTTTCGGATTGATTCTAGTGATCGTCTTACGTCCGTCGTACCAGCCCTTGAACATCTTACCAGGTCCATTGATAACCGGCAAGGTGATCGCATCGTCGAAGATAGTGTAATAGAGGGTATCTATTGCCACACCTTCGTTCCTCAGGACGATAGAGTAAGTAGCGATCTTATACGTACCCGTGACGGAGAGGTCATGAGCAGGCATCGTGGCAGGGAGACCCTCCCAGACGTCAAACTCGTAACCCAGACGGCTCGGAGCCTTCGCAGGAGAGATAGCGGCGCCGTACACGTAGCGCGTCGTCTTGACAGCCTCGCCATCGATGATGTAGGTCAATGTATAACCACCCTTCTCGAAGCTTCCCGTAACGGTGAGGTCGTGGGCAGGCATGATATCCGGTGTTGCGCTCCATCCACTGAAGGCGTAGCCCTCTTCCGTCGTCTCAGGGTCAGAGATCTTCACGAGAGGCGCACCCGCTTGGATGGTATCCCTTGCATACTCCACACCGTCCACGATATAGATGATCTCGAACGACTTAACACCCCAAGTGGCGGTCAGTTCGAAGTCCTCAGCAGAGCTACCCGGCTTGATCTCGTAGTAAGTATTGAGACCATCGGACCAGCCGAGGAATACCTGACCATCCTTCTCAGGATAAGTAGGGAGTTGTACGAGTTTCTCGATTGTATAGTTGATGCGATCGATCTCCTCGCCATCCACATCCCTCAAAGTGATGGTATAAACGACAGGCTTCCAAACCGCATTGATGACCAGATCCTTGCGAGGCATCGTCTCCGGCACATCCATATCCCAACCGTTAAACTTATAACCTCGCTTATCCGCTGGGTCTTGAACGGAAGCGACATATGCCTCAGTGTTCTCGCCCGCATTGATCACAAAGTTCTGGTAAGTCACACCATCCACCTTGTAGATGAGGTTGAACTCGTTCGTCACAGTAGTCCACTTAGCCGTGATGGAGACATCACCCGCGATGAGTTCTGGGAAGAAGATATACTTGTCTTCCTCCTTATCGTAGTCGAGCAACTCACCATTCAACGTCCAACCGTCGAACCTCATACCCTCACGGTCTTCGATCTTCTCGATATAGAAGAATTCATCCTCCACGGTATATTCGTAAACACCTATAACCTTACCCTCGTCCTCCAACGTGAGTTGGTAAGTGATGAGGCCCCATTGAGCGGTAACCGTCAAGCCACCCTCAGGCATGGTTGCAGGGATCTCCGGACTCCATCCCTTGAAGGAGTAACCCTCTCTGACAGGATCCGCAAACGCAGGAATTGGATCCGCGAATACGACAGGAACTGTCTTCAACGTCTTACCGTTAGAGATGTAGGTGATATTGTACGTAGCGATGTGCCATGTAGCGAAGAGCTTCACTGAATCCGCATCGTCCGTGTTGATGGTGGTCACGAGTTCACCATTCTGGTTCCTCCATCCGGTGAAGTTATATCCCTCGAAGTAAGGGATGTAGTCGTTCAGGTCGATGACCTTGTGATCCTCCACCGTGTAGGTGATGGTCTCGAAGGTATCGAGTTGGATTTCATAGGTGATGAGATCCCACTGAGCAGTAACCGTCAAAGTATCCAGAGGCATAAGCTCTGGCAACTCAACATCCCAAGAGTTGAAGTTGTAGCCAGTTCTGACAGGGTCATCCATCTTCGTGTATGGCTCATCAGCGTAACCGGACAATGTATCAGCCTTGCCATCATATCCGTAGTTGAACACAATAGCGGTAGGACGTTTCGTGATGGACAACTTACCATAAATCGTACTGATATCGTAGTTATCGGCCTTCGTGTTCTCCTTCAGTTCGTAGGTGAACACATTATCAACCGTACCAAAGTCGGTGATGGTACCCGTAACTTCGAATATCGCACCTTCATCCGCAACGAATCCCTCATCGCCAACCGTTACCGTATTGTTGGTCAAAGGAGTTCGGTCATACACCTTCGTGTCAGTAGCACTGACAAGGGTGACGAAACGTTTCATGATGCTCAACGTACCATTCGTCATCTTACCGAACGTATAGTTTTGAGTAACATCCGCATCACCGCGAACCACCTTATATCCCGTCACCTTATTGACCACCATACCGAAGTCAGTGATAGAACCATCGATATCCACAATCAGGCTATCGCCCTCAGCCAACACATTCTCCGTGAAGGTGAAGCCACTTTCTGTCAGAGGAGTTCCATCGTACGTCTTGCTATTGCTATTAGCAGTGATTTCGATTGGAGTCTCGATCTTGTTGATGGTCAACTTACCGAAGATCACAGTGATATCGTAGTTGGCGGTATCCGTATTGCTGTTAGGCGTGAAGGTGAAGGTATTGTCGACCGTACCGACCTCCGTGATGGTACCAGTCACGTTAAATCTCACGCCCTCACCACGAACGAAGCCCTCGCCAATAGCTGTAGGAGTGACGGTAATCTCGTCATTGGTCAACGGTGTACCATCGTATACCTTCTCGTCCGTTGCAGACACGATAGTGACTGGACGTCTCGTGACAGTCAGCACACCATCGACAGTCGCATTGAAGGTGTAGTTATTCGTCACGTCAACTCCATCGCGGAATACCCTGTAACCCGTCACAACATTAGGAGCAGAACCCACATTGGTTATAGCGCCCTCCACATCGGCGTAGAGTGTATCACCCTCCACCAATATGTTCGGAGTGAACTTGAAGCCATCGTCAGTCATCTCACCGCCGTCATATACCATCTCGCTGGAGAATGCAGTGATAGTGATTGGAGTAAGGATTGGCTCAATGGTCAACGAACCATCAGACTCCAGGTTGAACGTCACGTTGAAGTTGTTGTTCGTGTTCGTGAACTGGTCAGTCTTCAGGCCCATCTCGTAAGTGCCGATGGTCGTACCCTTAGCCACGCTGTCGCCCGCATAGGTGAAGTAGTCCGCAGTGTTGTACAAAATGTTTGACGCATTCCACTCATAACCGTAGATGGCTTGCTCCACACCGTTGTAGGTGACAGTACCCGTGTGACCGGTGATGTCCACGATAATGTCGAGGCGATTGATGGTCAACCAACCATCCGTCACGTTGAACGTCACGTTGAAGTTGTTGTTCGTGTTCGTGAACTGGTCAGTCTTCAGGCCCATCTCGTAAGTGCCGACGGTCGTACCCTTAGCCACGCTGTCACCCGCATAGGCGAAGTAGTCCGCAGTGTTGTACAAACTGTCTGATGCAATCCACTCATAACCAGGGATGGACTGCTCTGAGCCGTTGTAGATCACGGTGTTCGTATGACCGGTGATGTAGACTGTCACGTCGAGAGGAGTAACCTCCAATGTTCCCTTGACATAAGTGATGTCATAGTTGTCGGTTACAATCTCATCGCCAGACTTAATCACAGCGTTGGAGATGCTATTATCGCTACTGCCAACTGCCAATTGAGAGCCTTCGATAACAACGCTGACCACATTGTCGCAATCAGCCTCATTTCCATCCGTGAAGAACTCGTTTCGGGTCAATGCGATAGCGTCGTATATCTTAGTGCTATCCTTAGCCGTGATGACGATCGGACGTTGCGTGATGCTCAACGTTCCATACGTTGTATCACGGTCGCCGGCATACTGATCATCGTTCTCCAACGTGTACGTGAACGTGTTATTACGCTCCTCGGTGTCGCTCACATACTTGACACCCTCCGTAACAGGCGCGATGGTCAACTTGTCACCCGTAGGCAAAGTGAATATCTTGCCGGACTCATCCGCAGCAACCTCTTCTGTACCATACGTCACAGTATAAACCTCATGTTTATGAGTACCGCAGTCGTACATCCAAGAGTTGCTTGCCGAAGCGATGGAGATATTCGTCTCGTTCGCTTTCACCTCCAACGTACCTTTGACAACCGTTATGTCATAGTTGTCTGCCAACGTACCATCGTTCAGCGTGTACGTGAATATGTTTTCACTTGTGCCCACCAATTTTTGGGTACCCGTCACGTTGTAGGTTGCGCCCTCGCCTGCCGGGAAGCCGTCACCAGAGACAACCACCTCATGACGAATCAACTCAGTTCCGTCATAGAACTTCGTGGAATCCAAAGAGGTAAGGGTGACTTGACGTTTGGTCACCTTCAACAAACCTGGTACCATCGTCGTGTCATAGTAACAAGTAACATTCTCATCACCACGCATGATACGGAAGGAAGTGATGGTGTTAGCGACTTCACCCACATTGGTGATCTTGCTATCATCCGAGAAGATCACATCGTCGATCATATCGCCAGGCTCCAGATTATCCGCACCGTTATAGGCATGAAGCGTCAACTCCTCGCCATCGTAAACCTTCTCCTTAGAATCAGCCTTCAAAGTGATGGTTTGAGTCAATTGAGCGATGGATGCGTTCAATTCGACATGGCAACCATTCATATCCGTTACGGTCACGGTATAGTCTCCATCAGGCAAGTTCTCTATCTTAATATTTTCAACATCTGATTGAGAACCATCTGCTGCGCCAGTCCAACTTACCGTGTATGGAACCGAACCACCCTCAATCGTTCCCTCAATCACACCATCGTCGGTGTTGTAGCAGAAGGACTCTGCGGAGGTGATAGTGCCTTGGAGAGGTGATGGAACTGTGACGGTGATGGTGGTATCATTACTATTACCACAACCATCTATCACTGTAATGATAACATCCTTAGTTTCTGTAATATATTCACCCTCAGCTGGTGATTGTGAAATTTGCAATTCACTTAATGTTGTGCATTCATCACTAATAGTCGCTAAAGCAATCACATCAGGCACTATATATTGACAAGAACCTGCATTCGTAGCTGCGATTGTTACAACTGAAGGAGTAATGACTGGCTTATTTTCATCCTCCTTCCAGCTGAACGTGATCTCTACTGGGGTCGCACTCTCGTTGCACGTATTCGTGTAGGTCGCTGTATAGACGATAGTA
>JBGVCG010000022.1:0-196469 GCA_045226255.1 Paludibacteraceae bacterium | reverse complement strand
GAAGGTCTTGTTGTCGGCGCCGACCTCAGCCGCGATGTACGCAACGGAAGAGTCGCCCACCGGTGGTGTGTACAGCACGTTCACCGTGTAGTAGGTCGTGTCGCTGTAGCAGGTCTCCAGCTCGGCACCCAAAGCGGATGTAACTTTATATGACTGAACCGCACCGAAGACATAGGTTGTATCCTTCTTGAGGTCCAGAACTGGAAGCTTATCATTATCCCATGCGTCACCGTACAGATACCATTGGATATCGGTTGCCCTATCGTAATCGGTCGCACCATCCTCGGCGAACTTCACCAACGCCCGAGGGTTCTGCTCGTCATCGCAGTAAGTATCTGTGGAGACAGGGCTCAATTGATGTGCCTTATATACCTTCACGCTAAGCGGTTGCAAAGAGCTCTCAGCGCCATCAGAAGACTTTTGGGAAACGAAGTAGATCGTCTCGCCCTCAGCAGCCACAGACGGAGTAGGAGCAGTAGCACCGATCAAGGACTTGCTAGGATCATACCAAACCAATTCAAAGGTAGTGTTCGCACTTGCACCCGTAGTATTGATTTGAGCCGTTAGAGGCACCACTCTAGAAGAGCCTACACAATAGTAGACATCCTCAGGGTTAGGAGCCGGAACACCAAAGATAGTCACAACGACAGGCATGGTATCGCTCCAGCAACCATATTGATTGTCTTTGCGTGCGACATAGTATGTCACTTGCACATCTTCCGTCAGAGGCAACGAAGGAACATCCGGCACAGGAACAGAGTTACCCAACGAGTGATTGTTTTCGTCGAACCACTCATAAGTGTAACCCGATTCAATATCAAGAACCGTAGCATCCTGTGACACAAGATCCTTGAAGACACCACTTGCGGTAGTATCCTTCACCAGATAAGAGACCTTCTTTGTACCATTAGGGAAGTCAGTGGAGTGCACCTCAGCCGTAAAGGACTTCGTCTTACCCTCGCAGTGCGTATTCTTATCCGTCACAGAGTAATAGTATGTTGACGTTGTGGTCAGGGCATCGAGATCAGGCTCAGTCACCTTCGTAGCAGTCTGAGGATCCGCCCCGTCATACCAGTTCACTGTATAACCACTAAAATCATTCTCCAACAGACGATTCTTCAACTCCATGCGAGGTTTCACCTTCTCGCAGAGGTCGATGTCGTCGATGGTTGGAGCCTCAGGGCTTGGGTTCAGAATCACCTTCACCGTATCCCAGCGTTGGCAATGTTTAGCAGTAACATCGAAGTTATCGGAAGTCTTCACATAGAGGAACACCTCCTTGGCAGTGGTACCACTGTTATCATTCGTAATGGTATAATCCTTAGCCTTCGAACCCGAAGCAACCGTATACCCGCTCTCTGGAGTAGTCTGTTGGTCACGATACCAATCGATGAGATAATCAGCGTATGGTTTTTCTCCCCTTCCGTCATCATTGATTTTCGTGGTCACATCCGCAGAGGAGAGTGTAAGAGACTCGCCATAGCAGAGGGAATATACATCATACCCATTCTCTTTCTCAACCCTAGTATTCGTAAGTCCGGAAGCGTCACCCTTCATTTTGATATCCTCCGATTGGTGGCACTTCGCACAGTTCAGACTCGCCTTAATGATCATTGTGGAAACAGACACGTTACGACACGGAGAAATCGGGCTCACCGCCATCGGGTCTTCTATAGTTCGATCCGTTTTACTCTTTTCGTGCATATCCATTGTGGACTTGTCCGTAACCACAACACGGAAATAAACATCAGCCTCTTGACCCAACTGGATCTTCTCGAATGCAGGATCACTTGCAGGGTCTTTCACCACAAATTTTGGAATTGGCAAATACTGCGTTTGGGTTTCCGGATCCACCATGTCATACCACTTTATTTTCTCCGGGTCAGACGCCGTCTCTGGATCTTCATACGTGTATTGGAACAGATAATATGGAGTTCCATAATACTTTGATGCCGCAGAAGAAACGATAGCATCCAGCGTCAACGTATCGCCCGTACAGAGGTTCAACAAGTCTGGAGCATTACCCGTCAGCTCATAATCCACGTTAATATCCGGAGGTGCACAGACTTGGAAAGTGATATCATCAATTGCGAAATCACCTCTATGATCAGCGTCATAATCATCCTCGGTACTGATCACACGCAAAATCACAGCATCCAAATCAACAGCAGAAACGAAAGATAGTGAATCCAACTTCCAAGGCTCATTTCCGTAGAACACATGGTCATAACGCGCTGACCTGCCATCCGGAGCTTGGATTGGGTTACCTGTTCTCTTGTCAACCAATTCGACAGTGACAGAACCCATCGTACTACCCATCGGCGTAGTCGGAGCCGAGTTAATTGGAGCAACTGCCACAGAGAACTTGATTTTTCTGTTTCGACACAATCCCGTTATTTCAGTACTAAATATTTCTTTATTTTTCCATCCAGTACCCTTTAAGTCCATCACCATCATACCACCGGTGCCATCTCCATAGGTGTTGTCTCGGGAGACTCCGCCATATCCTTTCGGATGATTAGTCGTGATCGCATATTTTCCACTATAGACATCGCTACCATATGTAATCGCCAACTTAGACTTTCCCAACTGATCCGCAATACAAGGTACACGCGGCGCAGTCATACCAGCACCATCTATTTCCATTTCATCAGTGGTCATCACCGATTTTTCATTGCCATTCGCATCCACATAGAGATATTGCTTACCCTGGAAACGTCCGAAATCATTGTAATATAGGTTAACCAACGCCATCGGATTTCCTTGGTCATCTTGACAACAGTCACCAACTTCTACGTCTATTTTATCGAGTTTAGACTCTGAACAGCCAGGAAGGGTAACAGTCAAAGACGCCGAATAAATATCAGACGACTGAGGTTCAAACGTATAAGTGGATTCCGTTCCCGTTTTTGTCTTATTGTCCACGACCCACTTATAGATGGTTCCTGCAGGATATGTAGATCTTGGCCTCAAAACAACAGGCATCATCGGGCATGGCGACCCCGAATAGGTAATCGACGGTTGTACCTCACCCGTAATCTTTATATTATCAAAACCAATTGGAGCGAAATCATTTCCTCCATTGGTTCTACGGAAATGGAACGTGATATTTCCTCCCTCATCTGCATTTGCGGTAAGTTTAATCTGCGTAGAACTACCCCAATTGAAACTATTACCGGTTGTCGCAGTTTTTCCTCCAGGTTGTCCATTAACGAGATCAGTGTAAACCGTTACCGAAGCTTTATTTCCATTTATAGTACCCTTACTAGTGGTCGAGTTCGCTTCACTTTGTTGTAATACATAGTTTGTACCATTTTTCGCAACCGAAAGATTACCATCCCAACTTGAAGTTCTTCCATTAGTAGTTATCACTTGTTCCTTTAGATTGTCAAGCGACAACAGATTGTACACATCCACCGTAAGCGTGACACTGCTATTTGGTCTCAATCCTGAAAGTGAATAATAGAACAAATCCATATCATGATTGTTTCCGATAGCCACCAACATATTGTTACCACTACCCGCACTAAGCCATGGTGAAATAATGCGTGGATTAGCAGTCACTCCGACAAAACCAGCCCCCGTGTAACTATTCGCTTGTGTTAATGTACGCCATGATGGCGTCGTATTTCCCACAATCTTGAGCTCATTACTCAACAAACCTACTTGCGCTACATTATAGCCCTCTTCGAAATATTGGCACGTGGAATTACATTCATCCGCCAACAAGTCGCCCAATTTCTTATTGAACCACCCCGTAGAATCGTTCTTCAATGTAGGATTAAACAATGCAGTACTCGTTGTGAAATCCGTTCCTCCGACTTCACACTGAGAATATGCCTCTCCCACATTTAACATTAAAAGTGATACCAATCCCACCAGGAAACGGCATCCATACTTTATTACCCCCATATACTTATCCTTTAAAAGAAATAAAATACTACAAGTTTTCATGGTCATAATCTTATAAAAACTCAACACACGGATTACTCGCCCCATTCATTATCAATAAATTACGACAAGGCACAATCCGAAAAATTGCCGTGCAATTTAGAAATAATTTTTTACATAAAAAATTTTTTTTCGCTTTTTGATGAAATTTGCCCCACAGATCGCATCAGAAGACAATAATCAGGCGGGTGTTTGTAGATATTTCATCATAGATTTATTCGGTCGAAATAGGGGTTGGGATGACAAATTCTCATGGACAAATAGGCAAACAAAAATTCGATTCCACCACCTATCACACCACACGACTCAAAGGTTCCTCTCCCCTGAAGCAGCGTGCGATGTTCTCACAGGCATACCGCCCCATCTCAATCCGTCCGGCCATCGTCGCCGTACCGATGTGGGGCACCAACACCACTTGGTCCATCGTGAGCAAATCCTCCGTTATGCGTGGTTCAAATTCGTAGACATCCAATCCGGCGCCCGCCAACCGTCCCGCGCGCAACGCCTCCACCATGGCAGCCTCGTCCACCACCGGGCCCCGCGCCGTGTTGATCAGAAACGCCCCCGGCTTCATCTGACAGAAGGCCGATGCGTCAATGATATGGTGGGTGCTGTCATTCAGCGGGGTATGCAAAGAGAGGTAATCCGACTGGCGCAACAGCTCCTCGAACGACACGTAGGTGACATTCAAACGCCGCTCCTCCGCCTCCGCAAGGCGATGACGGTTGTGGTAGAGGACCTTCATCCCCGAGACCACGGCACGGCGCGCCACTGCCCGTCCGATGTTTCCCAAGCCCAATATGCCTAGGGTTTTGCCCCACAGTCCGACGCCTAAGTTCTCCATCACACCCCACTTCAGGCCCGAGCGACGCTTGAGCTTCGCATCACACTCCGAGACCCGACGGGCCAGGTCGGACATCAGGGCGAAGGCCAACTCCGCCGTGGGTTCAATGACAGGGTCAGGGGTATTGGTCACCACGACGCCCTTCGCCTTGGCATACGCGATGTCGATATTGTTAAAGCCTACGCCGAAGTTGGAGATGATACGGAGCTTAGCGCCCGCATCAATGATCTCCCGGTCCACCACGAAGGAAAACATCGAGAGCAACGCGTCGCATTCAGGCACCCTGCGCAGGACCTCCTCCCGGCTGAAGCTGCCCGTCTCCGGGGCAATCACCTCGAAACGATCCCTTATCTCCGTAAAAGATTCTTGGGGTATGGCGTATGTAACCAATAGCTTAGGCATAGCGAACAAACTTTGTATGAATCGTATCAGTCGAACAACGAGCCTTGCCGGCAGAAACCGCCCATCTTGCCGAGATGGCGCAAGGCAAGCTCCGTAACCTCCCGTCCGCGGGGAGTCCGTTTGATGAAACCCTCCTTGATCAGGTATGGCTCATAGACCTCCTCGATGGTACCGGCATCCTCACCCATGGCCGTAGCGATGGTGGTGAGCCCGACAGGACCTCCGTTGAACTTGTCGATCATGATGTTCAACAACTTATTATCTATCTCATCAAGGCCATAAGTATCAATGTTCAAGGCCTCGAGGGCGAACTTCGCAATGCGCAGATCAATGCGTCCGGTGCCCTTCACTTGGGCAAAGTCACGCACACGGCGCAGGAGCGCATTGGCGATACGCGGCGTTCCACGGCTACGACGGGAGACCTCCACAGCGGCATCCTCCTCACACGGAACGCCTAGCATGGCGGACGAGCGCATGACGATCTTCGTCAGGACATCCACATCATAGTACTCCAGGTGGCAATTGATACCGAAGCGCGCACGCAACGGACTGGTCAACAGACCGCTACGGGTAGTGGCCGCCACCAAGGTGAAAGGGTTCAGGTCTATCTGGATCGAACGAGCGTTCGGTCCCTTGTCGATCATGATGTCGATGCGGAAATCCTCCATCGCGGAATAGAGATACTCCTCCACCACAGGCGAGAGGCGATGGATCTCATCGATGAAAAGGACATCATGGGGCTCCAGATTGGTGAGCAATCCCGCCAAGTCGCCCGGCTTATCCAAGACCGGTCCGGAGGTCAGTTTGAAGCCGACGCCCAACTCGTTGGCAATGATATTGGACAAGGTGGTCTTACCCAATCCCGGAGGGCCATGAAAAAGGATATGGTCCAACGGTTCGTTACGCATTTTCGCCGCGCTGACGAAGATGCGCAGGTTCTCGATGATCTTGCTCTGTCCAGCGAAATCATCAAACGAGAGCGGACGCAAAGCGTTTTCGTACTCCCGCTCCTTTTCGTTGACTGTTTTTCTTATATCGAAATCACCCATTCAGATTCAAATTTTAGCTAATCACTTATGCGGCATATACTTCGACACCAAGTTATGGATCAAAGAGACCGCATTATCCCTTGTCATCACGGAAGCCTTATCGAAAAAGCCGCGCAGACGCTCCTTCACATACTGGAACTTCCAACGGTAGCGTAGCATGAAGAAGTAAGAGATCGGCAACGTGAAGAAGAAGGCCACGATGGTCATCGAGTCCGCCTCATAAGGGATTCCGTACAGGGCCCGCATCAACACAGGAAATAATAGAGGGAACAAAATAGTCTCTATCACGTAGAAGATAGGCGTGATCAACATGGCGGAGCCCAACTTCAGGGAGGACTCGAAGCCTGAGCCATGCGCACGGGCGCCCAGCAGTTTGGAGATCATGAAAGGGAAGAAATTCACGATCAAACCATACAGGAAGAGAGGGCTGGCGACGATCAGATAAAGGATCTTCGTCACGAGGTCCACATCCATACCCGACATCTCGGAGGTGACCGCACGGAAGGCAGTGTCATTGTCCTTTCCCCGCCAAGCCTCGCAGGCCATGCTGAGCGATTCGAGCGACTCGTCGCCCGCCGCCTCCGCCTGTTCGAGAAGGGAGACGATCTTTTGGCGGGCAATCAGCCGATTCGTGAGGTTATCCTCCAAGCCGAGCTTATCCAACATCTCCTCGTTGTAGAGATAGGCGGCGGTATAGAATGTCTCATAATATTTTTCAGACTGAATATTCAGCATCAACGGGGCGATCCGATCCGACAGATCCTTGCGGATAGCATTCATGGCATGGGGCGCATCCTGCTGGTACTGTTCGTAGTAGTCCTTAATATTCAACGGGCGACCGAAGCTCAAGACCAGATGACGGCCGCTTCTGTCGTAGTGTCCGTAGTCAATACCGACGGGCACGATCTTCACCCACTTGTCCGACAGCTGTTCCTGGGCGGCGAAGGCCGTACGGAAGATACCCTTCACCAAGGGACGGAGCCGACGTTTCTCATCCTGTCCACCCTCCGGCATCAGGCAGAGGAACTGTTCGTGTGTCAGCACATCCACCGAATCGCGCAGCGACTCCTCATTCTTCTTCAGGTTGCTGACCCCGTTGCGCATACGATAGGCGGGCATCATCTTCAATGCCCGAAGGAACTTATTGATCAGCTTGTTTTGGAAGAGGTCCGCCCGCACCCAAAAGACAACCGGCTGCGGGGAGGAAAAGAGCAGCGCCATCGCATCCACGAAAGCGTTCTGGTGATTCGGAGCGAAGATGACAGGCTCGCCCTCCGGAATGTTACCGACTCCATTGATCTCGCAACGAGAGAACCACCTGGAATATGTGAAGTTGGTATATACCCTTAATATCTTATAGAATAATGTTGTTTTTGAAAACTGGCTCATACGGTCTTATATGATTCTGGGTTCTCCTCATCGAACTGGTCTGGATAGAGGAGAATGTAACTGTTCTTATTGAAGTATTTGGAGAGATAATTAGGCAATTTCTCGAACAACGGGTTGTATGACATCGCCGTCTTTCGGGAGGAGATGACCACGAACAGATCATTATCCGCCACCTCACCTGTAAGCACCAGGAAATCCTCCCAATCGTCCAACTCCTTGAACTGGGTCGGGACACCGAACTTCTTACGCTGCGCCAATATCTGAATCTGGTCCAACGTCTCCTTGTGCGCATAGAAAAGCACATTGGCGCCAATCTGCTTGGCGATGTTCTTCATACGGTCGTACCACTTCACAAAGCCCACCTCGAACTCAGCGCGCGGAGGCACAGCCACGACGATGCGCTTGATGGTGCTGACCGGCTGCACGGCATGGTAGATCAGCGTCATCTGGTTCGTCGCCTTCAAGAGGTTATCCGTCTTATCTCCGAGGAAGGAGTCGGTGAAATTGTTCTTATGGTGCAGACCCATGACCACCTCCGTGATATGGTTCTCCTTGATTGTCTCCACGATACCGCTGGTCACATTCACGTCGAAGCGGGTCATCATACGCACGGAGTTATCGGTCGCCGAAGCGATCTTCGCCGCGCGTTCCAGCAGTTTCTTCGCCTTCTCCTCCGAGGTCAGGTGAGCGGCGTTCTTATTGGCGATCGTCAGCGCATAGAGCGGCTCACGGCTCTTGTCCACCTTCAACAGAATGGAGAGTTCCATCAAACTATTCAGTGTATCAGGGTTATAGAGCGGTATAAGGATACGATCCGCCAACTTCTCGTCGGATAGTTTCTCGTCCAACTGGTCTTGCTGGGTCACCAGCTTGCGGGCCGCCTTCTCCGTCGCGAAGGAAGAGATGGTGCAGGTGACGAGAATCATCACGATGGTACCGTTCAGGATCTCATCGCCCAACAAATAGACAGGCAGCCCATTCGGATCCACACCGATCTGTATCTCATGACCGATCATCACGGCGGCCAACGTGGCGGCAGCCTGGGCGTTACTCAATCCGAAGATCATAAGCCCCTCCTCCTTCGACATCTTGTAGGTCTTGCGCGTGATGACCGCGGCGACATACTTGGAAAGGGTGGAGACGGCGCTCATCACAACGGCGGCGATCAAGGAGTTGAAACTGGAGAAGACCGAACGGACATCAATGAGCATGCCCACACCTATCAGGAAGAAAGGAATGAAGATCGCATTGCCCACAAAATCCAAACGGTTCATCAGCGGGGAGATGCGAGGGATATACCTATTCAGCGCAAGACCCACCATGAAGGCACCGATGATTGGTTCCAAAGAGGCCATCTTCGCGAGGAATCCCCCCAAGAAGACCATGGCCAAGACAAAGATATACTGCAGGATACTATCCTCATGCCGTTTGAAGAAACGGTCCGCTACCCGAGGATAGACAAAGCCGATGATCAGGACAAAGACCGCCACGGAAACGACGAACTGCAGCCAGAACGTAGCATTAACCTCCCCCTTGCACATCGCCACGATGAAGGCGAGGATAACCAAGGCCAACGTGGTAGCGATCATGGTACCGCCCAACGATATGTTCACGGCGGAGTTCTTCGTCACACCGAAACGTCCAACAATCGGATAGGATATCAATGTGTGGGAGGCATACATGCTGGCGATCAGCACGGAAGCCATGATCAGATAGACGGAGAAGGAGAAGTTCCCTATCGTCTGGAACTCCGGCGTCGTATGGGCAAAAAGATACTTCAGGAGGAAGAAACTGCTGACCGATCCAAAGATCATCGGCACATAGAAGGTGGTCAGACCAAAGAACACATTTTTCTTGGTGTTCTTCTTAAAATCGGCGAGGTCCATCTGCAATCCCGCCAGGAACATGATATAGAGCAGACCGACCGTTCCGAACAGGTCGAAGCTGACGTCACGTTTCAGGACACCCGTACAATTCTCGCTCAGGATCACACCCGCCAAAATGAGTCCGATGATATGCGGAATCTTCAATCGATCCAGTGCCAATGGAGCAATAAGAATGACGAACAGCACCAACGAGAATATCAGGATTGGGTCTGTCACCGGTAAGTGTGAAAAGAAATTCGCTACTTGCTCCATACACCTTATGCAATTTACTTCTGCAAAATAAAGAAAAAAAACGATACTATGATAATTAAGAATTATGAATTATGAATTTTGAATGGAGGGAATGCGCATACATGGATGTTTTCCCGTAAATTGTGTAAATCGTAAAATCATAAATCCCCACGCAATGCACATACCCATGCCCCAGGGGCGGGGATAATTAAGAATTTTGAAACGTCAGTTCGACGAAGTCAATTGGTTGGGAAGTGCGTGTCTATAGGCGATGCGCATACCCTAAGCCCCGATGGGGCGACAACATCACAGGCAGGGGTGCTAACCCCTGTATGACGAACAATGTGTGTGACGGGAACCCCGAAGGGGTGAAAACAATATAGACGTTAGCGGAGGATACGCATACATGGATGTTTTCCCGTAAATTGTAAATCACAAAAAGGTGTCACCCCTTCGGGGTTCCTGTTCGTTCCTGCATCGCACACACGGGTTCACACCCGTGCCTGTATTATGATCACCCCTTCGGGGTTCCCCCGTAAATCGTAAATTGTTAAATCATAAATCCCCCAAACACGGCCATACAAAAATAATTAAGGGACGTTTCACAACGTCCCTTAACCAATCTAAACCTTAACTATGAAAAAATCTACCTGTTTTGTTTGCGCTACAAACATACGACAAAAAATGTCTGCAGCAAAATATTTTTCTATTTTTTTAATCATATTCATAAAATTGACCTATAAACAATCAAATATCATCGTGCGTACTTTTTCCATAAGCCGCACACGCTCGACGCCTTTTACGTTGTGTTCGTGTCCCGGATAGAAATAGCACGTGATCAATTGGGCCACCTCCCCCCGCTTATTCGCCTCCGAAAGAAGGTATTGCCAATGGAGCGGAAGGACGACAGGATCCTCCAGACAATGGATCAGCCTCAACGGCGTCTTCAGCTCGCCGATGCGCTTCGCCATGTCGGTTCGGGTGAAATGCTCCCCGGAGGTTCCTCCCTCCTTGTCCAGGCTCATGTAACGCTCCGTATACATCGTCTCATAGTAACGCCAGGAGACGACGACGCCTCCCGCCACACCCACCTTGAACGGAAAGCCGCTGCAAAGCAACATGGAAAGGGTCATAAAACCACCGAAGCTCCAGCCGTAGATGGCCACCCGGCTCCTATCCACGTAGTCATGCGTCAGGAAGAGCCAGTTCAGTGCATACTTGTAATCACGGATTTGCGGACCGTTCAGGTCGTCCCGTATCTCGCTCTCGAAGCGATGCCCCCGATTGTACGAGCCATGCGGATCGATGCAGAAAGTGACACAACCCGCATCCGCCATCATCTCCTCGAAACCTTTCGTCCCGCTTCCCCACGTGTTGGTGATCAACTGCACATGCGGACCGCCATAGACATAGAAGACAACAGGCAACCGCTCGCCCTCCCTCACCTGTCGAGGCTTCACGATGCGGTAGTAGAGGTCATCGTCGGAATCCTTCCCCTTCGGCAAGATGCCCACGATGCGCTCCGGCAACGCATACCCCTCGTACGGATTAGGGGAACGCTTCAGCACGAAGGTGTCCCCATACGTCTCCAAGCACCCTAGCGTGGTCACGCCCGGCTCGGTCTCAGACTGGAACAGATCGACCCAGACCGGCCCCGATCCATCCATATAGACCTGATGGGTGCCCAACGACGAAGAGATCGTCACCGTCTCCCCATCCAACAAGCGGGTGCCGAAGAAATCACGGTTCAACGGAGTGTTGCGGGTGCCCAAATAGAGCACAAGGTCACGTGCGGCCGAATAGCCCAGCAACTGAGTCACCTCCCAATTGCCCTGCGTGATCTGATCCATCCTGTTGGACGCCAAGTCATACAGGTAGATATGGTTGTAACCCGTATAGGTACGGCTCTGGAAGAGGAATTTCTCTGGGGTTATGAATAATAGCGAATGCTCTGGTTCGATATATTCCAAACTCTCTTCGCATAGTATTTCTCGGGAAACGGCTCCCGTCGAGGCATCAAACTGAAGCAGACGGCTACGCTGCTGGCTACGGTTGAGTCCGTAGCAGAAAAGGGAACGATTGTCGGGCGACCATGTGAGGCCGATCCAATAGCAGATCTCCCCGTCGTTCTTCAGCCAAGTGACTGCGCCCGTCTCCAGGTCCAAGATACCCACCTCGACCAGCTCCGACTGCTTCGTGCCGGCGAAGGGATACTTCAGCATCGTCGTGCCAGGCATATCCGAGCCATTCGGTGCGGAGGTGACAGGGAATTCGGTGACGGACGTTTCATTCAAGTGATAGAAGGCCACCTTGCGCTTGTCCGGAGAGAGGAAGAACATCTCCTCTATGCCGAACTCGTTTCGGGAAGGTGTCTTACGCACCGTGAAAGAGGGATTCTTCTCGACGTAGACCACACGCCTACCCCCTTCGCTATCCAGCATATTCACCTCTTCCTTCCCTTGGGTGACGAAAAGGTAAATACCCTCCCCGTCCGTTGTGGTGAGCGTCCAATCCGACGTATCCACGTGCCAGGCGAGGCGCAGCGCTCCCTCGCACAGGTTGAGCCGTGCCAAGGAGTCATCGTATGTCAAATAAAGGGAAACACAATCCGTCGACACCGACAAGCCGGAGATGGAGATCTCCTTCGCAGGCGAGTCGGCAATGCCCAGCACATCCATCAACTGCTCCCGAGGGAAAGTGATTGTGGACGAGGAGAGCCTCGGCGCGCACGCATCCACGCGGCAGAGGGAGAGATCCCCCTTGGCGTCCACCAATGCGACCACATGGTCACGGACCATGACACTCGCATAAACATCAGGCTGAAATTCCTTAAACCTCTCACCGCCAGGCACCATAGCGTCCAGCGGCAATGTATTACCTTCTACCATATCATCAGTTCGCAAATTCGCTCAGTTCGAGCCATCGCATCTCCTTCTCGTCGATCAGGGCGATGACCTCCGCCACGCGGTTCGATTTAGCAATCAGTTCGTCATTGGAGAGCTGTCCGGAGGAGAGTTCGTTCTCCAGGTCCGTCCGCTCCTGCCCCAAGGTCTGCAAGTCCTTCTCCAGCTGTTCGAACTCACGTTGCTCCTTGTAGGTGAGTCTACGGGGACGTTCCTTCACGTTGCGTTGCGGAGCCTCCGCCGGCGCGGCGCCCTTCTGTTTCGGGGCGTTCTCCTTCTCCTGACGCTCGAAATAGAGCTTCATGTCGCGGTACTCCCTGTAGTCGGAATAGTTGCCCGGGAAATCCTGCACCTCCGCATTGCCATGGAAGACAAAGAGGTGATCCACCACCTTGTCCATGAAGTAGCGGTCGTGCGAAACGACGATCACGCACCCCTTGAACGATTGGAGATACTCCTCCAGCACATTCAACGTCACAATGTCCAAGTCGTTGGTAGGCTCATCCAGCACGAGGAAATTAGGGTTCCGCATCAGGACGGTGCAGAGATAGAGCCTACGACGTTCGCCACCGCTCAGCTTGGCGATGTACTTCTGCTGCGTCTCCGGCGTGAACAGGAAGAGGTTGAGGAATTGCGAGACGGACAACCGTTTCCCGTCGCCCATCTGCACCACCTCTGCGATGTCCCGCACCGCGTCGATCACCTTCATGTTCGGGTCGAACGTCAGGCCCTGCTGGCTGTAGTAGCCGAAGCGGACCGTCTCGCCCACATCGATGGTACCCGAATCGGGCGCCACCTCGCCCACCAGCATCTTCACGAAGGTGGACTTCCCCGTACCGTTATTGCCGACGATGCCCAGCTTCTCGTAGCGGTTGAACGTATAGTCGAAATTATCCAATATCTTCAAGTCACCGTACGCCTTGCATACGGATTTAGCCTCGAATATCTTACTGCCGATATAGCTTGCCTTCACCTCCAGCTTCACCGTACCCGTGGAGCGGGGTGCCTTGATCTTCTTCTCCAGGTCATGGAAGGCGTCGATGCGGTACTGGGCCTTCCCCGCCCTAGCCTGCGGTTGTCTCCGCATCCAGTCCAGCTCCTTGCGGAAGAGGTTGTTGGCCCTCGCCAGTTCGGCGCTCTGCGCGTCATAGCGCTCCTGTCGCTTCTCCAGGTAGTAGGAGTAGTTGCCCTTGTAGGAGAAGAGGCGTTGTTGGTCTATCTCCAGGATATCGCTGCAGACCCGATCCAGGAAGTAACGGTCGTGCGTCACCATCAGCAAGGCGAGCCTTGAGCGACGCAGGTAATCCTCCAGCCACTCGACCATTTCGAGGTCCAGATGGTTGGTGGGCTCGTCCAAGATCAGCAGTTCAGGGTCGGACACCAGCACCTTCGCCAAGGCGACACGCTTCATCTGACCGCCCGACATCACGCTCAGCTCCTGCTCCAGGTCCGTGATCTTCAGCTTGCCGAGGATCTGTTTCATCCTGATCTCATCGCCCGAGCCCGCACAGACATCCTGCACCGTCTTGAAGCCCTCCAGTTTAGGGTCCTGCGGCAAGATGCCCACCTTCAAGCCATTCCGGAAGGTGATCTTGCCCGTGTCGTACGACATATTGCCCGCGATGATGTTCAGCAAGGTACTCTTACCGGCACCGTTCTTGGCGATCAACGCCACACGCTGGCCCTCGAATAGGCCAAACGATATATCTTGGAATAAATAATTATCTCCGAATGATTTGGTCAGGTTCTCAACCTGCAGATAAAGAAGCGCCATAATCGATTATGTGGGTACTAATATTGTTTCAAACCCATTTTTTATTGAATGGAAACGGTGAGTTCACAAGAACCCACCTTAAATGCATATTCTATGATCGTCGCTGACCGTGAAGAGCACGTCCACGCGCGAAGGCATCTCGTTCAGGATATGGCGGGTCAACCGCTCATAGTGGGAGATGAAGCGCACCAGCTCCTCGTCGGACATCACACGCAGGTTCTTTTGTCCCTGCGTCTTGATGCGCAGTTTCTCCTCCTGCAAAGCGCGCCATTGGTACACCTTGTCGAACGAAGGCACCTTGAGCATCACGAGGAGGTCCAGTCTGGCGAAAAGAGACTTATAATTCTCTTTTAATTGGTTATTCACGTAGCGGCGCCACACGCAGTAAGGGTCCTCCTTCTTTTCGAGGTCGTTGATAGGCGTGAGCAGTTCCGTCTCCTTCTGCTCGACGGCGCCCATGAACCATCCGTCGAAGATGATGACGTCGGCCCGGCCCACAAACTGTTCCCACTCGGAACGGGGGAAAGGGTCGTCGAGCGCCTTGTTGAAGCGGGGGATCGGGGTCACATCCTTAGGTCCCGCGTTGCAGAGCGCGTCGAGCACATCCTCGCCCAGCTTCACGTCATGGGTGCCAGGCACGCCACGGGTCATGAGGAGCGGGTGGACCTCGTCGGCGAGACGTTGCCTATCCTCCCGGCTCAGATATAAATCGTCAATGCTCAGGAGGGCGACACGCAAGTCGTAAGACTGCTCCAGGACCACCTTCAGCAATTGTCCGAAAGTAGTTTTGCCAGCCCCTTGGGCACCGTTTACACCGATAATATGTGTTCTGGAGTCCGTATCGAACCCCATTCGTATGAGATTAGCCAAAGGCATATAGACGCGATCCAGATCCTCCAAGAGGACCTCATCCAACATCAATTCATTTAGCTTCTGTCGGAAAGCGTCACGCAACACAAGTTCACAAGCATTCATAATAGTCACTTTTTCAAGATACGTTGTAGAAGCAATTTCAATTCATCGTTAGGCTCAGCCCCCCTCGTCATCAGGAAGTTGCCGTCCTTATCAAGCAAGAAGAAAGATGGCAAGCTCTTTATACCAAAAAGTTTTTTCACAGCGTCAGAGTCCTTGACCACCCAAAAGTTCATCTTTCCACCGAAGCGAAGGGAGAGCCTCATCACCTGGTCCATCTGGTCATACAGGAAGACGTTCACGATGGCCAAATCCCTACCATACTCGCTGTGGAAACGCATCAGCACATTCAAATCCTTTTGCGTCTGGTCTATGAAACTATTTCCGAAATTCAGATATATATAATTGCCCTTCAACTCAGAAAGACGGTGGGTTTTGCCGTCCACGGATGTCGCGGTGAAGTCAGGGGCATCCATTCCCGGCAAGTTCGAAGAGGCGCTGTTCAGTATGACAGTCAGCAGATCACGGTTAGACTGGCATTGTATGACGCTGCCCACCCCCCTTAATAGTTCATACACCTTTGTCCGATCATACTCGTTGGATCCCAACAAGTCGTATAGCCACTTGATAGCGACCAACTCACGCAACAACGGATTGGTTATCCCGTAACGGTTCTTGATCGTGAGGAAATACATCTTCACGTTTCCCTCCTCGATGATACGGGAGAAAGTAAGAGCTTGTTCACGGTCGTATGCCGACTGTTTGATGAAATCAGCGAAAAGAGTATTGAAAAGGTCCCAAAAAGCAGGGTTCGCATCGTCTATCTCCTTCTTGTTCAACTCCTCTATGATCTTCGCCTGATTGGCGTTCTGCGCCATGTTCAGGATCAGCATGCAACGGTAATCAAGATAGTCCCAGAGGAAGCGCTTGGAGGCGAAGTCCGGGAAGATCTCATGGATCTCCGCGACCGACTTCTTCAATGAATCCACGTCCGCACCATACTTCAGGTGCTTTACGGAATAAAAATCAAACGCGTCCTCAAACTCCATCAACTGGGCGTTTATGTCTCCATGCTTCAGCTTGACGATCTCCATCAAATAATCGACCGGCGCGAAGTACGGATCCAACTTCTGCATCAACGTACGCTCCCGATAAGGGAACAACTTCACCTCATATTGGGATCCAGGTTCCAGGAAGATGAATCCCCTCGACGTCTCCGACGGAATAAACGCCTGCATAGTCTCCGTCACGTCGAACACGAATGAAAAAGCCCCCGTCGAGTCCACATCACAGGTGGCCAACACCCTCTCACTGGACACCATCTGCTCCAAAAAGCACCTCATTTCCAGCTGTTTGCCTGCGAATGTGGGTTCCACTCCATATACCTTCACCTCCTTGGCGAAGGATAAGAAAGGGATGCTTAACAAAAGAAATATGTTAAAAAACTTTTTCATCGCATATAATTCATCACAAATATATATAAATTTGTGAATATTAATACCTAATTTTTATGAATAAGAAACATTTATTTAACGTTGTGGCGAATCTGCTCATCGTAGGGGGAGCGTTTGCCCTTTCCGCATGTTGCGGGAACTGTTGTAAAAACGAGGGTGCGGCACCAGCGGCGGCAACCGAACAGGCGGTCGACAGTTCCGCCATCGTGTTGGAGGCCATCAGCAACCGAACCAGCATCCGCGCCTACCAGGAGACCTCGGTCGAGGACTGGAAAGTGGAGAAGATCCTGCGCGCCGGTATGGCGGCTCCTTCCGCCATGAACAGACAGCCATGGAGCTTCACCGTGGTGAACGACAAGGCGATCCTGAAGCAGATCGCGGACTCCGCCCCTAACGCTGGCATGGCGGCCGGCGCACCGTTGGCCATCGTGGTATGCGGCGACATGGACAAGGCGCCTGAGGGCGATGTGAAAGAATTCTGGGTACAGGACGCATCCGCAGCGACGGAGAACATCCTCTTGGCGGCGCACGCGCTCGGACTGGGTGCGGTATGGACAGGAGCCTACCCGAACGTGGCGAAGGCGAAGATGCTCGCCGGCATCCTGAACATCCCGGAGAACCAGACCGTCCTCTGCGTCATCCCGATGGGCTACCCTGCCGAGTCTCCAGCTCCTAAGGACAAGTGGAACGAAGGCAACGTCCACTACAACGTTTGGAAATAATAGATCCCCAACAGGGGAAAGATAGGTTCCACCCCGGAATGAGTACGCTCGTTCCGGGGTTTTGTTTTTTGACGTCAGGGAAATGGTGGAACGACAGCCAGAAGTCCCTTCCTCACAAAGTGCGGCATTGATTCTTCCATTAATATCTGTAAAAAGAACATAAAAAATACATTCTGCATACCTGCAAATATCTCAAAAGTTCTTATCTTTGCATCTGTCGCGTGTGCCTTCGTTGGCACTTACGACACTACATACTAAAAGGCGTTACTTACGCTTTGTTTTTGTTTGACAAACAATTATGACTGAAAAGCAACATAACACAAACGACACACCAGAGATACAGTCTCCTTTTGAGCAACTGCGAGAGGTGGATGCCGATGGCAAGGAATGGTGGAACTCGCGCAAGTTGGCGCGAGTGATGGGCTATGGCAAATATTGGAACTTTGAGCGTGTCATAGCCAAGGCGCAAGCGTGGACTTCTCAAAAAGGGTATCATCTGGGTGAGCACTTTGTCGAAATAATAGAGATGGCAGAACTGGGAAGCGGTGCGGTCAGAGAGGTGACGAGCATTCGTCTTTCACGTGCCGCCTGTATGGCAGTGGCTATGAACGCCGACCAAAAGAAAGAGATGGTGAAGGCGGCACAGCAGTATTTCAGTACGACCATGACGTCCAGCGAAGCAGTGAAAAGCATGGAGTCGTCTGTGCTCATGTACAGAAGCGGGCGTGGGAAAGTACAAGTGCAAGTGGTCTTCGACACAAACACTTTTTGGCTATCTCAACAGAGAATGGCGGAGTTGTTTGGAGTGACTGTCCCAAATATTGTTTATCATCTGCAACAAATAGGAAATAGTGGGGAAATCCATTTGTCCGATGCAATTAAAAAAATTCGAATACCTTCGGACAAATGGTCTGGAGAAGTGATGATGTACAACCTTGATGTGGTCATTGCCGTTGGTTATCGTGTGAACAGTTATGAGGCAACCCAGTTCCGGATTTGGGCCACACGAGTATTGAAAGAATACTTAACCAAAGGGTTTGTATTGGATGATGAACGTCTGAAGGGAAAGAACGTCTTCGGAGCCGACTACTTTGACGATTTGCTTGACCGCATCCGTGAGATACGTATCAGCGAGCGGCGCTATTATCAGAAGATTACGGATATTTACAGTGAATGTAGTTCGGACTATGACAAGGATTCTAAACAAACGCAACTATTCTTCAAAACCGTGCAGAACATGATGCATTATGCTGTCACAAAACAGACAGCTGCTGAAATCATATACGACCGTGCAGATGCAGAACGACCGCACATGGGATTGACCACATGGAAGAATGCTCCGGATGGCAGAGTGGTAAAGTCGGATGTTACCGTAGCCAAGAACTATCTGAGCGAGAAGGAGGTGGACTCATTGAACCGATTGAGCAGTGCCTTCATCGACATTGCCGAGCAACGAGCAGAAGACCATATTCTGATGACAATGGCAGACTGGTCGTCTCTCCTGCAACGCTACATGGACTTGAACAATCGTTCACTGCTTCCTGACACCGGACGTGTGACGCATGAACAAGCGGTAGAAAAAGCCCTTACTGAATACGACAAGTTCCGCATCATTCAAGACCGTGAAATCATGAGTGATTTTGACAAACAATTAAACCTGTTGTTCGGAGATAAGAAATAGAATTGTTTTGCACCATTTTCCTGTCGTCAGGGAAATGGTTCCATCAGAGGGAAATCAACGATTGGGAATTCCCATTCTATAATCCACCGCATACACCCTCGTCGGCACCCACCCTAAAAGGCGTTACTTACGCTTTGTTCAGAAAAGTCCATCCTCCCCGCCCCAAAATTCTCTCAAAAATTTTATCTTTGCATCTGTCGTGGGCACCTTCGTCGACATTAGTGGCACTACATACTAAATAGTTTAAATACCAACAAGAGGTGCGTCCCTATTCACTCGTCGATGGCTTCCATGTGGCAACAAATGGCGTGAAAGGGATTAAATATGATTAGGAAAACAAAATATCTATGGATAATGTAACAAACATACAGATGCAGGAGAAAAAAACATATACAATACCCACACTGCCCTTGCCTTATGATTTAGAGACTAAGGAAGTTCTCAAGCAGGTAATCAAAGCTAATAAAAAATTGGCAGAATTGAAGGGTGTAGCCCAGACCATACCTAATGAACGCATTCTAATTAGCAGTCTGACGCTTCAAGAGGCAAAAGACAGTTCGGCTGTCGAAAACATAGTGACCACGCAAGATGACTTGTATCGTGCGGGGCTTGACTTCAGCCATCAATTTATTAATGCAGCGACCAAGGAAGTCTTATTCTATCGCGAAGCCATTAACGAAGGCTTCCGTATGGTGCGCAACAAATCAATCCTTACGCTCAATGACATTAAGCATGTTCAGCAGATATTAGAGCAAAGTTCCGCAGGTTTTCGTACTATACCAGGTACGAAATTAATGCGCGAGAACGATGGAGCAATTGTGTATACACCGCCGCAGGATGGACAGGCTATTACTAAGTACATGTCAAATCTGGAGCAATTTATAAACGATGATCAGATTAGTCAGTTGGATCCCCTCATAAAAATGGCTATAATTCACCATCAGTTTGAAAGCATTCATCCATTTTACGATGGCAATGGACGCACGGGGCGAATTATCAATATACTTTATCTGGTCATATCTGGTCTGTTAGATTTGCCCATACTTTATCTTAGTCGTTATATTACACACAACAAGGGCGAATACTATCGTTTAATACAAGCTATAAGAGACAAAAACACCGATAATGCGACAGAATGGGAGGCTTGGATTCTTTTTATGCTGAAAGGTGTCGAAGTGACGGCAGACGACACTATCTCACTAGTCAAGAGTATTGGCCGTTTGATGGCAGATTACAAGAACATCATACGTGCGGATTTCGGTAGCAAGTATAATCATGAACTTCTCAACGGGTTGTTCTATCATCCCTATACAAAGATAGACCATGTTGTAGCCAACATGCAAATATCACGGCAAACGGCCTCTAAGTATCTGGATAGGATAGTGTCATTGGGGTTGCTCCGAAAAGAAAAGATGAGCAAGGAAAACTACTACATCAACACTCGCCTAATGAATCTCTTCCTCAACTTTGGAAAGAATGAGCCGACAGAGCCTTCGGAAAGCATTGAGTCGGTTCATGTTAAAGAATCTCGAATTTTTTAACACATCAAAGATGTCATGTTAAAAAATCGGGATTTTTTAACACGAAGACGGGGACAAGTTAAGTTTTAACATATATTTGAACACGAGAATATATAATGACTTCCTTAGTCCTGCTATTGGTCTGGATAAAATAACAAGTTGAAAATGAATGAAAAATACACATTCACAAATGAAATTCACACTCATGTTTACGAATGGTGCCCACACTGTGAGACAGAAGTAAAACTGGACTCTCTATTCGAGAAACAGACCTGTCCTAATTGTGGTGAAACAATATTACCCTGTGCATTGTGTGACTGCGATACTGTCAAATGCAATGAATGTCCGCTAGAAATAGCTAAGGAAGCAACAACATTCCAAGCAATGCCATTGTAATCAAAAAGCTTTTCTCCCACCCACCCCCTCTCAAAATCCCATCCTTCCATCCACCGCATACACCCTTGTCGGCACGCACCCTAAAAGGCGTTACTTACGCTTTGTTTCCGCACTATCCGAAATTAGTTTTCAGTTTCATTTCTACTTTGTTCCGACCAATTATTTTTTTGCATAACTTTGGGGGGAGTGAAAAATTGGATTGATCATGAATTATTGCGAGAATTCCCATGTTAGGACAGTAGATGATGTAAAGGCTTTTTTCCATCATCTCGTGTACGAACGCAAAGTGAATTTCCACCCAGATGATGATTTTGCGGAGTATATATGTGTTGAAAATAGCACACCTACATTTACAAAGCATGAGGTGCCATTATATAACCGATTAATGGAAGAGTCATTTGAAGTTTGTGAGAAAAAAGATATAGACATTTACGAAATCGGACTTAATGAATTACGAAGTGCTATTAGCATATAGAATCACAAATTAATAATTATGGACAAAAAAAAAGTGGGTTTTTTTAGTATTCAGCTTTCTTTTACAGAAAACGAGGAAGAACAATTTAGTAATGTAAATGATTCTTTACCTCCATTGCTGAGTTATATTTGTGAATTAAACAAGATAAATCGCAAACACGAGTTGACAAGCGAGAAATTTTGTTTTATAGACTCCTGTAATTATAATGAGCACGGAAAAATCGCTGAATTATTATTTAAAAGCGCCAAACATAGTTATAGAGCCCCACTTATTGATAAAAACACAGTTGAATCAAGAGATAATCCCAAACGAATCGAAGAAGGAGAACAAATAAAAACACATGTTCTTTTGAAATTTCAGGAGAATGAAGCAATTGTATTCCTTGAAACTGGTCAAAACCATATGAAAATGGCAAACATAATTGATTATCTGAATAGTTTTATTCCATCATACAACGAATCATCAGAAGAAAAAATTGTTGGAAGCTTCATCTTCTATATGATACCAAACAATGATTTCAGAGAAGTTCTAAACAATATGAGCAGAGTTGTATGTGCAGAAATCTATATAAATAAATCTTTACTAGGATCAGAAGCTCTAAACTTCTCAAATATCACAGAAAACGTACAAGAGAACATAGTACTATCGGTAAAGTCGGAAAAGAAAAAGACGATTAAAACAATGGTCTATGACGTGGTAAATAAGTTTAACGACACAAAATCTTCGATTAGAAGAATTAGAATCAAAGGGAGGATGTCCAACAACAACGAAGCCATAATTGACACTGAGCACCTTGTCAAAAAAGAATACATTGAAGTTGAACGAAATAGAGATACAGGAGAGTATGATACACCTAGTGTTTTTGCCCAACTAAAAATGCTTTCGAACGATTACAGATCATGAACGTTGAATTCCTATATGTGTTTATAGACTATCTTTTTACATCAAAAAAGAAAAATCTCATTCCCGAATGGGGATTGCCAATTTTACTGGGTATTACATGCTTGATTCTATCATTTGTGTATGGGATAAATAGTCAGTATTATATAATAGAACACACCTTTGGTTTTGTCGGAACACTATTTTGTTTCACATTGGCTTCCCTAAATATGTTATTAGGTCGTGAGAAAATGAAAGAAGCCAGTAATTATAAAACCAACATAATTTTTCGAGGTAGGAAAGCAACATTATATGAACTTGTTATAATTTTATATGCTTATCTCATATTAGTTGAAGGATTTTTATGTATTGGATATGTTCTAGCCCATATATTCAATTTTGTTTACATAAAAGCCATTGCCATATTACTGAATTCTTTATATATTGTTCTATTATTTAATGTTTTGATAACAACTATTCGAGCTATCACAGAAACGTATCTTATACTTATAAGAGACAGTAATTTAAAAGATAATATAACTAATAAATAAAAAAATGGGATAAATTTGCAACCAAAAATGAAAGAGATAATGTCAGAAAAGGGATATACAGGAATTGATTTGTTTTGTGGAATAGGAGGGTTTCGTTTAGCAATGAATGATTGCCATGTGAAATGTGTGTTTTCTTCTGACAACGACAAATTTGCACAGCAAACATACGAAGCTAACTTTCATGAAATTCCCACAGGTGACATTAAAGCAGTAGAAGCTAAAGACATCCCTGCATTCGACATCCTAACAGCGGGATTTCCTTGCCAACCATTCAGTTATGCTGGAGAAAAAAAAGGATTTAATGACGAAATCAGGGGTACACTTTTTTTTGACATATGTAGAATATTAGAATACCATAAACCACCAATGGTATTTCTTGAAAATGTCAAGGGGTTAAAGTCCCATGAAAATGGGAAAACTCTCAACATAATTCTTGACAAGCTTAAAAAATTAGGTTATTTCCCTCACTGGGATATTTTATCATCGCTCGACTACGGATTGCCTCAAAAAAGAGAAAGATGGTATTGTGTAGCCTTTAGGGAAAAAGTGGATTTTAAATTCCCTAATCCAATAGACGCCCATCCTGTACTGCGGGATATAATAGATTTAAACGATAATAATCCAGCTCTAAAACTGTCTCAGTTTGAACTAGACAGAATTGATTATCATTTTAGTGTCGCACAAAAGGGAGATAGGGTTCAACACGATAATTCCAAATATAAGCCAAATACAAAAAAAGGGAAATACGGTATTTTTTCCTATCAAAAACCAGATGGCTCTTTGCGGTTTCATGTTGGAGACCCAGCAAAGACTCAAATACAAGAAGCATTTTATTCATGTTTAGATACATATGCTTCTACCATTATTGCCAATAGGACACCTAAGCTATGGGATATAAGAAGGAAGTTGTCTGTCCTTGAAGCGCAACGATTGCAGGGATTTCCTGACGACTTTATTTTCCCTGTTTCAGATGCACAAGCATACCACCAATTGGGCAATTCTGTAAGTGTTCCTATTATCAAGTTGATTATGAAAAACATGATAGAAACATATAAAAATAAAATTCTAAAATGAAATACTTTAGCTTAGATTGTGTGTCCAAAGCATATAGCAACTTCCAAGGGAACATGACAAATAAATCATGGGGACTGCTATGTATAATGAAACAATTAGATAGTACAATTTTACAGGGAAGAACTTATAAGTTTAATTGTAGCGAATTGTCCAATTATATAGAACGCTTATTTTGCTTGTCTAATGAGAAAAAAAATTATGTTGATACTGGCAAATTATGGTATATAAAATTTTCCACTCAATGGCATACCTTTTTCTTAAAACAAGGAAGAAATCTTCCTAATATATTCGATCTAATAATATGGGCTTATCGCAAAGAACAGATGCCAGACGATGTCACAGACGATTATTTAGTTGCAAAGTTCGTCAAAGATTTCAATCTCAGCTCAGATACTGTTGCCAATATATTTGATATAGAAAAAAGAGAGATATCCTATGATAATAGTCTATATTCAGATTCTGATTTATTGACTAGTATTTCCAATGGAGAGAATGACTTAGGAATAAACATAACAGCAGAAAAGAAATCAGTGACAGCTGCAGTAGGGGAACTAAGTCGCGGCCCATTTATTCAGCCTCTATATGCCGCGTTAGACACTACTGATTATTTTTTAATCAGCCAGGTCAATTTCGACGAAATGTATCCTTTCAACAAGAAAGAATACAAAGACACATTCAACAAGAATCTCCAGCAAATCTACTATGGAGCCCCAGGCACAGGCAAGAGCCACACCATCAAAGACCAGACCGCTGAAGCCAACAAAAGTGGGCATGTCATCCGCACAACATTCCACCCAGACAGTGATTACTCCACATTCGTGGGATGTTACAAACCGACAACTATAGAAGTTCCCATGCGAGATGTGACAGGGAAAGTAATCAGGGAAAATGGAGAAGATGTGACGGAAACCCGTATCGTCTACGAATTTGTGAGACAAGCCTTCCTCGAAGCATACATCAATGCATGGAAACTATATGCCGATGCAAAAGAAGGTGATCAGCCGCAACATCAATACCTCATCATCGAGGAAATCAATCGTGGCAACTGTGCCCAAATCTTCGGAGACCTCTTCCAACTTCTCGACCGTAACCCAATGGGCTTCTCGGACTATCCAATCAAGGCCGACAATGATATGAGAAAACAGTTGGAAAAAGCTTTTAAGGGATTATCCATCGCAGGAAAAGAAGAAATCAACGACCTATTTGACGGGAAAGATGTTGTTGCGAAAGTGCTTAACGGAGAAGAACTGTTATTGCCAAACAACCTTTACATATGGGCAACCATGAATACCAGCGACCAAAGCCTCTTTCCGATTGACAGCGCATTCAAGCGCCGTTGGGACTGGAAATACGTGCCAATATCAAACGCTGGAAAGAACTGGAGGATCGAGGTCAACGGCAAACAATACGATTGGTGGGACTTTCTGGAAAAGATTAACGAGAAGATAGGCGAAGCCACACACTCGGAAGACAAAAAGCTCGGCTACTTCTTCTGCAAAGCCGACGAAGAAGGTATTATCAGCGCAGAGAAATTTGTGGACAAGGTTATCTTCTATCTTTGGAACGACGTGTTCAAAGATTTTATTGAAGAGGGAGATAACATATTCAAAGGATCTGATGAATCAAAACCATCCTTCAATAAGTTTTATACTGTTGGAATGGATGACGACACCATGGTTGTGGAAAAAGAGATTTCTCAGTTCATGACGAACCTAAATTTACACCCCATCAATGATACCTCAAAAATTGCATCTGATGGGAATGGGAATGAGGATGGAGATGATGAGGATAATGATGATGAAGATGATGATTCCACAAATTCAACGGACCAGAAGAAAAGAGACAAATCAAAGTTTTCCATAAATCAAAACGGAGAATTTGTAAAGAAACATGTGCCATTTGAAGCCGTTTCCATCTATGTGAAAAATCACCCAGATTCAACCGCACAAGACATTGTTGATGCATGGAAAAAACTAAATGCTAGAGTTACATTTGTTATTTCAAGCGACGATTACGAGACAAAATCAAAAGAATCAAAGGATGGTAATTTCGAGAATAGATATGATGCCATTAATCTTCAAAATGGCGAGAAGATTTATGTATGCAATCAGGTATCTTTCAGAAGTATAAATGATCTCATGTCAAAAGTTAACGCACAAGACTGGGGCATTAAGATTGAAAAGATTGACGAGCAAGCATGAGAATACTTATCGAAGAATATCAGTACGACGCCGCCAAAGTGAAAGACGTTTTGCATGGCATTGACGCCTTGGAAAACGTAGAGGGGAAAGTCTCCATTCACTATGTGGGGTATTATTACAATGCCCTATTAAAAGACTGCGTGTTTATTCTCCCGAAAGTATTGCTTAAAGATGTAAACAGGGAGGAACTGGCATTTGGCAAATATAAACCAGAAGAAATTGTCTGGATAGACAAGCCCTTGGAGAAAGGAATTCCTGAGAAAGATTTCCTCTACAAATTTGCTGTCTGGATATACCGTGCCATCGTGGTCTACAAAAACGACAAGAGAAACCAGACCAGCATTGTCTATCACTCGAAGAAAGCAGAGATTGGCAAAGGGAATCGACGCATGAGCAACACCTACCTCGACATCCTGCTGCAACTGCTTCAATTCAACCACGACAACCAGAACTTCTTTCTGTTCATCGTCAAAAACATGCACTCCGGTTATAACAAAATAAACTGGACACGCACCATCAGCCAAAAGAAAGCATTCATACAGAACGGAGACCCGATTTACCTAAATCCAGTAAATAAGAAACGACAAATCAATTTCGACGAAGAACTATTGGTTATCTTCTTCTCCATTCTAAACTACATAGGCGATACGTATGGATTCCCCAAAGAGATCAGATTCCAATTCCAACTTATTACAGGCGCACAGTTTAACACCTACATCAAAGGATACGGAGTGACACGCCTACGCCAAATCAAATACAAATACTTTTCTGATAAAGCATTGGAGTTGTGGAACCTTTGCTACGCTTTCTTCGACGAAACCAGGCAGGTATCCATCAATACTGAGAAGAAGGAATATCTGTTGGCCAAGAACTTCAACATCGTCTTCGAATCCATCATCGACGAACTGATAGGTGACAAAGTACTACCAGACAATATGGAAAAGGAACAAGAAGACGGTAAAATCATAGACCACCTGTTCACCGCCCAAAGCCTGATAGAAAACGAAAGCACACACAGACAAACCTACTACATCGGTGACTCGAAATATTACAAGATGGGGCACAATATAGGTAAGGAATCCATCTACAAACAATATACCTACGCAAGAAACGTCATCCAATGGAATCTGGACATCTTCAACGATGGGAAGGAACCGACATCGGGGGTAAAACTACGAGACGACGTAACGGAAGGATATAATATCATTCCCAACTTTTTCCTCTCCGCAAAGATTGACGAAACTCTGAGTTATGAGAATGATGGCATCGAAAAGACCGACAGGAGTCAGAACCACCATCGCAAAGAGCAATTCAAAAATAGGCTTTTCGACAGAGACACGCTCCTACTTTTCCACTATGACGTGAACTTCCTCTATGTTTTGTCCCTTTACGCAAGGAACAATGCATTGAAGAAAAAAGACTGGAAATGTAAAATAAGGGATAAATTCCGCAATGAAATACAAGAATGGCTACAGAAGGATTTCGACTTCTATGCCATGACACCACGTGAAGGTGTTAATGCCGAAGAATTTCTGAAAAACAATTTTCAACAGTTGTTGGGCAAGGTTTTCACCCCCTACAAAACGGAGGAACCGCAACCGTATTATTCGCTTGCTCTCGATAAAGGCGAAAAATTCACCAATGAGAACGAACTGCTGCTGACACTGTTGAAACCTGCATTTTACTGCAAGAAATGCGCCTTGGAGAAGAACCCTGCCGATCTGCTACCGAAAGTGGCTCAAAACGCGGGAAAAGAGGAAATCTCCCCGTCTTTTTTCACAGTCCACCATATAGAGCGTTACCTGAACCAGCATTTCCTCATTGGTTGTTATCATTCAGAAGAACAGTTGGAATGGATCATGGGTAAGAACGACAAAGGCACAAATCTATATAATGTTCGTCTAAAACGGAGAGGAACAGAAGAGCGTGAAGGTGCGTTATCTCCTTCTTTCCTTGATGGAACAGATGTGAAGTTTGTCATCCTTTATAAGTTCGGAGAGGAAAGCAAAAACGACTACCGTGTTTTCCATGTTCACCACCACGCCACCATGGACGAGGAACGTATGCGTAAGGCTGGATATCCAAATCCTCAAGGCAACTATTTTTGCTTTGTATTTGATGAGGAGGTTCAACTCTCAAAAGGAATCAACATCTCCAAAATCATATCCAACGCACAATCCACCAAAGACTATGTAAACGGCGAACCAATATTCCTGACTGGCAAAGAACTGCTTGGAATACATTCGAACATTTAAACTCTGTTGCCAGCTCTGACACTAAAGTTTTTTGTCTGATAGGCATAAAGAAATTACCCCATCACCGTAGCCACCACCCGTCTAGCGCCGCCATAGTTGCGGAACTCGCAGAGGTAGATGCTTTAATAAAAGAAACATATGTACCCGAAAAGGCAGTTTGGGGTTAGTTGCACAAAAAAATACCCAAAAGGAATCCAGCCAAAGGAAGGATTCTCCTAAACATTTCGTACCTTTGGCATATCCTTAAAGAGCAGATTCACAAAACATAAATTAGATCTATGAAGTATAAATTGTTTTTACCCTTAATGGCTGCTGCCTTATGCGGCCAGATGTTCATTTCGTGCAGTAAGACGGGTCCTGTATCGACAGAACCAATCAAAGATTCCACGATGATTAACCTTGACATGTACTTCGACTCCATCGCACCTCGCTGCATGGGTGCCATACTGATCACCCAAGGCGATTCCGTGATTTACGAAAGGAGAATGGGCTATGCCGATATCGAGACCCAAACGCCTATCACAGACACTACCCTTTTCAAAATCGGTTCCATCACAAAATCATTCACCGCCCTGCTTACGCTTAAGGCGGTCGAGGCAGGCAAACTCTCGCTGGACGACAAGCTTGGCAAGTTCTTCCCGAACGTGAATATTCCCAACGCCGACAGCATCACCATCTTCCACCTGCTTCACCACAGAAGCGGTATCCAAGACTATATGAACGATACAGAAGGTGCTGTATTCGAATACATCTACCAACCACAGACAAAGGAGCAGATGCTGGAGAGATTCTCCCAACTCAAAACCAACTTTGAACCCAATAAGGCATTTAGATATTGCAACACCGGATATGTGTTGCTGGCTTACATCCTCGAACAAGTGAATGACAAAAGCTATGCGGAACTGGTGAAGGAGCAGATCGCAGAGCCTCTCGGACTGACACATACATACAGTCTCACGGACTTAACCAGCATCAGCACTAAATCATACGATTACGATGACGGATGGAAATTTGAGCAACCATGGAATCCGTCAACCTGTGTTGGAACGGGAAGTATCGTCTCATGCGCAAAAGATTTGCGGAAATATGTATATGCGCTCGGCTCAGGATTCTTCGGGAAGGAGATCCTCGCACAAATAACCGATTTCATCGATGGGTATGGGATGGGGTTGTATGGCACACCAAGTGAAGATGGCAAAATACGTTTTTCCCATGAAGGGATGATCGAAAGATTCTTCTCCTGTATGAAGTATGACGACGGACAGGTCACCGTCACCTTGTTCAATGGAGCAGGCATCAACAATTCCACCATACAATGGTACATCAGTGCCATTCAAAAGGGAGAAGAGGTATCCATCCCCAGCCTGCATTTTATAACACTAGACAGCCTGCAGATAAACGAGTATGTCGGTGAATATCTTTGCGACACTCTCCCATTAAACCTGACCAATAACGGTAACCATCTTATGACCGAATCGTTAGGTTGTCCGATACCAGTAAAACTCGAGGCAAGTACCAAGGATTTCTTTCGTTGTCTTCAATTCGATATAGACATGACCTATAACGCCACCAGGGATTCAATCCGGATCCGCATGGGGGAAGATAATAAGGTTTTCGTGAAGAAGAAGTGAACCCATCTAACCAAATGGTCCACGACGAGGGGAAGGGCTATCCCTCACCCCATCACCGTAGCCACCACCCGTCTAGCGCCACCATAGTTGCGGAACTCGCAGAGGTAGATGCCTTGCCACGTGCCGAGGTTCAGTCGGCCATTAGTGATGGGAATGGTTAGGCTCACGCCGAACATGCTGCACTTGGCGTGGGCGGGCATGTCGTCAGCCCCTTCGAGCGTGTGGTCGTAGTAGGGCGCATTCTCCGGCACCAGGTGGTTGAGGATCTGCTCCATGTCGCCCCGCACGTCCGGGTCGGCGTTCTCGTTGATCGAGAGGGCACATGACGTGTGCTTCACGAAGAGGTTCAAGAGCCCCGTTTGCGGCAGTTTCCCCGCCAGGTGTTGCATCACCTCCTGGGTGACCAGATGACAGCCGCGACGCTTCTCCGATAATGTGAATTCAAATTGTTGTGTCATTATTTTATTTCTTTTGCGAACATGTTATCAAGGGTGTTTTGCGGAAACGGACATGGTTCGTGGCGTTCCTTGGCGAGTTGGAACTGCTTGCACGCATTCCGCACCGAATCCTCCTCAAAACAGCGAAACAGCGTCTCCTTCAGGCTGTCGAGGTGCGGCACGTCGGCTTCCGCGAACTTGCCGTAGTGGCCGTAACTGGTCGTTTTTTCGGGCAAAATGCCGTGGTAATAGTACGACCATACAAGGAACCGCATACACACATCGGGAGTCATTACAATTTCGTCCATGGGAGACTGTTTTTATTTTAACTTTTTCGGTAATTTTTTATATACTTCCTCGTAGGCATGGTCAACAAGAGAGCGAATGAGCGTGTCGTCAGCGTCTCGGTTGAACCAAACCTGATTCCAGAATTTCTTGTTCCAGTGAAACGCACCTTCGATGCTGTTATATTGTTCCCGAAGTTCAATGGCTTTCCCCGGGTCGCACTTCATGGTGGCGAGGTCAGGTCTGTCCATCGCGACGCAGGCAAAAATCTTCCCGTGGAGTCGAAACACCAGCACGTTCTCGTCAAATGGCATGTCTTCGGTCACGTTGGGTAACGATAGACAGTATTCCCGGAATTCTTCAATATTCATAATCTATATTTTACAAAAAAATATTATTCCCAACCTTCGGTGTCCGCGTCTTCAGGTGCGAAATAGCCATCGATGCCATAATCGATGCCCGCCTTATGGGCTTGGCTTAGTTGGTATCTCCGCTTGATGCGGTAGGTCCGGCCGTCCTTCACGAAGTAAGCGCCGGTCTGGTGGAACCGGAAGGCCACCCGCTTCTCCACGCACTGCCGCCTCAGGTCGAGCACCCAATCGTAGTGGCACGGACGGGCATTCACGCCCGACTCGCCCCCCACCGAGACCTCCTCGATCGACGGGTTCAGGTAGGGTGATAGGTCGATCCGCTCCAGCAAGGGCGCCGCCGTGATGATCTTATGCTTGATGGGGGCGGCGAGGAAAATGGGCAGACGGTAGTCCGCCATCGCCTGGTTCTCTACCGTGCAACCTATCAGCACGTTGTCGTAGCCGTCGCCCCAATCGTCGGGGATGCACTCCGCGAAACGGTCGATGCGCTTGGTGAAGAAATAGAACATGCAGTCGCTCCGCTCGCGCATCATGCGCCAGCAGTCCGGCCGCCATTCGTCGGCATCCTTCAAGAAGAAATCAGAGGTGAAACAGGTGAAGACCACCTTGCCCGGCGGCAACTTGTACGACTTGTCGCGCTTGCGCTTGACGGGGAAGTCGAACGCGGCCGTTTTCCGGGCGATATTGCTTCCTATCTCGCTCCCGTACATCTCGTCCTGCCGATAGACGTAGCAGAACTTACAGCCCGCGCTGAGTTTCGTACACCCGTGCCACGGGTTCCAGTCGGCATATGTGCTCCACGATTCAGACACACGCCTTCACCATCTCGGTAAATATGATGGCGAGGTTCTCCTGCGCCAGCAACGTGTTCTGCTGCACCTCCTCGTGCGTCACGTTGCTCAGGTTCGCGTCCACACCCACGTTGGAGATCACGGAGACGCCAAAGACGGACATGCCCGCATGGTTCGCCACGATCACCTCAGGAACGGTGGACATGCCACAGGAATCGCCCCCTATGATCCTGAAATAGCGGTACTCGGCCAAGGTCTCGAAGGTAGGTCCCTGCGTGCCCACATAGACACCGAACTTCAACGGGATGCTGAACTTCTTGCCGATCTTCTCCGCCTTCGCGAGCAACGCCTTGTCATACGCATTGCTCATGTCCGGGAAACGGGTGCCCAGCTCCTCGATGTTCGGTCCGTGCAACGGATGCTCCGGGAAGAGGTTGATGTGATCCTTGATGATCATGATGTCGCCCGGCACATACTCGGGGTTCAATCCGCCGGCGGCGTTGGAGACCATCAATATCTTGATGCCGAACTCCTTCATCACACGCACAGGGAAGGTGATCTCCTGCATGGTGTAGCCCTCATAGTAATGGAGCCTGCCCTGCATGGCCATCACAGGAACGCCAGCCACGTAGCCGAAAATCAGCTTGCCGGAGTGGCCCTGCACCGTACTCGTCTTAAAACCGGGGATGTCGGAGTAGGGGATCGTGTCCGTCACGACAATGCGCTCCGCGAAACTACCCAAACCCGTACCCAACACTATCGCTATCGTGGGACGCAAAGCGGTCCGCTTCCTCAAATAATCACCTGAGGCTTTTATCTCTTTCAGCAAATCCATATCATTCAAAAAATAAAATAAACAATCAATTTTTCTTATGCAGCAAATCCATGAAACTCTCCTCGAAAAGCACATCGTCCCCCCGCATGAAATCGATGGAGAGCGGGAGGTAGTAGATCTTAGACTTCAGCGCGTTCGGGAAATCAGGATGGTCCATCAGGCGCACCGCATCCTTCTCCGTCGTGATGATATACCGTTTCTGGGACTCCAACGAATCGAACTGCTTCTCTATCTTCTTCAGGTCGGACGCGGAGAAGGCATGGTGGTCGCCGAACGAGCAGGCGGAGACCTCGGAGACGTTGCTCTTCAGATACTCCACGAAAGGCGCCGGGGAGGCGATGCCCGTGAGAGCCAAGACACCACCGTCGGAAAGATCGGCGAGCGTCACGTTTTTCTTCGATTTGCCGGACTTTGAGGAAGAGAACAATGGTCGGAGTTCACCGTAAGCCAAACGCGTGAAACAGAGCGTCTGATACGGGTATGGATTGAGGTGCTTGCGGAAGAGCCGCATATCCATCGGCGTGATGGAGTCGGGGCACTTGGTCACCACGATGATATCCGCGCGTTTCATGGAACGCTTCGGCTCCCGCATCATGCCGACAGGGAGAAGATGGTCCTCCGCGATGTTACGGTTATAGTCGACCAGCAAAATAGAGACCTTCGGATGCACGTAGCGATGCTGGAACGCGTCATCCAGGAGGATCAGTTCAGGAGATCCCTCCTCCATCTTCATGAGCGATTTGATGCCCCGCCTACGGTCCGCGTCGACGGCGACCGTCACATCCGGGAACTTCCGTTTTATCTGGAAAGGCTCATCGCCCACCGTGTCGGACGTATCCTTCTCCTTGGCAATCCTAAACCCGGAGGTGCTACGCTTATACCCACGGCTGAGGACGCCCAAGCGATACTGGTCCTTCAGCAATCGGATGAGGTATTCCGTGAAAGGGGTCTTGCCCGTGCCACCCACCGTGATATTTCCAATGGAGACAATCGGTAGATCAAACTTCTCGGATGTGAGGATACCACGGTCGAAAAGCCAATTACGCACGCACACGCAAAGGCCGTAGACCATCGAGAATGGCCACAATAGGACTTTAAGTATGAACGGTTTGTTTTTCATTGTGTACGTAATTTAAGGTGAAAACAACCTTCCGCACACAATGGATTGGAAGCTATCTCAACTCTATGGTATATGGCATAATCGCTTGGAACCTATCCAAGTTTCGTATTTTTTCAAAAATAAACTTTTCTTTTGAAAAAACCTCGCCTACCATCAATTTTTCATAGCCAATGGAAGGTATTTCTTGTATTTTTTGTAAAATATCCTTCTTTTCGGGGTATTCGACAACGGAATAGTCGGAAATGGAAGCCATTTCGCCGGCCATCTTAATCGCCGCGCTCAAACCCGCGTTCTCATCCACGAGATTCAATCCATTGGCGCTGATACCCGACCAAACACGTCCCTCGGCACTTGCCTTCACCTGCTCGACCGGCATATTACGACCATCGGCGCAACGCTGCAGGAACGTGTCGTAGAAATCATCGACGGAACGTTGCATGGCGGAGCGTTCAGCATCCGTCAGAGGGCGGAAGATATTCTCCATGACATCCGCATTCTTATTGGTCTTGACCGTCTCATAGTGCACACCGATCTTATTCGCCAACTCCTTCGCATTAGGCAAGAGGGCGATCACACCGATGGAGCCTGTGATTGTGTTCTTGTCCGATAATATGCGCGACGCATTGGAGGAGATGTAATAGCCTCCCGAAGCCGCGTAATCGCCCATGCTGGCGATGACAGGCTTGTTCTTCTTCACCTCCGTTATGGCGTGGCAGATCTGGTCCGAACCGTAGGCGCTGCCGCCAGGTGAATTCACGCGCAACACGATCGACTTCACCGTGCTATCCTTCCCCAGCTTCCGCAATTGCTTCACCGTCTCGGAAGAACTGATGCCATCCGTGCTACCGTTGTCAATCTCTCCGCTTAGGTACAGGACGGCCACCTTGTCCGAGGAGTTTTCCACATTATTCGCCACAAGCTCCGCCACATAGTCTTTGACCGAAACGGAAGGCAAATCCGCAGTGGAGTCAGTGCCCAGCTTTGAGCGGATAAGCGCCTCGAACTGATCGTTGAAGAGGAGGCCGTCGACGAATCCCTGCTCCATCACGTAGGAGGAGGAGCGCAAAGGGATGATGCTATCCGCCAAGGCGAGCAACCTCTCCTTCTCGATTGATCGGCTGACTGCAATAGAGTCCACGATACTGTTCCAAAGGGAGGATATCAGTTCGTTCAATTGTTCACGGTTCTCGGCGCTCATCGAATCGTTGATATACGATTCGGCGTAAGACTTGTAGGAGCCCGCCTTCACAACCTGCATCTCCACACCGATCTTCGTCAGGAAATCCTTGCAGAAGAGGGAAGAGGAAGATATGCCCGTGAAATCGAGGGATCCGCGCGGGTTCATGTAAAGGGAGTCCGCCACGGACGCCACGTAGTAGGCGCCTTGCGAATACAAGCCAGAGTAGGCGTAGATGAATTTGCCGCTGGATTTGAAGTCGGCGAGCGCGTTGCGGATCTCCTCCAAGGTAGCATACCCGGTCTGCAACACGTTTGTCTTCAGGCAAATGCCCTTGATTCTGTCGTCCTTCTTCGCCTCCTGAATCGCATAGAGGATATCATTCAGACCCGTTCGACCCGATTGGGAAGGGAACAGGTTAATGTAGACATCATCATCCACCCTGTCCACGATCTCACCATCAAGGGAGACAAGCAAAACAGAGGAGTCCTTCATCTCAGGGGAAGATTCGGAGCACAAAGCCACCACGACAACAACCATGAGCAGAAGGAAAAATGCCAGTATAACGCCCAGGCATGAGGCAAAGACAGTTTTTATGAATTTCATTTCTTAACGAAAGCCGTAAAGATGGACATCAATATAAACAGAATGATAATCAGAGGAATAGCAGCCATTTGGAAAATAGCGGCCAGTACGACGGACGAAATGATCAGAATGAAACGTATCTTATTGTCTTCCCACTTCAGGTTCTTGAACTTCAAAGAGAACATCGGAAGCTCGCACACCAATAGGTAAGAGAACAAGAAGACCAAACAAAGAATCACAATCGGAGAGGTGACGATGTCATGGATCACCTCCACATCGAACCAACCCGGGATCGGAGCGATCGGATCGGACAAAGCCGCGAGCGAAGACATGAACATAGCGTTCGCCGGCGTAGGCAAGCCGATGAAGGAAGAAGTCTGCCGTTCATCGACATTGAACTTAGCCAACCTCAGGCCCGAAAAGATAGCCAGCAAGAAGGCCAGATAAGGGAGGTACGAATCGTCCCCCATGATGCTACGAAGCAAGTTATAGATGATAGCGGCCGGCGCCAAACCGAAGCTGACCGCATCAGACAAAGAGTCCAACTCTTTCCCAATATCGGACTTCACATTCAGAAGACGGGCAACCATGCCATCGAAGAAGTCAAACACAGCGGCCAACAGAATATAGATCGCTGACCAAATAAAATTACCCTGAAACGCCATCACCACCGCAATGCACCCACAGGCCATATTCATGCATGTGATGGTGTTAGGTATATGTTTTTTTATGCTCATTTCGTATTCAATTTCGCGATAACCGTTTGGTTACCCACAACCTTTTGCTTTAAGTTCACTAAGATCTCGGCATCCTTCGGGACGAAGACATCCACACGGGAACCGAACTTGATGAAACCCATCTGCTGATTGATATGACACTCATCACCCACCTTCGCATAGGTTACGATCCTACGAGCCAAAGCTCCCGCAACCTGGCGGAACAAGACCTTCGTCTGGTTCACAGTCTCCACGACGACCGTCGAACGCTCGTTCTCCGTGCTCGATTTAGGAAGATTAGCCTTCCAGAACAGACCATCGTTGTGGGTGTAGTACAAAATCTTACCATTCACAGGGTACCAATTCGCATGGACGTTGAAGACGCTCATGAAAATAGATATTTGAATGCGTTCATCCTTCAGATACTCCCCTTCCACCGTTGGCTCAATCACCACAACCGTGCCATCCGCCGGAGCCATCACTAAGCCCGTGCTGTCCCCCTCGTATACCCTGTTCGGGTTACGAAAGAAGTTTAAGAAAAAAAGAAAGACCAAAAGACTGAAGAGACAAAAACCTACCACAAACGTTGGATTAGATGCGTAGAGACACCATCCGACTAAAACATCCACCACCAAGATAGATGCTAGCAATTTCGTCAATATACCCTTCCCTTCTTTATGAATCCTCATCGTATAAATCCTATTAGCAATGCAAAGTTAACATTTTTTGTTTATTTCAAACATTTCAGCGCGAATATGCTACACAATTAGTGAAAAAATCACATACAAGACCGGGGCGGCCAGCAATGCGCTGTCAAATCGGTCAAGTATTCCTCCATGTCCCGGAATAAGATTACCCGAATCCTTCACCTTCAAGCTACGCTTAAACATGGACTCGACCAAATCGCCCAGCACACCGAACACAAACACGCATACCGACAACGTGATCCACAATCCGATCTGCAACGTCGGCACGCACTCGCAGTAGTGGAAAATCAAGCCTGAGAGGATAGCGAAAAACAATCCTCCGACAAATCCCTCCCACGTCTTTTTCGGGGAGATACGCTCGAACATCTTATGACGTCCCAAGAAACGTCCGACAAGGTAAGCACCCGTATCCGACGCCCAGATGATCACAAAGAAGGCGAGCAACAACATTCTGGAATGGTTCGACTCACCGCTCGCGCCTTCAATCATGCAGAACATGCTGAACGGAACAGCGATGTAAAGGTGACCCAAGACGGATACACCCAAGTTCAAGACAGGGTTTTCCATCTTCCTGAACAGCTCGAACGCAAAAGTGCAGGCGACGCACAGGAAATAGACCGAGAACAACGCCGGTGTCTTATGCAGGAAAGCCACGCAAAAAGCGATCACGAAGAGCAACGCTCCCCCCACGATGGACATCCACCTGTCCGCACATACACCTTCACATTTCTCTGTCAAAGCATAGAACTCGCGCAATGACAATACGGTTGCTAGAAAGAAAACCGCTCCAAAAACGTACGACGACATGCATATCGACGTAACCATGATCGCCACAAAGGCAATCCCTGAAATCAATCTTAACACTAAATTATTCACTTCCGTATTCCTTTCTAAAAATTATCACTCACCTTCACTTTCCGAGGTCTCCTCCTCTTCAGGTTCGGAAGATTTTCTCTTCCTTCTCGACCTCTTTTTCTTGGAGGAAGAATCATCCTCCTCGCTCACAGAATCCGACTCCTCCGATGGTTTCGGTTCCTCCACCTTAGGGGTCTCTTCGGATGAGACATCCGTATTCTGCGCTTCCTCCGTATCTTTCGATCTTCTGGACCTTCTTCTTCGGGACTCTTTCGGAGCCTCCTCACTCTCTTCCGGCTGCACCTCGGATTCCGCAGGCGCAGGGGCAGACGACGTTGGCGGTGTAGGCGTCGTTGGTGCAGGCGTCGTTGGCGCAGGAGGTTCCGTCTTCCTGGTCGTACCCGCATTCAGGTTGTCGAGGATGGAAGACCGCGACGACGAAATCGGCACGGACGGCGTGCTTAAAGACGTTTTGTTCGGTTTCCCGGTTTGCTTGCCCGCACGTTGTGCCTCCAGCATCTTGATGTATTTGCCAATATCGTTCAGAGAGACAGGGTCGGACACTGCGACTGGGAGCACCTCCTTCTGTGGCGCATCCGCCTCTTCCTCCGCCAACATCGTCGAGTCTGCCGCAGTGGAATCCGCCATCGCATTGCCAAACAACATATCATCCAACACCTGATGCAAGCTATCCTTCTCGGAGCCCTCCATCGCCAGCTCGTTCGTCAACAGAGCCAAACTGTCTTGGATACGTTGCAGGCTATCCTGCTCCAGAATCTTCATGCGGACAGCATCCAGAGAGTCCGCCAAATGTTTCTCCTGCATCTGCAGAGAGTCTGGCTTGATCAGCAAGGAATCGTACTGCGAAGCATCCAGTTCCTCGATGACCCTACGACGGTTCGACGTATAGAACTTGATGTTACCCAGAGAGCCTCCACCCTCGTCGTTGATCTTGGTAGGCAATATCTTGGAGAGGATCTTATCCTGCCGACGATTCTTGTACTTGATCTTAATCTCACCCGTCGCCAAATACTCAAGGTTCAAGTCGGTGATCACGGAATCCAGATACTCCACAACCGGGTAGTTAGGCAAGAAGCCCGCAATGGAATCCGCCACTTTGTTGAAGTTCGTATGACGGTACTTCGATTTACCTACCAACTGCATCACATATTTCGCGACGATACGGGTCGAATCGCCCATATCATAGAATTTCTTTCTGTGGAAATACCTATGGTCGAAATAGTGCAGGAAGAAGTCATACTCATACCTGAACTCGAACTTATCCCTGACGTAGTAGACGTCGTTCAGATAACGGCAGTTAGGAATCTTGATCTTACGGAGGATGACATCTCCCTTTCGGTTCTTATTCCTTTCCAACTCCTTGACGTCACGGACGTTCTGCAACTCCTCCTCCAACTCGGCGATTTGCTGTTGCAGGAGTACGGAGTCGATCATGGAAGTGACGAGGGTCGCCTCGTCCTCCTCATCTACCGCGAAGGAGTCTATATTCGCCATGTAAGTGGAATCCAACTCACCGCTAGCGAAGGCGAAGGAGTTTTCATCATCAAGCACGACCTCTTCCTCCTTCTGCTTAGGCTCGACGCGCTCACGCACATCCGGCGGCAGATCCGAGTTATCACGCTTGCCCGTGGCGATGTCGAAGTCACCATCCACCAGCATCAAAGAATCCCTCGTATTTTGTTCCTGAAGCAATCGTTTCTTCTCCTGAATCTTCTTCAGCGCCTTCTGTTGTTTCTTCGTCAAAGCCACAGCCTCATCCTGCGCATCCTCCTTAGCGAAACGCTCCAAGTCCGCACTCTCCTGCTCCGCCAATCTTGCGGAGTCACGCGCGATCTCGTTACGCATCTTCTCACGCATCTTCTCCTCCTTACGGCGGGCCTTATCCTCCGCATTCAGTTTCTTCTCCTTAGCGGCGACGATCTTCTTGGCGAGCTTCATCGTCTCCTTCTCAATCTTCTCGCGCTGTGCCTGAAGTTCCTTCTTCTTTTTCTCCTCCAGCTTATTCTCCTTTTCGAGGCGCTCCTGCTCCTCCTTCAGGTCTTGCTGTTTCTGCTGGTACTCTTTCAGCCTCTCCTCATCATTTCTCAGCTGCGCCTTTTCCGCCTCGCGTTCACGGGCCTCCTTCTCGCGAGCGATCTGGAGTTCCATCATCTCTTTCTTCTTCTCGCGCAAAGCTGCGGCACGTTCCTTCTCCGCCTGCTTCCGCTCCAACTCCTTCTGGCGTTGAGCCTGACGCAGTTCAATCTGCCTACGCTTCTCCTCCTGGCGTTTCTGCTTCATACGTTCAGCCAACGCCTTCTCCTTATTCTTGGTCAGTTCCTCACGGGCCTTCTCACGTTCGCGCATCTGTTGTATGAACTCACGATGGCGCTGTTGTGCCTCACGGGCTTTCCTTTTCCTCTCGATCTCCTGCTGTCTAGCCTTCTCTTTAGCCGCACGTTTCTTCTCACGTTGCAGTCTCTGTTTCTCCTGTCTCTGCGCCTTCTGCTCCTGCTGTCTCTGCATACGCTCATCCTGCAGTTGCTTCTGCTTCTCTACCCATTGCTCATGTTCAGCGCGTTTCTGCATGGAAGCCTCTTGTCTCTTGCGGACAGCCTCCTCACGCTTAGCGGCTTGTTCCTCACGGCGACGGCGCAGTTCCTCCTTCCTTGCCTCTTGGGCAAGTCTTTCCCTCTCACGCTCCTCCTGCTGTCTCTTAGCGCGCATTTGACGTTCCTGCGAAACGCGTTGCATCTCAGCCTCATGCTCCGCCTCGCGGCGCTTTCTCTCAGCCTCAGACTGCTTTCTCATCTCGTCTTGTTGCTGCTTATGCTGCGCCCACATCTCACGTTCGTTCTGTTTCTGCAGGGCCTCCCTCTTACGTTGCTCCTCACGGGTCTCACGTTGCTTAGCGATGATGGCCTCATACTCCTTTTGCCGGCGCTCGTTCTCCTGCTTCTCCCGCTGGCGAGCCGCCTCGATCTCCGCCTTCTTCTTGTTCCACAACTCCGTATAGCGTTGCTTCATCTCATTCTCCTGACGAATACGCATTTCACGGGCCTGCCGCTCCAATTCGACGGCCTCTAGATATTCAGCCAGACGAGCTTCCCGCTCCTCGGCCTCCTTATTTTTGTTTTGGGATAATTCGTTCTTTTTCTGCTGCCACTGCTGAGCCTGCTGGTTCCTTCTTTCCGCCTCTTTCTGTTTCTGAATCTCGCGACGCAGTTTCTCACGTTCCGAAGCGGCGACATACTCCTGCTGACGTTTCTCGGCAGCAGCCTCGTCACGCTTACGCGCGGCATCCAACTCCTTTTGCTTCTCCGCCCAACGTTCCCTATCGTGTTGCTTCATTTCCGCCTCACGACGGAGACGCAACTCACGGGCCTGTCGTTCCTGCTCTACTATTTGCTCATATTCCTTGAGTTTCTTAGCCTCATTCGCCTTCTCTTCCGCCTTGCGGGCATCCACCTGAGCCTTAACTTTCTTCCACTCCTCCTTTTGGCGTTGCCTCTCTTCCCGCTCCGTCTGACGTCTTTCTTCCTGCTCTTTTTTTACCCTTTCATTAGCCGCTTTTGCCTCTTCGAGACGTTTCTCCCTTTCATGCAACTCCTGTTGACGCCTCGCAGCTTGCTCCTCCTTCACCCTTTCGGCTCTGGCGCGTTGTTCCTCGCGAATGCGTTCCGAATCTGTTTGAGCGTACATACTGACAGCTAAAACAGTCGAAGTTAACAATATGGCTAATAATCTCTTCAAATCTTTCTATTCAATTGCACAAATAATCATCCAAGTCACTACTCAACAAAGCATACTTACGAATTTACAAAGATATTAAAAAAAGTGTTGAATTTCAAAAAGGATTTTTTGGGGCAAAAAAAACAGGGAAATCATCCGATAGATGAGCGTTTTAGCAATATATCAGACCTACAAATCGGGTACAAATCTATACATTCTTTTCGTAACTTTACCAATCAGGTCGTCCGATTTTATCAAGTTTATAGTTCTTCGGAACGCAGGTGCCGCATCCAACAGGTAGAAGAATAAAAAAACATGGCTGCCTTTCGACAGCCATGTTCCTTTCTGAGAAAGCTACACACTACATCAGATAGTCTGCTCTATATTCCATACGAATGCTCGAACACCCACCTCTTCGTTTCGGAGGTCCAGCTTATGCACCGTCTCCAAGAGCGTCGGCACCTGCTCGTCCTCCACGACCGTGATGACGGCCGAGTTCATCTCAGGCCAAGTGTGCGTGCCCCTACGAGGCTCACCGGTCTTGGTTCCGCGCCCTTGCACCTGCTCGAAAAAGGTGAAGCCACGAATACCCAACTTATCCAACATATACTCGACACGCTCCGTGTTCGCCTGATTGAATACTATCATTACAGATTTCATACTTCAGCCTTTTATTTAGTTATTATTTTCTCCTTCAACTACCTCCATTTTGCTGCCGTGCGTGTTGATATCCATGAAGATATATTGCGAACGGATCTCAGCCTCCTTGTCTCGTTCTCCATGCTTGGACATGATACCGTACAAGACAGGGACAACTATCAAGGTGACCATCGTGGAGACGATCAGACCACCGATCACGACAATACCCATCGGCACCCACATCTCCGAACCATCGGAAGTGGCCAACGCCATAGGCAACATACCCAAGATGGTAGTCAAGGCCGTCATCAACACAGGACGGAGACGAGACTGTCCGGAAAGGGCGATCGCCTCGTTCAACTCGTGGCCACGGTCACGCATCAAGTTGATGTAGTCCACCAACACGATACCGTTCTTCACCACAATACCGACCAGCATGACACAACCCAACGCTCCGATCATATCCAAAGAGGTGCCAGTGATGAGCAATGCCCAAATGACGCCCGAGAAGGCGAATGGCACCGCCATCATGATAATGAACGGCTTCGCATACGATTCGAACTGGGAGGCCATCACCACATACACGAGGATCACAATGATCAACAACAACAGACCCATGTTCTGGAATGACTCTTGCTGGTCTTCGTATGAACCTCCGAGAATGACGGAGACTCCTGCTGGCTTCTCGATCTCAGGCAATACCCTTTCAACCTCGGCGGCCAACTCACCCAATGAGGTCTCGAACGGAGTCACCTCCACCTTCAAGAAACGTTGACGGCTCTTACGCGTGATCTCCGGCGGTCCCCAGTATTCCTGAATGGAAACGAGCTCGCTCAACTTCACATTGCCGCCTGCCGTAGGGATGGTCAAATCCTCGATGGCATCGATGGAACTACGGTTCTCCTCCTTCAGACGGACAACGATGTTGTACTCGTCACCATCCTCCTTCAGATAACCACAAGCCATACCGTTGACACGATTGCGGACGAACGACGCCACAGAGGAAGAGCTCAATCCATGACGGGAGGCCTTCACCTTGTCCACCACGATCTTCAACTCCGGACGGTCATCGTCACGGCTGATATCCACGTTACGAGCCGTAGGGATCTTAGCCTCAATCAACTTCTTCACTTGAGCGGCGTACGAGCTGGTCACGTCGAAGTCATAACCATAAATCTCCACGTCAACCGTACTCTGTCCACCCATACCTCCACCAGAGGACATGGCCACCTTGAAGTCAGAGACTTCCGGATAGGAGGCGATCTCCTTACGAAGCACCTCGGCTATCTCCGTGATGGAACGCTCACGGGTGTATTTCTTATCTGCGTTGAAACGCATCTGGATCGTGTTATTTCTTGTGGATGAGAAGAGGGCGGAAAGACCGGCATCCTCGTTGGAACCACAAGTCGTGGAGATGTTCTTCGTCTCCGGAACCAATTGGACGAAACGCTTCTCCAACATACGGGCGAACTTAGCGGTCTCCTCCACACGGGTACCTTGCAACAACTCCACGTTGATGGTCAGACGACCATTATCCGGCGTGGCCATGAAGTCCGTACCGATAAGGCCGGCAAACATAGGAACCAAGGAAACAGCGAAGAAGCCCACAACACCTAGCATCGTCAACTTCTTGTGGGTCAAACACCAACGCAACAAGTTCGCATAGGCGGCATCCAGCTTATCCAAGAATCTCACCACCGTATTTTCGTACGAAAGTTTCTTCGTATCCTTCTTCTCGACAATCAAATTACCATCTTTATCCACCTTAACGGTCTTCGCCTTCAACAACTTGGAGCAAAGCATCGGCACAAGGGAGATAGCCACCAAAGTGGAGGTACAGCAGACGATCGTCACAATCCAACCCAACTCCTTGAACAAGATACCGGCGATACCCGTCAACATCGTCAACGGCACGAACACGGCACAGATCACCAACGTCGTGGCGATCACGGATACCCACACCTCGTTCGTCGCATAGATGGCCGCCTCACGTGGATTGGACCCTCGCTCGATATGCGTGGTGATGTTCTCCAAGACCACAATGGCATCGTCCACCACCATACCCACGGCAATGGAAAGGGAACAGAGGGAGATGATGTTCAACGAACTGTCAACACCCAACAAGTAAAGGAATGCGACCAACAAAGAGATTGGGATCGTCAATCCGACAATCACACTGGCACGCCACTTGCCCAAGAAGAAGAGCACCACGAGGACCACGAAGAAGACCGCATACAACACAGCCTCTTTCAAGGAATCGATGGCACTGACAATATCCGTGGAGGAGTCGTAGATCTCATTGATCTTCACATCCGCAGGAAGGGATGCTTTGATCTTATCCAACTCCTTATGGATGTCACGGCAAATCTGCACCGTGTTTCCACCCGTCTGCTTCGAAATGATCAGACGGACAGCCTCCTGGCCGATATCACCCCCTCTGGAGGTCATCTTCTCGTCCAAGCACAAGTCCTTGATGGTATCACGCACCGTCGCGATGTCACGCACATAAATCTGCTTGCCGTCCGGCATGGTAGCCACCACGATATCCTTTATCTCGGAGCTCTCGAGGTACTCGCTACGCACCTGCAAAGCATATTGCTCCTTCTTCATCTTCACGTTACCGGAAGAGAGGTTCAGGTTGTTAGCGGCAACCGCATTACCGACCGTTTCCAAAGAGATGCCATAAGCATCCAACTGTTTTTGGTCGATTTCAACGTAGACATAACGGTCCGGCTCACCGGACATCGTCACGTTACCCACACCGTCGACACGGTTCAATTGAGGGATAACGATGTCGTTCATGATCTTCTCCAAGCCCGGATAACTCTCGCCCGCCTGCACGGCGAACTGAATAATCGGCATGGAAGAACTATTAAACTTGATAATCAAAGGGTTGGAACATCCGCTTGGCAGATTATCCTTCGTCATGTCCACATACGAACGGATATCATTGACGACGTCATCCAGCTCTTCGCCCCATTCAAACTCCAAAGCGACCAATGAAAGGTTATCCTTAGAGGTGGAGGTCAACTCATCCAAACCATCCACAGAGTTCAAACTATTCTCCAAGTACTTCGTCACGTTGGTCTCCACCTCACTGGCGTTGGCGCCCGGGTAGGAGGTCATGACGGCGATATACGGAGGCTCGATCTCCGGGAACTGGTCGATAGGCAACTTCAGATAGGCGAAGATACCCATCAACATGACGGCCACGAAAACCAGGATAGAGGTGACCGGTTTGTTAATCGCTGTTTTATATATGCTCATATTTTTACTTCAATTTATTGGATTTCAATCTCTTATCGTCATCATCACTTTGCAGGAGTAGAAGCGACAGGGATAACCTTACCGCTATCAACTACCGCAGCTTCGCTTCCGCCATTTGACTTAATGGCAGCCTCGTCCTCGTAGTTACCATCCATCACCTGCAACTCGATACCGTCGATCAGGCGGGCTTGACCTTGGGTCACAACTTGTCCACCTTCCACAACTTCGTCAGAGATCACCTCGACAAAACGGTTGAAACGTTGTCCGGCCTCCACTGTCACACGTTTCGCGAAACCGTTCTCGTTCAAGAAGAGATAACGCTCGTTGGAACCGGTCAGCTTCAAGACAGACTGATAAGGAACAGCCAATACCTTCACCTTGCCCACATTCACAGCAGTATGCACGTACATACCTGGACGGAGCTTCATGCTACCGTTCGGAATCTTCACCTTACATTGGAAAGTGTGGGTAGCCGCATCGACCGTAGGGTAGATCGTCTCGATGACAGCAGGGAACTTCGTATCAGGGTAGATGTCGGAGATGATGTTCAGCTTCATACCCGCCTTGATCTTAGGGAAATAAGCCTCAGGCACATCGATGATCGCCTTCAACATATTCAGTTGCACCACCGTCAAGATAGGTCTTGCGCCATTGAAGAGCTCGCCGCTCTCATAGTTCCTTGCGGAAACAACGCCAGGGAAGGTAGCCTTGAAGAAGGTGTTGTTCTGCAAGAACTCCACCTGTTGCTTCGCCTGCTCGTAGCCCATCTTCGTCTTGTCATATGTTTGTTGGGTCACGTTACCACCCGCCAGCAAGGCATCCATACGCTTCATCTCGGTCTCGAGATTCGCAAGGTTCAACTTAGCTTGGATCAGCTGGTTCTGGTCCATGCGGACCAACAAATCACCGGTAGAGACATGGTCGCCCACATCCTTGAAACGTTTTTCGATGATACCCGTCAACGAAGGAGAAACATTCATTGTCTCATAACCTTCGAGCACAGCGGTACACTCCACATCACGTTCGATTTCTTGTTTTACGACAGGCTCGACACGAACCTTTTCCACTCTTGGTCCCTCGGACTCAGTGGATTCGCCCGCCTTCTTCTTGTCACTCTTGCCGCAACCAGCGGTCAAACCGACCAAAGCCAAAGCCATCACGGAGACCCAGCCCCATCTTACTACTTTCTTCATCTGTATATTTGTTTTTAATTATTATCTATTATTTATTCAACAACACCTTCAAATCGACATAAGCGCTGACCATATCCATAAGTGCGGTGATGTAGGTGTTTTGGGCACCGATCAACTCTGTGCTGGAGGTGGTCAACTGCATACTTGAGATCGTGCCATATTTGAACTTCTCGGTATTGCTCTTGAAGACACGTTGCATCACCTCAATGTTATTGGACTGATTCTCGTAGTTCTCATAAGCGGATGTCAAGTTATATCGCAATTGTTTTCCTTGAATGCCCAATTGCAACTCCGTATCCTCCAAGTCGTTCAGCGCCTTCGCGTAATCCATCTTCGCGCTACGGACGTCAGCCCAACGGGTTCCGCTTGACCAAATAGGAACAGACAATTTAAACCCGACGGTGTTCTTAGGAGATCCGCTGAATGCTTCCAACAGAGTTTCAATTCCTGCGTCTGCGTTCACGTATTTGTGATCCGCATAGTTGTAGAAGGCGGTCAACGAAGGAATATAAGCCGCTTTGCTAAGGCTAACCTGCTTTTTAGACAATTCCGCGCTCTTCGCCTTTATTCTGTAATCATAATTGTCGCCCAAGTACAAATCCGTATCCAACAAAGAGAGGATGGAACCCGGATTTATCACATCGTCCAAATTTTGGGAGAGGGAGATCTCCACATCCGCAGGCACACCCATCATCATACGGATCGTATTGTACAACACCTCTATCGTACGCTTAGTCGTGTTAACGGTACTCTTCATAGAAGCCACCTGGATAGCGATTTGGTCAGCGTCGTTTTGCTCAGCCGCACCAGCTTTAACCGCATTCATGGTCATGTTGTACATCCTGTCCATGTTTTCGAGGTTTCTCTCTAGCAAATCCACTGTTGCCTGAAGCGCCAAGATGTTCACATACGAGGTCTCGATTTTGGACAGAACAGCTTGGTCTGTTTTGCCGACAGCTATTATAGACAATTCCTTTGCCACTTTCGCCACCTGCACACCAACGATTTGTGCTCCACTGACAGTAGCCGTAACGTTCACACCCCAATTGAGCATCGAAGGCATTTTCGTTCCTTCAGATTTGGAGGAAGATTGTTGTGCATTCGTCTCATTGCCTTCATTACTAGTAGTGGTATCCTGCATAGCCCCAGCGGAAGAGGCATCTTTGCCTCCCGTCATCATGGAGAAATCCCTTCTATAACCACACATGTTGGAATATGTGGCATCACCACTCACCTGCGGCAACATGCTGGCGATTGCCTTCCAACGGGCCGCTTCCGCTTTCTGCACATCATAAGAGGCATTTTTAATCGTTCTGTTGTGCGCCAACGCAAATTGTTTCGCCTCCTCTAACGATATAGTAAGAACTGAATCGCTTTGATTAGACGAAGAATCGCCCGATTGCGCAAACGAAGGAATATTTAACACCAACGATACCGTCAGTAAACATCCTACTTTACCAAAAACTCTTTTCATCATATTTATGTTACATTAACTCATTATTCTTCTTTCCAATTCTCCTCTTCGCCACTAAGAAGATTCTTCATGATAACCAAGCCCTGCTCTGTCGCCACGCCACGGAAATAGATGTTGTACAGAACCCTTAAAACCTCGGACGCCGGTGTGCGGGTAAAGTCGTACACACCCGACACGTGGAGGGAGTTCATCATCTCATAATAGACCTCCGCCAATACCATCGGGGAAAATGATTTGATGATATGGCCCTCCTCTTGGGATTTCTCTATCATCTCCTGGATATGCGCGATTTGCGCCCTCCGGTTCATCTTCACCGCCTCGACATGTTCAGGAAACATCGCTTTCGCATCAGAAAAGAAATTCACATTGATGACGCGCATCATCGAGACCGAATAGCGGAAAACCTCCAACAAATAGGAAAGGGTATTGTCCGTCGCGCGACGGATCTCCTCCCGCCTCGAATCGTAGTCCTGCTTGAAGCAGGCAAGACACTCAGTGACCAACGCCTCCTTGTCGGCGAAATGCTCATAGATCGTTCGCTTGGAAACAGACAAAGAGGCGGCGATCTTATCCATCGTCACCGACTTAATCCCCTGCGCCTGAAACAAACTCAACGCTCCTCTTACGATTTTGTCTTTACTACCCGTGTTCATAATTAACAATTCCGATAAGACCTCTTTCCACGCCTCACATCATCGTCATGAATTCCACGGCAAAATTAGTGGAAAACTTTTTAAACGAAAATAGTTTTTCCGTTTTTATATTATTTAACATATTTAAACGGCACGTTGCGGATGGTGGGGAAGAAGAAAAAACTGGGGAATATGAGACAAAACAGGGAACAAAATATACTATTTAACGATTTACTATTTGCGATTAGTGTTGATGCAGTCATTTCGCCTCATACTCCGTAAACTCTTTTCTACGTGTGGAATTGTAGCCCGTTGCCTCGTCTAAATATAAGAACCGCATCCAAGATAGCAAAACTCAGTTGTTGCGGATAGATGAAAAAATAGTATATTTGCGATGCAAACAACAAGAAAATCATATTATGGAAACAATAACAATTCAATACGACGGACGAAACAAGATGGCGAAAGCGATTGTTGACTTTATAGCAAAGACAGGCCTTTTTAAGTTTCTGAAAGACGATGAACCAAACGAGACCACAAAGAAGGCCATTCGTGAGGCCAAAGAAGGGAAAACCTATAAAGCGAAAGATTTTGATGACCTCGTGAAATACCTAAATTCATAGTCATGTACAAAATTGAATCGACAAGGCAATTTCGTACTGACTTCAAAGCACTTTCAAAGTCTGACGAACAGAAAGTATTAAAAGCATTAAAGATACTCGAAGAGGATGGCACTCTACCAAGAATACCATACCTAACCCACCAATTAAAAGGGGAGTATGCAAATAATTGGGAGGCACATATAAGACCAGATTTACTCCTCATTTGGTTTGAAAAGGAAGATGACATAATAAAGTTAATCAGGGTGGGTAAACACTCCAACCTATTCAGAAAATACTAATCCACCTGCCAACATTTCCGATTGCCACCCCTCGCAAAGGCAGGGATGATATCACATCATCCCCTAAAATAAAGAATCACAATCACTTCTCATGTTTTTCCGCCCAGATCCTAGCGGCGGAAGCCACGATCTCCACGCAAGGACGCTTCGCATAATAAGCGGCGGTGCGCGCCTCCGGTTGCGGGCTCTCCTTCAGGTTCTTGTCCAGTCCGAGCAAATCACGGCACTTCAGGAAGCCATTGGCCTGCTTGAAATCCTCCGCCAACTCCTGGACGATACGGTAGTTCTCCCCCTTCGCATCCGCGTTCTTAGGGTCGGTCGAACCATACTTCAGTCCGGCCAAAAGGAAGATGCCACAAGCCGCACCGCAAGTCTCACGCATACGGCCGATACCACCACCGAAAGAGGCGGATATCTTCAATGCCTGCTCCTCCGTCAATCCATACAAATCCGCAAAAGCGGCCACCACAGATTGAGAGCAATTGAAACCACTCTTAAAAAGTTCTTTCGCACGCGCGATTCTTTCTTCCTTATCCATATCTCTTATATTTAATTAAAATCCAACATTACAAACTGTGGGCAATCCCTTTCCTACACTCGCCTCTCCACCCATCGGCACCCTCAAAAACACTTCGGAAATCGGTGAAAATCAATCATCAAGAAAAATTTCGCCAAAAAATTTTTTCATCGAAATACATCAAAAAGATACACCCCACCAAAGGTGTAGAAAAACTCCACACAAAGAAAAGTGCCGAGAGAAGATATATTCACAAATATCTATCAATCAATACATTATAAAAAAAGGAGAAACCATGTTTCTCCTCATATGTGGACCCAACAGGGCTTGAACCTGTGACCCCCTGATTATGAGTCAGGTGCTACTAACCAACTGAGCTATGGGTCCTGCTTGCAATTAACTAAAAATTGTTACCTTTGCAAAACGAAGGCAAAAGTAGTATTTTGTCTCCAAAGTACAAAATATTCGAACAAAAAAAGAAGTAAGATGGAATTGATAGAGGAGACGGGAATAGCAAGTAAGGAAGGGCTTGCGCTCACAATCGGATTCTTTGACGGAGTCCACCATGGACATCTGTTTTTAGCGAAGCAATTGGCCAAAGTAGCGAAAAGCGAAGGGCTAAAGTCTGCGATTCTTACATTCTGGCCACACCCTAGGATTATCCTCCATGAGGCCTATCAGCCGAAATTGCTGAACACCCACGAGGAGAAACTGGAATTGCTGAAGGGATTGCCTGTGGACTACTGCATCCAGATGGAATTCACCACGGAGGTCTCCAACCTCAGCGCCCACGACTTCATGGAGAAAGTGCTCAAGAACCGTCTCAATGTGAAGCACCTCCTCATCGGATACGACCATCGCTTCGGAAAGAACAGGGAAGAAGGTTTCGACGACTACTGCACATACGGGGAGGAACTCGGCATGAAGGTCACGAGAGCAGATCCTTACGAAGAAAACGACTTTACTATCAGCTCCTCCTTCATCCGCAACCTGTTAGGGGTAGGCGACATCGAACTAGCCAACCGTTACCTCGGCTACAACTATAATATCTCGGGAACAGTCATCCATGGCAAACAAAACGGCAGGAAGCTAGGCTTCCCGACCGCCAACATCGAGCCGGAGATCGAGAATAAATGCATCCCTTGCTTCGGCGTCTTCGCCGTGAAGGTCACCGTGAGGGGAGAGACCCACAAGGGCGTGGCCTGCATCGGTACCCGTCCGACCTACGGAGGCGGGGAAGTATCCATCGAGGTCAACATATTCGACTTTGACGAAGATATCTACGGAGAGCGCATCAACATGCAGTTCCTCCACAAACTCAGAGCACAAAACAAATTCTGCTCAGAAGATGACCTGCGCGCCGCCATCGGTGAGGACAGGATAAAAGCAGAGAAAATGATGGCGAACGAATAATCCGACCATACAATAATAGGGGGGACACCACGTTTCCCTTGTAGAAGTATCATCAACAGAAAAAGGAGATTATGGTCGTCACTTTCATCGTACCGCCCGCATTGGACGGGGAAATGCCCGCCGAGCGTACCGCCGGTTGCACGCACCTCGTCTACCCGATGCCCAATATTTATGAGCTGATTGTCGCGGCCGTATTGGAAAGAGACGGACACGACGTGCGGCGCATGGATTTCGTGATGGAAGAGAAGGACGAAAAAGAGCTGTCCGACTTCCTGCGAGACGACCACAGCGACATCTACGCATTCTGGTGCGTAAACCTATCCCTAGAAACAGACCGAAAGTGCATCCAACTGATCAGGGAGAGCCATCCCGACGCTTGGATCATCACCATGGGGCCCGGTGTGACCTACTACACGGACAAGCTGCTCACGGACGATCACGTCATCATCGCCCGAGGCGAGCCCGAACTGACGACCTCCGAGGCGGTACGGACCATCGAGCAAGGAGGCGACCTCTCGCAGGTGAAAGGCCTCACATGGCTCCAAGAGGGCAAGGTGACGCACAACCCGACGCGCGAACTGATACGCGACCTGGACGAGCTGCCTTTCCCAGCCCGCCATTTCATCGAACAATACACCTTCACCAACCCGAAGCTGAAGAAGCATCCCTACACGACGGTGCTCACCAGCCGCAACTGTCCTTTCCATTGCATCTACTGCGTGCCAAGCTCGCTGACCTTCGCAAGGGAGATAGAAAACAAACGGGTGACAGGGAAGAAGCCATTCATATCATTCCGTTCCGTCGAGAACGTCATCGAGGAGATCGAGATGCTGGTCAGCCAAGGATACAAGGCCATCTGCTTCATCGACGACAACTTCATCACAACAGCCAAAAGGCTACGCCCTATCTGCGAATGTCTGAAGAAGCACCAACTCAGTTGGGGATGCCAGGCACGTGTGGACGCCATCACGGAAGAAACAGCGCAGCTCCTAGCGGAGGCACAATGCCAATTCGTCGATCTAGGCGTGGAGAGCTTCAACGACGAGATCCTCCAGTACATCAAGAAGGGAATCACCTCCCAACAGATTTACGAAGGCATCCAACTCCTGAAGAAATACAATGTGCCGGTGAAACTGAACATCCTCATCGGCACGAGCCCGCTCGAAACGAAGAAGACCATCAAGGAGACGCTCAAGAAGGCCAAGGAGCTGAAGGTATCCCAAGTGATGTTCAACATTGTGGCGCCTTTCCCAGGCACCGAATTTTACGAACTGGCGAAACAAAACAACTGGATCAAGGGAGGAGAGTACGTCCCGACCGACGTGCAGCACAAATCCATCATCAACTACCCTAACCTATCCAGCGAAGAGATGGAGAAGATGTTGTTCTGGAACAACGTGAAGTTCTTCATCCGTCCCTCTTTCATATTCAATCACATAAAGAAATTCAGTTCTTGGTCGGACTTCCGCATCGCCGCCACCGCACTAAGAAGAAAACTGTTCCACAAATGATGGACAAATCTCTCTCCATAATACTCCTCACATGGAACTCCGAGAGGGACGTGGAACCCTGCATCTCCTCCATACTGGAAGCGACGAAGGAGATCCCAACCGAAATCATCGTGGTCGACAACGGTTCGCAGGACAAGACCCTCCAACTACTCGATTCATTCAAGGGAAGCATCACGCTCCACCCACTGACGGAGAATAAAGGCGTCGCATCCGCACGCAACATCGGGATGAAGCTCTCCCACAACGATATCATATGGATATTAGACATCGATACCATCGTGAACAAAGAGGCGGCGGAGGGAATGTTCAATCATATCACGAAACATAACGAATGTGGGCTATGCGCCTGCAAGCTGACCGACGTGAACGGTATTCCCCAAGAGAGCTGCCGAAAACTTCCTTGGCCGAAATACAAACTGATGAACCTCCTCGCCACGAGGAAATGCTTCCCGAAAGGTTTTTCCCAATGGATCAACGAGAAAAACGAGCAACAATTCTACCACAAGGAATTGTCGATGGAATCGCCATTTTCTGCAGAATACACCATCGGGGCTTGTCAGATGTTCAGGCGGGAAATCCTCGATGAAATCGGCTATTTGGATGAAAAGATATTCTACGGACCGGAAGATGCGGACTTCTGCCAAAGAATCGCCCGAACAGGGAAAGAAATCACCATCCTACCCCAGTTCAAAATCATCCATCATTACAACCGTACGACACAAAAGAAACTTTTTTCCGCCGCAACCTACCAACACGTAAAAGGACTGATCCATTATTATGTCAAACAGATATAATTCTAAAATTTCACTTTTTGGATAGAAAAGAGAAGAAGGCGAAAACACCCGAACCTTAGGGAAAATGGGACTTCCAAAGGGTTTCTATCCTACAGCATAGATGAAGTTGTATATATGTCGGAAAAATTGAATAATAATAATAAATAAATCTCAGTGGATTTTTTCTACAAGAATATTTGGATGGTCTGTGGAATTATTCTACATTTGCAACGTGTTAAAGGAATAACAGATTTAGGTACAAGTATAATAGTTTTCGAAATAAGCGAATAACAAAATAAGACTTCAATATTCAATCATATACACATCATATACATAAGATTATAAAAGTTAATAGTAGAGTTCCATTCGTCGTGAGATGAGTGGAATTTTTTTTGTCATATACCCAACAACAGGTCACCTGGTTTCAATTTTACTCCTTCTAATAAGGGAAAGCGGATCAAATCGCCGGCATCGTAAGCAATCCGAGTGCCATCCTCTGGGATCGGCACAAAAGCGAACCAAAAATGTTACAATATCCAAATATAATAGAAATATGATATTATTTTAAATCACAGTTAAATTTCTTTCGTTATTTATTTGCGATTGACTCAGAAAATGGTATCTTTGCTCTCACTGATAGATATTTAAATAACTTTAAGAAAAACCACGAAAAGAATGCGACACGTTGTGAAACGAGTCGCATTCATTTTTTTTGTATCCATCTAAAAAAAGCCCCAAACAACACAATGTTTCTACGAATCAGTGCACAATCACAAACTCGACGCGGGAAAAGGACCCCCACAAGCATAAACAACGCAAGAGAGAGAAAAGATTTCAAGCAACGCAAACAAAAAATATCAAAAATAGTAGTATATTCGTAGTCCCATTTAGTGGGAAGCAGGTAAACAATATTCATAACTGAAAAATGGCAAACATCTCAGCAGTCATCATCACTCGGAATGAAGAGAAAAAGATCGAGCGTTGCATACGCTCGATAGGGGTGATTGCAGACGAAACGATTGTTGTGGACTCTTTCTCCACAGACAGGACGGAAGAGATATGCAAGGGATTGGGCTGCAAGTTCGTGCAGCACGAATTCTCCGGCTATGGTCCGCAGAAACGTTTCGCCGTCAGCCTTGCCAACCACGACTGGATTATTAGTCTCGATGCGGACGAAGAGCTATCGCCCGAACTCGCCGAGTTCATCCTCAATCTGAAACAAGAAGGTCTAAAAGATGACTCGACGGTCTACGCCATGAGAAGGCAGAACTATTATTGCGGCAAACTGATACGGTTCTACAACGGTGGATACGAGTCCAAAGTGAGGATATTCAACCGCACCCACGCCAATTGGAATGACAAGCTGGTGCACGAAGAGGTGGAGTGCCAACAGCCTTTCAGCGTCGTGAACATGAAGGGGATTCTGAAACACTACACCTACGACAGCGTGGAGCAACACGAAAGGAAAACAAGGGAGTACGGACGATTGGGTGCCATCGACCTAAAAAGAAGAGGGAAGAAACACAGTAAATTCGTCATCTACATCAAGGCAATCTACCGATTCATCGCCAACTACATCTTCAAGCTAGGTTTCATGGACGGATACTACGGTTTTAAGCTGAGTCAAATGGGCGCCTTGTACGTCTATCTCAAATACATGGGAGTATGGGAAAAATGAAGATCGTCCTCAACGATAAATATTCTCACCTGCGAACCTTCATCGAGAGCCTGCCCGACATATTCGACAAGGAGGGTGAATCCATCTTCCTGGCAAGAAACGAAATCAGACTATACGAAGAGGGGGGATTTACCCTCAACGTGAAATCATACAAGGTGCCGATTCTCATCAACCGCATCGCCTACACCTTCTTCAGGCCATCCAAGGCTTCACGCGCCTACGAACATGCGCTCACGCTCCTTTCGAAAGGATTCCAGACGCCGGACCCCGTCGCCTACATCGAGACGAAACAGAGTGGTCTCCTCCACAGAAGTTTCTTCATCAGCCTACATACCCCCATGGATGGTCACATGAGGCTCTTCAACGACGAGGACGCCAGCAATGCGGGAAAGGAGGATTTGATCAAGGCCTTCGCGGAATTCACCGCCCGACTTCATGAAGCGGACATCCTACATTGCGACTATTCTCCAGGGAACATCTTACGCGAAAAAGTCGATGAAATGGGGAAAATATCTTACAATTTCTCCCTCGTGGACATCAACCGGATGCAGTTCCGCCCGGTCAGCATCGAAATGGGTTGCAAGAACTTCAGAAGGATGCGCGGCAACGATGAGTTCTTCCGTCTCTGCGCCTCCTACTACGCGAAAGGGAGGGGAGCGGACGTGGAGCAATGCGTCGAAGCCTTCCTGCGCTACAAATACGAGGATAGGGAAAAACGCAAGCGCAAAGAGAAATTCAAGGAGTTCACCCGAAAGATCTTCAAACGCAAATAAGGCGAAGCCCACATGAAATTCATACACACATCGGACTGGCACATCGGACAAGACTTCTACCGATATGACCGCGAGGAAGAGCACCTGCAATTCTTCCGTCAGCTGTGTGCCATCGTGGAGCGGGAACAACCCGACGCGCTCTTGGTCAGCGGAGACATCTACCACACCGCCGTCCCTTCCGCCGCCGCACAGAAACTCTACACCGACAGCATGGTCGCCATCCATGAGGCATGCCCCAGCATGTCCATCATCGTCACCGCGGGCAACCATGACAGCTACGCCCGACTGGAGTCCGCGCACGAACTCTGGCGCTTGGCGAACGTGAAGGTGATCGGCTACGCCGAAAGGGAAGAAAATAGCGAATCCATCGAAAAAAAACATATCATCCGAATCCCAGGGAAAGGGGGCGGAACCATGGCCTACGTCATCGCCATCCCGCACGTCAGGGAGAGCAACCTGGGAATCTTCAACGTCGCCCAAGAAATTGTCCGAAAGGAAAACAAGGAGAACCTGCCCGTCATCATGATGGGACACCTGACCCTTTGCGGAGCGGACCTGCGGGGACACGACGAGCAATCGGTGGGTGGCATGGACTACGTGGAGGCTGACAGATTGGGGGATTACTACGACTACCTCGCCTTGGGCCATATCCACCACCCGCAATTCGTGAAAGGGAACGAAAAGGCGCGGTACAGCGGTAGTCCGATTCAGGTCAACTTCGACGAGATGTACCCCCACTCCGTCTCTTTGGTGGAAATCGCCCGCCACGGAGAGAAAGCCTCCGTCAAGGAGATCACCATCCAGAACGACCATCGATTTTTAACGATTCCATCGAAACCTTTGCCTTTCGAGGAGGCGATACAAGAGTTCATGGCTACCCCGATCGACCCCTCTTCCTACGTCTGCCTCAACGTGGAGGTGGAGGACTATGTGCCTTCCGACGCGGAGGCGAGGATCGAGCACCTCCTCAAGGAGAAGGATTGCAGGTTCTGCAAGATAAAGACGACAAGGAGGGTGAAAAAACATGAGGCGGAGATCATCACCATAGAATCCAGCGAAATCAAGAGCATGGACCCCGCCGAACTCGCCAGCATCTACTACATGGAGACGCAAGGGAAGGAGTTGGACGAGGAGATGGTCCGACTGATCCGGGAGATCACGGAAGAGCTTCATAGAAAGGAGAGGGAGATGGCATGAAATACTTATCCCTACATATAAAAAACATCGCATCCATCGAAAAAGTGGACCTGCATTTCGACGAGGAACCCTTCGTCGGAAACCCTATATTCCTCATCTGCGGAGAGACGGGTTCCGGCAAAAGCACAATCCTGGATGCTATCTGCCTCGCCCTCTACGCCAACACACCAAGAATCAACAACAGTGCGAACATCAGCAAACAATCTGAAGACGAAGTGGGCTTCCGAGATGTCAAGCAACTGATGCGCCGGGGTGAGAATGAGGCATTGGCCGAACTGCGATTCATCGGGAACGACGGCGAGACCTACATCGCCCAATGGGCGGCAAGACGAAAGAGAACCGGCAAGATTGAAGATAGCCGTTCCTTGGAATGTCCGATGAAAGGGCTGTTTTTTAACAAAAAGAAGGAAATCGAGACCGAAATAGAGCGATGCGTGGGGATGAAATACGAGCAGTTCTGCCGCACCTCCCTGTTAGCCCAAGGAGAATTCACCAAATTCCTTTCCAGCAACGAAAAGGAGAAGTCGGACATCCTGGAGAAACTGACGGGCACGGAGATATATTCCCAAATAGGCATTGCCATCTTCGAGCGAGCGAAAGAGGCCAAAAAGGCCTGCGAGGATGAGGGAAAGAAGATAGAGGGATACGAAATCCTGACCGAAGAGGAGACGAACCTCAAGAAAGAGGAGTTGCAAAAGCTGAACGAACGGCAGACGAAGGTCAAGGCGACCCAAAAACAGACGGAGACGATACGAAACTGGCTGACGGAGCAACATCGCCTACAGCAGGAGTTCACCGTTACCTCGCAGAGACTGGCAACCCTAAAAGAGGCGTGCGCAAGCCCCGAATTCATCCGACGCACGAAGAATATATCCGAATGGGAATCCACCATCGAGGTGCGCAACGAGATGCTCCAGCTGAAAAGGCGGGAGGAAGAGACCCAGTCTCTCGCGGAGAGAGAGCGCACCCTTCGGGGAACGTTCCGGCTCGTCTGCGGAGGAATCACCTGGGTGAAGCAACAACTCAAAGAGAAGAGGGACAACCTGAACAAGGCGACGGAAGAGTTGGAACGGAGAAATGAGGCGGCCGAGATGTACGAGGCATTCCCCTCTATCCAAGAGAACCTGAACGGATACCTGAGCGCACGGAAAGAGGCGATGACCAGCCTCGCGGATGCCAAAAGAATAGAGTCCGACGAATTGCCCGGCATCCAGAAAACCATCGATGAAATCGCCCAAAAAAGTAAGGAGTACGAGCAGAAGGGGAAGGAAATCGAAGCCGAGATAGAAGCACGGATGAAGGAGGTGAAGGGGAAAGACCTCAACCGCCTGAACGAAGAGATACAGACATTGCAACAGCTGGAGAACGACTGCACCCAACAGCAAAAGGAGGGAGAGCAATTGCGCACCCTGCTGGAAAAGATTGCTGAGCTAAGCAAGGAAGCAGACCAACTGACCCAACGACTCCCCCTTGAGAAAGAGGCGTACCAAAAGCAGTTGGAAGAGGAGCAAAAGCACAAGAAGAGTCTGCGGACACTACGGCTGGCCGTGGGGGACGCCATCAAGGAGGTGCGCAACTCCCTGAGCGTCGGGGATGAATGCCCGATTTGCGGAAAAAAGATCGATTCCATCGTAAAAGAGAGCCAGCTGGAGGCCGCCATCGCTCCCTATGAGAAGGAGTTGGAGGAGATCCGCCAGGCGAGGGAGAAAGCGCTCCGCCAGTTGACCGAAAGCGAGAAAAAACTGGAACAATCCACCAAAGAGGGGAAAGAACTCACGGAGGAGGCCCAAAAGCATAAGGCCTCCATCCAACAGAGAGACGAAGCGATCCAGCGGATGTGCGGGAAACTGTCGCTCGACCCGAAAGAGGAGAAAATCATCGATTCCATCGTCCAAAAGAGAGCTCAAAAGGAAGAGGAACGGAAGAGCGTCCTCGCGATACAGAATGTGATCGCCCAGCTACAAAAAGAGAAGGACACCCTCGTCCGAAACCTCAACCAAACCAAGGAGAGCGCCGCAGAAGCCGAGAAGAAGGCGAGCGGAGCCAAGGAGAGGATCGCGCAACACAGAAGCGCCGCACAGACACACGAGGGGAACGCCCAAAAGAGATACCAAGCCGCCTCCTCAAAGATCAAGGGAAGCGGTTGGGAGGAAGATATCCCCGCCTTCCTGCAAGCTTTGGAGCGGGAGGTGAAGGAATACCAGGAACTTCGCCAAAGGAAGGAGAAGGGAGAGAAGGAGGTCAGCCAATGGGAGGCATCGCTCGAAACCATCGAGGATAACCAAAACTGGATCCGAAAGGAATTCCCCGAGTGGGAAAGCGAAGGGGAATCCATCCAGACCGACCAGCTCATCCAGCGCACCTCACAGTTGACGAAGGATTGCTTCTCGCTCAAGAGCGACCTGCGGAACAACCAGGAGGAAAAACGGAAGCTAACACAAAAAATCAACGATTTCATCAAAGAAAATAGCCATTTCACCCTCGACCGACTGACGGAGCTCCAACGAATCTCCAAGGAGGAAAACGAGGCGGCGAAAAGGCAGATGGAGGAGCAAAAAAGCCAAATAGACAGGACGGAGGGCGCACTCAAGAGCCTCAACGAGAGAATCGAAGAGACCAAGGCGCAGAAACCCGAAGGAATAACCTCCGAGACGACCCTCGAAACCCTCCAGACGGAGATGGAGCAGATTGAGGCGGAAACGAAGGAAATCATCGAATCCATCGCAAAAATAGAACTCGATTTCAAGCGGAGCGAGGAGAACATACGAAAGGTGGCGGAGGTCAAGAAGAACGTCGAGAAACTGCGGGAGGAGTGGAGCAAATGGGACATCCTCAACCAACACTTCGGCAGCAGCGACGGAAAGTCCTTCCGCCTCATCGCGCAAAGCTACGTGTTGCGCCAACTGCTGCACAACGCCAATGCCTTCCTGAAGAAGCTGAACGACCGATACGAGTTGAGCTGCAACAGCCGGAGCCTCGGCATCTGGGTGCGTGACCTCTACATGGGCGGCAACCTACGGCCCTGCAACACCCTGTCCGGCGGCGAGAGCTTCATCATCTCCCTTGCGTTGGCCTTAGGCCTCTCCACGCTCAACCAGAGCAGATTGACCACAGACATCGTCTTCATCGACGAAGGATTCGGCACCCTGAGCGCAGACTACCTGGACGCCGTGATGAACATGCTGGAGAAGCTCCATAACCTCGGCGGCAAGAAAGTCGGCATCATCTCCCACGTGGAAATCCTGAAGGAGCGCATACCGACGCAGATACGGGTCAGCAAGAGAGGACTGAACGGGTGTAGTGAAGTGAAAGTATGCTAAATCCAGAAAATGTTTTTTACTATATTTGCAACATAAACCCAAAATGATCACTGAATTAGACTTGATTATGGGACTAAAAAAAAGCAATACACTTTTCCGGACATTCCTTTTGTCAGGACTGTTTGTTTCCATGTTCTCCTCATGCATAGAGAGTGAACTGACTACCGAAATCAGCGAGGACGATCACGCATTGCGTGGCGCATGGTGCCTATCCCCCACCTCCTACGTGATCTCGGAATATACCAAAACGTCACACGAAGCCTATGTGAAGTCCAATATAGACAGTACAATCATTTCCGTCCTAGATGGAATCGTGGAATTTCACGAAGACAGCACCTTCTCTTCCAGCAAGACATCCGGCACTTACGTTTCCTTGGATAGAAAGCTCACCTTACACTGCAACTATGGTGGGAAGACTATCACCTTCGAGAAAGGGGCAGATGTGGGCGAATTGCTGAACCCACCACCCTACAGAAACGACAACAAAGCACTGGACGAGCAGTCAGACAACATACCTCCGTCATACATCATCAACAGCCTCGCATTCCGTATCATTGAAGGGCAATTATTCTTGAACTTGATAGCGACGCTCGAAGAAGACAAGAGCCAGGAAGAGATAGGTTCTTACAGAAAAATGCTACAGGAAGATGGCTTTTCCGATGAGATAGTAGAAGAGATGACAAACTCATTTCGACGTACCTTTCGAACCATTGAATCGCACAACATCTACGACAGATACCACTATTAGCGGAATTCTTCCCGCAAAGGAACAAAGCATAAAGGGCTTTTCGTCTTTATCTAACTGATATGGCTTCGGAGGAAGGGTTATATTCTCCGGATTCAGCCCCATCTTAATCGTTTCCACACTCAGATTCGGGTATAAGCCCAAAGCACGTTCCTTTTTCTGTTATTGATAGCGAAAAGAGTTAATTCTCAACTCTTTTTATTATATTTGCAAAAAGGAAAAATGCAAAAGTTTACTTACTATGTTAGATAACGAAAACCGCTTGTATATAGCGCATTCGGACCATCCGCTCCACATCGAGCCAAAGATGGCGAACAGACACGGCCTCATCGCGGGCGCAACCGGAACAGGAAAGACAGTTTCCCTCCAAGTATTGGCAGAATCATTCAGTGATTTGGGTGTCCCTTGCTTCATGGCGGACATGAAAGGCGACCTCTCAGGTGTCTACAAGGCTGGTACACTCACTAAATTCATCGAGAAAAGACAAAACGAGTTCGGTGTCCAATTCGACTTCCAACCCTACCCCGTCCAGTTCTTCGACGTGTACGGGGAGCAAGGTGTGCCGATGAGGGTGACCGTCAAGAACTTCGGCGTATTGCTCTTCTCCCGCATCATGTCGCTCACCGACACGCAGGAAGGTGTGTTGGCGGCTGTCTTCCGCATCTGCGAAGACAAACAGATGCCGCTGGATGACCTGAAGGACCTCCGCGCAGCGCTCAACTACATCGGACAGAACGCCAAGGAGTTCCAGACTGAATACGGAAACATATCCTCCATCTCCGTGGGCGCCATCCAACGAAGCCTGCTGGCCTTGGAGGAGCAGGGCGGCGACCTCTTCTTCGGTCTTCCTGAATTCAAGATCGAGGATTTCTTCGTGACGGAAAGAATGCACGACACCAAGAAGGGTATGCTCAATATCCTCGCGGCGGACAAGCTCTACCACAACCCGAAGCTCTATTCCGCCTTCCTGATGTGGCTTCTGACCTCCATCTACAACGAGTTGCCTGAGGTGGGAGACTTGGACAAACCTAAGTTCATCTTCTTCTTCGACGAGGCTCACCTCTTGTTCGACGACGCATCCAAGGCATTGCTGACACAGATAGAGAAGATCGTCCGACTGATCCGTTCCAAGGGTGTCGGCGTCTACTTCATCACCCAGAACCCTACGGATATACCGGACAATGTGTTAGGCCAATTGGGTAACAAGATACAACACGCTTTGCGCGCCTTCACGCCGAAGGACCAGAAGGCCATCAAGGCGGTTTCACAATCCTTCCGCACCAACGAGGCGTTCGACACGGAGAAGGCTTTGCTTGAGTTGGAGACGGGAGAGGCTCTGATCTCCTTCCTGGACGAGAAAGGTGCCCCTAGCATGGTGGAAAGGGCGAAGATGCTCTGTCCACAGGGCCAAATCGGTCCGATCACGGAAGAGGAGCGCAAACAGGCGATCAAAGAGTCTGGTCTGGAGAGAAGCTACCGCGAAACGGAAGACCGCCGCTCCGCCTACGAAATGCTGATCGACGACGCGAAGGAGAGGGAGAAACAGAAAGAGAAGGAATTGGCGGAGAAAGAGAAGGAAAAGAAGAAAAAAGAGGAGGAGAAGGAGAAGAAGACCAAAAAGAAAAGCAACAGCAATAGCTTCTTCAACAAGATATTGGTTCCCGTCCTCAAGAGCGTGTTGAACAAATTCCTCACCGGCCTCATCAAAGGCAACAAAAAGAGAAGATAGCGAACATCATTCGACATAGGAGGAAGAATCATGCGGAGAATCATTTCTAGCCTTATCTTAGCCGTTTTAGCTTGCACGTCCGGCATGGCGCAGGACAACAAAGCCATCGAGGAGTTCGTCAACTCCGACAACCTCCTGCAGGCCAGTGTGGGCTTCCTCGTGAAGGATATCACCAACGGACGTGTCGTGGCGAGCTACCAGGAAATGACGGACAGGAACCCTGCCTCCGTCACCAAGGTCATCACGACGGCCACCGCCATGGAGATGCTCTCCGACACCTTCCGTTTCCAAACCAACCTCGAATACTGCGGCACGATCGTCGATTCGACGCTTCACGGCGACCTCTACATCCGTGGAGGAGGCGACCCTACCTTGGGCTCCACCTATGCGCCGAACGCCACTGACTTCTACGCCGAGGCGTTGCTCGCCTTGCAGCAGAAGGGCATCAAGCGAATCACGGGACACGTGGTGGGCGACCCTTCCGTCTTCAAGGAGGACGGCGCACCGTTCCACTGGTTGGTGGAGGACATCGGTTCCTCCTACTCACCGACCCCCTCGGGACTGAACATCCACGACAACCTGCTGGGCATCGTCCTCTCATCCGACTCCTGCGGGGTCACCTACACGGGTTGCACGCCCCATACGGAGCTTTTCCTGCCCAAGGTGGAGATGACACAGGTCGGGAAGGATAAAGCGTGGAGAATGACGAAAATGGACTTCTCCTGGTCGCCCACGATACGAGGCAACCTCCCTATCGGATCTAAGCAGTACGTCAAGACGGAGATGCCGGAGCCAGCCTTCTTTTTGGCAGACTCCATCCGCACCATGCTGATCAACGCAGGCATCACGGTCGATTCGCTCGCCACCACCACCAAATGGTACAAACGGGACTCGATACGCGACACCCTTTTCGTGCATAAATCCAACACGCTAAAGGAGATCGAGCGGATCACCAACCACAAGAGCAACAACCTCTATGCGGAGAGTATCTTCCTCACGCTGTCGAAGCAGAAGGACAGCCTCGCGCCTTGCGTAGGGTGGAGGTCCGCCAACGTGATATCCAAGTATTGGTCGGGTCTCGGCATCGAGACGAAGCGAGTCTTCCAAGTGGACGGATCGGGGCTCTCGATGAAGAACGCCCTCTCGCCTAAGTACTTGGTCGATATCCTCTCCTACATGCATAACCAGAGCTCCTATTCGAAATCCTTCCTCCAGACACTACCTACAGCTGGCAGAAACGGCACCGTGGCGGGTTTCATGAAGGGCACCGCCTTAGAGGGCAAGGCATTCGTCAAGAGCGGCAGCATGGAGCGTGTGCAGAACTATGCCGGCTACATCAACGCCAACAACAAATGGTACGCCTTCTGCATCATGGTCTCCAACTTCTCAGGCCAAAGGAAACCGATGGTACAGCAAATCGCCAAGATGATCAATACGGTGATCGCGGCGGATAAGGGAAATTAGCGACCTCCCTTAGTGGCAGTTCCCAGAGCCTGAAAGGCTCATATAGAAGACTATGACATCACCGAGGTTAAATTGTTCCAGCCCTTCAGGCTGGCATGGAATCTACACCCCTTACCCCAAGGCGTTGCCATTGGGCTGTATCTGTTGCAGCCTTTCAGGCTGAATGGTTCGGATGAATATTACATCACAAAATAACGCATAACGGTGCCGTCCCCCCAAGGCGTTGCCGTTGGGCTATATTTGTTACAGCCTTTCAGGCTGAATGGTTTGGACGAATATTGGCGACCTCCCTTAGTGGTGGTTTCCAGAGCCTGAAAGGCTCATATAGATATAGCCTATGGCATCGCCATAGGTTATATTCATATCGTTATTTCACTATTCTTTTGGGGTAATACATTTGTACAAGTCGGGAACTATAGGTCTCCATATTCTCTAAATATCAAAAATTATTTTCTCTCACCAATATAATGAATCATAATTTCTAACCAAGGAGATATTTTTTCTAAAACTTTAACCGTGTCTCTTCTTTTTCTTCACTCTTGGGTTTCATGAATTCAAACTTCAGTGTTCTCTCCAAACCCTCTTCCATGGTAAAGGGTGGATTAAAGACGCTATGTGCTTTGTCCGCATTGAAACTGGTGGTTGCACAGAATTTTTTTACACGCACAGACGATATAGCTAACTTTTTCCCCGATATTTTAGACAAAAGATCAAATCCGAATCCACCTAATATGCCTAAGAAATATGGAACATGGATAGTTGTGATTTTTTTATTTAAAACTTTGCTTACGATCGGAACCAATCCGTTCATTGTAAGGTCTGGTTTTTCTGCCCAGTTGAATACATTGTAGCCCTCTGTGACATTTTCGATCATATATTTCACAAAAGCCACTATGTTTCCTACATAGGACATTGATTTATAATTATTTCCATCCCCGACCATCATGTATTTCCCGCTGGCGATTTGTTTTAGCATATAATACATATTACCTTTTCTGCGTTCTCCAAACATAACTGCAGGACGGATGATGTCTATATTCCAATCTTGATGCTCTTCATACCATTTTTTTGTGAGTTGCTCTGCCTGCCATTTGCTTTTACCATAATGGTTGAACGGATCTTTGGGTTCGAAATCTTCCGCTAGATCGAGCTTGTCCAATCCGTAGACAGCTACAGAACTAAAGAATATCAATCTCTTTATTCCATTAACTTGCATTGCATTCAAAGTGTTTTCCATACCCTTTACATTGGTCTCATAATATAGCGATATCGGATAAACATCATCTGTGTGTTGAGCAGCAAGAAGTATGACTAAATCAAAACCTTGAAGTGCTTTGTTCATTTGTTCTTGATTTCGGACATCTCCTATTTCCGTGATGTCATTAAAGAATATACTTGGAAGTAAGTCTATGTTTTTTATTTCATATTTTCCCGACTCTTCCTTCAATAAATCAATAATTCTTGTGCCTACAAATCCAGAAGCGCCAATCAATGCAATTTTCATGTCTCAAGAAACTTTAAATGTTGTCTATATTAGTTTATGATTTTTTCGTTTTTATGTTTTTAAGTAATATAAACTCCTATATGCTAAAAACATTACATAAAACAAAAATAAAAAATTGGTTGACAGTGAACCGCAAACTCCAATCGTTTGCCTTTATATCAACCAACTCTTTATATTCAGAAAAAGACTTTTCTGATGTCGCAAATATAATAAAAATTCGAAAAGAGAAAAAAATGATCTGTCCCAGCCCTTCAGGCTGGCATGGAATCTACGCCCTATCCTTACCCCAAGGCGTTGCCGTTGGGCTATATTTGTTACAGCCTTTCAGGCTGAATGGTTCGGACGAATATTGGCGACCTCCCTTAGTGGTGGTTTCCAGAGCCTGAAAGGCTCATATAGATATAGCCTATGGCACCGCCGAGGTTAAATTCATATCATTATTTCACTTTTTTGGGGGGATAAAGATATAATTTATATGCTAATATCTCATATGTCATGGCAATTATTCAACAGGCATTTGAGCCTTCGTTTTCTTTATAATGTTTTTCCCATACACCAAGTATACATCGTCACATATTTCTCTATATTCCATCTGTACAAGATAACCATTTCTGAGTGTCTCCTCATCGTCTATAAAGGCACGACACGAAACATTAATATCTCTAAAGTGGAAGTAACATTTATCAGATTTCCATGACTGTCCACGACAAGATTTATCTATACTAAAGCATTCAATTTTTTTATCGTCGGAATTTAAATAATAGTAATATAGGCAACAAGAGGATAACGACAATAGGAAGAATATTGCATACACCACAATTGCCATCACATTTATGATCTTATTTTCGAAAAACAGCAACGCAACCATAATAAAAGGGACAACCACCACACATAAATCCACCCAACTACACGTCAATACTCTGTCACATGACCAAAAAATATAAATAAAAACATATCCGGCCAACCACTTCGCAAATTTACCTTTATTTACAGTATTCTCCTGATTCATAATGAATTTAGTCTAGTATTTTTAGTCTTTAAGTAATATAAATTCCTTTATGCTAAAGACATTACGATAGAACAAAAAATTGGTTGCTAATGGTGGGCAGCTCCAATTGCTGCCGAGCATAACAACCAACTATTTATATTCAAAAAAAGACTCTTCTGATATCGCAAATATAATAAAAATCCAAAAAGGGAAAAATGATCTGTCCCAGCCCTTCAGGCTGGCATGGAATCTGCGCTCCTTACCCCAAGGCGTTGCCGTTGGGCTATATCTGTTGCAGCCTTTCAGGCTGAATGGTACGAACGAATATTGGCGACCTCCCTTAGTGGTGGTTTCCAGAGCCTGAAAGGCTCATATAGATATAGCCTATGGCACCGCCATAGGTTAGGCGCATTCCACCACTCTCTCCCGAGCCTGAAGGGCTCGAACAAAATAAACCGGGCATGAGCCCGTGTGTGGAACGAATTGTATGGTATGTTTGTTGTTTTTAAAACTGATTCTATTTATTGGCAACCCAAATATGCCCTATCGGATGCTTTTCAAAAAATCACCCTCATTCGATGCCTATATACTTATGCGTCTGCAACGAGAGGCGCCAATAGGGGTGTTCGAGGATATATCGCACCACCTCCTGGGTGTTCCAGCAGGAACAGGGCTGCAGGAAATAATGGTCCGCACGGATCTCGCGGCACCAACGCTCCACATCCACACCCGTCTGATAAACCACCTTCACCTCATCCACCTGCGTGAGCACAGGGTCCTTCCCCTCCTTCGGCGACAACGTCACCCAATCCAGGTTCGTCGGTATGGCAAGCGTTCCGTTGGTCTCCATGGCCACCCTCTTTCCCAAGGCATGGAAGCGCTCCACCAACGTCTCCGTGGCCTGTAGACTAGGCTCCCCGCCCGTCAGGATGACCCAAGGCGCCTTGTACTGGCTCACTTCGCGCGCAATATCCTCCTCGCTCATCTCGGTGTAGGTCTCGTGCCGCGTGTCGCAAAAGGGACAACGAAGGTTACAGCCCGAGAAACGCACGAAGACGGCCGGGGTTCCCGTATGGAATCCCTCCCCCTGCAGGCTCTCGAATATCTCATTAATCCTCTTCATAGGTGGCGGTATTTCCCTCTGACTCCTGCACGGTGACCTTGTAGCACGTATCGATCTGCTGGCAGATCCAGTAGGCAAGGTTCTCCGCCGTCGGGTTGAGCCCCTCCAGCACATCGTTGAGGATGGTGTGGTCCAACCGATCCTTGATCAACTCCTTGATGCGGGTGAAATCGACGATCATGCCATCCTGGTTCAACGTCTTGGACTTGCAATAAACCGTGATGATCCAATTATGCCCATGAAGGTTCTCGCACTTGCTGGGATAAGACAAGTCCAGGCGATGGGCGGAAGATATTTCGATTCTCTTAGATATATAATACATAACAAATTGATTACATGATGGTTAAACTAATCTTCATACTGGGTTAAGTCCGTGATGCCCGCATCGGCGAGCGCCTCCTTGCGCTCCCTGCATGTGCCGCACTTCCCGCAGTGGATCTCCCCTCCCTTGTAGCAACTCCAGGTCTGGGTGTAGTCGAGGCCCAATTCCTTTCCCTTACGGGCGATATCCCCCTTGGAGAGGTTGGTGTAAGGGGTCTCCAGCGTGATGCCCTCGTAGGTGCCCGCCGCGATGGCCGCGCTCATCGCAGCCACGAAGGAAGGACGGCAATCCGGATAGATGGTATGGTCGCCGCTATGGTTCGCCATCATCACATGCTTCAGCCCATAGGTCTCCGCCAACCCCGCCACGATGGCGAGCATAATACCATTGCGGAACGGCACGACGGTCGATTTCATGTTCTCCTCGTCGTAATTACCCTCCGGGATGGCCTCCGAACCCTCCAGCAAGGAGCTACGGAAATACTGCTTCATGAAGGCGAGCGGAATGGTGATATGCTTGATGCCCAATTTCTCGCAATGGTAACGCGCGAAAGGAATCTCCTTGTCGTTATGGTTGCTGCCGTAATGGAAGGAAACCGCCAAGGCGATATTATCCTTGTAGTCGTAGAGCATGGTCGTGCTGTCCATGCCACCCGATAAGATGAGTATACTATCTTTCATAAGGGAGGAAATAAGCGGTGGATGGATAATCAGATGGTATGGTTCATTTGCGCCAACAGACGGGCGCGTTTCATCTCCTGGTGCGCCTCATCCGCATAATTGGCGAAGGGATAGATGGAGATACCACCCCTTGGGGTGAAGATGCCCACCACCTCCAGATAGCGCGGACTCATCAGCTTGACCAAGTCCTTCATGATGATATTGATGCAATCCTCGTGGAAGTCGCCATGGTTGCGGAAACTGAAGAGATAGAGCTTCAGCGACTTGCTCTCCACCATGCGCTCGTTCGGGATATAATTGATGATGATCTTCGCGAAGTCCGGCTGTCCCGTCTTCGGACACAGACTCGTAAACTCAGGACAGTTCAGGGTGACAAGATAGTCCTCCTCCTGATGCTTGTTGACGAACGTCTCCAAGACAGCGGGCGAATAATCCGTGGGATAGACCGTCTTCTTATCGCCCAATAGGGTCACACCCTCTAGTTCATTCTCTGTTCTTGACATAATGTATTTAGTTTAAGAGGAAATACTTCAAAGCTCTATTACAAAAAGAGAAGAATCATTCAATTCTTAACTCTTAATTCTCAATTGTATACGTTTTCGATCTCCACGACATACACCGTGTGGAAACCGCCGCCCGGCTTGTCGTTGTACCATTTCCCAAGGATCTCCTTATCGAGGAAATCCGCCTGCTTCATATCCGACTTGAACAACTTGCGGCAAGCCAACGTCATACGCGCCTCGGCGAAGGAGACCATACCCGGCTCCACCTGAACAGGCGTCAGACCAGCCTCTTTCACCTTGTCGCAGTCCCTACCCGACTTCGATCCGCAGACCTGCAGAGCCTTGCGCTGCGTTTCCGGGAAGAAAGAGAGCGTCAGGCGCTCATTCCGCTCGATGAACTCGTGGGTATAACGTTCAGGGCGAACGAAAAGGAAAGCCACCGGACGGTTCCACAACCATCCCAAGCCACCCCACGAAGCGGTCATCGTATTGAAGTTGGAGGAATCACCCGAGGTGATCAACATCCACTCCGTTCCAATCAGCTGAAAAGCATCCTCCTTAGCGAGGAAGGAAATATCCTGTTTCTTCATATCATTTACCAATCAATCGGGAAAGCAAATTCACTCGGCAGAGGCTTCCCCCGCCCTCACGTTCGACAACGGGTCCGCATCCTCGTTCTTCTCCTCTCCCTTCCAATTATCAATCAACTCATTCAGGCGGAGAGCAGGGAGAACCTTATCGGCCACCATCTTGATCGGGCCATACAGCTTCGATTCGTTCAGCGTCTCCGCGGAGATAAGCTCCACCTTCTCGTTAAACATGTCGAAAGAGCGTACCATGGCGCTCAGGACCAATAATATCTTCAGGAAAGAGAAGATCGCACCCAACAGCTTATTCAACCATCCCAACATCACCACGCTCAGCAGTTTGCTGACGAGCAACGCAAGGAAGTGAACACCCACCAACCCCAGAACCAACGTCAGGACGAAAGCCACGACGGGTGAGGTGGCACCCACAATGCCGAGGGTGGAGGCGAACCAACCCGCGATCGGCAGGGAATAGTTCTTAGCCAGATATATCGCCACGACAATACCAAGCAACCCGGAGAGCTCAAGGATAAAGCCCTTGCGCAACCCTTTGAAGACTCCGAAGTAACCCAGAATCACCAAGAATATCAGGTCTATCAGTAACATAACGATAACATATAAATTTAGAAGGGAAAGAAGGCGTCTTACAACGTCCTCTTCACCTCAACCTGTTCAAAGCTCTCGATCAAGTCGCCCACTTGGATATCGTTGTAGCTTGCGATATTCAAACCGCAGTCGAAGCCTGTCGTAACCTCCTTGACATCGTCCTTGAAACGCTTGAGGGAGGCCAAATCGCCCGTGTAAACCACGATACCATCGCGGATGACACGCACCTTGTTGCCACGCTTGATCTTACCGTCACGGACGATACAACCCGCGATCGTACCCACCTTGCTGATCTTGAAGGTCTCTTGGATCTCGGCCGTACCGACGATCTGCTCCTTGTATTCAGGTGAAAGCATACCCACCATAGCGTCCTTCATCTGCTCGATAGCATCGTAGATGATAGAGTAGAGGCGGATATCGACGCCCTCGTTCTCGGCGATCTTGCGGGCGGACTGGGACGGACGAACCTGGAATCCCACGATGATGGCATCCGCCGTAGCGGCGAGCATGACATCCGATTCGGAGATCTGACCAACAGCCTTGTGGATGACGTTGACAGCGAACTCCTCCGTGGAGAGTTTCTCCAAAGAGTCCTTCAATGCCTCGGCGGAACCATCCACATCCGCCTTCACGATGATGTTCATCTCTTGGAAGTTACCCAATGCACGACGGCGGGCGATCTCCTCGAGGGTCAAGTGCTTAGCCGTACGCAAGCCCTGCTCACGTTGCAGCTGCTCACGCTTGTTGGCGATCTCACGGGCCTCCTGCTCCGTCTCGAAGACGTTGAAGTTATCACCCGCCTGAGGAGCGCCGTTCAAACCTAAGATAACGGCAGGCTCTGAAGGTTTCGCCTCGGTGATGCGTTGGTTACGCTCGTTGAACATCGCCTTGATACGGCCGAAGTTCGTACCAGCCACCACGATATCGCCCACACGGAGCGTACCGTTGCTCACCAGCACGGTAGAGACGTATCCACGTCCCTTGTCCAACTGGGACTCGATGATGGAACCCACCGCGCGGCGGTTCGGGTTCGCCTTCAGGTCGAGCATCTCGGCCTCCAGCAACACCTTCTCCATCAACTCCTTCACACCCAAGCCCTTCTTGGCGGATATATCCTGTGACTGGTATTTACCACCCCACTCTTCCACCAAGTAGTTCATATTCGCCAAGGCCTCCTTGATCTTGTCAGGGTTAGCCGTTGGCTTATCCACTTTATTGATTGCAAATACGATAGGCACACCCGCCACGGAAGCGTGGTTGATGGCCTCGATGGTCTGCGGCATGACGTCATCATCCGCTGCCACGATGATGATGGCGATATCCGTCACCTTCGCACCACGGGCACGCATGGCGGTGAACGCCTCGTGACCTGGAGTATCCAAGAAGGTGATCTGTTGTCCGCTGCTCAACGTCACGTTATAGGCACCGATGTGCTGGGTGATACCACCCGCCTCACCGGCGATCACGTTCGTCTTACGGATATAGTCCAACAAGGAAGTCTTACCATGGTCGACGTGACCCATGACCGTAACGATAGGCGGACGAGGAACCAAGTCAGCCTCGTCGTCCTTCTCCTCATGGATAGCGGCCACCACTTCGGCGCTCACATATTCCGTCTCGAAGCCGAACTCCTCCGCCACGATGTTGATGGTCTCCGCATCCAGACGTTGGTTGATGGACACCATCAAGCCGAAGTTCATACAGGTACTGATGACTTGCGTGACAGGCACGTCCATCATCGTCGCCAGCTCGCTGACGGTCACGAACTCCGTGATCTTCAGTTTGCTCTGCTCCAGTTTCTCCTGCTCCTCTTCCTCCTGCATTCTGAGGGATTGGAGCTCACGTTTCTCACGACGGTGCTTAGAGCCCTTCGTCTTCTGGCCTTTGCTGGTCAAGCGAGCCAAAGTCTCCTTGATCTGCTTCTGTACCTCCTCCTCGTCGACCTCCGGTTTGATGATGCCGCTAGTCTTCTTGAAGTTCTTCTTGTTCCCTTTGTCACCACCGTTGTTACCGTTGTCGTTATTGTTTCTTCCGTTATTCTTACCGTTCTTTTCGCCATTACCGCCCTTAAAGTCGGCGATATCGACACGCTCCTTCTGGATACGCTTACGTTTCTTCCTATGATCATCGTCCGACAATGAAGCATCATTGCCATTCTTAGAACCATCTCCCTTATTAAAGCCACCCTTGTTATTCCTCAGTTCACGCTCTTTCTTGCGCTCCTCCTTAGACTTCTTTTCAGGGCGGGTCCTTTGGTTGAGGGACTCCAAATCAATTTTACCGACCACATTGATGGTAGGCTTCTTCTCCTGATTGGAGAGCGTGTAAACAGGAGTGGCAGATCCGATATTATGTCCATTCGATTGCTCTGTAAGTTCCGAAGCGGCGACATTTGTTGCTGGTGTCTCAACAACAGTCTCCTTCACATCCTCAGGTCTATTTCCCTGTACAGATGAAGTATTTTCAGCGATAGGATTCTCCTCCTCGGCGGAATCCGAGCCCTTCTCCTTCACGAAGGAAGGTTGGGACGGCTTCTTGCCCAGGTTAGACAAATCAATCTTACCGACCTGTTTGATCTTCGGTTTTTGGTCCTCGGCCAAAGTCGGTTCGACCTCTCTCTTCGATTCGCCAAAATCCTTGATTTGGACAGAGCCCCGATTGTTATCCTTCATCTTGTTCCGGCTACGAATCGTCTCCTCCATTTCAATTTTCTGCTTTTGGTCCTTATCGAACTCCATGCGCAGAAGGTTCTCCTCCTCGTCGGTCAACTTATAGTTTGAATTGTCACCGTCGACATTGAAGCCCTTCTTCGAGAGGAATTCTACCGCTGTGGAGACACCCACATTCAATTCTTTCGCTATTTTACTTAATCGTATAGACATATATCGTTTTTAGTTGTTTACATAAAAAATTTCAGTCATAAAAGGGAGCCGGCGCAGTGCCGGTTCAACCCTTACTCCTCTGAAGAAGGTTCCTCAGACTGCTCCTCCTCATCCGCAGGCTCCTGGTCTTCGAACTCGGCGCTCAAGATGCTGATAACCTCGTCCACCGTCTCCTCTTCCAAGTCAGTCTTCGTGATCAACTCCTCACGAGGGATCTTCAACACGTCCTTCGCCGTATCGCAACCGATACCCTTCAGGATATCAACGATCCATGGGTCGATCTCATCGAGGAACTCATCCAAATAGATATCCTCCTCATCCTGGCCACCCTGCAACTCACGGAACACCTCAATTTGGTAGTCCGTCAACATGCTTGCCAAGCGGATGTTCATACCACCCTTACCGATCGCCAAGGAGACATCCTCAGGGCGAAGGAACACCTCCGCGCGCTTGTGCTCCTCGAAGAGGCGGATAGAAGAGATTCTCGCAGGGCTCAAGGCTCTGGAGATGAACAAAGAGATATTGTTCGTATAATTGATCACATCAATGTTTTCGTTACGAAGCTCACGCACGATGCCATGGATACGGGCACCCTTCATGCCGACGCAAGCGCCCACTGGATCGATACGGTCGTCATAAGACTCAACGGCCACCTTGGCACGCTCTCCCGGAATACGGGCGATGCGACGGATCGTGATCAAACCGTCGTTGATCTCAGGCACCTCCAATTCGAACAAGCGCTGGAGGAACAAGGAAGAAGTCCTCGAAAGGATGATCTTAGGGTTGTTGTTTTGGTTATCCACCTTAGCCACCACCGCGCGCACCGTGTCGCCCTTACGGTAGTAGTCGGAAGGGATCTGCTCAGACTTAGGCAAGAGCATCTCGTTGTTGTCCTCGTCAAGAAGAAGAACCTCCTTCTTCCAAACTTGGTACACCTCGCCAACCACGATAGTTCCGATCTTCTCCTTATACTTGTTGTACAAGCTATCTTTCTGCAAATCAAGAATCTTGGAAGACAATGTCTGACGGAGGTTCAAGATGGCGCGACGGCCAAAAGAGGCGAAGTCTACCTTATCCGTAACATCCTCACCCACTTCGAAATCCTCATCGATCTTACGAGCCTCCGAGAGAGGAATCTGGACGTTGGAATCCTGCAAGTCAGCATCCTCCACAACGGTTCTGTTCCTATAAATCTCGAAATCACCCTTGTCCGGGTTGATGATCACATCGTAATTTTCGTCCGTTCCGAACATCTTTGAGATCACGCTGCGGAAAGATTCCTCCAACACGCTGATCATCGTGCTTCTGTCAATGTTCTTCAACTCTTTGAACTCCGCAAAAGTATCGCTCAAACTAATTGATTCTTGCTTTGCCATAATTATTTAAACGTTATTATATATTTTGTATATTTCACTTGATCATAAGAGAAAGTCATGACCTCCGTCACCTCCACCTTCTTCTTCTCGCCTTCCTTCTTCACCTTCTTCGTCACTTCCAAGCCGAAGTTAGCCTCCGTCACGTTGACCAACTTGCCCGTGTACTTAGGACCATTGGCCACCTGCACCTCCACGTCGCTTCCCTCATACTTCTTGTATTGCTGAAGGACAACGAAAGGAGAAGTGAGTCCGGCGGAACCGACCTCCAACTCGAAGTCCTCCACGTCACGGTCCAACTTAGACTCGATGTGGCGGGAGAGCTCGGCGCAATAGTCGATGGAGACATCCTCGTTGGAGTCTATCGCCACTGTGATGCTATTGTTCTTATCCACCTTCACCTCAACCAGGAAATAGGAAGATTCCGCAATATACGCCTCGACAATTTCTCTTATTTTACTTTCGTCAATCATTTTTAGACAACAAAATAGGGGACCTCGGTCCCCTTCACAATTCTTACTAACGGCGCGAAGTTAGGTATAATTCGCCAAAAAACAAACATTCTTGGCAAAAACACGCAGTTTTTTCACTTATTTTTTTGATATGGGAAAGCATAACGCCCAGCAACCAAAACAGGACACAGCAAAACAATGGACACAAACATCAGTTTCTCAACCGATTACACAACACATATTCAAATAAAGGAGGAAGCATGGAATGAACGATGGAGAAGAATAAAAAAATATACTTTCATCAATCCATTCGGCGACATAAGGCAGAAAAACTTCCCGACAACATCCGAATGAATAAAAAATTCGCACTTTTTTCGTTCTTGAAATCCGCTCTTTGAGGGGATAAAAAAAGCGTTTCATAGAGCAAAATGCTAAAAACAACTATTTTAGGCAGATTCATATCAAATAAATTTTTTGAATAAAATTGCAACTTTCAATTCAAATTGACTACATTTGCGGGGTAGAATAGGTGAAAAAACTCAAGTATAGTTTTCTTGACTTTGCGACAATGAAACAAAGCTTGGAATTGGGTTAGATAGAGTTAGAGGAATATAGTTTTTAATATAGTATAGTTTTCATATAAATTGCGCCATGACACACACAAAGAAAAAATGGTTGTTAGCGGTGCTATGCATAGGCTTGTCGTCGATGTGTTTTTCACAAACGGCTGTCAAGTCCTTGATAGTTGAGCTAAACAATCCGCAACAAAACAAAAATGAGCTGGTTTTCGCGCTCAGCGAAACGCCGAAGTATTGGACAAAGGGAGGAACTCTCATTGTGGAGAACAAAAGCTTCCGAGGCGAAGTTTCACTTGACAACGTTAAGGAAATACATTTCTCCATGGCGAAACCTACCCTCTCCGCCGTCGCTTCCATTGCGTCTGACGACATCTCCGTGTACCCGAACCCTGCTGTCGAAAGCATCAGCGTAAGGGGCATCGAGAACCCTCAGTCGGTAACGCTGATGGATCTTTCCGGTCGCCTTTTGGAGCTAAACATGAGCAAAGAAGGCGATGAGATATTTTTCAACGTATCGAGTCTAGCCCCATCAACCTACATCCTGGGGATAGACGGCAAAACCTTTAAATTCGTGAAAAAATGAAAAAGCAGACACTACTAATAGGGGCGATGTCCATCTTTTTCATCGGGCAAGCCTACGCTCAAAACACGGTGATAATACAAAAGAAGGACGGATCCACCATCGAATACCCACTCTCATCGGTCGACACGCTGTCGGACGACGAGAAAACTCATAGGATGACCCTCTCCTACCCGAAGGAGGAGAGAACGCTAGAACCAACATCGGTGATTGCAGAGAGCTCTGTCAACCTTGACAAAAACGATGTGAAGCAAAGCTACAACGTGCTGCGCTCCATCGCCTTCACGACAAAGGACAACTCCAAGCTCCAGAAGGACGTCAACGTGGAAATCAAAGACTCCAAGATCACATTGGTATTCCCGTACCTGACTGACTTGTCAAGCCTCAAAATGAGCTTCGAGACGACAGGCAGCTACGTTTATTTCAATGGCAAGAAGATCGAAAGCGGCGCAAGTTGCGACTTCTCTAAAGAGAGCAAACTCAAAGTGGTGGCCTTCAATGGGGACGTCAGGACCTACAACATCTCAGTGATCAATTCTGGATTGCCAATCCTAGAATTCAACACCAACAGTAAGGTAGGCGACGAATGGGCTGACGGAAAGATCTCCATCAAGGATGCCCAAGGCAAAGAGTCCTTCTCCAACTCAGATGTCAAAATCAAGGGAAGGGGCAAACACTTCAAGGAAAACCTCAAGAACGCCTACAACCTGAAGTTCGGCGAGAAGGTGTCAATCATGGGACTTTCCTCCGCGAAGAGATGGGTGCTTCTCTCCAACGCATACGACAAAACAATGATCCGCTCTTCCATCGCATTCGACATTGCGGCTTCGGATCTTTTCTCCTTCAAATGGACCCCGAAAAGCCAACCCGTGGAATTAGTCCTCGATGGCAAATACATGGGTAGCTACACCTTGGTCGAGCAAATCCGTGTATGTGAAGGCAGGGTTAGCGAAGGCCAGATATTCTCCGCAGAGAACTCCTACGATGAGGATGACGATGCTTTCCAACTGAAACAAAGCGGTATGATCTTCATCATGCGTGACCCGGAGACGGGCGTCTCCGGCACCAAACTGATGAGGACAGAGAAATTGCTGGAAGAGATGGAGAGTTCCATGATGGCCGGCAAATCCGACTACATCAAGAGCCTCGACCTGCAAAGCTTCGCGGATTGGTTTGTGTTCAACGAAATCATCAAAAACGAAGAGGCTATCTCTTCCGATGCCTATATGGTCTACTCCTCAGACAACATTCTGAGCATGGGACCGATTTGGGATATGTCTAAGACGATGGGCGGTGAGTACGGAGATGGATACAAAAACTCTATTCTCAGCGAGACCCCATGGTTCAGCCACTTGCTGCAAAACTCCGACTTCAAAAAATTGGTGAGCGCAAAAGTAGACCAAGTGGTGAAGGGTAAGAGTTCCATCGAGAACTTAGTCAGGAAGAGAGCCGAAGCGATCAAATATTCAGTCGCTGGGAACGAAATGGTCTGGAACAGCCTAGGCGTATCTAACGCCGACTACGAAACTGTTTCGGAGCAATATGACTTGGAAGTGTCCAAACTAATCGACTGGTTAGACAACCGATTGACTTGGATAGAAGAGAATTTAAAATAGTAACGGACTCACTTAAAACTGAATAAGATGAAACGAAATATATTTTCATGCATGCTAATGCTTCTCGCCGCCGCACCTATAACAGCGCAGAAAGAGATTCAGGCGGGGGGAAACGGTGAAGCGGACTATTTCGATTGGGACAAGGTCGATTCAGTCCGCTACGGGAAAGAGAATCAATACATCGATTTGAATCTTTCCGTGGATGACATAGAGAAGATCACCTTCTCCATAAAAGACAATGTGGATTTGAACAAAGCGGACCAATCCGTGGACGGAAACAAATTGGAGCGGGTGTATCTGACAGCAGAATCCAACAAGGGAGTCGTACTGGCGGATGTTGAGGGATCAAAAAATGGGAACAGCTTCACCATCTTTGTCCCTTACCTGAAGGAGCTCTCCTCATTGGCTCTCTCCTTCTCCACGAAAGGAAAGGTATATGTACAAAACGCACTGCAAAAAAGCGGTGTCACCAAACAAAACTTCGGCAGAGTGGTCACCTATAAGGTGGTGGCAGCAAGCGGAGAGGTTGACACCTACACCGTCGAGATCTATAACTCCGGACTCCCTGTGATTAAGATAACCACCACGGACGAAGAAGCGGTTTCCAACAATTGGTCTACGCTTTGTCCTGCGGAGATCCTGCCAAACGACAAGGCTCCTTTCTCGGTGGACCTCTCAGTCAAATACAAAGGAGGAAAATACTCTCAAGCCCTCAAGCGTTCCTACAGCCTCAAACTCGACAAGAAGACAGAATTGTTCGGCTTGTCTACAGGTAAAAGATGGACCTTGCAGGCGAACAACGACGACAAGACCTTGATCAGGAATCGAATGGGACAATTCATGGGTTCCGACTGGACAGATTTGGCATGGACACCTTCTTCCCAAGCTGTCGAACTGATCGTGAACGGAGAGCACAAAGGTAGCTACCTATTGACCGAAGATCCTCGCATCGCAGAGGACCGCGTCAACTCCGGCATATTGTTGGAGGCAACGGGTGATGTGGACGAATCCGACCCACACTTCCAAGCGAAGACCTCCAAGATCACTTTCAAAATTGTGGATCCAGATAATGCGAAAATCTCTGATGCCGCCAAGGCCATCGACGATTTCGAGTCTGCATTGTACGGTTCCAACTTCAAGGACGCCAGCAGAGGTTACCGCAACCTTATCGACGTAAACAGCTTCGTGGAGTGGTACCTCATCAACGAGATATGTGGCAACACGGAAGCAGCCTTCGAATCAAACTGCTTCCTCAGCATCACCAACGACGGAAAATTGGCGATGGGCCCTATCTCCAACATGGAGGATTACCTCGGCAACAACAACGCATCGTATGAGGGATTCGTCCTCAGAAAAGAGGGCTGGTTTGCTCGTCTGTTCGAGGACCCTTACTTCGTGGGATTGGTCGCAGAGAAATTCAACGACATGAAAGGAAAGCTCTCAGCGCTTGAGACGGAGACGGACGGCATGAAAGCCGAAATCGTGAGATCCTTCATCGCCAACGAGGCATTATGGAACGCCAACGGTCTGGCTACAGCAGGAGGCGGTGAAATTGAAGGCGCACTGAGAAGCGGTCTTTCATCCATCCACCAATGGTTGACGAGAAGGGTCAACTGGCTCGCCGGAAGGTTCGAGAACGATGCGAAGACCGCCAAGGATGACAAGAACGGAAGCAACGAGATCACCGAGTTCTCCCTCTCGAAGAACAGCAACGGCAGCGCATTGCTCTCCGACTACAAGGCAACGATTTCGGGCAACAACATAGACGTGTATGTTCCTTACTTGGTACAATTCGAACTGGAAGCTTCCATCAAAGCATCCTCCGGTGCGACCATCTACGCCGATGGCGAAGAGGTGAAGAGCGGAGCAAAGGTTAATTACTTGAAAACAAAACAATTCAAGGTGGTTTCCTCTTCGGGTGACGTACGTACCTACAACGTGAACGTCCACAACAGTGGCATCCCGGTATTGTACATCAACACGCCTAACAACAAGGCCATCAGCTCCAAGACGGAATGGATCAACAATACCGATATGATCATGTACAATGCGGACGGAAGCGTGAACTACGACGCGGGATCGGACAAAGTACAGGTCAAAGGACGTGGTAACTCCACATGGGACGCAAGTAGCGACAAGAGGCCATACGCCATCAAGCAGAACAAGAAATCGGAAGTATTGGGCATGCTGGAGCACAAAAGATGGATCTTGCTCGCCAACTACTACGACGCCACATTCCTCAGAAACGAGATGGCCAACTACTTAGCCAAGAGATACACCACAGCAGACTGGGCGCCAAGTGGCTTCAACGTTGAATTAGTACTCAACGGAAAGCACGCGGGCAACTACTACTTCTGCGAGCAAGCTAAGATCAACGACGCGAGAGTACCTGGAGAATACCTGGTTGAAGCCGACTACAAGGTGAAATCCACCGGCGGTGGCGGCGGCTGGGGCTGGGGCGGCGGTGGCGGCGGCGGTAACGCTGGCTACCAGTTCGAAGGCTCGAAGAGTACCAACGTATTTAACGTGAAGCACCCAGAAGTGGCCGACAACAGCCAAGAGCTCCAATATGTGAAAGGCAAAATCAACGGATTGGAAGAGGCCTTGTATGGTGGGAACTGGAGCAAGGTAAAAGAGTTGATCGACCTTCCTTCCTTCGCCGACTGGTACGTCATCAAGGAGTTGAGCAAGGACTACGATGGTAACATGTTCACCAGCTGTTACTGCCACATCATGAAGGATGGCATCATCCGTATGGGTCCAGTTTGGGACTTCGACCTCGCTTTCGGTGGCAACCCGTTTGAGACGATGTTCGGCGGCGGCGGTATGTTCGGCGGCGGTGGCGGAACCGACTACGCTTGGTACAACAAGCCGGAAGACTACTACATCGGCGCCAAGGAACAAGGCACCAACACCAACTGGTTCCTGCACTTCTTCAAACAGAAAGAGTTCCTCGCCTTGGTAAAGGAGAGAATCGACTGGATGGTGGAAGACATGGATGTCATCATGGCTTATATCGACAAGAAGGGTAAAGAGAATGAGCTCTCAGCAACGGCCAACAAGGTCGGCTACTCCGCAGGCGGCGGTGGCGGCATGTGGGGCGGCGGTGGCGGCACCAACAACGTCTCCATCGAAGACTACCAGAAGTCCATCGATGTCATGAAGAAATTCATCAAGGAGAGACTTCTATGGATTCAAAAAGATCTGCAAAGCAGAGGATTGTAAAATCTTATACATAACACATAATAATTAAGCGAGGGAGGTTACCTAATCGGGTAACCTCCCTCTGTATTTGTAATAATTTACGATTTAACATTCATATATGCGCATCCCACGCATTAACTCTAAATTCTTAATTCAAAATCATCTAGTGGCCACCCCTTCGGGGTTTCTACCGCACACCCGTTCGTCACACAGGGGTTGACACCGCTGCCTATGCTGTTTCCGCTCCTATGGGGCTTGGGTTATGAGCATTGTGTGGCACAATTTACGATTTACAACAATCGTTTATGCGGCTGGGACGGGCAGATCATAGAATGTATGTTTAAGCGTTGGGGGATTTACGATTTAACTATTTACAATTAACGGGGGAACATACGTACACACGTTCCCCCGCTAAAGTCTAATGTCTAAAAATCACTTTTCCAATCAAACCCATCCAACTGATATGTATTTTCACTGTCGCAACCAGCGATGGCAGACGAAAACTCGTCCGAAGAAATCGTTTGCTTCTCCTGACCAGCCTCCATTTTGTAGAAATTATTATATTCTTTTTCGTTCTCATCCTCCCCGAAAGCGGATATGAAGGAACGGACAACGGAACTATTCTCTATCTTGACATAATCATATTGCCCATAAGTGCCGCTTTCATTGCCTGACTCAATTCTCACAAATCCATTCTTGTAGAAGGTCAAGCCACCGATTTGTCCCGTCTGATAGGTCAGTTCCACCAACTGCAAACCATCCTTACCATTGGTGAAGAGCGCCAAATAGCCCGTCAAATTTGAATCCTTGATCCACTCACGCAACAGGATCTCATCGTTACCATCCCCATCCAAATCGAACAACGCATATTGGTCTGGCAGTCTCACTTTTCCCTCCTCACTCATGCCCAGGATACTTTCATTCTGCGTCCACACCGAAACAGCATCCTTCAGCACATTTGCGGTATTGTCACCGGCAACGGTCTCCGTCTGGGTAGAGTCTGCAGGAGCGGCGGATTCATTGTTGTTGTTCACATTGCCCGAGCAAGCGGTAAGAGCTGCCAAAGCAAGAATAGGGAATACATGTGTTTTCATGTCTGTATAATTTAGGTTAATAATATGCGATAGATAAGCTTATTTAAGGCGCAGCTTCGTCCCCACACGGAACGACACCTTTCGGTTCATCTTCTTCAGATCCTCCAACCGCACACCATACTTTTGGGAAACGGATAGCCAAGTGTCGCCCTTCACGACACGATGCGTAGAGACATTGGAAGAGGACTTCTTCTTAGGCTGGAAGAAAACATACTCTCCAGACTTCAAAACATAATTAGAAGGGAAATCATTATATGCCTTCAACTTATCGACAGAGAGGCCCGCACGTTTAGACAATCCATAGAAAGTGTCGCCAGACTTCACACGGACGCATTTAACACCGTTGATTCGCTCAATTCCACCATCATTCGAGGGTTTGTCCGTCTTCTTCGGAGAAACATCCTTAGAAGGCTTCTTTTCGTGTTGTTTGCGTGGCTCGGACTTACGCTTCGAAGGAGTATCGTCCTGCGAACCGTCACGGGGAAGGAACTTCTCCGGGTTACGGTCATAGATATCCAAATAATTCTGCTCGATAACCTCGATCAGCAAAGCCGGGTACTTAGGGTTCGTCGCATAGCCCGCCTTTTTCAAGCCTTTCGCCCAACCCTTATAGTCGGTGATCCGCAATTTGAAAAGATCCGCATAATGGGGGCGAAGCAAGAAAAGGGAATGATCACGGAAAGACTGTTCGGGAGTAGCATAGACCCGAAAGCACTCATGCCTACGGTCGTCGTCCTGATGATACTTTTTCCCCTTGTAATCGTCTGTACATTTGATGCCGAAGTGGTTGTTAGCGGAGACAGCCAAGGGACTCCGTCCACTACCCGACTCCAAGATACCTTGCGCCAAAGTGATACTTGCCGGAATATTATAAAGATACATCTCACGGATGGCCGTCTTATGAAACCGTTCGATATATTCGATGGTTTCCGCGGAGCGATAAGAGACCTGGGCGGAAAGCGAAATACCGCAGCAGCAAAAGACAAAAGAGACTAAGAAACGGACATTCATGAATATAAAACATTAAAAGAAAACAAAGTGGAGACGTTCATTGAGCGCCTCCACATTTATCATCATACTACCTAACAACATCACTTCGCACGGATCAACGTAAAGTGGCCCGTAAACTGCCTACGAATCTCAGGCACGTTGATCAGATACCAATAATCCGTGGATGGGAGCGGATATCCATTGTATGTACCATCCCAATCCGACGTGTCACCCTCCAAGACAGCCACCACCTTACCCGTACGGTCATAGATGGTCACCTTAGTGTTCGGATATGCATCCATGATGGTTGAAAGATCCCATGTATCATTCAAGCCATCGTCGCTTGGAGTGAAATAATCAGGGATAGCGATCGGAGGAGCCGTAACGACAAAGACAGTCATTCCTTCACAGCCCAACTCGTCCCTCACGAGAGCCGTATGTGGATAGTCATACGTGAGATTCTCATAGACATCCTGCGTGCTCCAATCTTTGTTATCCAACTTAAACTCATACTGTCCAGCACGACCCACCGGCACTAATTTGCGGGAATTGAGGGACAACGAGTCAATCAACAACTCAGGGGCTGCGACGACATCCACCTTCTGGGTAGCGACAGCCTCACCACAGAACAAGGAGACAGCCACAAAGGTATAGGTGCCCGACATAGGGTCCATCCGTATGGTCAGCTTCTGAGTATGTGCGATGGTATCTCCATTAGGGTTGATCCAATGGTATGTATCGATATCATCTCCGCTAACCGTAGGGTCGAAACTAATGCCTTTGCCACTACATACAACGATGTCATCCTCCATTTGGATGGACGGGTTCTCCCTTACAGCGACTAGAATACTATCCGTCTGAGGGCAGAGACCATCCTGCGTGATAGTGAAGCCATACTTGGTCGCCTCGGTAGGACTTACGGTCAATTCATTACCCTCCGAGCCGTCCGACCAAGTCACAACAGCGTCTGGAGCATTTTCAATATCAACGGACAATGTAACCTCCTCACCAGAGCAGGACACAACATCAGTAGACATGGAATAAGAAACCTGAGGTATCACAGTGACAGGAATTGTGTCACTATATGCCACCTGATCACCATAAGTAACCATCGCATAGTAGGAGATATCAGACTCAGGATAATGAGTCAAACTCAAGCCCTTCATCTGAAGCGATCCGCAGTTGCCAGACCCATCACACGCATACCAAACAACCGAGTATTTCTCAGGATGCAACAGATGACCCGTACCTGTCGTATCAGCCGCCAAAGAGGCAGCACCATTCAAACAGATCTTAGGTGTAGACGTGGAAGCGGCAATGATCACCTTCGCATCCACCACCAGTTGCAACTGTCCATCACGTTCACAATAACCATCCGCGGAGACATTCACATCGAATAATTCGTCAGAGAATACTTGAGCGATCTGGTAAGGATTACCGACTCCATTGTTCACACTTCCCTTCCAGACAACCGTAGCATCGGAAGGAACAAGATCCTGCAATTCAAGAGAAGCGGAGGCTCCATTAGCGGCAACCACTTCACTTGGCGTCGAGAAAGAAACGAACGGTTTCACCGTCAGTTTAGCGGAAGTGACGCCATCCGTGTTCTTCGCCAAACAGATACCATTGCTTGCCTCGAAGGTATATGTACCACCATCCTGAGACGTCACACTAGGAATATCCAACGTAGAGAGCCCAGCATAAGCCGGCAACTCCACATTATCCTTGAACCATTTGATATAAGATCCCGCCATATTCTCGTCATAGCCGCTGAGGATAAGGCGACCCGAAGCGGAAGAACCCTCACATACCGAGGTATCCAAATCCGCAAATTGGGTAGACAAGGAGAATGGATAAACCTCCACCACTATCGTATCAGATGTCTCACACTCATTCACGAAGGAGAGAACATACGTCGTAGTCTGCGTAGGGCGCACCGTTGTGGAAGCACTCGCCTCCAGCAACACACCATCGGCAGTTGTCCACTTGAAATCCGTACCCACATGAGTAGCACCCAGCAAGATATCCTCATCGCCACAAGTGCGGTAAGTTCTCGTCTCTGCGCCATTAGCGGTGAGCGAACCTGTGAGCACACCCCTACCCACCGTGACAGTCACGGAAGTATCGAACTCGCAGAGTCCAGCGGTCACCTTCAAATCGTAAGAATAAACCTTGCCATATTCTCCTGATTCGTCCTTCACCGTCAGGGTTGGATCAGTGCTTGATGCGTCGCCACTCCATGAGAAGGCAACCGGGCTGACCTCACTCTTAGCAGAAATGGAGAGTTCGGTTTCACCCAACGGACAGATGCTAGGAGAAGCGACCAACTTGATGTCTGTGATCTGGTCTATCACCACATCCACAGCAACGAAGTCCGCCGACTCACAAAGCAAGCCAGTGACAGGCGCATACGACGCCTTCGCATAGTAGGCACCAGACGTCTCCGCCTTAGGGTCAGCATCAGTCATCGGATCCTTGTTCGTATCGAAATAACTATAAGTCACAGACAATCCGCTCGCCTCACGGAATGCGGTATTCAACGCATAAGGTGTATTACAAAGCGTAACATTCTGAGGTTCCGCCTCTATCTGAGGCAAAGCATAGACGTTCACCGTGACAATCGCCTTGCCACCCTCCGTGCCTTGTTCATCCACTTGGGAAACATAGTAATTCGTCGCACCAGCAACCGTAACATCCGGCACAGGCGCATCGTTCAGCTGATTGCCCGCAGCATCGTACCAACGAAGCGTCCAGTTCGTCGCACTACCATTGCTACCCGGAGTAGCCTCAAGTGGTTTAACATCCGGCGCATTCAAACAGTAATCCACATCCGCCGCAGTAGGCATAGGAGAGCCACTAATCTGAACCGTCACCTTCTGCGACTGCGACTCGCAACCCTCGGCGTTCTTCGCCTTCACATAATAGATGGCCGTTCCATTGCCGCCACCAGTCGGAACATCCGGTATTGGTTCGGAAGAGAGTTCATTCTGATTCTCGTCGTACCAAATATAAGTAACACCGCTCTCCTTCTCCAGAACAGACGCATCGTAAGTGGTCAGCGATTTATCGAAGATACCAGCGGCAGTCGTATCGTTCACCAGATAGGTAACCTTGAACGTACCCTTCAGCTCCGGCGTAGGGGAAACCGTCACAGAGATCTTACCCGAACCCGAGCAAGAGCCTTGGGTCACCTTCACCTCGTATTCACCCGACTGAGTGACACTAAGGGTAGAAAGCGAGGAGCCGTCCGTCCACTCATACGTGTCGTAGCTGCTGGAAGCATCGAGCACCAATGGGAGGTTGCCCTCGCAGATAGTGGTATCCGCACCCAGATTCACCTTCAGCTCGCTCGCCACCGTAATGGTAGCGGAAGCCTTCGACTTACAACCTTCCGGAGTAGTAACCTCCACCGTGTATCTACCAGCCTGGTCGGTAACCAACTCATTCAGGGTGGAACCGTCGCTCCAGAGGTAAGTATACGTCACGTCGGTGCCAGCAGTCAATGTGCCAGACTGGCCCGAACAGATTGTGAGGTCAGAGAGTTTCACCACAGCAGTATCCGCCACCGTATAGGTGAGGTGGAAGGTGTCACTGACGCAGCCATCCTCCGTGTTGAGGAAATAAGGCTTGTCGAAATCGCCCACCGCATCCGTCGACACAGAAGGGAAGACGATAGGCACACCACCATTGTCGCCCACCCAATTATAGTTAACACCAACCGGTCTGCCATCGATGGTAGTTACCATCTCCGCATACTTAGCATTATCGCTCGGCACAGTGCCGACACAGAGCGTGCCAAGAGGGAAGTCTTGTCCGACTGGCCGTTCATTCACCGTCAAAGTAATCTTTCTACTTTCCAAGAAGCAAGTAGGGTCAACCGGGCTGCTCACCTTCACATGGTACGAGCCAGCCTTCTTCACATAGATCTCGCCCGAATAAGAGGCCCTACCCAAGGAGACATCACCCAAGAAGAACTCGTACATGAATCGTGAACCATCCTTGCCGTCATCACCGAATCCAGCAAGGAGGACCGAATCGCCCTCACATATCTTATCAACATCACCAATAAATCGGATGTCCGCGCTTGTGAGCTCGCACTCCTCCACGCCACAAGCAATTGTGTTGAGCACCTTAAGGGTATCCAATCCATAGACGGTACCAATACCCATGTTGGTGATATATCTATCCACACAAGCCTTAACCTCAGCAGTGTAAGTGCGGACAACAGAATCCATCGGCGGAATGGCCGTTTCCACAGTCGTAGCGACAGTTGGCCAAGAGATGAAGTTCTTCGACTCATCCCAAGATCCATTATCAGAAATGTTCGTCACGTTTCCAAGTTCCTCAGGAAGTTGGTCATACAAAGTGACGTTGAACGCATAATCGAGGTCAGTGATAAACTCCGTCAAGTGAGGTGCGGCGTTTGTTTTGCCATTCACATACATACCAAACCAACCCGGGTCTGTATTAGACAAGCCTTTCCAGCTTCTTACCACATCTTCCCAATCATCCTCCGCATTATTGATATAAAGATACAACCTATCATCAACAATACTTAATTTAAACTCCGGATTACTAACATTGCCACGATATACCACCTCATCATCATCAAATTCTCCCAATGACAATTTTTTATCACCATCATAGACCTCACACTTAAATGTTCTAGACGTCGAAGAGTGAGGAATAAGCTTTACTGCGACGCCTTCAAATCCTCGTTGGCCCGGAGTTCCTTTTTTGTACCTCAACACCACCCAAGTATTAGTTATAGCATCTCTATCACAATTATCCATTGAAAGATAAACATCTCCATTTCTACCATAAGAATACTCAGGAGAGAACATATGAGAAGTTTCAGTATTCAGCAATATATGGCCACCCTCCACAGAAGGCAAAGAACTGTTACCAAGAGGTTTCCACCCATTGGTCGATTTACAATTCGCCTCCACATGAGTACCCGTATTGTTGATGTACTTGACCTTATATTCCACCGTCTCACCTTGATCAGCGGATTTCTTATCAGCGCTCTTGAACAAAGATTCCTGCGCCTCTCCTACCGGAGGAATTTCAGAGCAGGTTGTCCTGAGGTCAACGCGAGAAGAATCAGGGGAGTCTGTCCTTGACGAGATCCATGCCACATTCGAGTAATATACATCCTCCGCATCTGGGCACCCCAAGTCTCTGGCGACACAAGAATAAACCAGTTTGTCTTTCTCGCCGACCAGCATAACCGGCGTTGTCCATTTCACAATACCGCTATATTCCTTGCAACCAGCAGGAGCAGGAGTATACGTAGCTTTGATTCTATTCTCCTGTTCGTCCTTCAAGGCTGTGCTATCAATCCATGCGAAGAACTCCAACTCGTAAGGAATCGTATCGACGATCGTCACATCGTATGCCTCACGACCAGGGCGTGGTGCCCTACCCAGAATTCTACGCCACGTGTAACCATCAAACTCCTCCACCAATATTCGATCGTAATGATCCACACTAGACACACCCTTGATATCACAAACGTCGCGTCCATGTTTGTCAACCGTATATCCTAAATTATCATAATTAGCGTAACATGGCGTCAGCAAGAACAAAGGAGACCCCTGCATCGTCGATGCCTGTCCGGTAGGAACATGCAATTTTTCGTATGACCAATCGTCATAGAATTTTTTGCCAATCACCATATCAGAGTTTCCTGCTTTGATCCTCAGACCAGTTCTAATAAAGAATGGACCTCCGATACCTTTATGGATAAAACAGAATCCACTTCCAGCACCTTCTCCACCGCCATTATCTGTAGCGATTTTCTGGAAGACCCAAGAAGAAGGAGCCATTAGCGTGCTAGGGAACTGCGTAATCAATCTTTGGTTACACCTCTTTCCAGTCTCAGGATCCTCATAATATGGCACACGCTGATATGTGAACTTTAACGTATCATCACCATTATTCAATCCATATTTCTTAAGGTCCGCAGCCTGACCGTCATCATAAACGCCCCATCCTGTAGGGTTATCCACTGGGTCATAAACACCGATGGCGGCAGCATCATACATAAAGAAAGAGCACCTATAGTTTCCGGTATTGATATACGCTTCAGATGCGCTATGCCACAAACGATATCCCTGAATAAATGTATAGGCATTATCTCCCGACAGATAATTAGCATATGACAAACGCACATTGTCTCGTCCTCCATTCAACCAAGAAGCTTCTCCCAAAGACTTATTTTCAAATTCAATCGTAAACTTTACTATATTGTCCGGGTTCAGGACAGTCCTCGATGCGGTCTTCTTCAATTGCAAAGTACGGCTTGGCAAGATATCCACGCAGTTCCTTTCCATTGTAGCGGTAGCATGGTTAGGGTATTCATTACTAATCCATGGTTCGAACTTATTGTTCTCATCGGTGGTTGAAATAGTACTTACCAAACAAATACGTGGATTAAGCGTATCCCTTGCCACAACGATGAAGGAGACAGAGTCCATAGTGGCACTCAGTTTACCAGTTTTGAATCCAGGCACAGTACCGACATTCCAGTTAATTTTTTTACCCTGTGTTATTGTTCCATTTCCCCTTGTGATGGCCACCACTTCATAATTCGGATCAAGAGTGGTCTCAATAACAACATCTGTAGCATCTTTAGATCCATAGTTACGGAACTGAACCGTATACTCAATCTGGTCATCAACATATGCGTATGTCTTATCCACAGACATATAGACCTTCATATTAGGAGCAGGAGCCATGGAGCTCGGTGCATGAAAGTTACCAGAGTTGACCAACAAACCGAGGTTACGGAACCATCCATGGAAATATTTAGGAGTACTCTCCTTATATCTTTTAGGAGATGACGCGGATATGGAGCAATCGTTTCCGTCCCATCTAAGTTCACTCTCCCTATACATATCTCCCAAAAACTCCAAGTCGCCCGACGCTACTGCGGAAGGTGAACCACAACCCACAGTGAAATTAGTAGGATAAAACTCATCGACTTCTCCTGTTTGGGAATATTGCTGGACTATATTACAAGGTCCAGACCAATATGGTTGACCAGGATCTGGAGATGCTCCAGCTGTAATACATCTTCCAGAAGATTGTCCACCACTATTAGGATTTGAGGTAGGCGACGTACCTTGTCCTGGAGCATCTTTCAGGAACTCGGCAAAACGAAGGGCCATATCGCGCTCGAAGGTATTACCTCCCGCCTCCACCTGATGTGTCTTAGGATTCCACGTGGTTTCCGGATTGCCATGCCAGATATAGTTCAAGATCGTACGCCATGCCAATCGGAAATCCTCTCCATTAAGTCCTCTGGTAAACGTCACCTGAGTATCGCTTCCATTGAAAGCGAACTTACCTATGGAAGGAATTAAGCCCTGCTTATATGCCTCACCCATCAACCAGTCACAAGATGCCTCCCCTCGTTTATATTGCTGGATTCTCCACGCATTTTTAGGATCCGGGTTTTCCACATTATCCTCTTCCAACCATCTGGCGAACTCATTGAAATAAGCTGGTGCCGCATAATCGAAAAATGCATCCGCATTACCAATATTGCAACTCGGCGTAACATCCGGATAGTCTCGCTGCGTCTGCCTCCATTGGGTCATATCACCGCCTTTATTTCCGCCATGGATATATCCATCTATTCCGATATTTCCACTAGTATGTCCGCCCCTATATATAGTTCCGTCTCCGTTAACAGCGGTATACATGAATGTATCAACAAACGCCGAAATGTAATCCTTCGCCATCTGTCTGTACAAAATAGGTTCCCCATTAACAACAACAGGTTTTCCATCCATCTTCATTGTATCTCCCCATTGCTTGTAAGCAATCAGAAGAGCCAAAGCGATATCATCGTCACCATCGGTAGCAGAACCTTCATCAGGATATGCTCCATGAGGACCTGTTTTTTCACCTTCTATATGTTCATCAGAGGTAAAACAGCATGCCATACCAGGGCTGTATGGATAATCTTGATACAAAATCCTTCCATCAGAATATTTTTTCACCTTAGGTATCTTCGAATCGTGTATCAACATCCACAACCCATTGAATGTAGGTTGATCAGCAAAAATCGCGGCGGCAAGCAAGATATATCCGTCGCCCTCTGAACATTTAGGTGCAAATGTTCCATCTCTCTCATCTGCCGATAACGACCGTGGGTTAAAAGAGATATATCTTACACCTCCAACCTCCTGCCCCGTATATCTGGCCCTATGGCTCATGATCTCGTACGCCTCGCGCATGGTCTTTTCCATATCCGCATGCGTCACACCTTCCGCATTATACTTTGCAAGAGACTTTCCTTCCTTATACTCCAAAAACTGAGGAAAAGGAAATGCAGGATTGCCTGAATTAATGTTTATATCAATAAACTTAGAATTCTGTGCAACCATGCCTGAAACGCACCCGCACAACACTGCCAAAGCGATAATAAATGGTCTAACTATATGTTTCATAACCTAAAATTTCGTGTAACAATATACTATACCCAAAAACTAGCCCCCAAATATATAAAAAAACTTAAAATGATGCACTCAAAGGGCAGAAAAAAGAGGGGATACCGTTTTTCGAACCCCACATCCAGCACCATGGGAAAGGTGTGCGCACCTTCGCTATAATGCGTCCTCCGGAACACGAAACCCATTTTTACGCCATTTTTTTTTTGCTTTTAGAAAAACTTTTTAACTTTGCCACGTTCAATCTTGGGAAATCAGGATTGAGCGACATAAACCAATACATCTAATAACACAATATAACACAATTGTTTGTTATTACACTTTTTTGGGGGAGGACCATTGAAAAACCACAGAAAGACGCTTTCCAGCGAACCCCAAGCGGACATCTCCATTTCGTTCGAGGAACAACAGAGGGGAAGAATGGATGATATGGGTTTCCACAGTTAGCCATCAGAGGATGCAAAAAACCATTGCGAAAACGCTTTGACCTTACATTTATACACCATTAATAAGTAAAAACCATGAAGAAAAAATTCTTTTTTAGACGAGCTTTCTCTTCATTGACGTTACTCGCATTAACATTGGCGGCGAATGCCGAAGTGCTAATAGTCGAGCAAAACAAAGAGAACTCTCAGGAAACGGAGAAGACTTGCTATGATCTGGGCGATAAACCCGTCCTGACATATAGTGGAGCCAATCTCGTCGTGAAAACAAACATCGCCAGCGCGGAATTCCCATTAGGGAAGGTCGCAAGGTATTACTTTGCGGAATCAGATCCAACAGGAGTAGTGACAACACAGGGGAAAATGGGATACCTTTTCGTGACGGAAGAGGGCGTCCGGATGCTCGGATTCGAGCCATCCCTCCAAGTGAAACTCTTCACCGTCAATGGACAGCTCATCCAGGAGTACAAGACCTCGGAAGAGGGTTCCCTGGAAATCAGCCTCAACGGACAGCCTCAGGGCCTCTATCTCATTCAATTAAACACCACCACCATTAAAGTAATAAAGAAATGAAAAAGATTTTTATCCTTTTGGCAGCCGGATTATTCTCGATGGGAGTATCCGCTCAAACAACAACCTACAAGATGCGTGTCCTCAAAACGGACGGTACCGAAGTGTTCTACCAAACAGCCGACGTGAAACAAGTCGACTTCATAGAGGAGGAGGAACAACAGCAACAGGAAGAGCCAACCATCAAGGTGTTCCTTTCCGGAGACAACCCGAACAGAGACGGACAGTGTAGAGTACAAACAGACCGCTACACGGGTCCTGACGGACAATGCTTTATGAACTATCCATCCCAACTCTCCAACGACCCGAACGTGAAGCACGGCGTCATCATCTGGGGACCTGGTGGAGGAGAGAAGCCAGGCAACTATCCGAACATGATCAACCGTTTGGTTTCCCACGGATTCGTCGTATTGGAGTTGAAGGAGTCTCCAGGTAGCGGAGATCCAGCAATCGCCGCAATCAACTGGTTGGAGAAAGAGAACAGTAATCCTAACAGCAAATTCTACAACAAGCTCATCATGGACCGCGTCGGCTGTGCCGGACACTCCATGGGAGGTTTGGAGTCTGAGCAAGCATGGTTGAGGGATTCCCGCGTCTACACAGCATGTTTGAACAACAGTGGAGACTTAAACAGATCCGCCATGGGAAAGATGAAAGACGGCAAACCAATCGCTATCGTTTACGGTGAGGCCGGAATGGAGCGTCCGAACGCGGAGGGAGACTATAACAATGGCGTATCTTGCCCAGCTTGCCTCATCATGCTGACAGGCGGTCCTGACCAGGGTGAAGGCGGATACGGACACGGTTCAGGTCCTTGGACAGGTCATGCGGCCACTTGCGCATGGATGCGTTGGCACATCGGACACGAGTCATTCAGAAAAGATGACTTCACCACGCCAAACGGTGAGTTCATAAGCGGAAACATCTCCGGTGCACAAGGAAAATGGTCCGGTAAGTACAAGAACTGGGAAAACTGGGAAGAAAAATAAGATAAAATGTAGTTTGTTATTTGTTAGTCTATTTTCGAATCGGTCGGCCATCGGATGGTCGGCCGATTCATTTTTCTATTCCATCGACCAGTCGAGGGAATGATGCGATAGGGATAGACGGAGAAAGGATTTGCCGGGACAACTAACACACGCTCTTTCCACCGCCATATTTTTCGTATACAAACATCAAGAAAAAATGTAGCATTCCACAAAAAGCGACATTTTGGCATAGTTTTTGCATTTTCAAATAAGCATTTCCCCGGCAATCATCCATTTCTGTAACATAGACACTTCACAAAAATATCTGCGCACATACAACATTCATCAAACAATATAGCCCTCACCGATTGTCCTCGACAGATAGAAACATGAGGGAGAAAAATATTGTGGAATCATTATTCTAAGGCATTGGGTATTTTATCCTCAATTAATCAGCGATATAAATACTATCTTCGCTGAAAATGGATTAGAAAACCATTAACCGACATATGTAAGTTTATCAGTGTTACGCCATGTCAAGTGGAATGATTGTGTATGTCATAAAGTGTTATCGTGTAGCAAAAACTGTAATGTAAAACCGTAGCATAAAACATAAAGGGGCACATTCATCAGCATTAGGACATCACAAAAGGCAAGCATGCTTAGTCGGTATGCAATGGAATCATTATCAATACTTTATAATTATAATTAAAACAAAAAAGCTTTATGGATTTGAAAAGATTTGGGATAGCGGCAATGGGTGTTGCTCTATCAGTGTCTGCGGCGAACGCCGAATCGTTTGAAACATTGGATGTCAGTGGGAAGACGGCCCTGTATGGCGGCCTTTCGGTCAGGACAGCGCTTTACCACCAGCTCGACTTCAAGGACGAGACGGACGGGAGCGGAAGCGTCATCCACACGACGGGGTACAACGACTCGAAATTCGGCCTCAGCTTCGAGGCTTCCAAGTTCGCATTCAGGAATGGTAACGTGGGAATCGGCACCGAGCCGCTCGACACGAAGAAGCTGTACGTCAAGGGAGACACCTGGTTCGAGGGCAACATCAACTTCAACGTCACCAACTCCTCCTTCCATGTGCAGACCACCGGCAACTCCGGCATAGCGATCAGCCAAACAAGCGACAGGGACCTGGAGAAGTCCGTCAACACGATAGAGTCAAAGGTGCAAGGCAACCTCACCTCCCTGCACTTCAACGCTTCCGACTACAAGTTCCGCTACGGCAACGCGTTCTTCAAGGGCAACGTGGCCATCGGCGCGCAAGCCAGCAGCGACATCAACAAGCTGTATGTGAAGGGTAGAACCGTGCTGGACATCTCCGACGAGATGTTCCTCCTGCTCACCTCCCCGGGCACCAGCATCCACTTCGACAGGGTGGTCAACATCGAGGGTGAGGTTCCGACCAACACCATCACGTCCGACGAGATGGGCGGATACTCGCCACTCAACTTCCGAGGCAACAGCTACCGCTTCTACATCGGCTCGGTCTTCATGGACAACGACCTCACGGTGAACGGCAAGATCACCTGCCACGACGAGATAGAGGTGTCCAAGCTCACGTCAGACAACATGAACGTCAACCAACTCAAGGCCAAGGACATCCGTGTGGACCTCGACAACGCGGCCGACTACGTGTTCGAGGAGAACTACAACCTCAAGTCGCTGAAGGAGGTGGAGAGCTACGTGAAGGAAAACAAGCACCTCCCAGGCATCCCGTCCGCCGCAGAAATCTCCCAAAACGGCATGAGCGTATCAGAGATGAGCAACCTTCTGCTCGAAAAAGTAGAGGAGCTCACCCTGCACCTGATCCAATTGGAGAAAGAGAACGAAGCGTTGAAGGCGAAAGTTGAATCATTAGAAAAATAATTGAGCATGAAAACGCTAAAATATATATTTCTCCCATCCATTCTTTCTCTTATGTCCATGGGCCTCTCCGTGGCGCAGGAAGGGGTAAGTTTCAATGGGGGAACAAACACGCTCCGGAGCGGAAGTATAGATGACATATACAAACTTGTTTCTCCGGGCATCTACGAGAAGACGGGAAAGTCTGCTCCCAATGACCATGTGATCATCATCAGTGGAGGAGGCGACTCTTACTGCAATCATGTTCAATATTGGAACGATTGCTCTCTGACTTATCAGTATTTCACGGATATCGAAGGCATACCAGCCTCCAACATCACTGTGTTGATGGCGGATGGATTGGACCCCGGTGTAGAGACATTAATCAGAAGAGACAGTATCAAGAACATGCCCGACGCCGCTGTAATGCCGTCTGATGTCTTCATAGAAGAGCTTGGTGCTATCCGTTACTACAAGATAAATGCTCCGACAGACTTGGATGGGGATGGAATTCCCGACATCGACTATTCCGCCACAAGGAACAATGTCTTGAATGTATTCGATTCCCTTTCCACCATCGGAGGCATTGAAAATTTATGGATCTTCGTTACAGACCATGGCAATGTGAATCAGATATGTCTATGGGACCCCTTCAGCACTCGGAATATATATCCTGCTGACGTGAGGGACTTCCTGGATAGAATCTCCTTTAAACATGCCAATATCTTTTTCGCGCAGTGTTACAGCGGTGGATTCCTCAGTAGTCTGAAGGGAGCAAACAGGACCATCGTCACGGCCACCTCGGCAAGTAGATATTCATGGAGCACTAATGGTGAGTTCAGTTGCTTTTTCGAGAAGTTTTTCGACGCTCTGACAGGTACCACATATCTTGGATTGAAACCGGAAAATGGAGATTATATCGATGTGAATAAAGACAATAAAGTGTCATTTGAAGAGGCTTTCGTCTATGCAAAAGACAACGATAAACATTCTACCTTGTTGAGGAGGGAGAATGATAATGAAAGTTTCGAAGCTCCTCAATTCTATTCAAGTGAGAGTGATTTCATCTTTTGCCGTTACGACTTGAAAGGAAGAGTGGTCGCACAAAACAGCGAGCAAAAAGATACTGTGATTGAAGCCATGTACGACTTAGTCGGAGAGAGTCCGGTGCAGAACTGCGATGTCGTCTTCAGAAGTGGTAAATACATCCACCTACGAGACGGATTCAGCACGAAAAACGCCAACTTCAGGACGGAGTTCATCTCCTGTGAGGATAGTCTATACCATGTTGGTGATATCAACAGCATGGAGTATCTCATGACGGAGCTCAACGAGCATTTGAATGATGAGTCATGGAATGTCGAGCTGTATCCTGTTCCGACGAAGGATGTGCTTAACATCCGATTCGACGAGGAGGGGGATAACCTGATCACCATCGCTGATATGAGAGGCATTGTCGTATTCGAGGGAAGATCATCGAGCAGGGAGGTGCAAATAGACCTCTCCGACCGTCCGACGGGTATCTATATAGTGCATATCACAAACGACAACGGGGTATACACGAAATATATCATCGTGAAATAGGCAGCTATCACACAATAGCTAGGATTGCTCAAGAGGCTGTTCTGGTCTTCCGGAACAGCCTCTACTTTTGGGCTTTTAACGTATCTGCCATTGGGCGAACAGCCAACAAGATCAAATCCATGCATAATTATCATACATGATTTCAGTCAATTATGTATATTTGCTTAATCAATAACATGAAAACACCATGGGAATATTAGATCATCTTATGAAAATCTTCAAGGCTTTCGGTGAGGCTAGCTCAACCATAAGCAACTCGCACAACTATCTGGTAAACTTCACCGTAAAGGGCTCCGGAGATTGGGACGGTGAGCACTACATGCGCGTGCCTATCGTAGGAGAGTACTCGGATGCGCAGACCATCAGGGCGTTGCGCATGATGAACGGGCTGGATAGCAATGTGGAGATAACCATCACAAAAGCAGAAAAAGAGGACTAACCCATTGAAGGATAGTCCTCTCGACCCATATACCGTAGGAATGTCCACACAGGGCATTCCATTTACCTTTATTGTGCCCAGATATCCGTGTACTCGTCATCGATCTTGAAGGAGACAGGCTTGCATTGCGTATAGAGCGCCGGGCAGTTCACCGCCTTGTAGTACGGGCAGCCCTTCTGTTTGGTCACGCTGATCCCCCGCCAAGGGGTATCATAACCTGAACTATAAACCTCAAGGTAGAGCACAGTACCCTTGAGGGCATTGGAATCCTGATATTTATTCACCTTGTGGGAGCGCACCTGGATCGTGAAAGGCTGATTCGCCTTGTAAGCGTTCTCGGGCGTGGCACCCTCCATGTAGGTCGCCACGAGTTGGGGCGTGTAGTAGTCTCCGTACTGCGGATTATACCTGTCTTTCAGGATTCTGGTCACGTCGGGGATATTATTGGTTACATTGCCCATGTCAAGGCATTTGTTACCCTCCTCTTTGTCATGGTTGTAAATCTCGAAGGCCATGAGTTCGAGAAGTACCGCCGTCTCGGGTTTGTTGCCGTACTGCTCCTGAATAGTTTGCCATTCCGCCGCGTTCCGAGGGAATCGGTTGAATGTGAGGGTCGCCGTCTCGCCTGGTTTCCAGTTTTGTGGGTCAATGCCTCCCTTTACCGTCACCGTGATGGCTGACGAGTTGTTCGCTACCGCCTCCGATTGTACCCCCTCTCCCACGGAAGGGATCTCAGCGATGGTGGTAACCTCATCCGTGTTGTTGGATGACACCGCCTGTCCGCCCGCATTAGGCTGGTCACATGCCGCGAAAGATAAGGCGGTGAGCACGACGGCTGAATAAATAACATGTTTCATAAAAATAAATTTATCGTTTCTTGTTCAGCGAAGGACCGTTCCCTTAGAAAGAAGACATTCTTCGCTATTATTTTTAAACTTCATGAGAGAACACTGCGCAATAAGTGTAAAATTCGTAAAAATTCGGGAAATATGCAAGACGGGAGTGCTAAATAAAAAATCAGGAAATGTTAGTTAACCATATTTACTATTGCATGAATCCACCTTGCAAGTATCAGCTTAACAAAAAGTATTTGTTATTCATGCAACCTCTACAATCATAGATTATTTATTGATTTTTACTAATAATGTATAAAAGACGTAAAATGCACGCTCTTGAAATATTGTTTTTCAAAGTACTTGCACTATCTTTGAAAAGTAATTTTGTAAATTGATTTTTCATACAAGACAATGGGTTCTATTAATTGCTAAAAAAAGAAATTATAAAACCCTATAATTAATTATAGAAATTAAGCTTAAAGATATTTATGGCAAAACGATTATTTATCTCATTCTTTTTACTCTGTCTAGTATTAGGTGCGTATGCAGAAGCTCAGTATATGACAATCGAGATGAAAACGGGAACCGCAATCTCGTTCCTATTGGCGGACAATCCCGTCATCACATACAAGAATGAAAGTCTTGTGGTCAACAATGACGCAAAAACAACCTACTCTTTTGAGGATGTGAAGAATTACCACTTCACCGAATCGTTTGAGACTGGAGTCAATGCTCTTCCCACAAACGAATTGAGAATTATGTGGATAGATGGCGAGACTATCGGTGTGCAAAATGCGCGACCAAACTCCATTATCGCCATTACCTCAGTAAACGGTGTCGTGGTATCACAAACAAAAACTGCCGCTAACGGGAATTCGATGGTCAGAATGCCAAGCGAGGCAGGAATCTATGTGCTGTCCGTTAATAAACAATCATTCAAAATCATACGTAAACATTAATTTTTGAGAAGTCATGAAAAAAGTACTACTCTTTATTTTAGCAGCATTCGCTTACAGTCTGTCGATAATTGCGACCACCAACATGTGTATCAAATTTTATGATGGGAAAATTGTAAAATATGATGTGGATAATATAGCGGAGGTGTTCTACGAAAAAAACAGCAGCATTATTTCCGAAGATACCACAGCAATAGACACATCTGCTACACCCTTGCGATTTGGCATCATATTCAGTCCCACATTTGACACTATTGACATTGCTGTAGTGTCGTCTCCATGTTCAGATTTTGACTCAACAATCGTCATTCCTTCTAAAGTGCGAATGGGAGGTAAGGTATATCCTGTCACAAGCATTGAAAGCCAGGCATTTGAAGGCTGTAGTAGTTTGACGAGCATTGAAATACCATCAGGTGTCACAAGCATTGGAAGCCAAGCATTTGAAGGCTGTAGTAGTTTGACGAACATTGAAATACCATCAGGTGTCACAAGCATACGTAGTAGTGCATTTAGTGGCTGTAGTAGTTTGACGAACATTGAAATACCATCAGGTGTCACAAGCATTGGAGCATATGCATTTATTAATTGTAGTGGATTGACGAACATTGAAATACCATCAAGTGTCACAAGCATTGGAGAAAATGCATTTAATAGTTGTAGTGGATTAACAAACATAGAGATACCATCAAGCGTCACAAACATAGGTAGTAGAGCATTTAGTGGCTGTAGTGTATTGGCAAGCATTAATGTAGCTTTAGAAAACCATTATTATTCATCGAAAGATGGAATATTATATGATAAAGAGGTAAAGGAAATTATTACTGCTCCGTCGGGAATAAAAGGGAGCATAGAGATACCATCAAGTGTCACAAGTATTGGAAATGATGCATTTAGTGGTTGTAGCGGTTTGACGAGTATAGAGATACCAGAAAGTGTAACAAATATTGGAAACTATGCTTTTTCTAACTGTAGTAGTTTAATGAGCATAAAGATACCATCAGGTGTCACAAGCATTGGAGCATATGCATTTATTAATTGTAGTGGATTGACAAACATAGAAATTCCATCAAGCGTCACAAGCATAGGAAATAGTGCATTTATGGGTTGTAGTGGTTTGACGAGCATTGAAATACCATCAAGTGTCACAAGCATTGAAAGTCGCGCATTTATGCAGTGTTATAATCTTAATATTGTGATTGACAATTCGAAAGATAATATAACAATTGGAAATTATGCATTTAAAGGCTGTAAATCCGTGACATACTTGAAAGAATGATATCCTTTTTTCGAGAATGTCAAAATGAAGAAAAACCAAACAGGGGTTTTTACTATTGGTGATCTGTTGTTTAAGTCATACGTAATGTTAATCTTAACAACGCTATAGCAATACAGAAGTTAGACAGGAGTGTCTATCTGTTCGCAAAGTGATAACATTCCTTGCAAATTTTTAGGAGAAAATCTTCTTGGCAGAAATGGGTATTAAATTTTACTTTTCACATCCGCTTTTTGTCGCTTAGTTTCTGTATCTTTGCGAAAATGTATAATAATAGACACCAATGAGAAAAAAACTCATTTTAGCATCCATGTTGGTTTCGGCGCAGTTATTATGTGCGCAGCAATCAAAGGATTACACACAGGCGGACAAACTATTCCACGAAGGAAAGGCCTTGTATGAGCAAGGTCATTTCAAGGCGGCGTATGAACGTTTGAACGAATACTTCCTGACGTTGGACATGAAAGACCGTTCGCCACGCTACATCGAGACAGAGTATTACATCGCTTGCTGCAGCTACGAACTGCAGCGGAAGGATGCCGGCAGGAAGATGGACGCATTCACGTCCGACAACCCGCAATCCACCTTGGCGAATAGGATCCACTTCCTTTCCGCCTCCCATAAATACGACAAGCAATTCTACAAAGAGGCGGTCGAAGAGTTCAACCAATGCGACAGGCTATTCCTCTCACAGGCTGAATCGTCCGATTACCTCTTCAAGCTGGGTTATTCGTTGCTGCAATGCAAGGAGGTCGAAAGGGCCAAGAACGTCTTCTCGATTCTATTGAACCAGCAATCCAAATACAATGTCGCAGCCAAGTACTACAAGGCCTACACGGATTATCTGTCCAAGGACTATGAATCCGCCCTGCCGGTCTTTGAGGAGTTGCAGCAATTGCCTGAATACGCAAGGATCGTCCCTTACTACATCTTCCAAATCTATTACGCGCAAAAACGCTACGACGAAGTGCTGGAGAGTGGCGAGGCGCTCCTGAAGGCTGATCCGAACAACAAGAACAGCAAGGAAATCCATAGGCTTTTGGGTGAATGTTACTATACGAAGAGAGACTACGCAAATACGATCAAGTACCTCTCGCTCTACCAAAAGGAGGCGGAGCAGGTGGTCCGCGAGAACATGTACATGTTGGGTAACTCGTATTACCAGACGGGCGACTACCAGAATGCGATCACATGCCTTCAGACTGTGACCGCCGTCGAGGATGCGATGGGACAGAACGCCTACCTCTACCTCGGTTCCTGCTACGTCAAGCAAAAGAACATCACCAACGCTAGGTTCTGCTTCGAATCGGCCAGCCGTATGGACTTCGACCCGAACGTGAAGGAGGAGGCTTTCTACAACTACGCTCTGACCATCTACGAGCAGTCGTACTCTCCTTTCAACGAGTCGATCACCGCCTTCGAGCGTTTCCTGGAGACCTTCCCGAACTCTCGTTACAGGGATAGGGTCTACAACTACATGACCAACCTCTACCTCACGACAAAGAACTATGCGGAGGCCTACGCATCCATCGAGAAGATCAAGGAGAAGAACATCCAGATTTACGAGGCGCGCCAACGCATCGCCTACAGCATGGGTATCGAGAACTTCACGAACGGTAACTATGCGAAGGCCATCGAACACTTCAATACTTCCCTGAAGGACGGACAATACAACCGCACCTTGGAGGCTTCCACCATCTTCTGGAGAGGTGAGGCCTACTATAGGCTGAAGGATTTCAGCCATTCCGCCAGCGACTTCGAGACCTTCGTCAACTCGCCTGGAGCCAGAAGCTGCGAGGAGTTCACGCTCGCCCACTACAACATGGGGTACAGCCGTTTCACGGACAAACGTTACTCAGACGCATTGTCATGGTTCAGGAAGTATGTCAACATGGAGGAAAAGAATAAAACGTTGATCGCCGACGCCACGAACCGTATCGGAGACTGCTACTTCTACCAACGTGACTTCGGGAACGCAGTGAAAAGCTATTCGCAAGTCTATTCGATGCGCGGACCAGGAGCCGACTACGCCTGCTTCCAACAAGCCTTCATCCAAGGTTTGCAGAAGGATTACAATGGCAAGATAGCCACTCTGAACAAACTGCAGAAGACCTTCCCGCAGTCCGAATACCTGGCGGACGCCAAGTATGAGATCGGTCGCGCCTACATCATGCTGAAGCAGAACGACAAGGCCATCAAGACCTACGAGGCGCTGAACAAGGATTATCCTCACAGCCCGCTCAGCAGGAAAGGCCGCTTGCAGACTGCCATGCTCTATGACGAGATGAACAATACGAATAAGTCCATCGCCACCTACAAGGAGATCGTGGACTACTTCCCGACCAGCGAGGAGGCCCATACCGCCTTGGACAACCTGAAGCGCATCTATTTCGAGCAGGATAACATCCAAGGATATGCGGATTATGTGGGAACCTTAGGCGGATTCGTCAAGTTCCAACGCTCCGAGCAGGACTCCCTCACTTACCTCGCCGCAGAGAACCTCTACGAGAAAGGGGAATATGCACGTGCCGCAAAAAGCTTCACCAACTTCCTGGAGAAGTTCCCGGAGAGCGTTTTCACCAACAAAGCACATTACAACCTCGGAGATAGTTATTACCAATCAGGCGATTTGGAAAATGCAAAGGAACAATTCTCCATCGTCGCTTCATTAGTCGGCTGTCCTGACAGAGAGAACGCCTTGGTGCTCCTCTCCAAGATACAATACGACAACAAAGAATACAAGGAAGCCATCACCAGCATGGAGACGCTGGACAGCGTGGCCCAGAACCCGGAGAACAAAATGGCCGCCCGCTTGGGAATCATGCGTTGCCACAACCTCCTGGGAAATCTTGAACATACCGTCGATGCCGCTACCCTACTCACCAACAGCGACAAGCTAGATCCGGCGATCTATCGCGAGGCGCTCTTCACACGGGCCCGCACATACGAATTGTTGGGAGACTCCGCCTTGGCGCTCGCGGACTATAAGGTATTGTCGGGCAACTGCATGGATGCATACGGTGCGGAATCGCAGTTCATCAAACAGGAGTACTCCTTCCGGGCCGGTGATTTGGACGGCACGGAGAAGGAGATCTTCGCCTTCATCGACAAGAACACGCCTCACCAGTATTGGTTGGCCAAGAGCTTCATTCTTCTCTCCGACATCTACATGAAACAAGGGAAGATGTTCGAGGCGAAACAGTATCTGCTGAGCGTCCGTGAAAACTATAACGGAAACGATGACATCGCCTCTGAAATCAGACTTAGGCTGAACCGCATCGAACAGAGTGAAAACGAAAAGATTGTTAATGAGAATTAATGGGTAACTACGATATGAAACGTTTGTTTTTAATAATTGGACTCACCGCATTCTGCGCCGCAGCCTCCGCCCAGGAAAGCGCGGACACGACCATTGAACGCAACGTAGATGTGGTGAAGGAATATAACCCTATCATCAAAGATGCGGGAAAAATCAGCACCATGCCAGAGCTGAAACCGATCGAAACGAAGAAGAGAGAGTCCACATACTCTGTTTGGACCACCCCCTACGATGTGAAACCGAGCGAGCTATATCCATTGGATTATGCGACTGCGCAACCCATCAGGAAACGGGGAGACAAACAACATTTCGCCCGCATAGGCGGTGGCAACTACTCCTCCCTATTAGGAGAGTTTTATACCCCGATCTTCCAACTACAGAAATCCTCAATGGATTTGGATCTGAAGCACAGGTCCTCATTCGGAAACGTGAAGATCTCCGCCGACAATTACGCACCTTTGAACAGCGACATGAAGTCTAAGGCGTTGGACTGCGACACGAAGGCTAAGCTTCGTTTCAACTCCTCCATCCGCCATACCAAGGAGTTGAGTTCGTTCTTCGCGGCGGACTACGATCTTTTCCGCTACTATGGATACGATGACGAGATGCAATCCTGGTTCAACAGGGGTTACATGGAGTCGGACAACATCGAGTTCAAGCAACATTTCCTCAATCTGGACGCCAACGTACGTTTCAGGACGAAGGAGTTCATCGGAAAATGGAGCTACGACTTACAAACGAATTACCAACTCTTCAGCAACAACGATGATCTTTCCGAGCATACCATCCTCACCAAACTACGCGGAGGATACCGCATGGAGAATTACATAATCGGTATGGACTTCGACATGTACAACATCATCATGAGCTTGCCGGAAGAGGACCAATACTACGACTTCGCCAATGCGGCAAACATGAACAACTACACGATGCTGAAGTTTAAACCCAATGCGGTGTTCAGCGGAGACATCGGAAAAATCAACATCGGTATCAAGGCGGCGTTCGGTATCGGTCAAGGGAAAAAGGGAACCGTATGCCCAGACATCTTCGGAACAGTGAAGCTAAAGAAGGACATCGCATACATCTACGCCTGCGTCACAGGAGACTATACCGTGAACAACTTCCGTACCGTGACGAAGGAGAATAAATACATTGCCCCGGATGTCCGCTTGGAGGACACCTACACCCCAATCGACGTCTATGCGGGAGTACGGGTGAAAGTGGCCAAGCGAGTCGACATGGACCTCTATGCCGGTTATAAGGTCATCAACAACCCATACTTCTTCGTGAATAAGATGCGTCCATCCATCGTAAACGGTGACACGACCATGGTCATGACCCGCCAGTTCGATGTAGTGTACGAGAAGAACGCAGGCGTATTCAATGCGGGCTTATCCCTAGGCTACCATCACAAGGAGAGGCTGGATATGGGCTTCGACGCTATCGTCAACAAATGGGCCTTGGAGAAAATCGATTACGCTTGGCAAAGACCAGACTGGAAGTTGAATTATCACGCTAGCTATCGCTTCACAAAGGCACTACGCTTCGACTTGGGATACCAATTCGAGGGAGGAAGACATGCCTACGTGAATGGAGAAGCCGTTAAGATGAGGAATGCGCACAACATCAACGTGGGCGCAGACTATAAATTCCTGAATTGGTTGGATTTCTTCGTGAAATTTGACAATATGTTCAACCAACCTTACCAAAGCTGGTACGGGTACGACGTCCACGGATTCAATTTCTTGGCAGGTTTATCATTTTATTTCTAATAAGCGATGCCAATCATAGCAATCATAATCCTTATCATGGTCTTTTATTTGTTGGGATGGCTATCCGACGAAGAAAAAGACAAGGACAAAACGAATGAGGGTTCCAACGCAGGGGCGAGTTCCTCCCTCTTTGATAGCGTAGCGAGGTTGCTTACCGTTGTGATGAATGCGGACAAAAAGGCTACAAAGAGCGAACTGAACGTGGCCAAGAAATACTTAGCTCGGGAATTCAGCGAGGAGGAGGGCCGCAAGATATTATCCTTGATGTCCAAATACATAAAGGAACCTATGCCGAAGGATTTGAGACCCATCTGCCTCCAACTGAACCAACACATGTGGTACAAGCAGCGCCTCACGCTACTCACCACCCTCTTCGAAATCGCGGTCGTCGACTCGCGCATCGAAAAAGAAGAGGCGAAAATCATTGAGATGTACGCCCGCTTTGCTTGTATCAAACAGGTGGACTTCGACCGTCAGCGCGGGTATTTCGCATACGGATTCACTTGGGAAAACACGGGCAAACAGCAGACAGACTCGTCCCACAATGATTCGTACAAATCTTCGTCCAAAGGTAAAAACTCCTCGTCTAAGGATTGGGCCTACGATGCTTTGGGTCTCTCCCCCGACGCCTCCGAGAAAGAGATCAAAAACGCTTTCCGCAAACTATCCATGCAATACCACCCGGACAAACAAATCGATGCATCCGACGAGGAACTGAAAATCTCCACGGAAAAGTTCCAACGGATCAGCGAAGCGTATGAACTGTTGGTGGAACGACCGGCATGACCCTTTAAACGATTTCCAAGCGACTATTTCCTGTCCGACGATATTGTATATGACAATTAATTTTTAACGGCTTTTTATGGCAAAACAACAATCTTCCGTCAAAGAACGTCAGAGAACGGATTTGGACGAGCCCCGGCAGTTCAAGGTGATTTTCCATAACGACGATTTCACAACCTACGAATTCGTCGTGAAAGTTTTAATGGTTGTCTTTTTCAAGTCTAAAAGCGAGGCGGAACGATTAACAATCGAGGTGGATCGTAAAAAACTTGCGACTGTCGGCATCTACTCCCACGACGTGGCGGTGTCGAAAACGGAAAAAGCCACCAAGATGGCAAGGGCGGAGGGATTCCCCTTGAGAATTACATGTGAACCTTTAGATTAGAATGGTATGGAAGAATTAGATTATGACGATTATACAAAAATTATCTTTGAGAAGGCGAAATGCTGCGCTGAACAGTACCGACACGAGTTTCTGATGCCGGAACACCTTCTCCAGATTTTGTTGGACGAACCTTGCTTCTACTACGTCTCCATCAGTGATGTGCAAACATCCGAACTGAGGATGGACCTGGTCGAATACCTGACAAACAAAGTGGAACAGGTGCCTGCGGATGTCCAATACGAGGTGGAACTCTCCGGACATACCTCCCAGGTGCTATTGCTCGCGAACCATATCGCACAATACGCCGGCCAACACGACATCAATTTCACACATATACTCAAAGCGATCATAGACCTGCCGGACTCCATGGCTTCCTACCTCCTGAAGAAGTATGCCTTGGTGGATCTGAGCGTTCTCCTGAGCGACTTCATCTCTGCTTATGACGACTATGAGGAGGACGAAGAAGAGGAGAGCGATGACGAGGAGGAAGGACTTCTCTCCAACGGGACTTCACCTAGCATGGGCGAAAAATCATGGCGAAGCATGGTGTACTGCGTCAGCGACCATATCGACGACCATAACCCGTTGATCGGCAGGGAGAAGGAACTGGAACGAACCATACAAGTCTTGTGCCGTAAGGATAAGAATAACCCACTGCACGTGGGCGAACCGGGCGTCGGAAAGACGGCTCTCGTCTATGGTCTGGCTGACCTGCTGCGCAAGGGGAAGGTGCCTGAACGACTAAAGGGGTACAAGATCTATGAGCTGAACCTAGGCTCGCTCCTAGCGGGCACGCAATTTCGTGGCGATTTCGAGAAACGCTTAAAGGCGATCATGGATGGTATTGCCAACGAGGGGAAGTCAATCGTCTACATCGACGAAATCCACAACCTGGTCGGTGCGGGCAGGACGGGCGACGGCTCCATGGATGCCAGCAACCTGCTGAAGCCTTACTTGGAGGGGGACAATATCCGCTTCATCGGCTCCACCACGTACGAGGAATACAACCGATTCTTCTCGCAGGACAAGGCGCTCGTACGCCGCTTCCAGCAGATAGACATACCGGAGCCTTCCGTCGAGGAGGCCATCCGCATCATCAACGGATTGAAGAAGAAATACGAGGAATACCACCATGTGGTCTACGCCAAGGGTGCGGTGGAATATGCGGTGGAGAACAGCGCGAAGTTCATCGCGGACCGCTTCCTGCCGGACAAGGCGATCGACCTGATCGACGAAGCGGGCGCCTTCCGTGAGCTCCACCCGCTGAAGACCAAGGTGCAGACGGTGAACCAGTCGCTCCTCTCGGATGTATTGTCCACGGTCTGCAAAATAGACGCTGCCGCCTTGAAGGAGGAGGGGAACGATACGCTGGAGAGCCTCGAACCGAACATCAAGAAGAAGATCTACGGCCAAGACGAGGCAATCCGTCAGGTGGTCGAGGCGGTGCAGATGTCCAAGGCGGGCCTGCTCGACGACGACAAGCCGATCGCTAGCCTTCTGTTCGTCGGACCGACGGGCGTGGGCAAGACGGAGCTCTGCAAGGTGTTGGCGGCAGAACTGGGCATCAGCCTGGTTCGCTTCGACATGAGCGAATACACGGAGAAACATACGGTGGCGAAACTGATCGGTTCCCCTGCGGGCTATGTGGGCTACGAGGATGGTGGTCTGCTCACCGACGCGATCCGCAAGACGCCTAACTGCGTGCTGCTCCTCGACGAAATAGAAAAGGCACATTCGGATATCTATAACATCCTCCTACAGGTGATGGACTACGCCCGTCTGACGGACAACAAGGGACGCAAGGCGGATTTCCGCCACGTCATCCTAGTGATGACCTCCAATGCGGGTGCGCAGTATGCCCACCTCTCCTCCATCGGCTTCGGAGGTAATAAGTCCGCCGGTACAGCCATGCTGGACCAGGTGAAGAAGACGTTCAAGCCGGAGTTCATCAACCGTCTGAATGGTATGGTGACCTTCAACGATATGGACGAGACAATGGCGGCGGCTGTGCTGGACAAGAAGGTGGACGAGCTTAGGGAGAAGCTGCAGGCGAAGAACGTGACCCTGAAAATATCGGACGAGGCGCATGCCTATCTCCTGAAACAAGGCTATTCGAAGACATACGGGGCTAGGGAGATGGACCGTGTGCTCCGCAACCAACTGAACACTTCCCTGATGCGTGAGATCCTCTTCGGCTTCCTGAAGTCGGGTGGCACCGCTGAGGTGGTGATGGAGAATGAATCCATAAAATTAGTTCAAGGCGCATGATTTACCAACTGACGGAACAGATAGGGTTTCCCGACCCACGGGACGGGGAGGAGGACGGACTTTTCGCCATCGGCGGAGATCTCTCCATCGACCGTCTCTTGCTGGCCTACTCGAACGGTATCTTCCCTTGGTACTCGTTCCGCGATTCGGACATCCTATGGTTCTGCCCCATGAACCGTTTCGTCATCTTCCCCAACGAGATCCACGTGTCGCACTCGATGCGGACATTGATAAACAAAGGACTCTACCGTGTCACGATCAACCAAGACTTCGCCTCCGTGATCAAGAACTGCGGAGACCTCCGCAAGGAGATGGAAGGGGCATGGCTAGGCGATGATATGACGAAGGCATACACAGCGCTGCACGAACAGGGGTTCGCGGCGAGCGTTGAGGTGTGGGATCAGGAGGAGAAGCTGGTCGGTGGACTCTATGGTGTGACCATCGGAAGGTGTTTCTTCGGGGAGAGCATGTTCTCCCTCGTGCCAAGCGCCTCCAAGCTGGCACTAATCTTCCTGGCTAAAGTGTTTGCGCAAAACGGTGGCGTGATGATTGATTGCCAACTGGAGACCCCCCACCTCAAAAGCATGGGAGGCCGCTACATTCCTTACGATGAGTATATGGAGTATGTGAGGATGGAGTAAAAACGCATATTAGATGCATCGCAAAATCTACAGATTCCAGTATTTTGTATTGAAATTCGCCAAGGTATCAAAAACCTCATGAAGATCTAAGCCTATGTAAGTAGAATCAGGTTGTTCAACACCTTCAAACACCTTTCTGCCCGTATATTCTCCGGATGTTACAGGCCGGACACTATTTATTCGAACAACTTCAACCACCTTGCCATTATAGCATCCGAGGATATGAGTGGCTGATAAGGCTTTTTCGTTTGCGATACGCCAATATTTCACAGTGCAATCGTAAAGATTTTTGCGATACAAAGGATTTTTCGTCTCACTTCGTTGCATTGCCTCGAATGAGTTTTTTATGTTGACAAAAATGAGTTTGTCTGTTGTGTTGTAAGGGAACATATGTGACAAATTGAACTCCTTTACTCGAAGTTAAAGTTCAAGATGATCAGTCGAGACGTCAATCGAGACATGGCGTGAGTGAATTTCAGATCCTCCATATTAGCGATCTCCGGCCTATCACGATTCAGCACGTCACCCAATCCGAAGTAGAATTTCAGTTCAGGCGCAAGCTTGAAATAAGGCAAATAGAAATCAAGGCCCAAGCCGACCTCCACACCGTAATCGATTTGTTTCAGCATAATAGGGTCTTCGCTCGAACGGCCCATGTCGACCGTGAACGCACCACCCGCCAACAAGTACGGACGATAGTTGTTCTTCCTTTGTCCACGGAATTTAAGCGTGAGCGGGAACTCCATCATATTAGACTGGACGGTCACCTTACCATTCTCCCGTTCCAAGCCCTCCGCAGTCATAAAACAAAGTTGGCGGGAGTTAAAGAAAAGGGTTGGGGTGAAACGCAGGTCCAACCATGAGAAGATGCGCAAGTCCGAAATGATTCCGACAGAGAAACCCGGAGACATCTTCGTATCCTCACCATACCATATCTCTGGCACCTCTTCACTCTCCTCCGTCCATATCTCCCCACCCGGAGTGCATGGCACAGCGGAATTGGTCACGTTAAAGTCCATGGAGTTAAGTCCCAATATGAAACCGAAGTGATACAACCTGTTATCGGCATTGATAAGATTTAGCGTTCTGCCATGCGCATATTCAGCCTTAGCCGTCGAATAACTGGACAGGAGTGCTCCTACGAAGAGTATGCTAAAAATAATCTTTCTCATCATGATATGAATCTAACCTATGTATGGTTTAAAACGTATTTTCTCTTTAATTATTATATAATATCATCTATTTCAGCGAGTAGGAAACACCTAACGTCGCATAGACTGGATAAAGTCCGAACGTGATGGTCGTGAAATCCTTCACGAAAATATCGTTGAACCCCCAGTTCAGATCCGCGAATATACCGAATTTCGGGCAAATATGGTACTCTCCGCCCAACGTTGCTCCCCACTGGAGGTTGCGCATCTCCTCCGAGAAATCGAAAGTCTGCGGTTGGTCGTCTATCTCTATCTTCGCCCCCGTCGGATCTCCTTCCCGCAAGTAACCATTAGAGACCTCCCCATAGAACTTATGCCTCAACAGGAAGCCCAAATACAGCCCCGCATGAAGGTCCCACCTGGAGGAGCAACAGAAGACCGCCGAGAAAGGCAAGGTCATCTGCAGCATATCCGAAGTCATGCGGACGTCGCCCGTCCACCTTCCCGATACGGTACCGCCTTCACCATCGTCGATGGTCATGCCGTAGTTCTTCACATTGGCATCGGAAGTCATCCCCTTCCGCTCAACACGTAAGCCGGGCTGAATGGCCCAGCGTTCGGACATCCCGATCCGATAGAGCGCCTGGGCTGAAAGATTGCAAAGAGGTTTGAACCCCTTGATTTCCCTGATCTCGGCCGGGATAGGGAACGGAGTCGTACCCCCAAGGCTATAACCTAGTTTGGCGTTGAAATACGATGCGCAGGGAGTCTGCTTCTCCTGCTCGTCCGCCGACACCGAGCCCCAAAGGCTTGTCATCAGAAAGAATCCTATGGTTATTAAGCATCTCTTTTTCATCACAATCCCTTTCATTACCTACATTCAACCTCCACATCATCAATCATCAGGGTACTGCCCACAGCACCCGTAAAGATATCTCCTTTCAAGCTAGAGGAGAATACGATGGAGAAACTGTATCCGAACTGGGCGAGCTTCTCCGGGTCTAGTTCCTTTCCGTTCATCGCCTTCATGTCGAAGGAGAACGGTGTCCATTCGTCAGCCTCTCCTTGTCCCTCTATCTTACCATAGAGGACGAGGTACGGACTATCGTTGGAGTTGGTGCCGTCGAGGACCACCTGTTTACCATTTTCGTCCGTATTCTCATAGAGCATCGCATAGATGTTGAAGTTATCCTTCCCTGATATCTCTTCGCCCTCCCCGTTCGTCATCTGCTCGCCGGACTTGAACTTATAGTACCCTTTGATGGCCTTTGGTATTTGACGGAAAGGGATTCCGAAATGGGTGGCCTCCAACGGCGCTTTCAGGGCGCTGGCCACATCGAACGTACCCAAGAAAAGGTTGCCAGGTGCGATAGGCATCCCCGCCAGCTTACCGAACGTTCCGGCTGAGCGGGTGACAAGCTGAAGGCAATTACCCGACTTTCCCCCTGGTACGATGGCGGTCGGATACTCGGTTGGCGTGGCCAGCGAGTTGGCGAGACAAAACCCTGGGTTTCCCGTACCCCACCAATTGAGCATGGTTCGGCCATCGACCACCTCGCTGATTATTTGGTATTTTTCTGTGGAATTGAGTTCGTAATCCTCGAACGCATATTGGGTCGTCAGTTCGAAGGAGACGTAAGAGACATGGTACGCACGGTGCCACTTCCCATCCTGTGAAGTCACTACATACCGCACGGCCTTCCCCTCCGAGAAATCCTGGCGTGAGCCGCTGGCCGGAGAGATGGTGGCACCATCCGTGATGATGAATCGGGGAGTCCTGGCATGGAGATCCGCACCTGCGCGAACGGGTATGTCTATGTTTTCGGTGGTGCTGGTGATGGGCATCGCCGTGTCCGCCGGAACCATTAGGATATCCTTGTCCGATGAGAGTTTACACGATAGAATGTCCGCCTCCGCATTCAAGGGTTCCTCCTGGATACATGCGGTGAGCAGGCATGCGACAGGTAAAATCGTCGCTATTCGTTTCGTCATTGTAGTCATTCCGTGTCGTAATCAATGCACCGCGAATCTAATCATATTTTTCTGTTTTTAAAAGAGAAACGCTGCCCGCACTGCGCTCAAACACATACACTTTATCGAAAGTGCTCTTGTATTTATGGGCCAATGCCTCGCTCGCCGTGAGCGGGTTATAGGAGCTGGACATCAGGAAACTGTTTTGTATGATGATCAACCACTGCTCGTCGCAGATAGGATTGTATTTCTTCAGTTTCCACTCCTTCGCGATCAACCTTTGCGAAACGCTGGCGATGGAGAGCGGTTTGACCTTCGCCGAGATGGCTGCGTACCACAATCCGTCGTACCACCGGCCGGTCACGTTCTTGATATTGATGCACTCGATTTTCTGCGGGAGATTCTGGAACCCATACTTGGAGGTGCGATCTATCTTATATTGGATGCCCGTCGCCTCCGGTAGGTTATCTTCCACCAACTTGACGATGGTCTCCGCAAAATCCTGACGGATAATGGAGCGCAAGTCGTCGTCCATCGACGAGACCGTATCACTGAGTTCATTGGTGAAATGGACATCGACAATCAGCTTGAACTTATGCTTACTTTCGAAGATGGCTTGTGCATCCCGCATGAGTATGGAGAGGAAATCTTCATGTGCGCGTAGATTGAACTCTTTATCCTCCCTCTCGTATTTCAGTTCGGTAAGTTCAATTCCATACAACCGCTTGTCCGTCTGCAAAAGGAAGTCGGGCGCCTCCGATTTCTTCAGATCGCCTATCGGGAAGGTGGGGCAGGAAGAACGAAACATCTGAATAATCGCCCACTCCCGCTTATCTTTCTTCTCCTGGTTATGACTTATCTCCGCACACATGCCTTTTTTCTTTATATAAACAAACGTAACAAAAATATGCGGTATCGCCAAACAAATATTTCCCGAATTTTAACCATATATTTTCTTATCTTCGTGGAAAATTACGCATTATATGGCATGTGTTAAAGGTATTGGTATATCTCTATGGATTACTCTTCTGTGCACTCTTCTCATAACCTCCTGTGGACAAGGAGATTCCACAAATGGGAAGACGAGTGTGCAGGCGGACACGCTTTGCATCGACTCCATCATGCCCGACACCATGCCATTGCCCGAAGACGAACCGCTTCATATGCTCCGCATCGGTGCGGTGGGTGACCTCATGGTCCATGATTACCAGATGAAGAAGGCCTACCGCAACGACACCGACACCTTCGATTTCAGTCCTGTCTTCCAGCAAATACAATCTTACCTAGACGAAAACGACCTCCTGATCGGCAACCTGGAAACCGTCTTCGCCGGCAAGGATAAGGGACGCAAGGCGGATGTCTACGGGTATGCCTCCTTCCCCTACTTCAATGCGCCGGACTGCTTCGCCGCAACCTTGGCGGATGCTGGGTTCGACCTCTTAGCGACCGCCAACAACCATACGATGGATTCGTACCCTGAGGGGGTTGTGGCTACCCTGAATCTGTTGGATTCCCTGCATATCCTTCATCATGGCACAGCGCGCGACTCCGCAGAGAGGGAAAGGCTCTGCATCGTCGAGCGCAACGGTATCAAGGTGGGTTTCTGCAGCTACACCTATAGCCTGAATGGAGTCTTTGTGCCTAAGGATAAACGTTTCATGGTCAATGAGTTCTGCAAATATGACTCGGCCAAGGTGAGTGGCATGTGCGAGACGATCCGTCGGCTGCGGCGGGCGGGGGCGGACTTCACCGTGGCGTACCTGCATTGCGGCACGGAGTACCAGAAACAGCCGAACCGTTACCAGCGCAGGATGGCCGACTCGCTCCACCGGGCGGGTTGTGACCTGATCCTGATGGCCCACCCGCATATCCTCCAGCGCATGGAGATCCTTCCGGCGGAAGACTCCCTGCCACGAAGCCTGGTGGCCTACTCGTTAGGGAACTTCCTCTCCAGCCAAGTCTTCCATGACAGCATACGTAAGGACATCGGAGCCATCCTACAGGTGGATGTCGTGAAGCGGAGGGACAGCACCTTCATCAAGAATGTCTATGTCGTACCCACCTACAACTATTGGCGGTCCGACCATATCGGGGTCCTCCCCGTCGTGAAGGCGCACGATACCCCCAAGGAGGTGATCAAGCTACGTCCGAAAGATAAGAAACGGATCAATCATGCCTACGACGATGCGCTGCGGGTACTGCGGGGCACGATGGATTCCACGTTGTGGAGCATCGAGGAGGAGCGGTACCGATTGGCATGGTAGTTCTTCTCATGGAGGCACGGAGAGCACGGAGGAAGGTGTATTGTAGTAATTCTCCGTGAACTTTTTCTCCGTGAGGGTAAATTTCTCTCTCACGGAGACACGGAGTGTATGGAGAGAGGTATATTGAAGAATCTCCGTGAACTCTTTCTCTCCGCGAGGGTATTTATTTCTCACGGAGGACTGGAGTACATGGAGGGGTTGTTGTGAAAATCCCTGTGTGCTATTTCCTCTGTGAGAGCCCCCTGTAGGAGTCTATATCTGCAAAGGTATAATTTCCATTCGATGCGCTGCTATGTTTCGATGAAAAAATGCATATTTTTAACACATAATAACACACTACATGCAGTACCGCCGAATCGCGGAGATGTAGGCCGTACCATAACGGGAGAGCGTAACGCCCTTCCTTATGACGACGCCGACCGTCATTTGGTCGCTGACCGCAAGGGGTCTCGCGACGATGTTCTGCCCATTCAACTCGGTACTGATGACACCCGAACAGATGGTGTACCCGTTCAGACCGATCAGCAGGTTGAAGAGAGTCGCACGGTCACGCACCTTGATGTTGTGCGGGCAATCGAAGTCGATGGCGGTCAGCGGCTCCTCGGCATAGTAGAACGAGTTGAAATCGCCCTGCTCATACGTGAGGTAGGGATACGGACTCAGGTCCGACAGCGAGATGCGCTCCTTCTGCGCCAACGGATTCCTGACCGACAGGAAGACATGGAGCGGTGTGCTGAACAACGGTTCGAAGACCAGATTGCTCTTCTTCAACAACTTACGCAACACCTTCTCGTTCTTTCCGCAGAGATAGAGCACCCCCACCTCACTCTTCATCTTCGCCACATCATCGATGATTTCGTTGGTCTGCGTCTCGCGCAACGTGAAATCATAGCTATCCCCTCCGAACTCACGGATAACATCCACAAAGGCATTCACGGCAAACGAGTAGTGCTGGCAACTGACCGAAAAGATCGTGTTTCCACCCGCACCTCCCTTGTAGCGATCCTCCAGCAGGGAGGCCTGCTCCAACACCTGCCTAGCGTACGACAGGAACTCATCCCCCTCGTTGGTGATGGTCACACCCTTGTTGGAACGGTTAAAAATAACGATATTCATTTCATTCTCAAGCTCTTGAATGGACGCCGTCAAACTCGGCTGAGAGATGAAGACCCGCTTGGCGGCCTCCGTTATGTTGCGCGTGTCAGCCACCGCGACAACATACTTCAACTGTTGTAAAGTCATATATCCTTCTATTTTACCATAGGGAAAAACTATCGTCAACGTATAAAAATTAGTATTTTCCCAATTGCAAAAAAAGGTAGAACTTTGCAAAAAACAAAATTAAACCAAAGAAAAGAGTATATGACATTGAGAAAAACATCAGTAATTGGATTCCCACGCATCGGGAAAAACCGCGAACTCAAATTCGCGAGCGAAAAGTTCTTCAAGGGAGAGATCTCTGAGGAGGAGCTAAAGAAGACAGCCGCAGCGATACGCTTATATGGCTGGGAGAAGCAACAGAAGGCTGGCATTTCGTTCATCCCTTCGAACGACTTCTCTTTTTACGACAATCTACTCGACACCGCATTTTTGCTCAGTGTCATTCCTGACAGATACAAACAATTGAACCTCAGCGACCTGGAGACCTACTTCGCTGTGGCGCACGGATATCAGGGGGCGAAGGGCGATGTCAAGGCGCTTCCTATGAAGAAGTGGTTCAACACCAACTACCACTACATTGTGCCTTCGATTGACGGACAAACGAAGATCCAACTCGCCAACAACCCTAAGCCTCTCTTCGAGTACAACGAAGCGAAGGCGGCCGGCATACAGACGGTTCCGAGCCTCATCGGTATCTACACCTTCCTGCGTCTGTCGAACTACAGCGGAGGCTTGAAGGCGGAGGATTTCGTGGAGGACGCCCTGAACGCCTATGCGCAACTCGCCGAGCAGCTCCGCAAGGCGGGTGCGGAATGGATCTCCATCGCGGAGCCTGCGCTCGTCTTCGACATGAGCGAGAAGGAGAAGAGCCTTTTCAAAAAGATCTACGTGACCCTCGTGGAGAAAATTCATGCGACTGGGTTGAAGGTTTCGTTGCAGACCTATTTCGGGGACGTGCGCGACGTGTACGCCGAACTGACTTCCCTAGGCTTCGACGGTATCGGTTTGGACTTCATCGAAGGGAAGAAGTCGCTCGACCTCCTGAAGTCTGGTTTCCCTAAGAACACGCTTCTCTTCGCAGGTGTGGTGAACGGAAAGAACATCTGGCGAAGCGAATACGAGAAGAAGAACGCAATATTAGGAAAAATCGGGGAATATGTTGACCCACAGAACATCGTGATAGGCACCTCCTGCTCATTGCTGCACGTTCCGTACACAGTGGATTCCGAGAACATCCTGTCGGAGAGCATCAAGAAGCACCTTGCCTTCGCGGAGGAGAAGATCGTCGAGCTCAGCGACCTCGCTAGCCAAGACGAAGAAAAACGCAAACAGAACAAAGCTCTTTTCGGAGAGGAGCGCGTCCAGAAGAACAGCAGTGTTCAACAAGCATTAGGCAAGTTGTCCGAAGCTGACTTCACCCGTCTGCCGGAACGAGGCGAACGCAAGAAGATCCAGAAGGATGTCTTCAAACTGCCTCCTTACCCTACTACGACCATCGGCTCCTTCCCGCAGACGGCGGACGTGCGCGCCAATAGAGCCGCCTTCAAGAAGGGTTCCATCTCGGCCGAACAGTACAAGGAGTTCAACCGCAAGAAGATCTCCGAGTGCATCGCACTGCAGGAGCGCCTCGGACTGGACGTCTTGGTGCACGGTGAGTTTGAGCGCAACGACATGGTGGAGTACTTCGGTAATAACCTGGACGGCTTCATCTTCACCCAGAACGCATGGGTGCAGAGCTACGGTACACGCTGCGTCAAGCCACCGGTAGTGTGGGGCGACATTCATCGCAGCGCACCAATCACGGTGGAATGGTCTGTTTTCGCGCAGAGCAAGACCAACAAGCCGGTCAAGGGAATGCTCACGGGACCTGTCACCATCCTGAACTGGTCGTTCCCACGTGAGGATGTCTCCCTGAAGGAGCAGGCGCAACAGATTGGTCTCGCCATCCGTGACGAGGTGCTTGACCTCGAAAAGAACGGTATCAAGATCATCCAAATCGACGAGGCGGCCCTTCGTGAGAAGCTTCCGTTGCGGAAGAGCGATTGGCACAGCGAGTACTTGGATTGGGCGATTCCAGCCTTCCGTTTGGTGCACGCTAAGGTGAAGCCGGAGACGCAGATCCACACGCACATGTGCTACAGTGAGTTCGGCGACATCATCAAGGACATCGATGCGATGGATGCGGATGTCATCACCTTCGAGGCGAGCCGTTCAGACCTCAAGTTGTTGGATGCTATCAAGGAGTCGAATTTCCGCACGCAGGTAGGTCCGGGCGTTTATGACATCCACTCCCCACGTGTTCCGTCGGTGGAGGAGATCGTCGATGCCCTGCACAAGATCATCGCTAAGGTAGACAAGGAGAACGTATGGGTGAACCCAGATTGCGGACTCAAGACCCGTGGCGAAACGGAGACGACCGCAAGCCTCAGGAACCTTGTGGAGGCAGCGGAGAGACTACGGAAAGAATAATTCAATACCATCATACCATTCTACCGTTGAGTTGACCCATCTTAATAGTGGGAAAATCTATGGGGGCGTCAAATCATTGGCGCCCCCATAACTTTCAAAACATAACACACACTTATCCCCCCTATCTTCAAGGGAGTATCCACATTGGGAAGGAGGGAGATACTGCGCATACGCAAACCCATTTCTTCAAAATCGTTTCTCATCTTCAAAAAATTATATATTTTCGCTATAGACCATGATTGAACGATATGCTCAAAAGACTTATAATCCTCCTCCTGTTGGCGAATGTCTGTCTCCTCGCCTCCGCCGCCAACTACCTCACCTTCACCGCTGAGGCGGATGGTTCCACCTTCAGGATCAAAAACGAGAACGGTAACAATATCCAATATTCCTTGGACAGTGGAAAGACATGGACCGTGTTAGCCGACGGTGACACGATTCTCTTGGCGAGGAAGGGAAACAAAGCCTTGCTGAGGGGAGACAACCCGCAGGGGTTATCGCACGCAAACGATAGATATACAAATTTCATCATGACAGGCGCCATCGCTGCCAGTGGTAGCGTGATGAGTCTAATCGACGGTGTAGGGGAAAGCAAAACCATTCCGAGTGATGGTTGCTTCCGTATGTTGTTTTATCTATGTAAGAGCCTAACGCAAGCACCTGAATTGCCTGCCACACAGTTGGCCAAGTATTGCTACAGTGATATGTTCCGCGCATGTTTCGGTCTGAAACAAGCACCCCAACTGCCTGCCACACAATTGGCGGAAGGTTGTTATAGGAGGATGTTTTCGAATTGCTACAATCTGACCGAAGCGCCTGAGTTGCCAGCCACGCAATTGGTTAAAGAATGCTATTCTTTTATGTTCGACGGATGTCGCCAATTCTCTTACATCAAAGTGGGTTTTGCGGATTGGGGGGAGCAAGACGAATTAAGCTATTTTGTTTATCATGCTAATGAGGATTCCCCGGGTTCAGGAACACCCGAAGAGAGGAAAGAGTATATATGGCGGACTAACTGCTGGCTCTCCAACGTCGCTCCGTCCGGCACGTTCGTTTGCCCGAAAGAACTGCACGAAGAGTTTGGAAGTAGCAGAATACCGGAAGGGTGGAAGATAATTATGAAACGTTAGTTCGACGAAGTCAACTTACAATTTGTGGCGTGCGTGGATATTTACGTTTTACGACGGTAACAATTCGGTGGAACGCACATCCGCCCTAATTCCGCACGCACCCATACCCCGGTAGGGGTTTCCTTTTAATCGGAACGCGCCCAAAAGAACAATCACCTCGCCACGCTAACCGGCTCGGCGCTCAATTCGACGCACAAAAAATCATAGGCTTCCGTGATCGTTCGAAAGCGTTGTGAAGCCTCCTCCCGCTCCGTTATCGTGGCGGTAGGTGGCAGGGTGTCCGGGTGGCATGTCTTCACCTGCGTGCGGTAGGCGCCCTTCACCTCCTCCAACGTGGCATCCGTTTTCAGACCCAACAGATTGTAGGCCTCCCGCTTGCGGCTGGAGTAGCTAAACTGATATCGCTCACGCTGCCGGGTGTTCTCCTCATCATGCTGCCGTTTCTGGGATTGTTTCTCCGTTTCGAAGCGATACCTCAGGGAGAGGAAGTCCCAATCTTTTATGCGCAGGTAAAAGGCGATGCGGGAGAGGCGGTTCAACTCCTCTTCATCTACCATGCCATCGCTCGCATAAGCACATTCGAAGAGATGCGTCAGAAGATCTAAGCGGTCAGCATAATCCGGTCCTTTGAGTTTCAAAATGGACAAACATATGTTCACGAAACCATCCTTCGACGGGACAGATTTCTTCGCCCGATAGCCCCTAAACCGTTCAATCTGCTCAGACAAATCATGCACATAACAATACTCGCGATAAGGCGAATCGGAAAGATATTTCAAGAGACACTGATAGCCTGCATCTTGATACGAATCTCCCGTTTTGAAACATATCATATTCGCAAAGAGACTTAGCATATACTGGTAAAAAAGCCTCTTCGAGGACCTGAATACCCCCACATGAAAAGACAGGTCATCCTCATACCGATGAATCTGATGAAAATAAAAATACTTCGGCCTTTCCGCAAAATACGAGAACGCAGACTGAAGGACCTCCTCCTGACATTCCGGCTTGGTCTTAAAGCATATTTTATTCGCGAAGTGCCTTATCTCGCCATCATATTCCACAAAATCCGCACACTCTACACATAGAGAGGCAAAACACGTTCGAAAGAACTCCTTCTCGTGTTCATTCTTCACCACCAATAGCTTATGATTCGTTAATTCCACCGTATGTTTCAAATAATCACAGGCAACACGTTTTATATCCGAATAGTTATACGTCTTTCTCCAAAGCCCCCAAAAATAACATACTTCAAAACGATCTTTGTAATAGTAAAACGACATCGGCCACACGACTTTCATGACAGCAGATTGAATTGGCTTGATATAAATTATCAGGGTTATCAGGGAAAGAATTAAATAGAGAAAAGAGATTGTTTTATCCTCAAAAAAATTAATACCAACACCCGCAAAACAGGCAAACAATATATAACTCGAAAGGACAATTGTGACAATTCCTTCCCACGGATGAGCGACTTTCAGTGCACCCTTCTTCGTCAGCATAGACTTGTCTTGCCACTCTTTGAATATGTGATCTATCTTTTCTTTGTCCATAGTTTCAAAATTAGCATATTTTTTTGATGTGGTCAATTTACTATTTGTTACTATTTGACAATCAATGTGATTTACGATTTGATGATTTACGATTTACAATTTGTGGTGTACGTGGATATTTACATTTTACGACGGTAACAATTCGCATCCGTTATTGTTAGAGAAGATGTGCACATCGTCTCTACGATGAAACGAACATCCGCCCTAATTCTTAACTCTTAATTAAAAAGGGCGTCACTCGGATGAGTGACGCCCTTTCCTATTGAAAGAATAATTGATTACAATTTAGGACCAGCGGCAACCAAAGCCTTACCAGCTGCGTTACCCGTATACTTCACGAAGTTCTTTTGGAAGCGTGAAGCCAAATCCTTCGCCTTCGTCTCCCACTCGGAAGCGTTAGCGTAAGTGTCGCGAGGATCCAAGATAGCTGGGTTCACGCCTGGCAATGCGGTAGGAACCTCGAAGTCGAACATAGGGATCTTCTTCGTAGGAGCCTTCAAGATGTCACCGCTCAAGATAGCGTCGATGATACCACGGGTATCAGGGATAGAGATACGCTTGCCGGTTCCATTCCATCCAGTGTTCACCAAGTAAGCCTTAGCGCCAGACTTCTGCATCTTCTTAACCAACTCCTCAGCGTATTTGGTTGGGTGCAACTCCAAGAAAGCTTGTCCGAAGCAAGCGGAGAAGGTTGGAGTAGGCTCCGTGATACCACGCTCCGTTCCGGCCAACTTAGCCGTGAAACCGCTCAAGAAGTAGTATTGAGTCTGCTCAGGAGTCAAGATGGATACTGGAGGCAACACACCGAACGCGTCAGCCGACAAGAAGATAACGTTCTTAGCGGCAGGAGCGGAAGATCCTGGTTGAATGTTGTTGATATGGTTGATTGGGTAAGAAACGCGGGTGTTCTCAGTAACGGACTTGTCGTTGAAGTCGATCTTGCCGTTCTTGTCCACCGTAACGTTCTCCAACAAAGCGTTGCGTTTGATAGCGCCGTAGATGTCTGGCTCGTGCTCCTTGCTCAAACCGATCACCTTAGCGTAGCAACCACCCTCGAGGTTGAATACGCCCTCGTCGTCCCATCCGTGCTCGTCGTCACCGATCAAGCGACGCTTAGGGTCAGTTGACAAGGTAGTCTTACCAGTACCGGAGAGACCGAAGAAGATAGCGGTGTTCTTGCCTTCCATGTCGCAGTTAGCGGAGCAGTGCATAGAAGCGATGCCCTTCAAAGGCAAGTAGTAGTTCTGCATGGAGAACATACCCTTCTTCATCTCACCACCGTACCAAGTGTTGATGATCACTTGCTCACGGGAAGTTACGTTGAAAGCGACGCAAGTCTCAGAGTTCAAGCCCAATTCCTTGTAGTTCTCAACCTTAGCCTTAGAAGCGTTGTAGATGACGAAGTTAGGCTCGAAGTTAGCCAACTCCTCAGCGGTAGGCTGGATGAACATGTTCTTTACGAAGTGTGCTTGCCAAGCTACCTCCACGATGAAACGAACAGCCAAGCGGGTTGCCTTGTTGGCACCGCAGAAAGCGTCCATCACATAAAGTTGCTTGTTGGAAAGTTCCTTCTTCGCGATCTCCTTTACCTTACCCCAAACCTCTTCGCTCATTGGGTGGTTATCGTTCTTGTACTCCTCTGAAGTCCACCATACAGTGTCCTTAGAGTTCTTGTCCATCACGATGTATTTATCCTTAGGAGAACGACCGGTGTAGATACCTGTCATCACATTCACTGCGCCGAGCTCTGTCACTTGTCCTACCTCATAGCCGCTCAATCCGGCTTTTGTTTCCTCTTTGAAAAGATCCTCGTAGGATGGATTGTGGGCGATCACCGTGGATCCAGTGATGCCGTACTTGCTTAAATCTAAGTTTGCCATGCTAACTTTAAACTATATTTGTTTATAAATAATTAATCCTAATCAATCAAAAGGGGGATCGTGTCCTTACGGAACTCTCAATCCACGCAAATTTAATAAAAAATTTCATATACAATAACAGACAAAAGAATTATGAAATAAAAATTTTGATAATAGATGTTAGGCGTTAGACTTTAGACGTTAGCGGGGATGTGCATATATGAACGTAAAATCGTAAATCCCCCGCCCCACCCAATTTTTCACTCTTCACTCTTAATTCTTAATTTTTTTGTACTTTCGCGACCGAAAAAAGAAGCAGATATGGCAATCGAGGACTTAATGACAAAGGTTAGGGTGCGCCGCTACGTGGTGGACGAGTCCAAATTGAACATCAACAAGACGCTGTTCGGCGGCGAGGTGATGGCTTGGATGGACAAGGTGGGGCATGAGCTCTCCGTTGAGTTGACACACCATACCATGTGCACAGCGGCGGCGGATAAGATCCGCTTCCACAAACCTGCCTACTTGGGAGAGACGATTGAGGTCGTGGCAAAACCATTGGACCTCGGTCCTGTGAAGATTGTCTTGGAACTGACCGCCACAGCGGACCCTGACGGTGCGGAACGCCGTACCATCCTGACGGGGCTCTATACCTTCGTGCAACTGGACGAGAAAGGTCGCCCCCATAGAATATCCTACCATGACCCGTATGGTTGTTTGGCTTAATGATGCGAATTGAATATTGAAGTAAAGAATTGATACGATGTTAATTAGAATTTATCCTGAAAACCCGAACGAGCGTGAGATCGAGAAGGTGGTGCAGTTCCTGCGTGACGGCGGACTCATCGTCTACCCGACGGATACCATCTATGGCTTGGGATGCGACATCTTCAACACCAGAGCCGTGGAGAAGATCTGCCGATACAAGAACATCGACCCGCGCAAGGCGAACCTCTCCTTCATCTGCTACGACCTGAGCAACATCAGCGAATACGCGAAGGTGGACAACAACACCTTCAAACTGATGAAGAAGAACCTCCCCGGACCTTTCACCTTCATCCTGAACGGCAACAGCAACCTCCCGAAGCTCTTCCGCAACAAGAAGACGGTGGGTATCAGGGTGCCGGACAATAACATCATCCGCGAACTGGTCAGGGGCTTGGGCAACCCGATCCTCTCCACCTCCGTGCGCGACGATGACGACGAGATACTGGAATACTTCACCGACCCCGAACTGATCCACGAACGGTATGAGAACATAGCGGACGTGGTGATCAATGGCGGATTCGGCACCTTGGATCCCTCCACCGTGGTGGACTGCACCGGCGACGAACCTGTCATCGTCCGTCAAGGCAAAGGCGAACTCATCCTATAATTGACTACTTCGAACTAGCGTTTCATAATTCTTAATTCAAAATTCATAATTCTCTAAAGTGTGGGTCTTTTTAGCACTATTATCAGCCATCTTATTAGGCATCTATGATGTCTTCAAGAAACGTTCCCTGAAGGAGAATGCGGTGATTCCCGTATTGGCCTCCTCCATATTCATCTCGGCAGTATTCTTCTCGTTATTCCTGCTCGCCTCGAAAGTGGCGCCCGAGCAGGTGTCCGGCACGTGGTTCTACGTGCCCGAGATGGATCTCCACGCCCACCTCTGCATCTTCCTGAAATCGGCCATCGTGCTAGGCTCTTGGATATCAGCTTATTTCGGTATGAAAAACGTGCCGATCACCATCTTCTCGCCCATCCGCGCGACACAACCCGTCTGGACGGTTATAGGTGCCTTCATCATCTTCGCGGAGCGGCTGACTCCCCTGCAGGCGACCGGCATCATCGTCACCATCGTATCCTTCTACCTCTTCTCGCTGGCGGGGCTCAAGGAGGGTATCTCATGGAAACGCAACAAATGGATATGGCTCATCATCCTCGCCACACTCTTAGGCGCCGCGAGCGGATTGTACGACAAGCATCTGATGCGCTCCTTCGACCGTGTAGGCGTGCAGGTTTTCAGCACAATGTACCAAGCGCTGCTGATGCTCATCATTCTTTTCGCCCTATGGTATCCGCGGAGGAAGCACACCACACCGTTCGAGTGGCGATGGAGCATCGTGGGCATCTCCGTCTTCCTGATCTTGGCTGATTACGTATACTTCTGGGCGCTCTCATCGGACAATGCGCTCATCTCCATCGTCTCCACCATCCGTCGTTCGGGGGCGGTCGTCCCGTTCCTCTATGGCGCGATCATGCTGAAGGAGAAGAACCTGAAGTTGAAGGGAATACTGCTCTGCGGTATCCTGTGCGGTGTTTGTCTGCTGACGATCGGGGCGTTGCGGTGATGATATATTACACGGAAGAATATGGATAGAATATTAGAAAACATAAAGAGAATCATTGCGGAAAGCATAAAAGAACACCTGGCGAACGTTTCAGTCAATGAACTCGAAGGGAATGGATCGCTCTACTATATGAACGGACAGAATGGAACCTCATTCGACTGGCACGTCAACGACAGGCTTTCGTCCTTCATGTCTTTTTACGACGACAAGGAGAACCTCGGGGCCGCCAAAGCGAACGTTTACAAGGGAGGTGTGGTCGCCCTCAACCTTTACGGGGCACACGGCAAAGAGATGGTCCATCAGGCGGAAATACCCCTGAACGCCACGGAGGCGGACCTGCTACGGCTAGCTGTTTTGTTAAAGCGCAATGCGGACGACAAAGATCTTTTTGACGTATCCATCGAAGAAATCGATACGGATAATGAACCGAAGGCGGAGGAGGTCGCCGCATTCCTCGAAGAGAGGAAGAACCATGAAGCCATGATAAAGCGGAGGGAGCTGTTGACCCAGAAAGCCTGCGTGTCGAGGATGATCGTCGACGAAGGGTGTCAGGTAGGATATATGGTGCGGGAAGAACCCCATGCCGAAGAAGATAGCGGATGGGCCTTTTACGGAGGAGAGGAAGACGAGGAATACGTTTCCGACCCGAACAATTTTATCATCTCCACCATTTTCCCCGTCGTCTCCGCAGACCCGGTTGTCGAGGATTATCTAGAGCGTCCCGTTGGATCGAAGCTCATCAGGGTATCATCCGATAAATTCGAAGAGGATGAGGAGGAGATGTAGGGTTATGCAGGCATCCGACAAAGCCTCCGAGAGATTTACAATTTAACGATTTACGATTTACAACCAACATATTCCCTAGGGTGTTGCCCTAGGCTATATAATGTATCGCTCCTAGGGCGTTGCCCTAGGCTATATATGTATCGCCCTTTCAGGGCTCGGGTATGTGCAGTGCGTAGAATTGCACGTCCCCCCAAAAGAAATTGACTACGTCGAACTGACGTTTCAAAATTCTTAATTAATAATTTTCACGCTCTTCGTTTCCGTCTTAACAACATACATTCCCTTGCCAGGCAAGACGAAACGGACAGTCTCATTCTCCTTGCCCTGCGCGCTACGCAATAACTGTCCATTGAGGTCATAGACCTCGATGCGACCCTCAGCGCCACGCACAAAAAGGGAGAGGTTCTCCGTCCAGATGGTGCAGTCGGTTGAAGAGATGCTTTCCGTGCCCGTCCCCTCATTAGGTTTCATGTTCCAACCCTCAGGGATCTTATCCTTGCCATATATCTCTTTCAGGGTTGACGGACAGATGAAGGTGCCGGTCGGGGCGACGCTGTCCACCCATGATTGGGAGCCTCCCCACTGGGTGAAGCTCACCGTAATTTGGGAAAGGTTGGAGCACTTGGCGAACAACTCCTTGTAGCAGTCTTGGGCCAGGGACAGCTCCGTGGCAGGAAGTTTGGGTGATTTCTCCAGGCTGGTGCACCTTTTGAACATGCCTCTATAACACTCCTTTTTCAAATTCATAGCAGGGAGTTCAGGGGCTTTTTTCAGGCTGGTACAACCAGCGAACATCTCACAATAGCAGTTGATGGCCAGCTCCATGGCAGGGAGGTCGGGCGCTTCCTCTAGGCTGGTACAACCGATGAACATCTGCACGTAACAAAAATCCCTCAAAACCGTAGCGGGAAGCTTAGGCGCCTTCGTCAGGCTGGAGCATCCGTCGAACAAGCCTCCGTAGCAGCCATTAGCCATCTCAGTAGCCGGCAGTTCGGGAGCTTCCTTCAGGCTAGTACACCGCCAGAACATTCCGTCGTAACACATCATCTCCATTTCCATGGCGGGCAGCTCCGGCGCCTTCGTGAGGTTGGAGCAATCGATGAAAATAGACTTATAGCAGGCCATACTAAGTTTCGTGGCAGGCAACTCCGGCGCCTGGGTCAGGCTGGCGCAACCACTGAATAATTCGAAAAAGCAATGTGGGCAAGGGATTTCCTTGGTTTCCCCTACCCCGTCGATCAGGCTCATCACGCTTCCGCTGGCGGCGATGGAACCGGTCATGGTGAAATGGGTATAGTTGTCTTCGTCGCTGGAGAATCCATCCGGATTGTTACCCCTCAGAAGGGCCTTGGCGCCCTGCTCCAGCGGAATCATTTCACCTTCCGGGAGGGTATTCCATGTTACTCCGTCGTCCAAGGAATACTGGACGTCCACACTATTGTCCTCATTTACAATGCCAAAGGAAGAGCTGTCCGCCTCGGCGGTGAAGGTGAGGTAATTGACCGCAGAAGCAAAAGTATAGGCGCATAGCAACGCAACCAATGATGTTAGTCTCTTGATCATAAGCCCTTTATTGTATTATGTTGTTATTAGAATATTTGCCTCAAAATCTATCCGAAGGGGAAAGTGTAATATTGTCGGTTTTCTATAATCTCCCAAAAGTAGTAATTTTTTTATTGGATTAAAACAGATTTTTTATCTTTGTAAAAGCCCCCCTAGAGGACCGACATCCGTAAGGAACAAACGTCACCTTCAGGGCGCATGTGCTTAATCGTCAGATGACCGGATTCATTGGATAATTACAGACTCATGGAGAAAAAGATATTGCTTTTACTGCTCATGGTTGGCTCCCTCGCCGCATGCTCGGACTTGCGAAGGAAGAGCCAAGAAACGTTTCCCGACTGGGATGCGCAGAGAGTGGATGATGGCTATCCCGTACTGAGGCCAGACCCTGATGACCCTGAATTCATGGACCCTGACTTCGCGGACTCAGACTTTGGAGACCCTGATTTCAAAGACCCAGACTTTGCGGATTCTGACTTCTGGGATGATGACGAAGAGGAGGAGGATGGCGAGGAGAGTGGTGACGACGTAGTTTATCTCAAAGTTGAGAGGAAGGCCCATTTCCCTGGTGGAATACAAGATCTAAAGTTGTACCTCGACGAGAGTCTAGAATACCCCGAAAAGGCCCTGGATGAAGGTATCGAAGGCAGGGTTTTCGTACGATTCATTGTAAGAAGGAATGGTTCCATCGTCGACGCTAAGGTGATAAGAAGCATTGACCCTTTATTGGACAGGGAGGCCATCAGGGTGGTGGAGAATATGCCGGACTGGATTCCCGCCAGACTCCATGGGAAGGCCGTTTCTTCGCACTTTACTTTACCTATAACCTTCAGACTAAGTGGAATTTGAGGGGAATAAGAGAACATCAATGCACAGTGAAAAATTATAAAAAGAATGGATGTTATGAAGAAGAAACTATTGTCATTATTGCTCATGACCGGACCGTTTGTCGCAGGATCAGCGGCGGAAGAGACGGCAGCGGCCCCTGTTACGAACGAGATCAGGGCAACCGAAGATCTTTCATCAGGGAGGGGAGAAGTCCCGGCGTATAAGGTCGAAAAGAAGGCTCAGTTCCCAGGTGGGAAGAAAAAGTTGATAGAATATCTCCGTAATAACCTGAAATATCCGGAGGCGGCTATAGACTTAGCCGTCGAGGGGACAGTTTTGGTAAGTTTCATCGTGAGGAAGGATGGTTCCATCGACGATGTACAAGCGGTGAGAAGCGTTGATCCTCTACTGGACAGGGAGGCGATCAGGGTGGTGAAGAGTATGCCTAAGTGGATTCCCGCTCAATTGAACGGGAAAGATGTGAGTTCGCACTTCCGCCTTCCAATCGCTTTTAAACTAAACATACCGGCGAATCCGATGAACGAAGAGGACAATAAGGATAAAGCCGAGTAAGTGCGTTATTGCTTCCATTGCATGTCCATGCGGTTGGATGTGCGAGGGGGTTCGAAAGACAATGACGAATACATTGACATCGCAGGGACGGAATCTTTAAAAAATAAAAAGGTAATATCATGAAGAAGAAATTATTGCTTTTATCGTTTATGGTTAGCTCCTCCGCTTTGTGTTCCGCCGCGAACACCGAGGGGAACCCTGATGCTCTCCAAAGAGAGACCGTAAATGTCCAGCCGGGAAAGGAAGCTAAGCCGATTGAACCGGTCAATCAGGCCGATACCGTCGCACAGACTGAGGAGAGTGACGACGAAATCTATAAAAACGTCGAAACAATGGCGGAGTTCCCTGGCGGAACGGATAAGTTGAGGGAATATCTCCGCTCAAATCTTATATACCCTCAGAAAGCAATAGAATTAGTTATACAAGGTAGGGTTTATGTGACGTTCGTCGTGCGGAAGGATGGCTCCATCGCCGATCCGAAGGTGTCGAGAAGCGTTGATCCCATACTGGATGCGGAGGCCCTCAGGGTCGTGAAGGGGATGCCGAATGGGTGGAAACCTGCGACAGTCAACGGAAAGAATGTTAGCTCATATTATATGCTTCCTATCGTATTCAGCATAAGATAGTAGACGGCAGGTGGCGCAAGAGGGGTATATAGACTGAAAAATAGATATTTCATGAAGAAGAAATTATTGCTTTTATTGCTCATGGTTGGGCAGTCTTTTGCGGGTTCATTGGCCGCCTCTAATATGGAGGCGACTGGGAAGGATATGTTCCTTTCAACTTATGATGACGATGACGACGACATCATAATGGTTATAGTCGAGAAGAAGGCTAAATTCCCTGGCGGAGAGGAGGAAATGAAGAAATTCATTCGTGCCAACATGTCATATTCGAAGGGGGCCATAGATGGTTACATCGAAGGAACAGTCCTCCTGAGTATTACCGTGAAGGAAGATGGCTCCATCGCCGACGTGAATATAAAGGAAGGGGTTCATTCCTTATTGGACATGGAGGCCATCAGGGTGGCGTATCGTATGCCTAAATGGATTCCCGCCGAAAGGAATGGGAAACCCATAAGTTCGGAAGTCCTCGTCCCTGTCGAATTTAGACTGAGCACCTCAACGGATGAATAGAGGAAGAAAGAGTATGCCGAACAAGCTGATTGCGGAAACGAAAGATTGCTCCTCATTATCCACATGACGGAAAAGAAATGGCAACGGGCATGAAAGCGTCCACAAGCGGGACCGCCATCCCGGAAATCAAAAATAAAAACTATATTTGTAGGATATAATTATAATTCGAATCATCATGAAAAAGAGATTATTGCTTTTATCACTTATGGCAGGACCACTCTTAGTGTACTCAGCCGACCAAGGAAAGAAACCTGCTTCACGTGTCCAGGAGGAGATCAGAATCGTTTCGGATGAAGCGCAGGCCCCAAAACTGGATGCGGAGGAAGAGAAGGTAGATGTGCCTTTTATAAAAGTCCAGAAGAAGGCTGAATTTCCTGGAGGAATGAAGAATCTATTAAATTATCTCAAGGAAAACTTGAAATACCCTCAGCAAGCTTTGAATGATTCAATAGAGGGAAGCGTTTTGATGAAGTTCACAGTAAGGAAAGATAGCACCATCAGTGACATAAAAGTGATAAGACCAGTTCATCCCCTATTGGACGAGGAGGCCATCAGAGTCGTGAAGGGAATGCCAAAATGGATTCCTGCACAAAGCAATGGAAAAGACGTAAGTTCATATTTTACACTACCAGTACGGTTTACCATTAACCCAGAGGTCGGAAACGACAAAAAATAACGGAGTAGACGATGCGGGATCAGTTAAATGACTGGTCGCGCCATGTGACAATAAAAAGGGCGGCGCCTTCACGGATGTGAGAGCGCCGCCCGATGTTCTTTCAGAGCTGCGACTACGGGATGACGAATCTAATCTTCGCTCTCGTGAATCGTTTCAGACTCCTCTGTCAAATCCACCTCGTTGCCTTTCTCGTCGTAGAACTGATACTGAAGGAACGCAAAATTTTGTGACGGAATCAACTTGAAGGAACAATGGTACTTCCTGCTCCATTTAGACTTCAGCGTGAAGAACGGAAGACCTTTGTTGATATAAGCCGCCACGTAAGGGTGGACATAAAGTTTGAAACTCTTGACATGCAAGATGTTTACAAGATAATCTATCTTATTCTCCAATGCGTCTACAAATAAGATAGAAGGTTGGGAAACTCCCTTTCCCATACACGTAGGACACACTTCCTCCGTGTTGATGTGCATCTCCGGACGCACCCGCTGACGTGTGATCTGCATCAGACCGAACTTACTGAGCTGCAAGATATTATGTCTTGCACGGTCATTCTGCATGTTCGCCTTCATCCTGTCATACAGGGCCTGTCTGTTCTCCGCCTTGGTCATATCGATGAAGTCAACCACGATGATACCACCCAAGTCGCGCAGCCTCAACTGCCTAGCCAATTCATCGGCCGCCGCCAGATTCACCTCGATGGCGTTCGCCTCTTGGTCGTTGCCGGCTTTAGACTTGTTGCCGCTGTTGACATCCACGACATGCATCGCTTCTGTCTTCTCGATGATGAGATAAGCCCCGTTCTTGAAGGAGACGATTCTTCCGAAAAGCGACTTCAGTTGCTTGGTGACGGAGAAATGGTCGAAGATAGGAGTGTCGCCCGTGTACAATTTGACGATGTTCCTCTTCTCCGGTGCGATCTCGCTCACATACTCCAGCACTTCATTGTAAACAACCTTGTCGTTCACGTGAATACTTTCGAACGAAGGATTGAAGATATCGCGGAGGATGGAGACCGTACGTCCGAACTCCTCATAAATCAGCTTAGGCAGTTTGCCATCGCTGCTCATCTTCGCCACGCTGGACTCCCAACGTTGCACAAGCATCTGCATCTCCGCATTCACATCTTCCACGGATTTCCCCTCCGCCACGGTACGTACGATGACGCCGAAGTTCTTGGGTTTCACGCTTCTGACGATTTGCTTGATACGGTTACGCTCCTCGTTCGATTTGATTTTTTGGGAGACGAACACCTTGTCCGCTCCTGGAATCAATACTAAGAACCTGCCTGCGATGGATATCTCCGCCGTCAGCCTAGGTCCTTTGGTGGAAATCGGTTCCTTGGCGATCTGCACGAGCACCTCCTGCCCCTGAGTGAGCAAGTCGGTGATCTGACCACCCTTTTGGATTTCCTTCTGGATTTGATAACGAGAGAGGGTAAGCCCTTTCTTCTTCCCGCTCAGGGCATCCTTCATGAACGAATTCAATGTCAGGAAATGAGGCCCCAAATCCTGGTAATGCAGGAACGCACCCTTCTCGTAGCCCACGTCAACGAATGCCGCATTGAGTCCTGGCATCAGCTTCTTCACCTTGGCGAGGTATATATCGCCGACGGAGAATTTGCTGTCCCGCCTATCCTTGTTCACCTCAACCAACTTCTTGTCGTCCAGTTGAGCGATGGATATTTCCGAGGCTTGAACATCAATTACTAATTCGCTACTCATAACATAAAATTTTTAAAAACATAAAAAAGAACAAACCTAGGTTTTGCCCCAAGTTTGTTCTTTCGTCTCTTTTCGCAACTAAAGACCGTTATTTCTTCTTATGACGATTCTTCTTCAGTCTCTTCTTGCGTTTGTGAGTAGACATTTTATGTCTCTTTCTCTTCTTTCCGCTTGGCATAGTTGTTAAAATTTAAATTATTAATTATTATGATTTATTTCTTCTTTCCTCCCTTAACAGCGGTCTTCTTCACATCGTTCATGAAGGTCTTCGCTGGCTTGAATGCCGGGATATTATGTGCTGGGATAATAATGGACGTCTTCTTTGAGATGTTTCTTGCCGTCTTCTCAGCCCTGGCCTTCACAATAAAAGAGCCAAACCCTCTCAAATATACATCCTCACTCTTGGATAAGGATCTCTTTACTTCACGCATGAAAGATTCCACCACTTTCAAAACATCTTCTCTTTCAATTCCTGTTGTCCTTGAAATCTCGTTAACGATATCTGCTTTAGTCATCTCAAATACTTTGTTTATATAACGTACTTAATCTTAAAATTTCAGTTTGCAAATATACTCATTTTCCACTGATTAAAAAAAACATAGCATTATTTTTTTCTAAAATATTCCAAGCGCCATTTTTTGGTCTTCACACGGACATGGGGAAAAATGCCACAGCCTATACATTATGGCACTTACGGATAGTGTGGGATTCCTCCCAAACACCCCCTTCCCTCCACCCTTATCCTCCTCCTTTTCCACTCTTTATGACCGATTAAGTATACAAAGAATAAAAAAAAGAGTAAATTCGCGAACATGAATAGGTCAACGTATGTCAATGATTGAAATTAAAAGAGTCGAAAGCAAGAAGGATTTAAAGACCTTCATCCGTTTCCCTGAAACGTTGTACAAAGGTAATGCATATTGGGTGCCCCCTTTGGAATTCGACGAGATGAACGTACTTAGAAAGGACGTGAACCCCGCCTTTGACCATTGCGAGGCGGAGTATTGGCTGGCCTACAAGGACGGTGTGCTGGCGGGTAGAGTGGCCGGCATCATCAACAAGGTGGCCAACGAGAAATGGGGCGACAAGGTCCGTTTCGGATGGCTGGACTTCATCGAGGACATCGATGTGCTCCGAGCCTTGATTGACAAGGTCATCGAGTGGGGCCTTTCGAAAGGCATGAAGACAATCCAGGGCCCGCTCGGCTTCAATGACATGGATAAGGAGGGCCTCTTGGTCGACGGGTTCGACAAGATGCCTACCATCGCGAACATATATAATTACCCGTACTACCCTACCATGCTGGAGCAATTGGGCTTCAACAAGGACGAGGATTGGGTGCAGTACCGCATCAAGGTGGCGGAGATTCCGGAGAAGGTGAAGATCGTCAGCGAGGGCATCGCCCAAAGGTACAACGTGAGGGCGGTCTTCTTCGACAAGAAGAAGGATCTGAAGAAATACGGAAAGTCCATGTTCCATGTGCTGAACGAGGCCTTCAAGGATTTATATGGCTACGCGACACTTTCGGAGAAGGAGATCGAATCGCTGATCAAGACTTATTTCAGCTTCGTCGACCCTAAATATGTCTGCTTCGTGTTGGACGAGCACGACGACGTGGTGGCCTTCGGTGTGAGCATACCGACATTGTCGAAGGCATTCCAGAAGGCGAAAGGCAGGGTGCTGCCGTTTGGTTTCGTCCACATACTCAAGGCGTTGCGGGGGAATGACACCATTGATTTGTACCTGAACGGAGTACATCCCGATTGGCAGAAACGTGGTATCCATGCGCTATATTACACAAAGATGACCCAGGCATATATCGACAACGGATTCAAATATGCCATCACAAACCCTCAGCTGGAAAGCAACACCAATGCGGTGCGTATCTGGCGCAATTATGAGCAGGAGCCGTACATCCGCCGCCGTTGCTACTCGAAGGGTATTTAGTGTGCCAAACACGTGGTCGCCGACTTGTTGGTCGGCTGTGCGAAACGGTTGCGGAACCTATCATTGGCTTCGCCTCCGATAGGAAGATATTAATTAGAAACCACCTAAATTATTTTTTATGGATTATACAGAGGGTGCATTGTCTGCGCTGAAGAACGATAAATTTGTGCAGTACATCGGCGTGGAGTTGCTGAGTGCGTCGGAAGGCCACGCGACGGGCAGAATGGTGATTCAGGATTTCCACCTGAACGGGGTCGGTTCCGTACAGGGCGGCGCGCTCTATACCTTGGCGGATTATGTGGTGGCGGCCGCGGCTAATTCCCGCGGGAAGACGGCGGTCTCACTGGATGGTCACATCGACTATATCAAGGCGGTCTCTTCCGGTGTCCTCACCGTGGAGGCGAAGGAGATATCCCTCAAACGCACGATCGCCATCTACATGGCGGAAATCAGGAACGAGGAGGGCGCATTGGTCGCCTCCTATCAGGCTAAAATGTTCAGGAAAGATTAAGAATGAAGCTCCTACGATACATATTACTGCTTTCTCTCTGCCCTCTCCTGGGTGGATGCGACTTCATATTCGGCAGTGTATCCGCCGATACGGAACTCACGGCGGACGAGCCACTGACCGAACCGGATGGACATAACCGTCCAAAGCATCGCTGGAGCCAAATCTATTCCCTGAAGAAAAGCAGATTCCTGCGCGACCCGAATAAGTTGCACATCGCGGCGGGTAAGGAGATGGGGCTCAATCCTCCCTACCGGAAGAATGCGGACTTCCTCGCCGAAAGGGACTCCTTGCTGGAATGCGGGGCGCTGGTCTATGTGCCGGACTCCACCTACTACGTGAAAAAAACAGCCAAATACTCTTACCCGTACCTGACGCCTGAGGCGTTCAAGGTGCTGAACGAGCTGTCCGAACGTTTCCAACAGAAACTGAAGGAGAAGAAACAACCCGCCTATTCGCTCTACTTGACTTCCGCACTGCGCACGGAGGAGAGCCAAAAGCGCCTGCGCAAAGGTAACAAGAACGCCACGAGGGACACCACCAGCCACCTCTATGGTGCATCCTTCGACATCTCCTACTGGGAGTTCCTCCGCAACTCGAACAGACGGGCCTATAGCTACAAGCATATCCAAAACATACTCACTAAGACGGTGAGCGAAATGAGGAACGAAAACAAGTTCCTCGTCATCAAGGAGAACGGTCAGTTCTGCTTCCATATCACTGTGGTTCAATAAATTAAAATCAGTCATGTTCGTCAAGACGGATGCCATCGTTTTAAGCCATAAAAAGGTGAGGGACAATGCGGCCTTGCTCACGCTCTATACGGAAGAGTTGGGCAGATCCTCCTTCTTGCTCTACGGTGCAGGCAGCAAACGGGGCGGAAAGTGCTACTCCCTGCTCCAGCCACTTTCGCTCCTCTCCGTGGAGGCGACCCTCAAAAATGGACAGGAGCTGAATGTGATCAAGGAACTGAAATGCCTGCACCCCTTGCTCGACGCCATGTCCAACCCCTACAAGAGCAGTATACTCTTCTTCTTGGCGGAGATGCTGACGAACGTGCTGCGCACCAACGAGTCGGACAAACTCCTTTTCCGCTTCCTCAAGGAATCTGTCCTAAGCCTGGACGGGATGGAACGCGGAGTATATAACTTCCACATCGCCTTCCTCGTCCGCTTATCCTCCCTCCTGGGGTTCTGCCCCGACGTGTGTGACTTGGCGGACGCCCGCTATTTTGACCTTAGGCAGGCCGAATATACCGACCAGCGACCTCCCCACAAGGAGTTCGTCGCCGACAGGGAGGCGCAGTTCCTGCGTTTGCTCTGCAGAATGAACTATAGGAACCTCTCCTGCTTCCGTTTCTCGAAAGAGGAAAGGAACGAGTTATTGGACTATATCATCGATTATTATCGTATTCATCTGCAAGATTTCAGGGACCTCAAAACATTGGATGTGCTGCGGGAGATATTCGACTGAATTTGTTGCGGAAGAATCAATCGGAGTGTGTGCGGTCAACGTTTTGCCATAAAATTAGACAATAGTATAAGGATATTTGCGCATATTACATTCGTGCACTATCTTTGCGAAAAATATTAATCAATCAAAAAGGTAAGTTATGAAGAAGACTCTAATCGTGATGCTGCTCATGTTGATGGGTGGATTGAATGTGCTCTTCGCCCAATCCAAAGGAGAAAAGATGGTTGGCGCTATAGTAGGGGTAGATGTTCAGAAAGGTTATATTAAGGAAGGGGATGTCAAGACGGAAGGCAAGCCTATCATTTATATGGAAGCCTCTCCCGCATTTTATTTTTTCCCCGTTAACAAGTTCCGCATCGGTGCACAATTAACTTTTTGGAAGAAAATCGAAAAGTATGATCACTACGATTGGTCCCTGGCCCTTTTTGAGGTTGCCCCCTCTGTCTCCTATTACATTAAGCTCGCCGAAAAGTTCCACTTCACTCCGGAAATCACCGCTGGTTTCATCCGTACGAAGCGTGTTGATTTTGATTTTCAAAACCCGGACTTCTATGAGAAAAAAACAACCACTATGAGATCACATGGATTTTCGTTTCATGCCATACCCGTGAAGTTCGAATTTAGGCCTGCGCAACACCTCTGCATATCCGCAAGTGTGCTCAATTTTTCTCTTCATAAGTACATAAACACTGCGATGGATAGAGAAGAGGGCGACATCTACTTTGACTTCGGAATGGCTCCAAGGGTCGGAATCGGTTTCTATTTCTGATCGCGCTTCATACTTGTCTTCGTAGACGGAGCGATGATATTGTGAAGGGGGAGATCAATCTTCCCCTTTTATCGTATCACAAAATCATCGTTGTTAATAATTCAAGTATGAAAAGTTTTGCATATACACCATCATTTATCTATTTTCGCAAAAGAAAAATATAAGTTTTACTTTTAAATCTGATGGATATGGCTGAAAAAACACGATATTCGGATGCGGAACTTGCTGAGTTCAAAGAACTTATACTTGAAAAGTTAGCCGCAGCCCAAAGAGACTACGAACTATTGAAGGCCAGCTTGGCCAATATGGATGGAAACGACGTATGCGACACGTCACCTACCTTCAAAGTGTTGGAGGAGGGAGCCGAAACGATGACCAAAGAGGAGGCCGGACGTTTGGCGCAAAGACAGATGAAGTTCATCCAACACCTACAGGCTGCCTTGGTGCGTATTGAGAACAAAACATATGGCATCTGCCGCGAGACGGGCAAGTTGATCCCGAAAGAGAGACTGCGCGCCGTGCCTCATGCCACATTGTGCATCGACGCAAAAAACAGCGGCGTGAAATAACAGACGTGAAATCACGGTTCGATGTCTTTCCCTTGGTAAGGCTCGAACCGTTTTTATTTATAGATTGTGCATTCAGAACAAAAGAAAACATGGATTTGCGCTTCCGCTTTGATTTTCACCATCATATTGGTGGATCAGATTGTGAAGTTTTACGTGAAGACGCACTTCTACTTGCATGAGAGCGTCGAGGTGACAAGTTGGTTTTTCATCCGTTTCGAGGAGAACAACGGCATCGCTTTCGGACTGGAATTCTTCAAAGGCAACAATAAGATGTTCCTCACCCTTCTACGGATCATTGCGGTGGGGGCTCTCGGCTACTACCTCCACTACGTGATAAAGAAAGGGATCAGGTTCGGATTTGCGCTTAGCATCGCCGCCATCATCGCGGGTGCGGCAGGCAATATCATAGACTGTGTATTTTACGGTTATTGCTTCAATTCAAGCATCGGACAAATAGCCCAATTCATGCCGGAAGAGGGAGGATACGCTCCCCTACTCTGCGGAAAGGTGGTGGATATGCTGAAATTCCCGCTCTTCAGCGCCACATGGCCTGAATGGCTGCCTTGGATCGGAGGTGACTCCTTCACCTTCTTTTCCCCTATCTTCAACTTGGCGGATTCCGCCATCACCGTAAGCGTTTTTGTCATCCTAATATTCTATAGGCAATACCTATCGGATGGTTCGAAGGATAAAGAATAGCATTAGCAAACATAAGGAAATGAGAGGTTTAAAAGTCATTTTACTTTGTATTTCATTGGCACTGGTGGCGTGTTCGCCAGACTCTTCCCGACCAATTATTCCGGAAGACACAATGGCGGAAATCCTAATAGACCAATACTTGGTACAATCCGCCGCCGTCCAACGCCCTGTCGAAAAGCCGGACAAGGTCAACTTCTACTATGCCCATATCCTGGAAAAATACCATTATACGGAGGCGGAATTCGACTCTTCCGTAGCATGGTACACGTCACATATGGATGTCAACGAAAAGGTCTATGACAAGGTGATGAGACGCTTACAGGCTTTGGAGGATTCCTGCCTTAACGTCATCAGTCAACCTGCCGCACAATAGGGCAGGAAAGCAAAAGTGCGATGATTAAAGGTTATTTAGCACGTAGGATATATATATCCCCCTCGAAATGGATACGCAATGCGCTCCTATCCGTGGATGACGCCAACGAAGGAATGGTTTCCGTCACACCGTTCGAAGGGGTTGAAACGCCCGCAACCACTTTTGTGGAAGGAATTATCGTACCGTTCGAGCCTCGATTCGTCGGCTCCGTTTCCTTACAAGACTACCTGTCCACCGAATTTCCCTCATCAGAAGGAGATAAGCCCCTCCACTATTGGTCGCTAGAATATCCAGGACTCTTCTCTGGCAGCAAGACACCCGCCGACGCGGATTCATGGCACGTGAGCCAATTATGCTAGGATAAAATCCCTATCTATTACTTTTTCCTGAGGTAATCCACGAACTCATAATCATGGTCGTTCTTCTCATCGGCGGAAAAGCACTCGCGGGAATATTCCTGCCACACAGTATCCGAGAAAGCGGGGAAGAAGGTATCCGCCTCAGGGGTGACATGCACACGGGTAAGGCATAACCTACTTGCGAAAGGCATCATCAATTCATAGATTTGACCTCCCCCCATCACGAAAATCTCCTCGTTCTTCAAAGAAGGATCCGACTCCAATTCACCGATGTTTCGAATGATCTCGCACCCGGGAGCCTCTTCCGGCTTCATCGTGCGGGAAAGGATGATATTGCGCCGATTAGGCAAAGGACGTCCGATGGAGAGGTAAGTGTTGCGTCCCATCAAGACTGTATGACCCGTCGTAAGGAACTTGAAATGCTTCATGTCCCCATTAAGATGCCAAAGCAACTGATTGTCTTTGCCGATCGCCAGATTGTCCGCCACAGCGGCGATGATTGTGTATTGCATATCTTCCACTTTTTAAAAATGCCTTCGCAAAGGTAGTATTAATAAAGAAATATAAATCCCGGTTTCATAAAAAACAAACGCCTCCACCCAAGGGTTTCTAATATTGCGAACATACAAGAAAATGCTTACATTTGCAGATATACCAAGAAATATAACACATGAGAACAACAAAAACGCGAGCATCAAATTTTGAATCTCTAAGGATCTTCGCCATGTTATTGATAGTGCTTACTCACGTGTGCCAACATGGCATATGGTTTAAGCCCGGTTCTGACATCACCGTGAATCTTTGTATAACGAATGCGCTATCCGCAGGCTTTGGAGCGATTGGATGCTGGTTGTTTGTAATGATTTCAGGATTCTTCATCTCCCAATCGGAATTCAGTTGGAAAAAAGTATTTAAATTATGGTTTGAGATTTTCTTCTACTCTGCTATCATTGGCATAATCTTGTATATCACACATACGAATGTGGTTGGTTTCAGCAACGAGGATTACACTGAACTCGGCTTTTTTGAAGCGGCAAAACCCATGGGGAAAATGGACTTGATCCGATCTCTCATGCCTACCTTTTTCGGGAATAACTGGTTCGCATCAGCCTACATCCTATTCTACTGCTTCACCCCCTTCCTCAATGAAAGCCTCAAGGTCCTCGACGAAAAGAAACACAGGAATCTGATTATCCTAATGACCATTTGCGGCACAATAGTTTACATGATATATGGCCAGGGATTTTTCAACGAAGGAAACCTATATTACTTTATCCTAGGCTATTACGTGGCATGCTACATCAAATTGTACAATCCGAAATTCCTGCAAAACAAAAGAACCGATCTATTGTGGGCGGCAATCCTCATATTATGTTTTATACTATGGACGCTTTTCATAACATTCTACAGATACAAAATACCGTTCATCAACAGCCACTACGATCAAGTGTTCTCTTATCCTTTCGCCTTTACCCGCTTTCCATGCTTACTGACAGCCATCTTCTTATTTGGGTTCTTTAATAACCTGAAGATGAAGAATCGTCCATATATCAACACATTGGCGAGCGCCGCATTTGGTGTATACCTCATACACGAGAACTTACTGCTGAATAAAGTCATTTGGCATAAATTATTCCGCTTCGACTCATTTGTAGACTCAACATTCCTTCCCGCATATATAATCTTTGTGGTCATAGCCACTTACCTGATTTGCGCAGGAATAGACCTATTGAGGCAAAAATTCATCGAGAAACCTATGATGGCCCTACTCTTCCCGAAACGTAAAATCGAAGGGGAGGCGTCATAATCATGATGGGACGACAATTTAAACATACGGCCTATGGCAACCATTAATGTATACGAATGCTACTACAAGGCAGATCTTGTGGCGAACGGCGTACAACGCAACGGAGCGTTAGTCATGCTGATATCCGACTCGGAAGGCGGAATGATCCGCTACGAGGCGGCAGTCTCTTTTTTCCCGCATAGAAGCGAAGACGACTTCTCTGTGTCATACGACGCCTATCACAACAAAATCCTTTATGAGGCGAAAGGCAGGCGTTCCAAGAAAAAGGAAGAACAACTGATATCCGAACTTAGGCAGCACATAGACGAGCTGGCAAACAAAGAGGGAGGGAAAGTCTTCTGGGATTATCCGCTCAGGGAGGAACGGAGAGGTTAATCAGGACAATAAATAACCACTTTTTCGCATAGGGAGGCTCCCCTATTTAGGGTAGCCTCCCTTGGTAATGACATCGATTTTACCACCTCTCATGCGCTCTTTCACCACCTTCCTGAAGTAGAAGCTATAACCCTTAATCTGACGTATCGTCTGCAAGGAAAAGAACTTCTGCGAAATAGGACGCTGGTAAGCATGTTGGATGGAAACATATGGGAGGTATACCGTTTTGTAGCCTACGGTGGTCAGACGGCGACAAAAATCCGCATCCTCAGGACCGTAGAAGATCCTATCATCCAAGAACCCGACCTTCACCTGCGCCTTCCTACGAATCAATTGGCAGGCACCAATCACGAAATCGACCACTAACGGTTCTTTCCCTTCCGTCTTATCAGCAGGGTAAAGCGTCTTGTAATAGGAATCCTCGAAGATATTGTAGCCATAGCGCGCCATGATGTTGTGGAGTCCACTCTTCGTGATGCCCACACGGGTAGGAAAGTGCTTGCAGCTCGCCTGCGGAAGTCCATCTTGTCCGATCAGTTTGCAACCGCACACGCCGACATCCTCATGGTTATCCATGTAGTCGACCATCGCACGGTAAGCCTCCTCGTTCATTTCCGTATCACTATCTAGGAAGAGGACATATTCGCTCAGGGAATTCACGATGCCCATGTTACGGGCCGCCGCGATACCCTGGTTGTTGGCACAAGATATGATCTTCACGGAAGGGTATGAATATGAGATAGCGGCCCGGCTCTCATCAACCGAAGCGTTATCGACATAAATGATCTCCACCGTCGGATCATCCATCAGGAACTCCAATGAAGCAAAATTCTTCTGTAAATAATGCCACGAGTTATGCCCAATGACAATTATAGCTACCTTTATTCTCATAATCCTTTAAAAAGTGTAATACCATCTTTAAATCAAATTCCTTACAATCAACACCTTTTATTTTGATTGAAAGGACCACACTAGCATTTGCATTCCATAAAATCAGTAGTTTGTTATCTAACAATCCTTAATTTCAAACAACTAAGGATCAACATAGCCCGATTCACACCAGACACCGCAAATATACAAATAATTCACCTCCTCATCATGAACACCACTAAATTCACAATATTTCTTATCCATTAGGGGGAAAAAAACACGCTCATGCGATTATGTCAAGAAAGTACCCATAGAAATCCCACAACCACACATGGGTTCAGTCTATAGCACTTCAACTTCTAGACACTTCACCTCCATTTCATCGCTTCACGTTCCACGGTTTTTTCCCTGCGTAGGCGGTTAATTCCTTAAATTCCTCCCACTCCTCATCGTCCAGGATTTTCGTATACATTTTAGGCGTCAATTTCGCTATCTGTTCCTTGCTTCGATCAATACGCTCCTGCGTAGCGGGATGATCAGAGAAGAATCCTACATCATCGGTGATGGATCCGCTCAACAACTTGTTCATGAAAGTAGTAAAGCCGGAAGGATCAATGTCCGCATTGTACATATACCTGACAGACAAAGTATCTGCCTGACGTTCCGCCTTTCGACTCAAATGATTGGTGGTCATCGTCGTCATGATGGAGGAAGAGTTCCCGAATATGGCGGAAAAGAGCACACTGATGCCCACATTCTTTCTCACGGACTTCTTCACGTGGTCACATTCGATATGCCCTAACTCGTGCCCAATGACGGCAAGCAATTCGTTCTCCGTGTCGCAGGTTTCGACCAACTTCGAGAAAACCACCAGATTCCTTTCGCAGTAAGCGAACGCATTGACCTGATTACTCTTCACCAAATAGACAGTCACGCTATCGATATCGTTTTTCTCGCAGACATAGTCCACACACCTGCGCAAAGTCTTCGTAGCCTTGTCCTCGTCCACCTCGCTTCCATTCACATAACGGTCGTAGATGGATTCCTCAATGAGCGGATAAAGCGACAAATTAGGATACTGGTAATCCTTTCTGGAAATACCATAGGAAATAAACAGGAACATAAAAAGCAACGAAGCCACGGAAATGATCGTATCACGTACAAGTTTAGGCTTAGCCTTTTGCGCCAACTCCTCATACACAGGGTCCGCAGGCACCCATGACCGTTGCCACGCATCCCACGATTTTTTCGCACACAAAAGATGACATAATGGCGAAACGATAGCCCAATTCACATCCTTGTTCCTCTTTATCTTAAGGCAACAGACGATGGATAATACGATCTCTGCCACGTTGAGGACACCCGCCAGGATGTAGTAAGCGACGAGATAGGTGTTCAGATGCCACTCGTCCCACAATATCTGCCATACGGAATACCATGTGAAAGAGTTGATGAAGAATAGCGGCAATTGGGAGACGAAAGCAGTCATGCTATGCCACCTCGTGATGTATGTGGATTTCCGCCTCCGGAAGTAGTAGATGATGTTCGCTATCAAATTGATGATAGGGACAGGCATCGTTGTGGCAAAAACCGCCAACGACATCAAATAACCGTTTACTGCCGACTCTTTTTCAGTCTCACTTAACTTATATGCGTCCATACAATGATCGTATTATCAAATATATCCATTCTATCGCAATGACACCCAAAAGTGCCCAAGCCCATTTACCCTTTGTACTATTAGCCTCGAAAGAGCACCATAACTCATAACACTTGTCCGCCTTCAACAATAGGAGGAAGGGGGAAAGGAGCAATACCGGTAGCGCTAAAAGGACCATCGGATTCATGCTCACGGCCGAGACGAACTCTCCCTTCAACATCAAAAGGATGGAGGTGGTCAGTCCGCATCCCGGACAAGGCAAAGTGGTAAGCCTGCGAAACGGACAAACAATGAAACCTTCCCCTTCTTCGAGCATCAGGTTGATCGCCAACCACACATAGGCGGCCACCAACAAGGCGGCCCCAAAAAGGAGAAAGCCACGTTTTGTCTTAAAAGAGCCCAATGTTACGCGAACTTACCAACGGCGAGATTACTCGTCACTCTTCGTATAATCAGCATATCCCTTAGGGGCGTATGCGGAATAATCTGACTTAGGAGCGTAATCGTAAGGATTCTCCTCGCCTGGTGCATGGGAAATAGACGATTGATCAGGCAAGCTTTTGATCTCCTCCCCGGAATCTGATTCCTGTGAGGAATATTGGCTCTGGGAATATCCACGATTCGCAGAATCATCGATACGCTCTGAGGAATTTCTCGGACGTGGATCCTGAGAAGGCCTTTCCGTTTTAGTCGAATACATGTTAATCAAATCGATGATCTTACTTGCATTGTAAGCCCTTGTCTCGCCCATAATAAGGAATAAGTCGACGATTGTCCAGATGCTAGCACCACCACAAGTCAGCAGCTTGCAGATTCCAAGACCGGTTTGTCCTAAAATGAAGCGGTCGATTCCCAACGCACCACCAGCCATGGAAACCAGCAACATATGTGACGGTTTCTTAAAGTCCGCACCCAAAATGAGCGGAGCCTTTTCATCTGGTACCATCTCCAAACCTTCAGCGATTCTTGGCAAATGAAACTCATCAAAACAGCCCGAATTGTGGGCTAAAAAAAGGGATATCCAATCTTTATTCATATAAAAACACACTTAAAATTTTCAAACGTACGCTGGGAAACATATCCCACGACAAATCGCGCAAAGATAATATTTCCCCTCATCAATATGATTAGACGATAGAATAAAATCGTCACGACCGCCAAACAACGATCTTAGGGAAAGAAAAGGAAGGGGACAGTCACCAAGGGCAGTCCCCTCCTGCTTTTTATTTGTCAACAACAGTCCAGAAGCCAAGATTCCTTGCGCTGATATCGCTGTCGTACATCGAGCTACATAAGAAGCCTGGTGCGAAATACCTACCGATAAACGAAGCGTGCAGCCTAACTGTGAACGACTTCGTCTGGCGAGGAGCCAGGGAGAAGTAGGTCATCACACGGTCGTCGCGGACATCCTTGTAATTATAATTTCCAGAATCATCCGTAGAACCGGAGAGTCGTTCGTTCTGGATCTCCCAGCCGGATGGGAAGACCTGCGTCAGAGCCACCTCCTTGTACGTGTCATACGAAGAGACATTGCTGACAGTCACCTTCACCTTGAAGTCCGTACCCTGCGTCAAACGGCTCACATCTATCGAAGAACCATCCATATCGACGTAGGAAACCTTCATGGTAAGGCCATTCTCAAATGCACCACCTGCGTTCTCCATCGGAATACCCGATACAGCCACAGAGGCGAACAAAGTATTAGACCCGTTGTTCTTAATCTTCAGGGATTGTTGTCCCGTTCCCTTCACCTCAAGAGACTTCTTCACAACATTATCACTAGAGTTGAAGGCGACAGACTTACCATCCTTGATGCAAGCCGCATTGACACCACCATCCTTGAATTGCTTAGAGTAGTGTGCGAAGGCTACCAGAACCTGTGCCAGTTCTTGTGTGCTATATTGTTTGCCTTTGCTGAGTTGTTCGGACATCTGCTTCAACAAAGTGAAGGTAGCGGTCTTGTCCGTATCAGTCAGTGTCATAGCGTCCAAGATCAACGCCCTGTCTCTCAGGCTTGAACCAAAGGTGACGTTGCTATAGGAATAGTTACGTACGTCCGAACTCAAGGATGAGCAAAGACTCTTTGCGATATCCTTCTTCCCGCACAACGCATAAGCGGCAGCCAAGCGCCATTTGGAGACATTGTCCAACGCCTTGTCCTTCAACCTGTTCATGGCGCTCAAATCCGCCTTTCCAGCGAGCGCCAAGGTATAAAGACGATAGGCCTGTACCAATGTTTTTTCGCCACTCTCATTGTACGTCCAAGAGGAAGCCTCACGCTTTTGGTATGCCAAGAAATTATTGATCACAGTGTTCGACACATCGAAGCCATGGTTCTTCGCCTCCAAGAGGAAGTGTCCTGCATATATGGATACCCATGGGTATTCATAGTTGCCACCCATCCAATAAGAGAACGCACCGTTACCCATCTGCATTTGGCTCAACTTGAACACAGCCTCTCTCACATGTTGGTCACACTCCGCCTTTTCCTGTGAAGTCATCTCGATGATGCCAGGCAACAACAATTGAGGGAAAGCCTTAGAAGTGGTCTGCTCCGCACAACCGTGAGGATAACCGATCAAGTACTCCAAGCTACGTCCCAAATCCAAGGAAGGCAATGAGCTGACCTCAACCATCAACTGGTTGGTGTTATCCATGCCGAACAGATTATAAGGGCACTCCACCTCCCGATTTCCAGGGATCTCGAACATCTTGCTCTTTTGCATACGCTCATTCGGGTTACGTACCTCCAAATTGATCTCACTCTTCACGTTGTTGGTGCCGTCGGTAGCAGTGATAGTGATCTTATTTGATCCGAGGATAGGTTTCGCCTTCAGTTTGAAGGTAAGGATCTTGTCCTCATTCGCGCTGAAGCCCTCCTGGATTGATGACCGACCCACAACATCCGCCTTATCGCCTGCGGAGATTGAAAGCGTCACGTTCTTCTTGCCACCATCCATGGAGAATACATTCACCGGAATGGAGAACTCCTCATTAGGGCCAATGACACGCGGTGCCGTTGGCAGTATCATCAACGGTTTCGTCACCTTGACCGCCTTCTCCGCATTTCCGTAGGCAGTCTTGTTACCAGCGACCACCATGACACGGACAGAGCCGAAATAGGTAGGCAAAGTCACTTTATGTTTCTTCGTCTCTCCCTTCTTCAACGAAACAGGTCCGTAGAATCGAACGACAGGTTCGAAACGTTTATTCATACCATCACGATTCAAGGCTTGGTCACCACCGATGGCCAACACTTGCTCGATCTTTCCACCGTAAGCTCCGATGACCCAATCATACATATCCCATGTATTGACGCCTAGAGCTTCACGTTTGAAGAACTCATCATGGGCATTCGGTGTCTTGAAGTTCGTGAGATCCAACAGACCCTCGTCCACGATAGCCAACGTATAGCACATCTCCTTACCGTCCTTCTCGCTGACGGCCACCTCGAACTCTTTCTCAGACTCCACTTTGTCGTCCATCTTGATGACAGGGGTGAGACGGCTGTCCGAACTCTCCACCATGAAGTTCTTCACACCATACATCCTGATAGGAAGGTCATTCTCCGTCTTGTTATACGGCTGGAGCAAGTTCACATAGACATAAGCATTCGGCAACATTTCAGGCGTCACATCCAATTCCACGACAGTATTGCCAGACTGAGCCTCCACCCATTTCGAGGTGAGCACCCTGGAACGGTTCTCCACCGTAACCAAGAGGCGACCCTTCTCAGGCGTAGGAACCGTCACCTTCACCTTATCCCCTACGACATAAGTCTCTTTATCCAATTTAAAGGTAAGCAGTGTAGCGGCGGAAGAGCCATCGCTTTGCGCACGTGAATACCAATTCTCCCAATCGAAGAAGATCACACTGCCGACCTCATGTCCATTCTTACCATCCTTAACGACAAGCAGATAACGGCCCCAATCTTTGTCAGGCACATTGACGGTAACCGACGTTCTACCTTCAAGCACGCGGATGTTCTTCTTCTCGAAATAAGGAGTGCGGGAAGTGCTTTCTGAATAGTAGGCGTCCGAGCTAGCATTGGAATCCCACCACCAGTGCCATTGCAGCTTATACAACTTGAAGGAGATACCGTCTCCGCTGATCGGCTTCCCGTTCTCGTCCAACAACACAATAGGGAATGTTTGGTCGCGGTTCGTGAACACATACTTGTAGTCTGATTTGATAGGGTATTTAACTCCCACGTAACGAGAATAGGTGGACAATGGAATATTCTTGTAATTCACACTGTTATCACCTGTACCCTCATCCACTCTTGTGGTGAACGCAGCCTGCAACATTCCTGGTGCGTTCGTCAGTTCAGGGATGTGGATGAACCCACTCGCATCACCAGATTCATCCGTCTCACCCTCGAACACAGTGCTCTCCTCGCTCATGAACTCATTAGCGGAAGGAGACTCAAAAATATAATCGGAGTATTTAGGGAACGGATGAGGATTACGGCGGTATCTCATCGTGACATTCACATCCTTACCTCCGGCGAGTCCTCCATGCAACCACTCGGAATGAATGGAAATCTGCTCAGACACACCAGAAGAGAGGACCTCATTATTGGTAGTCAACTGCACCTTCAGCCTATTAGGTTTCACCGTCTCTACCGTCAGGTTTTTCTGGAAAGTGGAGCCTCCGATAGAGAAGGAGATATTCCAGCTACCCGTCTGATCGTCCATCAAAGTAGGGATTCTAAAGCTATAGATACAATTGGATGGATCATACTTTTGAACCATATGTGCATAGCGCTGTCCGCGAGGAGTCTTCAGCTCCATCGTGATCGGGTGCCCAGCAGGAAGCGTTGCATCCGCATCCTGCAGCATCAAGGAGATATTCAGGGTATCTCCTGGGCGCCATACGCCACGCTCGCCATAAATATAGCCCTTTACTCCCTTCGAGGCTTTCACACCGCTCACATCGAAAGAGGAGAGCGATAATGCCACATTGTCACGCACACGGAGGTAACCCATGCGGCCTTCCTTTTCCACCACAATGAAGGAAGGTGACCTTGAAAGTCTCTTATTCACGAAACCATCCTTATCTGTCTCCTCCTCATCGATAAGTTGCATTTGATAATCGTAGAACTTCACATTCACGCCGCTCTCAGGCATGGCGGTGAGGATATCCGTCACGATGACGTCAAAGATGTTGCTCTTTCCTCCCTTCGCCGTGATACCGAAATTAGAGACGAAAATGTTCGTCGCCACTCTTCTTGAACTCTCCAGATAGTAAGTGATCTTGGAAGGATCATCACGTTCATCCCACACGTAGCTATAATCACCTGAATAGCTATATCCTTCATCATAGTAATCCCAGTAGTAGCTATCTGAGCCATTGTCTTCGATGCCCTCGACACCGCTATAGTCATGATCGATATCGTTGATGGAATCCGTTATCTCGCAAGGATAAGTGGAATATGCCCTCTTGAAGGAGAAGATGACGCGGTACATAGCCCCCGGATCTTCCTTAGACAATTGCGAGAGATCCAAAGAGTAGGTCCTCCACTGAGAATAGCCATAGGCATTATCCGCCTCCAAATCAATTTTCTTTTGGAACAGCAGACGGGCGGTACGTTTCAGGTCGTTATTGTTGCCCTCGTTCATATTGTTCGTCTGCAGATATTGCAACATATTGTTCTCAAAAATCTTGATCACGCTAACATCCACAGATTTCAGGTTGACAGCCTGGAACGGCAATATGGCGCGTTCCGAAGATGGAAGGATTACACCTTCCTTAACCAGTCTCACCGCAGGTTTTAGGCTAGAGAAGCAGTAGTTCAACACGGTGTCACGCTCAACCTTTTCACCATCGACACTCAATAAGCCCGAATAGACACGCAACTGTTTCTCCTGGAAGGTTACCTTCTCAGGGAAGATCTTCAGCACATTTCCTTCGCGCATGTAGGAAACATTTCCCTCACTGACATTCACATATGTGCGCCACTCCTGATTCGGGCGTATAGATTTGCTGAAGAAGAGTTTCAAGTAGGCTTGCTCTCCATTCACCACCTGCAGGTTGGTCACCTTCATGCCCGCAACATAAGGAATCTTGATCTCGATCTTATCCTTCGCGTCACAGCTAATGTTCTTTCCGTTCCATTCCAACGTCAGGGCGATGTCTTTCTTGATGTTCTTACCGAATCCCTTGATGGTGAACGCATATTGAGGATTATAATCGGAAGCAGATTCGACCCAGTCTATGTCCAACGTTTTCTTCGTCGGCTCCTTCATCTGTGCGGAGAAGCAACTCTGCACGTTCTCCAGGTCCTCCTTGTCATTCAAGGCGACAATACCTGTAACAAAATACTCGCCTTCATCATCCATCTGAGGCTCGTCGTAAGTTACATGTATGTCTTGCTTCACCACCTCGACAGGGAATACGAATTGACTGAATTCTTTTCGTCCATCCAAATCAACCACCTTGCCCAATTCGAAGGTGACTTGGTATTCCTTCTCCCTCTCCAACAAGCTAGACGGTTGGAATTCGATGGTCCTATTGTCCACCCAGTAGGTGGAGCCCTCTATATTCGGACTAAATGAAAAGAGTTTCGTCTCCTCCCGCTGGCCTGGCTTAGCCTTCTCGGAAGGGTGAGCCAACACGATTCGGATAGCCGAATGACGGGATATCTTATTCTGTGGATAACTGCTGATGAACTCCATGAACTGGGAGTCGTCAGAGACAACCGCTTTTTTGCCACATCCTGTGGATATGACGGCCAAAAGCATAGCCAAAAACAACCTGATAAATCGCCTCATAAAAATATATTTTAAATTATTTATTCCGACTAATGCGCCTCGTTGAACCGTTCATCCCGCTTAATCGCCACGATCTTGAACTTCCCATCGATGGGCAACAACGACAATCTATTTCCTTTGAAGTATTTAGAATACAGTTTCTTCCGCTCTTTCTCAAGATAGCGCTCCGTGTCGCAGTAGATATGCACGCTGTCCCCCCTGCTGAACTCACAGTGCAGGAAGGTCATTTCGAAACGGCTCGCCAGCGAGTCCGCATCCATACCGTCCGCCGCCAACGAGTCCCGGTCGAAAAATTCGGAAATCTTTATTTCAGGGAACTCGACCGCCTTCTTTCCCACAGTCTGCACACGCCACCATCCGTCACACATCGTACCACACACCCATGAACTGAATCCATACACGAATAGGGAATCCTCTATTTTCCATAACTTGGCGGAAGTATAACCCTGACTGGAGGTTTGGAACAATGCGTAGTTGTTCTCTTCATAGTCAAGCAACCGGCACGTATCACGATAGAGACTGACCACTTTGCTCTCCCCCTTCGTCTCCTTGTAGGAACTCAGCAACTGGCCTAACATATCCACCTTCAGCTGCGTAGACGATGGGATCAAACGAGACATGTAGTTCTCCAATGTCTGGGCGTCACACAAACATAGCGACAGACCCAATCCGGCACAAAAAAACAACAATCGTTTCATTAACACTCTCCTCTTACTCCAAATTTGCATTTCCCAATATCCCATAAGGGGTTTTTACAACATTAGAATTACAAATATAAAAAAAACGATTCAAACCATCAAGACGAAAAGGGTAGAAATGCGCCGAAAAACCATGGGAACCTCATCCATCTTTCCCGAGGTTTATTTTTACCGTTCAGGGGACGAAATAGTTGGAGAGAAAACCTATCAGGCATTCTGCGAAAAGAGCCCGACAGCCCCATCCTGCGACTAAAAAGCTAAGTATTAATGGGAACCATCGCACCGAAAATCCACAACTTGTTCAGAAGGGGAAAAGTCGCCTAAATAAACGAAGCTTGAACACATACGGAATTTTTTATTACTTTATTTTTGCTATATATTGATACAATTTGTATTTTAGCAAGCAAAACATACTAGAAAACATATTAATGATATCATGAAAAATGCAATTGATTTTCTTATCGACATCTCCGATAAGATGGACAAGAAAGTGCCTATTGTCCAAAATGTGGTTATAGATGGCATCGTTCCGAACATAGATTTTTCGGAACCGTTCGGTATGCGTACCTTCCTTTCAATCGTCAAATCTCCTATCATCATCAACTCGCTGGACTTGGGCTCCAATATGCGTGAGGATTTCGTGAAGAAGATCCAAGGTCTTCCGTTCCCTAACGGTGGTGCCCCTATCGCGGAGGCATTCAAGGAGTCTTGCGCAGGCTTCAAGAAATTCGAGAAGACGAACGGGGAAGTGACCCGCCGCATCGTCTTTGTGACGAACGGAGAGGATACCGACGCTGGCGTGCTGGACTACGAAGTGGAGAAGGCGACAAAGGATTATCCGATTCAAGTGAATATCATTGGTATCTGTATGTCCGAGGCCAACCAAAGGACAGCGAAGAAAGTGGCAGAAATGACCGGCGGAGCTTTCTGCAATGTGGAACAAACCTGCGACGTAATGACGCTTCGCGGCATCATCGCCCCTGTCATCGACGCATTGCACAATGCTATTTCAGCTAAGGCTCCAGAGCCTGCACCTGCACCACAACCTGCACCGCAACCTGCGCCAGAGCCTATCACGGCAAAGATTCCGGAGCCAGAGCCAGTCAAGGTGAAAGAGGAGCCAATCCGTGCCGCTTTTGTCTCGCAACCGGTCGCACAGGCGCCTAAACCAGCCGCTCAAGCCCCAGTTCAACAGGAGAAAAAAGAAGAACCAGCGCTCTCATCCATCGCTGCCGAAGTGATCGAACCGGTCATCGACATCGAAAAAGAGAACGAATACAAGGCTGAAATCGCCGCCATCGCGGAATTACAGGCCGCACGCTCCGCACAGAAATCCGCCAACGTGAAGGCGATCGAGGAGTCCAACTCCAACATCGTGGCATTGCTGGACAAGAACAAGGCCATGATGAACCAAATCCTGGAAGGCGGAAAGGAAACCGAAATCGCATTCGATAGACTGAAAGCAGCCATCAAGGACCATGAGATGACCATCGAAGAGTTGAGAACGGTAAACAAGAAACTCACCGAGCAAAACCTCCAACTCAAACACCGAGCAAAAGAGCAAGAGGCAAACATAGAAGCCTTGAAGCAAGAGAAAATGGCCTTGCAGAAGGAGATTGACCGCGTGAGGGAAATCGCTAATGAAATGTTGAAAATATAAGATATTTATTCAAATGACGGGAAAGGGGAGTACGGCTGTATTCCCCTTTTTTCGCCCCTCTGCTCTACTTACAGCATGAGGCAAGAGCAGACAAGGGGAAGAGCGCGAACGGCAAACAGAAGGCCTGTACGACCCGTTCAAAGAAGACACAAAAAAAGCGGGAAGAGTCACCTCCTCCCGCTTGTCTTTTAGGATAAATATATCAACCAACATCATATACCCTTGCTGAGGTAATGACGGATATTCTTCTTGTGTCTCCATATCATCGCCACGACCAAGAACAAAGCCAAAGCGATCAATCCATTGCGCAACAGCAATTTGAGCAACGAATTAACTGGGGCCTTCACCGGATGGAAATCCGAGAGGACAGTTACCACATCAAGGTTAGCCGACATATCCTCCTCGATCTTTCCTGTGATCTCGAACAGTTTCCGAATGTCATCGTAGAACATCTGCTTCTTAGCCTTGATGAACGGAACGCTCGCCTTCTTCTCATTGATGGAAGAGAACTCCAAATAGTTGCCACCAATATTGTTCTTGAAATATTCCACCTTTTGCAAGCTATCCAAGTTCATAAGGGCATTGTGGAACATCCACTCCTTCTCCTCCTGCAATTTTATCCTAGCGATGTTCAACGAAACCAGGTAATCGTTTTTAGAGAAATACTTCTTCAACGCCTCTTCCAATTGAGCGAATTCCTCGATACCCTTCACCCTAGCGGAAATCACGAGTTGGTCAGGAACCGCAAAGTCTATCGTATCGCCCAAAGGGACATTGTTCTTATAATCAACATAATCAACCGTAGAGTCGCGGTATTTGTCTATGACGTGATGCGCATCCAACTTGACGATCCTCGCCGCCAAATCCTCCGACACATCCAACTCTTTCGCAAGGCCTTCCGCATCCTTCTCCTTTGAGAACTCGTTCAGGTCACGCACCAAAGTTTGATAGAGAACAGACTCTCCATCATTCAGTTTCAGATGCATATACCCCTCGTACGTACGATTATCCTCTCTCGATTCGTACAAGCTAAAACATATCGCCAGCAAAGCGAAACAGAGGAATAAGAGCTTGTATTGGTAAGCAGCTCTCAAAATATAACCCAAAATGGAAAGAATCCATTTTATTACTCCGTAGATGGCGCGACCCAAGCGTGATGTCATGGTGAAGATATTCATCTCCTGGTTGTTTCCGTTTTCCATTCTGCTATTTTTTTGTTATATGAATTACAAATATAAATGATGGTTACGAACCTACAAAAATTATTTCCGATAATCCTTCAGTTTCTTGGACAAAATTTTTATCGGAGAGGCAAATTCGCCCTCCCTCGGTCCAACTGCCCGAACCTCTTCCCCACTCCGGAGCGTTGACCCCAGTTCGTAGAGTTCAGCGGACGAGATGTCCAATTTCCCTAAGGCAGGCAAGATGACTCCAAACGAGAGATACGGCACATCCGCCTGATAATCATTCCTGAAGATCAATTGGTCATTGATATAGAAAAAGATCTCCCCGTCATGTCTGGCCAAGGCGTATTTGTTATAGTCGTCATGTTTGTAGACATCCTTTATCAGCACCTCCGCAATAGGGAGATAGCAGTTCGAATTAATCAAATAGAACTGATCTCCTATGGATTCCTCCTTGATTGCCAAGTAGTTGCAACCATCATTGACGGGGTATTGCTTGTCCCTGTTCCGCGGGTTGTATTTTTGGTTATTGTCGTAATCATAAAGGGCGCAAATACCCGTTGTGCTGATGTTCTCCGACATGCTAACCTTCTGGACCACCTCGAAATAGAAATCTCCCGTCAACTGCTCCGACACAAGGGGGATGATGCTGTTATTATCTTTATTGACGGAGGTGATCGTATAGATATTATTCCTCATCAGGTATATATTGCCCACTTCGTCCTTCCCGTTATAGGAGCGGTTCATATCCAAGAAGCCAATCAACGAACCCTTTTCTCCGTCAAAGGTGGCTTTTTTGCTCCATGCGGGTGCTGGAGTCCGGATATTGAACAACTCGTCCAGATAGTATTCCTTCCGATAGCCGTTAAAGTTCACTGCCCAATCTCTGCCATCCACATCGTCACCACCACACATGATGGTCTTCCACTCGTAGTTCTCAAGGATGCTGTTGTTATGCGACCTATTGAGTAATCCATGCCCCAATTCGTGGAATACCACATTCTGACGGAGGTTCTCCTGGTCCTCGTATTGCATGGTCTCGTTCCAATAATCTCCGTCAATCTGCACGAGCAGTGGATCCTGATAGGTGCAAAGCCCTATGGTCAGTCCGTCCAATTTGGAGAACTCCATCAACAAACCATTGTTCTTCACGTCAATGTTTACCCCTCTCTTACTTCCCTCCTGTAGGAACAGCTGAAGATAGGGATCCAATGTGGGATCCACCTCATAGCGGTTCACATCCTTCTTGCAGGAACATAAAGCGAGAAGCGTTATTAGGGCTATATGATGGATGAATCTTTTTTTCATGGCTAATTTGTCCAGTTTCCACAACAAAACTAATGAAACTATCGTTGCCAAGCAAGAGAAGCGGCACAAAAAAAGGTGAACGCATGATATGTGTTCACCTTTCTTCCGAGCCGATAGCGAGACTCGAACTCGCGACCTACGCATTACGAATGCGTTGCTCTACCAACTGAGCTATAGCGGCATTTGCGCTGCAAAGTTATATAAAATATTGATTCGCAAAACAGAATAAGGGAAAAATATTTTGGACGTTGCGCAAATGTATACGAATCAGACAAATAAGCGCAAGTTGTCAAAAAAACGCCCCCAAATTTGTGTATTTCAAAATTATATCGTATCTTACTTAAACTTTATCATAATTGTGTGTCTCCTCGAAATATCGAGGATAGTGATTTTTCTTTTTTGTGTATATGTAAATGTGTTATGTTTATGGAACAATTATCTAATTTATGCGGCCGCCTTCTCGGGAAGAAGAGCACCGCGATCATATTAGGGTTATTAGGGCTTTGCTGCCCGTCTTCGCTTTCGGCGGAGAAGTTGGACACCTCCTTCGTGTTGGACATGGTGATTGATACTACGCCGTGCTATTATGCGAAATATGATACATACGGGAGTATCACCGGGTATGGACGATACGTTTCACCCAGTGATTTTGATCATACAAGCCATTTCCAAATTAACACCGGATATGTGACCAACGAAAAAGGGAACAGGGTGGAAACTCTTTTATACGCATGTGACAGGGTGACAAAACAATGGGTGCAATTAAATCAAACGGATGAATTAACTTTTGGCAATAACAGGTTGGTCCGCCAAATAGGTTCCGATTACACATCCAACTGCAGTCAGACCTCTGCGAATCCTGCAGACATGCATTGCCATGGATCTGGGAATTATGATAAATTCTCTGATAAAGGCTATATCGGAACGTATTATTATAAATATTTTGATCAAGGTCCAAGAACTGCCCCATCTGTTTATGAGGAAAAAGCCCAATATGATAAATGGGGCAATATCACCCAATACAATGTATCTGGCTCTAATTCGGTGGGAGAGAATTCAACCTACACAAACAGATATGATGATAATGGCAATAACATATTCGTCGAGAAAAAAGGAATAAAGACTGACCCCAACAACGTAATTCTCGAAGATTTTATAATAAGTACTACAAAAAAATATGACTCGCTTAATCGCCTTATAAAAGTCATTAATGAGACAACCTTTTTTAGTACTTTATTTGATACAACAACCAGACATAAAACAGATAGTGTTATATACATATACTGTCAACCTTCCCCTTTCCTTATTTTGGCGAAAGACGGTTTAATTAATAGAGATTCCATAAACAAAGATAAATATGAGTATGATTTCACGGACTCTTATTTTTTCAGCGATATAACAATTATAGGAGATGGCGTGACAAAAACGTATGATGCGGAATCATCTGTTCTGACAATACAAACCTTAGACACAAATTACACGATTGCATGTAAAAAACCGATGTCCTATTTGAAAACTATACTGGTTGATAACGTTCCTTTGGATTCCTTCGCATTCGACAAATTTGAGTACAATTGTTCAGCCGATTATGTATTTGAGCAAATACGCTGTCAAGCACTAGGTGGTACGACGGTAAAAGAAAAATACGACGCAGAATCGAGGCTGTTGACCTTTAACGTATATGGAACGGATTATGCATATGACTCGACAAACATGCATACTTATTCCATCCTTTGTAAAAAACCGGAATCCTATCTGATTTCAATTGACACAAACGGAGTTCTTATCGATGGTTTCTCTTATGACAAATTTCAGTATGATTTGTCGGACATCTATTATGACGAAACTAGCTTTTCATATCAGGTTTCAGCCGGTGCGACTGTAGAGATGAAATATAACAAAAGTAAGGCGGTGTTGGATATTCTCGTGAAAGGATGTGATCATTCAGATCGTGTTGACAACTCAAAAAAAGATAATCAACACAGTTATAGTTTTACGTTTAGAAAACCGACTTGGATGACTTCTTTGTCATTCGGCAGGTCAGAAATCGACACCTTCTCTTCCAATAAGTATATCTATGATTTTTCAGATTACTACTTCCATAAATTTATGGAGGGTAAAGACGGGTTATACTTGGTTCCAAACGCAGATTACAGTGCAAACATGGATGACTATTTTGTCCAGTGGACTTATTTGGGTGATGTTGTTGATAAATCTTATGACCCCACATCTGGCATAGTCTCTGTTAAAATTTCAGATCGGAATGATTCAAAGAATTCCCATACATATATTTTCCTCACAAAGGAACGTGGTGATTCCTTGTTTCACATTGGATGGGAAAATTGTGAGACTAATAGGAGTGGAGGAGGTGTTGCCATTGAAAACGACAAATATGACTATGAGGTATATGGCGATTATGCAAGCGCATGTCATTTTTCCTTTACTCCAGATTTCTTTAATACGGAAGATGCATACAGAAATGGGTGGATTGCGGATTACAAATCTGATTCAACCTCTACATGTACTGTTGTTATTTCCATGCCTGGATACGATACGGTTAGATATCATATCAATTTCAAGAAACCGGAATCATATTTGACATCATTGGAAATCAACAATATACCTATCGATTCTTTCTCGCCCAATAGATATCAATACGATTTCTCGGATTCAATCCTATACAAAGAAGATGGCATCAATATCAATAATTCTATAAACGCTAAAATCACAAAGAAATTCGACAACACAACGAATATATTAACCATAACGGTGGTGGGGTCAGATTTCGAGTCGGATACGACCAACATGCACGTCTATACCTTCCGTTTCATGGATCCTAAACCCAATCTTCCATCCATATCCTCCCTTCTCATAGACGGAGAGCCGATGGATTCATTCTCTTCGGACATCCATGACTATTGGCTCGACAGGGAATATACCCCGGATCTGGTTTCGTATAACCTACCGGAGGGGGTTGTTACGACAGAGTCTTTTGACGACTCGACTAACATCCTCACCATTTCAGTCCGCTTTGCGACAGAGAGCACTACCCAACCTGCACCAGCCACTTCTCAAAACATGGCTTTGCCGGTTCGCCATGCGCCAAACAACACCTCCGCAATAATCGAATACAGGATTCACTTCCGTCCAATAGACGGTGTCGACGATTTCCTAGGCAATCAGGTGAGCCTCTATGTCATGGACAAGACCATCTGCGTCGACGGAGCGGAGGAGCCTCTCTTCGTGTATGACCTCTTGGGTGCGCTGGTGGGTACTGGCCGAGGCGAGGAGGTGCGCATCCCAGTGCCTCAGACGGGCGTATACATCGTCAGGGCTGGCGGAAAGGCTGCGAAAGTGGTTGTAAGATGATGGTTGGCTGGCGTGGGGTCTTCGGGCGTTTTCCGCAGACTCCACACCAGTCGGCCGTAACTATATTGGAGGGCAACAGAGCCTTTTTACTTCAGAAAATATTTTTAACAATAATAGGAGAGTCCATTACTCCATCGGACGATTAGAGAGTAAAGTAGATTCTACAAAAAAAACTTTAAGGCTTATGGAACAATTATCTAATTTATGTGGCCGCCTTCTCGGGAAGAAGAGCACCGCAATCATTTTAGGGTTATTAGGGCTTTGCTGCCCGTCTTCGCTTTCGGCTGAGAAGTTGGACACCACCTTCGTGTTGGACATGGTGATAGATACTACACCGTGCTATTATGCGAAGTATGACAGCACAGGGAATGTTATGGCCACTGGGCGTTACATTCCATCGGATTACTTCCGTATCAATATTGGGTACGTCACTGACGGAGAAGGGAGGAAAATCGACACGCTCGTCTATGCCTGCGACAGGGTGACCAGACAATGGAATAAGATTGAAGTCGCACGTAAAGATTCCTTTCACAAGAATGGAATGCTCTACTTCAAGAATTACAAAGTTGCATATTCTACCGCACATCCATATTATCTGCCCGATTCGATAGGAAAGCAAACTTATAAATCATCCGAAACATTTTTTTCTTATTCCATGTACGGCTACTATAAGGAAAATCGTTTATCCTACTGGACAGAAGCTGACAAGCATGGGTCACGTGTCGAATACATAGATAGATATAATGTCTATCTGTATGACTCGCACGGCAATCTGAGTAGTCACGACAACACTGAAGACATCATGCAATACCAACCATATCCTGCAGTGTACGAAACATATGAAAATGAATATGACGACAACCACAATTTGGTTTCGTATGTCTTAGTACGTGACGATTGCGGGTTTAAGTCCACCGAAGAGAAAGTGTCTTATGCCTACGATGAGTATAACCGTCGGGTTAAGGAAATACGATATTTGCCTGTGGACCCTTATTCTAATTCGATAGAATGGGTGTTTCATGATAGTACGGTCTATATGTATGAGGGTGTGCCACTCTCTCACCCTCACATCTCTTCCCTGATGGTAAATGAAAAATCTGTGACCCCCTTCGAGGAAGACGTCTGTGAATACTGGTTCGAAATGGAATATGATCCGAACACAGCCTCATACGAGCTGCCTGACGGTGTTGTCGCAACAAAGTCCTACGACGACTCCACACACATCCTTACGATTACAGCTCAATTTGAAAATGGTGATGCTACTTCGAAGACGGAATATCGCATCCACTACACTCTGCCGTCCATATCTTTCCTCTTCATAGACGAAGAGCCGGTGGATTCATTCTCTCCGGACATCTATGACTATTGGCTCGACAAAGAATATACCGCGGATCTGGTTTCGTACGATCTGCCGTATAATGTTGTCGCAACAAAGTCCTACGACGACTCCACACACATCCTTACGCTTACAACTCAATTTAAAAAGGGGGATGCTACTTCGAAGACGGAATACCACATCCATTTCCGCCCAACGGACGGTGTCGACGACTTCCTAGGCGATCAGGTGAGCCTCTATGTCATGGACAAGACCATCTGCATTGACGGCGCAAAGGAACCAATCTACGTCTATGACCTCCAAGGCGCATTGGTCGACACTGGCCGTGGCGAGGAGATCCGCATCCCTGTGCGTCAGACGGGTGTCTACGTGGCGAAGGCTGGCGGGAAAGCCGCGAAGGTGGTGGTGAAGTGACACATTGAAAAATTTCTCTAACAAAGGGGACATCGGATCTTCGGACATCCGATGTCCCCTTATTTTTATGCGCCAATCGGCATGCTAAATTTTTTCACACAAATCACAAAAAAACTTTTTTCCCTGCTAATTTTTTCGTAACTTAGATATGTTCTGTCATTCTAAGGAGACATGCCGCCACGCATTGTGGAATGGCAGGTGGTTTTATTTTATTGTACTATCATAAAGTTAGTTCGCTTATGGAACAATTGAGGCAATTAGGCGGTCGCCTTCTCGGGAAGAAGCGCGTCGCGGTCATTTTAGGGTTATTGGGGCTCTGCTGCCCCTCTTCGCTTTGGGCAGAGAAGTTGGACACCACCTTCGTGCTGGACATGGTGATAGATAGTACACCGTGCTATTTTACCCAATACAATGACAAAGGACAAATTATCCAATACGACATATACCATAGTAGTTCTTTCTACTCATCTCTCAGTATAAGAGGCTATGCTCTCATCGACAATGACGACTTCTCTCACATCAACATAGGTTACATCACCGACATGACAGGGGAAAGGGTGGACACAATTTACTACATTCGCGATAAAGTGACGAAACAATGGAGAGAAAAAAAAGATTTCCCCAATTATATGGGTTATAGTCCCGATGAAATAGAACTTCGTTTCTATAATAACGGGATGTTGGAATCCATCAATGCCTCCAAATCCTTTATATCCTTTATGTCAGGTCACGTTGAATTTTCGGAATCTGGTGAATTAAAGGAATATAGTAATGATTATCAACTCCATGACACATGGGTTATAAATGACGGTTATGGTATGAAGTGCGATTCGTTCGGAAATATAAACCTTGAAAATAGGTCAAATAGTAGCTCACATAGGGGAGGCGTTGCGGAATCGAGTTCATCTTATGACAAAACAATCTATAAGAACCAATACGACAACAAATATAATTTGATTGAGGTAGAGGAATTCACAGAATACAGGAGTAGCGAGTTTAGCCTCGACGCTTATTCCTCTGATTACGATGTGAAAGGTACATCTCGTCGCAAGATGGAACATAGTTACGACAGCCAAAATAGAAGAATAAAAACCATAACATATAATTACATAGGTTCAAATTATGTCCTGAAAGATAGTACCATATACTCGTACGGGCACGCATTACACGAAGGAGAGGCTTGTCTCTTGTCCCTAATGGTCAGTGGTAATACGATAGATAGTTTCTCTCCCGATAAATACCATTACGATCTTTCGGATAGAGTGTATCGAGAAATAACTTATAGAACGCCTTTCGGTTCGTCTGCGGAAACATTCTACGATTGGAAGACGGGACAAGTGACAATTCATGTCCAAGGAAACGGATCTTCCCAAGACTCGTCCAACACGAGCATTTATACAATCAAGTTCGCTACGCCTGAATCGTATATTACTTCCATGACAAACGACGGGGAACCTGTCGAGGGTTTTTCGCAGGACAAATATGAGTATGATTTCATGGACTTACCAGCCTCCTGGAGTTGGAATCTTGATTACGAATTCTCGCTAGGTTCTACCGTGGAAAAAAGCTATGATGATTCAACCAACACATTGTCGATTCGTGTATATGGCGCCGATTTCAAACAAGATTCAAGCAATGTGCACACTTATTCCATCCGCTGCAAAGCTCCTGAAGCTTATCTGACTTCATTGAGTTTTAATGGGAGCCCGGTGGACAATTTCTCACCTACCACATTCAAATACACATTAGGCGGTCTCTATTCGCCACAGGGAAGGACCTTTTCTTACACAGCATTTCCGGGATCTATTGTGACGTGGACCGCCTATGAGACTTCTTTGCATATCACGGTCGAAAACAAAATAATCCATCAAAAAAATGAATATATCATCGATTTCCCATTAATAGAAGATGTATGTTTGACTTCATTGAGTATCAATGGAAATCCTGTGGATGGCTTCTCGTGGGACAAATACGAGTACGATTTCTCGGATTCCTTAGAATATCACGAAGGGGAAGTCTCTTACACATCACTTCAGCCTGGCGTGATAGTTAATGGTATTTATAATGGTATTTCTGATGATTTTTATAGGTTGATGACTATCGAGGAAGAATACTATGATTATGATACGGACATTTTGAGAATCCATGTCACTTTAGGTTATGTTTCCTGGGGTGGGAGTGTACTGGCAACGAACGATAGTAAGACGACGTATGTTATCAAGTTTAAAAAATCTAAACCAGAGACCTTCTTGACCTCATTGAAACTTGACGAAATACCGATTGACACCTTTTCTAAAGACAACTACATATACGACCTCTCTGATTACTCATTTTCTGCTGTCCAAAATGGTGGGGGGTGTCACAAAGAAGTCTCGAATTGTAGGGATGACGGTTATTACATAGTTTTGTCAAAACCGAAATTTTTTAACGATGACACTTATGGTATTTATAATAGCACGTTGAGATGGAGCAATTCAAAATATTCGACATTCGATGTCTCTTATGAGGAAAAGACGGGTGTTATTTCTATTACTGTCAAAGGGGAAGACTACAAAGAAGATTCCAGCAACATTCATGTTTATAAAATTCTAACGAAGAAGATTGACAGCTTATCTATATATTCATTTGAGGTTGTCTATTATTCTGGAGAAGAATGGAGCAACAATGTGAATGTTATCGCCAACGAGCACGAATACAAGGCATTTTCGCCTTATCCTACTGATTTCACATACGGCAGGTTTAGTTATAGTACAATCTCAAACGTTGACGTTACTATGGACAACCAGTATTCTGAAGAAGCCCACACGATATACTACATATTCTCTCATCGGACAATCCAATCGTTGGTAGACACATATTCTGTGGTTCTCCAACCATGTGTGACCTCAATACTTGTGGGTGAAAATCTCACATACGAGGCTATTGATAAACTTGAGCACTATATTAACAGGGAATACAAGGCAGAGGAATTCAAATATGAACTGCCGGCGGGAGTTGTCGCCACAGAGTCCTATGATGACTCCACGAACATTCTTACGCTTACAGCCCGATTCGGAACTGGTGATACTACTTCGAAGACGGAATACCACATCCATTTCCGCCCAGTTGACGGTGTCGACGACTTCCTGGGCGACCATGTAAATCTCTATGTCACGGACAAGACCATCTGCGTTGATGGCGCGACGGAGCCAATCAGCGTCTATGATCTTCTCGGTACTTTGGTCGGCATTAGCCGTGGCGAGGAGGCCCGCATCCCTGTGCGTCAGGCGGGCGTCTACGTGGTGAAGGCTGGCGGGAAAGCCGCGAAGGTGGTGGTGAAGTGACGATTCGGATTCGATAGATTTCTATTGAAACTAAAAACGGCGGGTAGTATCCGAACTACCCGCCGCTTCTCTTTTTATGCCTTTTCATCGAGGAAAATCAGCCGCTCGATCTTGGATAACCTACTTCGGAGTTTCTCCTCGTCCCGCTTTCGGATGGAGATCCGCATGGTGCAGTCGTTGTCGAAATTCTGGCTGACGATGGTCGCGTTCTCCTCCTTCACGATGCGCATCACGTCGTTGAGGAAAGGATACTCGAATTGGATGTCGCACCTGCTCTCCACGATCTTCTCCACCACCTCGTTCTGCTCCAAGGCATCGAGGCAGGCCTCGCGATAGGCGTTGATCAGTCCGCTGGTGCCCAGCTTTGTTCCGCCGAAGTAGCGGACCACCACCAAGAGCACGTTGGTCACCCCTTTCGAGACGAGCGTTCCCAGCATCGGTTTCCCGGCGGTACCGGAGGGTTCCCCGTCGTCGTTCGCCCGGGTCTCCTCGCCCTTCTCGCCCATCACGTAGGCAAAGCAGACGTGTCGCGCGTCGTGGTATTCCTTCCGCTTCTCCTTCAGTATCTCCTTGACTTCCTCCACATCGGACACTGGAATGGCGAAGGCGAGGAATTTACTCCCCTTCTCCTTGTAGAGTCCCTCCGAGATCCTTGCCAGTGTCAGATAAGTATCCATCTATATCTTAACGTTTTCTTCTAAAGCTATCCTTGTTCCTTCTGAAGCTCTTCGAGTCGTCATCACGGTGTCTGCTCTCCCTCTCGTAGGAGCGTTCCCTCTTGGTGGCGTTCTTCGCGCCCTCCCAGAATGCGGGTTTGCCCTTCTTGTCGGACTCCCACTCCTTGCCACGGCCGGAGCGACCACCTTCCATGCCACGCCTCAACTCCTCACGCTCACGCTTGTTCTTGCGGTCCTTGAGTACTTCCAGAAGCTCGATGCCCTCGTTCCTTCTGCGCTCAAAGGCGACCATCATCTCCTTCACGACGCTCTTGTCCACGTCGAAGAAGGAATATCTTGGCGTAATCTCGATGTCGTGCACATCGATGTCCTTGTTGTTGGTGGTGTCATTGATCAAGCCCAAGACACGCTTCGGAGTAAAACCGTCACGCTGACCCATGTTGATCTTCAGGCGGGTCATTTCGCCTCCACGTTTCCGTGAGCGACGATCGCCCCTCTCGCCACGTTCACCCTTCTCACCACGCTCTCTGCTAGGCTTATCCTTCTTGTCAGGGATGTTCAAATCCACTGCATCCTTGTAGTATTCGAGGAATCGGTTGAACTCTTGGGAGACGAAGTTGACGATCAGATCCTCGCGGGTGATATCCTTGAGTTGCTCCATGATCATCGGCAAATAAGGGTCAATTTGCCTCTTGTCGATATTCTCGCCAGACTCCTTGATTTTGTTCACCAGGGAGAAGAGCTGGCTTTGGCACACCTCCAATCCGCTAGGCACACGTCCTTGGACAAAGGTACGGTTGATCTCCTTCTCGATCGCCTTAATCTTATGCTTCTCCTTGATGTGGATGATGGCGATGGAGACACCCTTCTTCCCCGCACGGCCCGTACGTCCGCTTCGGTGGGTATAGCTCTCGATATCATCCGGCAAGTTGTAGTTGATGACGTGCGTCAAGTTGCTGACGTCCAGACCTCTGGCAGCCACATCCGTTGCCACGAGTATCTGTAGGTTCTTGATACGGAAGCGTTGCATAACCGTGTCACGCTGCGCTTGGGAGAGGTCTCCGTGGAGCGCATCCGCATTGTAGCCGTCCTGCATCAGCTTGTCGGCCACCTCCTTCGTCTCCTGGCGCGTGCGGCAAAAGACAATCGCATAGATGTCCGGATTGATGTCCACCAGACGTTTCAAACAGTTGTAACGGTCCTTCGCCTGCACCATGTAGTAGATATGCTCCACGTTTTCGGTGCCCGAGTTCTTACGACCGATAGCGATTTCCACGCTATTCTTCATGTACTTCTTCGCGATGTTGGCGATCTCCTTCGGCATGGTTGCGGAGAAGAGCAGCGTACGGCGCTCCTCTGGCGTCTCTTCAAGGATACGTTCGATATCCTCTTGGAAACCCATGTTCAGCATCTCGTCCGCCTCGTCCAACACGAGGTGTTTAATGTCCGACAAATCCACCTTCTTGCGCTCGATCAGGTCGATGAGTCGTCCAGGCGTAGCCACCAGAATCTGAGGTGGTACGTCCAATTGTCTGAATTGTGTGACAATGCTTTCTCCTCCGTACACAGGTACGACCTTCATCCCATTGATGTACTTCGCAAATTTTTTCAAGTCATTGGCTATTTGGATACAAAGCTCACGCGTAGGAGATAGTACCAATGCTTGGATTTTGTTCACACTGCTGTCAGTCAGCTGTAGGAGCGGCAGACCGAATCCCGCCGTCTTTCCTGTTCCTGTTTGGGCCAATGCGACTAAATCCTCTGTTCCTTCCCCAAGAAGATAGGGTGTTACCTTTTCCTGAATCGGCATTGGTTCCACAAAGCCCAAATCTTCAATTCCGCGTAGGATTTCTTCGCTCAATCCCAGTTCTCTAAATGTTGCCATAAAATAAATATATCCGCTCTCATGCGGCGTTAAGTGGGGGAAAAAGGTCCCCCTTCCTTCTAAAAATCAGCGCGAAAATACATAAAAAGTATGACTGTTGCAAATAAGCCATTTATCCACCCCCCCGAACATATCCCTGGGAACATCTCCCCAAAAGCTATGTAGAACAGACCCGTGATCAGAATGGTCCTATATTTTATTCATGAATTTTTTATCGAAATAATCCGAAGATAATATGCGTTTTATCCTATCACCGCATAAAACATTGAATTTTATAAATAATTTTTCTACCTGAAAATCAAACAATTAATAATCTATTTGAATTATTTGATGTATTTTTTACGTAAATTATTTTGTAGTCTTACAAATACTTATTTACTTTGCGTACAGATAACACGTAATAACAGAAAGAAAAAGATAAACAGATAATTATAAATTCAATTAGTATTCTTATGAAAGCATTAAAATTGTTATTGATTTCAATCCTTCCTACCGGACTCATGGCAGAGGATTATGTATTCACAATGGATAAGAACCTGAATACGAGCATCTCAGACACAATCTACTACCAGGGAGAGAAAATGGAAGCCTATCAGGATGTGAAGTCATGGTTCATGGATCAGAAGTGGACCGCCAAAACAACCAATGACATATTGAGCGAGGGCTTTGACTTTGACGCGAATATGACGACGAAATTCCGCTACAACCCCATCATCAAAACATCCTACGCCGACTTCGTGACATTCAACGGACATTTGACCGTAGAGGAGAACCGTGTGATACTGAGATTCGAGAACATACAATTCGGCGAAATGGTGAAAGGAATCGGGCAAAAGACCAATACCCAACCTCTCTCCCAGAAACTTTATAAACTGAAGAAACAGCGGAAGGAGCGGGAACTAGTCGAGACAGACAATATGTTGGACAAAAAGACCAAGAAGAAAAAATTGGCCGAACACGATAAGGCGATCAAGGATATCGAAGACTCCTTAAAGGAAGTGGACGAGGAATTCCGCCTACGCCTCAAGAACTTGCATGAAACATTATGAATGAGTCGATTATGAGAATCACAAAAGGCTTTGAACATTATACACGTTGCATTAAATTTTCATATACGCTTACAAACTATGGTAAAGTGATTCTTTCCTTAACTATGAGAAGTCTGCCTGTATTGATTGCACCTGATGGACTCTAATTACAAAGGCAAGATATAACGAGAACCGTCCGTTCATTCGCAACGGATAGTTCGGGAGCGTAATCTGTCTGTTTGTACTTTGCTTGGTTAGCCTGTACCCCGCAGGTGCGAATTGGGAGTGTACCGCATCATCCTTCGAATGATTACAGAGGAGGATATATGCCGGCTCCCAATTTTTTTATACATGGCATATAGAAAATTCGACATAAAACGAATTCATCTGTTGTATGAATCAACAAAATAGACGAAATTTGCGAAAAAGAAGAGGAACCTTATGAACAACGCTGAAGAAAAAATGATTTATGCTCCGATAGCCATTCCCACTTTATGTCGTAGCACACACTTTAGGAGAACAGTAGAAAGCCTGAAACAAAATGGTTGGGCGAAGTATACGGATGTGTACATCGGCTTGGACTACCCTCCCGCAGAGAAGTACAGAAAAGGCTGGGAAGAGATATGCGACTACCTCGAAACCGGAGATTTCACGGCCTTCAATAAGTTCGTTGTATACAAGAGGGAACAAAACATGGGATCCTATGAGAATTCCGTCGACCTCATCCGCAACATTAAAGCGATGAACTATGACCGATGGATTTATTCGGACGATGACATCGAATATGCCCCGAATTTTCTGGAATACATGAACAAATGTCTGACGAAATACTACGACGACCCACGGGTATTCGCTGTGACAAGCTACTCATATCCAATAGATTGGACTCTAAATGAAGGAAGTACCTGTTTCTTCCAGGACTTCAACGTGTGCACTTGGGGCATCGGATTCATGAGGAAAAAGGAGGAAGCATTTTACGAATATGCCACCACCGGGAAGCTAATAAAAGCAGCCCCGGAAATCATCAAGAGCGGCTCCTACAAGAAGATGCTGGACGCTTGCTTCTACGATTACTTTTATGCGGCGCTCTCCTCTGATCCGAACAAACCAAACCTAATGAAATACGAGACAGACATCTCCATGCGCGCATATATCGCCCTTAAAAACATGTATTGCATAACTCCAGCCATATCTAAATCAAGGAATTACGGATTCGATGGTTCGGGTGTTTACTGTCAAAAAACAAGTGGTGAGAATAACGCCACCACCGCCAGCAACTACAACTACGGGGATCAACCCATCGACAAAGCGGAGAGTTTCGAATTGGTCTTGGACGACGACCCATCTCATCTGGAGATCAATCGGCAGAAACTAAACGCTTTCGACTACAGGTCACCCGAGACCATGAAGCTAGCACACCAAAATTTCAAACTAATCAAATGGTTGGGATTACCCCTCGCAAAGATTGCCCACCTAGGATGTCACGCAGTAAAAAGAGTGAAAGGCATATTCAAATAAACCAACGGAAGCGGCTGCATTAACTCACCTTGATTATCAGGAGGCTAAAGCTTTCAGCATAACACAAAAGGCATCATCAGGATTTCTCCTTGATGATGCCTTAAAAGTATCATTAAACGGGTCTGTTATCGCCTTATTGAGCAAGAAAAAACTGAATAATCAGGCATTAATAGTTCCTATTTAACTTTAAGTTCCGCACCTTTCTTGACATACACACCCCCTTGCAATGTGGTGTTATGAGTCGCATCGATGGTTACCTTTGATCCTTTCTCCAAAATGACATCTCCGTGTGGCTTATAATTGGTCACCTCTCGACCTACGTTGATGTCGTAACAACCTTCATAAACTTCCGTTGAGTTGAAGGTCTCATTTTGAATGAAACAAGTACGCTCTTTAATCCATGGTAAATGAGCGTCTGAGGTCACCACCACCACATAATCCTCTGGCGCATTGTTGAATGTGACACTCTTTTTCTGTATAGAACTCAAATCTACGGACTTCACATAACGATAGGTCTTTCCTCCATCACTCTTGCTTGTTACGCAGACAATTGCAGATCCACCAGCTATCGTTGGTTTAAATTCAACTTTCAATTTATGTGTGCTGGAGTTGTATGAAACCGATTTGTTCGTGAAAGCACCCGGTTTCTCTGTCCAAAAGGTGGTTTCTGGGCAGCCCAAGAGATTATGTGTGCAGATGATGAATGTGGTAATAAGATCTTGGTACTGTTTTGATTCATATTCCAAGATGCCCAATTTACAGTTATTGCCATCTTGTTTGTGGTTGTGAGCACAATCGAGAAAATCTTTGAATAGAATCGTACTATTAGTCCAATATCCTTCCCTTGTATTTCCCAAATATGCGACACCCCCTCCATTATTGGCGCAAGTGAAGGCTTCGCCCATATTGCGAACATTGTACTTCGCCTTATAATTGCCATAATCATCGAAAGGCATATTATGACAACATTGTGCATATACCACTGCTGGGTAATCAAAATTGGTCAGGTTGTCAAAGCCATTGCCATCATCCTCCCGACCTCCAGGGAGAATGGCTTTGTTTTTGTCTATTGTATCCTGAGATACAATATTGCAGTTAGTTCTATCCGACTCACCCTCACCCAATGCTGACACGCAGATATCCCTTGGAGATCCATGGTTAAAAAATGCGAGGAACCCATACTTGTTAGCATTTATGTCCGAGATAATCGTTGATCCTAATGGACCTTTAACCACTGTGTTGTGCATACCGTTGATATAGCCGTCCACCTCTCCGTAATATTTTGTAACAACATCTTCATTATTATTATTAGGCCTTAGTTGATGCCATGATAAATTCCTTAAATTTCTGATGGTTGTGCTACAAGAAGACGACAATCCTTCATCCGATGTGGTCCATAGGGATCTATTTAAATATTTATTATCGCCTAATCCGGGATTCTGTTCGTATAGAAGTTGTTTACGTGTCCATCTCAAAATATCCGATTGATTCAAACACAGTAGTCTACCCACATATAGATGTGCGCCGCCAATAATCGGACGAATTTCCTCCACTGAATGACCTGTGTAAGTAGAAGCACATGTTTCCCAATTTCCATTAAGGTCAGAGTAATAATAATCTGTTGGGGTCTTCCTGTTAAAGTACTCTGTTATACGGGTCTCCATATCGTAGACAGAATATCTGTCATAAAATAGTCTTGCGGGTACAACATCAGAATTCCCACCTATCAGGACATACTTACATCCTTTGTCGTAGCTGGATTTGAGATAGGCGCGTACTTTTCCCGCATCATCCTTGATCTCATTGAAACCACTGGCGTTATAGGATATTCCCAAGATGTCCTCGATGGCGACCGCACCGGCATCCAATCCTTTTTGCCGTTTCCATGTCAGCAACTGCTTGAAGGCGGGAATGAATTCTCTCTTGGTAATCACGACGTACTCATAGACATCGATGCCATACGCTTTTTGTCTTTCTGTCGACCCCGCACGCAAAATGGCTTTGCTACATTGCGATTTCAGGGTCGTTGCGAGATCGTTTTCGACCATTTCAGGGTTGTACACCATCTGTTTCACGAACCTCACATAGTCGTCCACATCATTCTCCCTGATGCTGCACTTCGCGGATGAGCTCTTCGTGTCGGACACGGTCTTCACCTTGACGGTGTACGATGTGACGACCCTCAACTTGTTTTCCTGTGGATAGTAGGTCATCGGGTTAACCGTCACCTGTACCATCTTCACACTTCCCACGCCCTGCTCGTTCGAAAAAGCCAACCTTTTGGAAGGGTATGCGGCACTCGATCCATACACTGTTTGGTCGGGCTGAACGAAACGGACATTGTTTTCCCCCGTAGGGATTGGCTCCTGTACCGGTAAAAGCTTATGTTTCAGCGTGACGTTTTTCGTCTGATTGGCCACGAAAAGCACATCGCTAACCTTCTCTCCCTGGGGGATATAAAACGTCATCGTAACATTTGGCACGCCGGGTTTGCCCTTCAACTTCGAATCAGACAATATCTCACCGTTGATGACCGAATAGGTTTGCCCCTCGTGCACCTCCTCCTGGATGATCGGATCATCCGTTGTATACGATTTTTCAAAGTCCGCGTATGCATTCGAGAATGACAGGGCGAGACCTAGAACAACCGCTGTTTTTCCTATCAACTTCATCTCCATAATCATTTGGTGAGGATCATTCTTTTGGTGTCTATTAACTCATTGTCCACGATAAGGGCATAGAGGTACATGCCGGCCGCGAATTCAGAACCCTTGATCTGTATGGAGCCGGCTCCGTTGCTGTTGATCTTGTACTCCTTCAGCTGGGCGCCCTCCATGTTGTAAACGAAGATGGATGCCGAGGTGGCTGTGGCAGGGATCTTGTACTCGATGCTGGTGGATTCGTTGAATGGGTTAGGCGTATTCTGCAACAATACCGCTTCTGTCGCGTCAGACAATTGACCGATGGATTTCGCCTCCAATTTGCCGATTTTGTCATTCAGTTTCTCGATGGTCGTCTGCTGCTCCTTGATGGATTCGATCAGGACAGGGATGAGTCCGATGTAGTTAACCGCATAGTATCCCTCCTCGTCCTCGAAGACCAAATCAGGATATACCTTCATCAAGTCCTGTGCGATCAGACCCATGTCACGTTTGTTGTCGGAACCAGACCTGAGGGAAGCCTCCTCGCCCTCGTTCTTTGAGTGCAGATAGTAGCTGACGCCTGTCAGCTTCATCAGGTTCGCCGTGCTGTTCCCGATAGGTTGGATGTCAGACTTCAATCTTCTGTCGGAAGTGTTGAGCAACTCCTTGCATGTAACTTTGTTTGAAGCGGTTAGATTCTTGCAATTGATGTTCTTCGTTGTCTTGATGGAGACATTGAAGTTGTAGTTCGCATTCTTAGAAGGATCGTAATATGAGACCACATCTGACTCATAACCTTTGTTGAACGTTTGGTAGATTCCATTTTTCCCATGGAGCCATAGTTGGTCCGTATCTGTCTCGCCATATTCCGCAAGAATCACATTACAGCTACCGGTAGCTTGATTCCCATAATCACCGAGAGCAATTTTGGCCTTACTGCCCACTTTTCCTGGACCGAAAACCTGAAGCGTGATTACTTCAAACGTGTCTTGTGTGTTGTTAGGCATTTCACCGATGTACGTTTTTCCACTTGGCCTAACTGTTAACTGTGCTGAAACAGAAACTGAGAGCAATACTCCCCCTAATAGACAACTGATTCTTTTCATTTTTATAACTTTAATTTTGTGTATAAATAAAAAATAATTAATAAAAGTGATTTTCAAATCCTTACTATTTCAATGTGTTTTTCATGTTATGTGCAAAAATACAATAAACAATCATGTCAACATAACAGAATGATATTTTTGTTGACAAAAAAAGGCATCACCACAGACTTCTCTGTGATGATGCCTTAAAAATTTGATAATTAGGTAAAAAGTGTTATTTCTTACCCACCAACTCCAATGTGTCGGAAGCGATGGTGTACTCCTCGTCCGTCGGAACGACGATCACCGTCACCTTGGAATCCTTGGCGCTGATGACCTTCTCTTCACCATGTACACTATCGTTGATGCTCTTGTCCAGCTTGATGCCGAAGAACTCCATGTTGCTCAGCACGCCCTCGCGTACCACCTCGACGTTTTCGCCGATACCACCCGTGAAGACGATGACATCCACACCACCCAAGGCTGCCATATAGGCGCCCACATACTTCTTGATTCGGTAGATGACCATGTCCAACGCCAACTTGGCGCGCTCGTTGCCCTTCGCGATGGCGGCGCGGATCTCACGCATATCGGAAGAGACGCCAGAGATACCCAACATACCGCTCTGCTTGTTCAGAATGTCGGAGACCTTCTTCGCGTTGTATCCTTCCGTCTCCATCAAATAGGTGATCGCACCCGTGTCGATGTCGCCGGAACGGGTACCCATCATCAATCCCTCCAATGGAGTCATACCCATGGAAGTATCGAAAGACTTACCGTCCTTGATAGCAGTGACGGAACTACCGTTACCGATGTGACAGGTGATCATCCTAGTTCCCTCAGGCTTCATGCCCAGCACCTCGAACGCGCGTTTCGACACGTAGCGATGGCTGGTGCCGTGGAATCCGTAACGACGAACCTTGTCCTTCTCGTAGAGCTCGTATGGAATAGCGTAGAGGAAAGACTCCTTCGGCATGGACTGATGGAATGCGGTGTCGAAGACAGCCACTTGAGGACAGTTAGGCAACAAAGCCTCAACAGCCATGATACCCTTCAGGTTAGCAGGGTTATGCAACGGACCCAATGGGAAGCAAGCGCGGATCTGCTCCTTCACCACGTTGTTGACGATGCAGCTCTCCGTGAACTTGTCACCACCGTGGAGGATTCTGTGACCTACAGCGTCCACCTCGTTCAACGACTTGATACAACCCTCTGTCGGGTCAGTCAATGCTTTAAAAATCAGTTCGATACCATCAGAGTGGTCAGGCATATCCTTCTCGATGATCGCCTTCTCTCCGTTCTTTTTGGTGTATTTGAGGAATGAGCCTGGGATACCGATCTTCTCGACGCCACCCTGCGCCATCACCTCTTTGGTGCTCATGTTGAACAATTTGTACTTGATGGATGAGCTACCACAGTTGATTACTAATATCTTCATTTTATTTCTGCAATCTATTAGAAATGACCATCCACGCCCCTAGGGAGAGGCATGGGTGGTCTCCTATTACTCGTGATTAATTATTGTTCTTAGCCTCGATAGCTTGGTTTACCGTGATGGCCACCATCTTCACGATGTCGTCCACGGAGCAACCTCGGGAGAGGTCGTTGATCGGAGCGGCCAAACCTTGCAACAACGGACCGATCGCCTCTGCGCCAGCCAAACGTTGAACCAGCTTGTAACCGATGTTACCAGCCTCCAACTCAGGGAATACCAACACGTTAGCCGTACCAGCCACTTCGCTGTTAGGCGCCTTGCTCTTCGCTACGGAAGGAACGATAGCGGCATCCGCCTGCAACTCACCGTCGATCTTCATGTCAGGAGCCATAGCCTTAGCCTTCTCTGTAGCCTCGATCACCTTGTCCACCATCTCGTGCTTAGCGCTACCCTTGGTAGAGAAGGAGAGGATCGCTACACGAGGGTCCTCGAAACCGTAGATGTTCTTAGCCGTCTGGCCGCTGCATACAGCGATTTGAGCCAATTGGTCAGCGTCCGGGTTAGGAGTTGCGGCGCAGTCGGCGAACAACATCAAACCATTGTAACCGATTGATTTATCCTTGAAGATCATGATGAAGCATCCTGAAACGACACCGATGCCCGGTCTTGTCTTGACGATTTGGAAAGCAGGGCGAAGCACATCACCCGTAAAGTTCCTTGCGCCGGCAACCTCACCATCCGCGTCACCGTTCTTGATCATCAAACAAGCCAGATACAAAGGATCTTTCACCTTCTCGATGGCTTGCTCCTCGGTCATACCCTTCTTCTGACGAAGCTTGAAGAGGAGATCTGAATAGGTTTTGCTGTTAGGATTGTTGGCAGGATCAATAATCGTAGCCTTGGAGATGTTCTTCAAACCGAACTGGGAAGCCAATCCCTCGATTTCTTGCTTGTTGCCCAAAAGGGTAATCTTAGCGATACCCTGCGCAATGATCTGATCGGCGGCTTTCAACGTTCTCTCCTCTGTTCCTTCGGCGAGGACGATGCGTTGAGGGTTAGCCTGAGCCCTTTTGATAACACTTTCAATCAATTCCATTTCTTTATATATCAATTATGTTAAATATTTCCAACGGTTATAATCCACAAAGGTAAAAAAAAGAAACGGGAAAGCACGTTTTTTTATAAGTTTTAAATCTTCGTGGGCAAAGAGGGCGGAAAGGTCCTCCGTAATAGAAAAAATATTATTATTTTTGCATTTAAAACATTATTAGACAGATGGAAGTAAAGATCATAAACAAGTCGAAGCATGCGATGCCGCAATATGCCACAGCGTTATCCGCTGGCATGGACTTGCGCGCGAACATTGACGAACCGATAAAGATAGGCTCCTTGGAGCGTGTGATGGTGCCTACTGGCATCTACATCGCCTTGCCGGAGGGCTATGAGGCGCAGATCCGTCCACGCAGCGGACTGGCCGCCAAGCACGGACTCACGGTGTTGAACACACCCGGCACGATCGACGCCGACTACAGGGGTGAGATCAAGGTCATCTTGGTCAACCTTTCGCCAGAGCCTTTTGTCATCGAAGATGGCGAGCGCGTTTGCCAAATGGTGATCGCAAAGCATGAGCATGTGGAGTGGAAGGAGGTCGAGACGCTGGACGAGACCGAGCGGGGTGCCGGCGGATTCGGGCATACAGGAGTGAAATGATTAAACTGACGAAAATATTATCCATAGTTGTTTTGTCCCTATGGGCTTTCTCCACCGTCGCAGCGGTGGAGGGCGATGCCCAGAAAAGGATGAAACTACAATACTACTACCTGGAGGCATTGAGGCAGAAGCAGTCCGGCAACATCGGTGCGGCGGTTGACAACCTCTACCGTTGCAATTCGCTGGACAACAACAATAGCGAGGTATTCGCAGCCTTGGCAGACATCAACATGAGCAACAACTATACGATGGCAGCCGTCGGACAGATGCGGAAAGCCGTTGAATTAGAGCCCGACAACATCGACTATAAAGTGAGTCTCGCCAACTATCTCGTGAACACCTATGAATTGAAAGAAGCCGCCCAATTATACGAGGAACTTGTGACAAAAGACCACAAGAGGAAAAACATATACTACTACTATCTCGCCAACATATATTCCACGACGAAAGAGTATGATAAAGCGATAAAAGCGTGGGATTTATTCGAAGAGGAAGAGGGCATCAACGAGACGGTCTCGCAAGAGAAATTCAAGCTATACCTGAAGCAAAAGAAGGAGAAAAAAGCCTTCGCCGAGATGGACAAACTGATCAAGTCCGCCCCTAAGGAGACCAAATACATCGCATTGAAGGGAGATCTATACCTTGCCCTCGGCAATGAGAAAAAAGGCGAGCAATGCTATCTGAAGGGGTTAAAAGAATTCCCCGGAGACCCAGCGCTGACCGTCCAATACGGATATTTCCTGACAGAAGTGGGACGAAACAAGGAGGGAATGGCGAAACTCCTTTCCGTATTGCAGGATCCCAAAGTGGATTACGTCGTGAAGCATGACCTACTTTCCCGCATCGCAGGAGACAGCGCATTGGCGGTGGATGACTCCTACTACCTGAATGTGATAAAACAATACCCTGACGAGGAGTATCCAAGTCTGGTTTACTCAACAGTCTTACTAGGAAGGGGGGACACCACAGGGATTTCCTACATCCGGAAAGCACTGAAAATCAATCCGAAGCATGAAGATGCTTGGCTATTGCTGATAAGATACTACGTTGGGAAGAACGACACGGTCCGCTTCGTTGCCTCCGCACAAGAATCCGTGGAGCAATTCCCCGAAAGCGCAAGCTTGCTGGACGTACGAGGCATGGCACACCTCATGATGAAGGAGAACGACAAAGCGCTGAAAGTATGGAGGAATGCGACCCGTTACGCCATCGAGGGAGGAAATTATTCTTTAGCCTCGGAACTATTCGCGAAATCCGCCGACGTGCTGATGAAGATGAAAAAGGTCGATTCATGCTTTGCATTGATGGATTCCTCATTGACCTATACCCCCAACAACGTGATGACCCTAAACAATTACGCATACTATCTAAGCATAAAGAACCGAGACCTGGACAAGGCGGAGAAAATGAGTCTGCAAACATTGAAGGCGAACTCCAAAAGCCCCGTTTTCCTTGACACCTATGCCTGGATCTGTTTCAAGAAGGGAGAATACAACATCGCCAAGCTATATATCCAGCAAGCCTACACGAACGGGGGGAAGGAAGATCCCGAATTGCTGGAACACTACGGCGACATCATGTTCAAAACCGGCACGCCCGTGGCGGAATGCCAGAAATATTGGCAAGAGGCCTTGGAGATGAGGGGAAAATCCCAAGAGCTGCAGGAGTATGACAATTACGATAATCTGAAACACAAGGCTGAAACAGGAGAGTATGTCGAATAAAACGAAAATAATGGTTCTGGGGGTATTCCTTCTTACGCTCCTTTCCTGCGGGACTTCGAAGAGAGGCACGACAGAGAAAACGGAAGTGGAGCCACTGAACAAATTCACTTACGAAACGTTCAACGCCAAGGTCGGCCTCTCCGTAGGAAATATGAACCTGAATGCCACACTGCGCATGAAAAAGGATAGTTTCCTATTCATCTCCGTCCAGCCATTCGCAGGAATCGAGGTGGCACGCATCTTTGTGTCCGAAAAGGAGGTTTCCCTCGTAGATAGGATGAACAAGCGTTACGCCCAATTCGACATCAAGGAGATTCCAGACTACGGCGAATTACTAGGTGTGGACAAGCTGCAAGCCATGTTCACCAACCAACTGTTTCAGTTGAGAGAGGGAGAAAAAGAGGTCAAGGTATCAGACTTTTCCGCCACACAGATCGCCTCCATGTGGTTATTGCAATACAGCGACCCCAAGGGAAGATTCAGCCAAGAGTTCACCACAGACGAGCAATACTACGTGAAGAATGCCACCCTCACCTCCGTCCATGGCACACTGAGATGGGAGTACAGCCATCCCGTGACATTGGAGAACGGCTATCCTTTCCCGATGGAAGTGACTCTGACGATGTCAAAATCCTCGATGGAAAGCGGATTTTCACCACGTCGCGCCAACCAAGAGATAGCGTTTTACTACAAAAAAATAGAGCTGAACAAGGAGTGTAGTTTTTCCAACCCCATACCCAAAGGGTACGAGAAAGTATCTGTCGACGAATTGTTGAGCGTATTAAATAATAAACGATAGAAATGTGCATTAGGAAGTTCTTCATATTGATGATGGTAGTGCTCGTCGGTTGCATGACGGGCTATGTGGGGGATAGTGACCTCTGGGCCCAAGCCAAGAAACCAGCGCAAAGCACGTCAGCCAACAAGGGTGCGAAAACTGGAGCTAAAACCTCATCTTCCGCCAAAGCGAAAAAAACCACAACACAGAACAAGCCTGCCACGGCGAAAAAGACTACCGCCAGCCAATCCTCCGCCAACAAGAGGAAAGAGGAGATAAACGCCTTGAAGAACAAGCAAGACAAACTGAAGAAACAGATGCAGAACACGGACAAAAAGCTGTCCGAGACCAGAAAAAGCACAATGCAGTCGTTACGCGAATTGGAGCGTTTGAATGAGGACATCGTCTACCGCGACCAGATCATCAAGAAACAGGCGGACGAACTGAACCGGTACTCCGACCAGATAGACTCGCTGAACGCCAGCATCGACAAGCTCTCCGCAGAGTACGACAAGTTGAAGAAAAAGCAGTCCGACATGATTTACTACGCGTTCATGACAAAGAACACGCAGTCCGATTTCATCATCTACATCCTTTCCAGCAAAAACTTCCAGGAGGCCTATCGTCGCGTCATCTATCTAAGCAACCTGGCCACTATCCGTAAAGAACAATCGGCGGAGCTGAACCGGACGAAACACGATATCCAAGTCAAGCGAGACAAGGTGGACAAACTTAAATCCACCACCAAATCACTGATGGCGAAACAAGAAAAGGAGAAAGAGTTCGCCCTATACCAGAAGCAGAAGCAGGACAAACTCCTCGTTTCCCTAAAAGCGCAGGAAAAGTTGCTGAAGAACGAATTGGAGAAACAGCAACTCGCCTCGGAGCGACTGAACCAAAAGATACAAAACATCATTTCCCAGCAAGCGGAGGCTGCCAAGAAACGCAAGAAAACGCAGTCCACGACAAAGGATGGATATGCGATGACCAAAGAAGAGACGACCGTGGCAGGCGGATTCGAAAAGAACCAAGGAAGATTGCCATGGCCCGTCAAAGGGACCATCACCGGAAACTTCGGGAAACAACCGCACCCCGTGTTGAAGGATGTAACCGTGAACAACAAAGGAATCTACATCACCGCCACGCCAGGATCAAAGGCGACAGCAGTCTATGACGGAACAGTATCCCAATGTTTCTCTGTCCCGGGAAACAACAATGCGGTCATCATCCGACACGGAAACTTCCTAACGGTTTACGCCAACCTGACCGACATCTACGTGAAAAGCGGCACGAAGGTCTTGAAGGGAACACCCATCGGGAAAATATACGAAGATTCAGACGACAAAAACAAAGCGACTTTATTTTTTCAAGTTTGGAAAGAAAAAAACCTACTTAATCCACAACAATGGTTGAAAAAATAAAAGAGATTATTATCTTTACGCGACGAATAAAAATGGCTGATTGATATGGATAATAAAGAGAACCAAGATTTAGATTTGCTGGATGTTTTAAAAAACATCGGCAATGCGATTGTTAGATTTTTCTCCTTCTTGTTGACTACATTAGGATGGATTATTAGGCTAATTTTCCAATACAAATACGTATGCATCGTAATCACAGCGCTATTTGTGGCATTAGGTCTCTACCTAAACAAAGAGCGTGTGTACAGAGGAGAAACTGACCTGAAGTTAAATTCTTACTCATCCTATTTCGTAAAAGACATTCTTGATCCTCTACACCTGCAAAGTGTCAACTGCGACTCGACAAATATCGCTTCGAAATTAAATTTATCCTTTCACGACGCCAAAGCGATCACCGACATACAAAGTTTCTATTACATCGACATACAAAACAACGGGAATCCAGACTATGTAGACTACATAGGGAACTTCGATGCAACCGACACGACCAATTCACTACTCACTTGGAGACTCAGGATCAGAGTCGAGGCAAAAGATACCGCCATCTTCCCGAAAATGACGGAAGCATTGTCGTATCTGCTCACAAACAACGAGCAAATGAAGAGGGAGAACGAATTAAGGACGGTACAATTGGACGACCGAATCGCTTTCGTCGACCGAGAAATCCAATTATTGGACAGCTTGCGTAAAAAGGAATATTTCCAAAAGGAAAAAGACATTTCTGTCTCCATGGACAAAACAATATTGTTGAATGAGCGAGAGATGAAATTGTTCCACACCGACATATTGGATTTGAATAGAATAAAACAAGAATTGGAGTGGGAACGCATTTTCTACTCCCAAGGTTTCGTCTTTGAGAACGAATTCAACTACGATCCTCGACCACTCAACAGGAAGTCGAAGACCATACCATCGTTCTTCTTTGCGGGATTATTCTTCAGCATAATCGTATGTGCTGGTTGGAAATTTAAACAAAAAATTGGTAATTATTTAAACAGACGTATTTGATGTCTAAGGTTTATAGATGGGGAATCATAGGAGCCGGGCATATCGCCGGCTCTTTTGCTAAGGGTTTGAAAGGGTTGCCCAATGCCCAATGTTACGCCATAGCATCCCGTGACGGAAAAAAATCGGCCTCATTCGCCGCAGAGTATGGCTTCGAAAAGAGCTATGATTCTTATCAGGCCATGTTAAACGATCCAAAAGTGGATATCGTATATGTAGCTACCCCTAACAGCCTCCACTACACGCATACTATGATGGCGTTGGACGCAGGCAAGCATGTCCTCTGCGAGAAACCATTCGCCCTCACTTGTTCCCAGGCGATGGCCATGATGCGCGCCTCCAGAGAAAAGAACCTTTTCCTGATGGATGCGATGTGGAGCAGGTTTCTCCCTTCTGTGATCAAGACGGCGGCGTTATTGGAAGAAGGGACGATCGGTAACCCATTGTTGTTACAGGCGGAGTTCGGCATCCACCCGAACTATGACGAGAAAAGCAGATTGTTCGATCCCAAACTAGGAGGAGGTTCCATCGCAGACATCGGCATATACCCTATCTTCTTGGCCCTTTTCTTATTCGGAGATCCCCTTTCCATGGATGTCTCTTCTATTCCAGCCCCATCTGGCGTAGACATGACGACCACCATCATCATGACCCACAAAGGGGGCAAAATGAGCGTACTCACCTCCTCTTTCGCCTGCGAATTGGAGTCGGACGCAAAAATCACGGGAGATACGGGCAGACTGAGACTTTGCAGGATGTTCCACATGCCAACTACCCTTATGCTTAGGCGTGGGGCGGAAGAGAAAGAGGTGGAAATCCCCGTTGAAATGGAAGGAAATGGATATAATTACGAGGCGGCAGAAGTAATGCGATGCATTGACGAAGGGAAAATTGAGAGCGACATATGGAACCATTCGCAAACATTACGCCTATTAAACATTGTTGAACAAGCGGCAAAAGACGCATTCTTAAATTTGTGATACTGTGGTATTGAACTATATCTGGATCGGATTCTTCTTGGTGGCGATGGTGGTGGCATTGTTCCAGTCCATTTTTTACCATGACTTCGCGGTCTTTGAACGTATCGTTTCCAGTACGTTCGAGATGGCTGAGTTCGCCGTGATGAAGATCGCTTTGCCATTGAGTGGTGTGATGATCTTGTGGCTCGGACTGATGAATATCGGCGAGAAGGCTGGTGTGGTGAGGTTCCTCTCTAAGTTGATCCGCCCTTTCTTCTCGAGACTCTTCCCTGAAATCCCCAAGGACCATCCTGCCCACGGCTTGCTGGTGATGAACTTTGCGGCTAACATGTTGGGCTTGGATAATGCAGCCACGCCGATTGGATTAAAAGCGATGGAGAGTTTGCAGGATTGCAACAAGGAGAAAGATGTCGCTTCTAACGCCCAGATCATGTTCCTGGCTCTGAACACTTCAGGACTGACGATTATACCGGTTACGATTTTGGCCCAACGCGCCATCATGGGGGCGGCAAATCCGTCGGACATATTTGTTCCGTTGCTGGTCGCGACCTTCTTCTCTACGGTCACGGCTATCCTATATGTTGGTATACGACAGAGGCTGGATATATGGAATGTGGTGGTGGTCGGATGGATCGCTGGCCTTACCCTCTTCATCATGGGCGTCGTTTTCCTCTTTTCCCAACTGAATAGCCAAAACGCGTTCGGCCTCTCCAAGGTGGGAGGTAACTTCTTGTTGTTCCTTGTCATCATGATCTTTGTGGGCGTGGGTGCCTGGAAACGGATCAACGTTTATGAGGCTTTCATAGATGGCGCTAAAAAGGGTTTTGAGACTTCGATTAAGATTCTTCCCTATCTGGTCGGTATGTTGGTCGGAATCGGCGTTTTTAGGGCCTCTGGCGCCATGGATTATATATGTCAGGGACTGACCGCCCTCTTCTCTCTGTTCTGCAACGATACACGTTTTGTGGATGCCTTGCCGACGGCTTTGATGAAGCCGCTTAGTGGCAGTGGGGCGAAGGCTATGATGGTCGAGGCCATGAAGACATATGGGGCGGACTCCTTCGTCGGACGTCTCACCTGCCTGTTCCAAGGCTCGGCGGACACTACATTTTACATCATCGCCATGTATTTTGGCTCTGTGGGTATCAAGAAGACCCGTTATGCGGTGACGGCTGGTCTGATCGCGGACCTCGGAGGTGTGTTGGCCGCCATAATGATCGCCTACGCAGTCTTTGGCTAACAATCACTTTTCATCATTATGATATATTACCAATCTGAGGATATCAGCATGCCTAAGATCGCCAAGCGAAAGATATCGGCTTGGGTGAAGGAGGTAGCCAAACGACACGGCTACAAAGTGGGTGACATCTCCTATATTTTTTGTTCCGACGAAAAAATCCTGGAGGTAAACAGGCAATACCTCCAACACGACTATTACACAGACATCATCACGTTCGACTACACCGACGGGAAGGTGATATCGGGCGACCTCTTCATCAGTTTGGACACCGTACGCACGAATGCGGAGCAGTTCCATGCTTCTTATGAAACGGAGCTCCACCGCGTGATCATCCATGGTATCCTACATCTTTGCGGCATCAACGACAAAGGACCAGGAGAGCGCGAAACGATGGAAAGGCACGAAAACGAATCGCTCGCCCTTTGGAAGGAGATGAATGAGAACGATTAACAGCCTCCGACCGATACCTACAACGTGTTTCCAGAGCCATTTTTTGCAAACATTAACGATAAATGACGATTTTTTCTTGCAAAAGATATTATCTTTGCGGAACACATAGTTATATGTGATATCGAATAAAAATGTGGTCAATTCGGGAGAGAATCCCGACATAGTATATGATTGATTGAATGGGACATACAACAGTTGTGGAAACATTAATAATTTAATTATCATAAAATGAGAAAAAGTATTTTATTCAAAACGATGGTGGTAGCCTCATTGGCGTTACCAACCATGATGGGATCATGTAAAAAGGACGACAAGGCTGACACACCAGCCAAACCAGCAGTGAAAGTACAAAGCATCACTTTGGACATCCACGACACAACCATCTTTGTAGGCGAAAACTTCACACTCAACGCCACCATATTGCCAGCTAACGCAGACACCCAAGATGTAAACTGGGAAAGCTTGGATGACGAAATCGCTTCCGTCACCTCAGCCGGCAAAGTATATGGAGCACAAAACGGAGGAACAACTTACATCGTTGTTACCTCAGTTGGTGGCAACCACAAGGATTCTTGTAAGGTGACTGTCCTCAAGAACATCGAATTCAAGGACGCTAATTTGCTCGCGGCTTTGGTTAAATCCGACATTAACGCAGACAACGACGAGGGCATCTCTCCTATCGAGGCGAAAAATGCTAAATCAATCGATGTCAGCGGAAAGAAAATCTCTTCATTTGACGAGCTCAGCTACTTCGTCAACTTGGAGGAGCTGACTTGCAGTAACAACCAAATTTCTTCCCTCGATTTGTCCAAATTGCCTAATTTGAAGTCCTTGAGCTGCGAGAACAACAAATTGACATCATTGGATATCACAAAGAACAGCGCATTGGTTACCCTTCTCTGCAACAAGAACCAATTGGATACGCTTGACATCAGAAACAACGAGAAGCTTTCTGACCTCTTCTGCGGAAACCAGACATCTGGCTCATTGAAACTCGAATTAACCATCGACCAATTCAACAACGTATGGAAAGAGAATGGAACTGATGTTGACAACAAGGGCGTTGAAATGGTGATGAATTTCTTCGACGGAGCTGTATTCCACTCTGATTCATTCGAGGATGACTTAAAGAATGGTGATTCTTTCTCATTCAACTCAAAGAAGAAACAATTCACATTCCGTCTCCTCGACAGCGAAGGAAACGAATTGTCTTTCTACGATCCAACTGTCCTGAGACAAATCGTTTGGACTAGCTCCGATGAGAGCGTAGCTACCATCTCTGCCGACTACGAGGATGCTGAGGACGCAAATACCGTTCAAATGACCGTGAAAGCAGTCGCTAAAGGTAACACCGTTATCAAGGGTACCGTAAACGATGAGTACACGATTTCTTTCAACTTGGAAGTAAAATAATTTCCAAGGTCTATAAAACCTACAAAAATCCCCCTTCGTCTCCATGACAAGGGGGATTTTTATTGGCTTTGGCGAAAGGAGAGGATCTAAATAGTGAGGGAACCACATTCATCAGGAAAATGTTCCTCCGAAAAAATAAAGCCGTCCCACTTCGAGTAGGACGGCTTTTTTCGTCGACACGCAGGCCGCATCACCCCACCCGCCCGTAGCAGATGGCCGCATTGCTGCCTCCGAAGCCTGAAATGAGCTTCAGGAATGATTTCTTATTCGTGGATGTGAGGCGTTCGCTCACCGTCATAGGCTGCACCACACCATATTGCTCGTACCCCAAAGTAGGCAAGACACAACCATCCGACAAGGCGGATTGGGAAAGGATGCACTCCAACAACCCCGCCGCACCTAACGTATGGCCGTAGTATCCCTTCAGGCTGAAGGTTGGCACGTCACTCAGTCCCGCACGGCTGATGGCCCACGACTCCATGTCGTCGTTGTAGCGGGTGGCGGTGCCATGCGCACAAATAAAGGCGATATCATCCTTATCCACGCCCTTCATGGCCTGCATAGTGGCGTTATAGAGCCCCTCTCCCGTGCGGGAAGGCCCTGATATATGGTTCGCGTCGTTTCGGTTGCCTCCAGCTCGCCAGACGAAGGCTTTGGCAGGCAAGGAAGCATCGTCCGACACTTTCTCGAAGACCATTGTCGCGGCCGCCTCGCCAAGGTTCAGTCCCACCCTCTCCGCATCAAACGGTTTGCACCGTGAAGGAGAGAGCGCCTTGAACGATTGGAAGCCGGAGACCACGAACTTGCTCAGCACATCTCCGCCCACCACCACAGCATAGCAATAGCCCTGGGCGCGCATCCGGTCGAACGCCAGCAACTGCGCCGCTACACCCGATATGCAGGCGTTGCTCACCACCACCACCTCATTCGGATTACCGAAATAGCTACCCAAGATTTGGGCCGAGCGCCATAGATTCACACGGTCCGCCTCGAAGCCATCAACATTCTCCAGCAACGAGACATTGCCCTTCGTAGTCGAAAGGACAAAGAGCACCTCGGGACTGCTAGGGTCAATACCCGCCTGCTCGATCGCCCGCTTGGCGGATAGAAGGATAATCTGCTCGAAACGGGTGAGGCGGAAAGCGGGAGAGAGTTCCCGCTCAGCCATCGAATCGACCTGCGACCAATCGAGCAACGAGCCGAAGAAGGGTTCGGGCAACCCGAACAATCCCTCGTGCAACCTGCCTTGGGTCACGCCACTTTTCACATTCGCATAGTTCTCCTCCGTCGTAAAGCCTAACGGAGAGACAATATTGTCAGATAATACCTGTATCATGGTAATCGGAAATTCATTGTTCAGTAGGGATTTGGTCCGTCAGGACGACGCGCATTTCGCCTTGCGCCACAAGCGTCCCTTCGGAGAATACCTTCGCATTATAGATGGAGACGGAGAAAATCGGTTCGCCCTGTTCCTCCACCGTCGTCTCAAGATGTGCCCCCACCTTAGGCAAAGAGATGATTTCCACGTTCTTCACCGAGGCGACCACCCCGATACGAATCGGGAGATGGCGGGAGAGATAGCCAATATGGGTCGCGCAAGTCTGGGCGACATTCTCCATGATCCCCCCTTCGCTCATGTGACCCTCCCGCACCATCGGATGCTCCACCGGGATGATAAAGTCGGTGTGGCAGAAATGCTGTTCACACTCCAACAACCTGTCCACAAGGAGGAAAGGCGCACGTTGCGGCAAAAAAGCGGAGGCGTTCAACGGGTTCATTTCTGTGCGATTTTACAGACGACAAGGCTATGACCCATTCCTAATCCGTCGTGGATCGCCTCCACCTCAAGGCCCGCCTCGTTGACACAGCGGATCATATCCTTGGAATAATACATTTTGCTGTTACCGTTCGCCATGGCGGTGAAATAGATACTGATTTGCGCAAGGCAGTACGAAGCGGTCTCGAATCGTTGCCTATCCCAGAAGGTCTCCATAATGAAGAGGCGGGCATTGTTGTCCATCGAAGCGGCGGCGCGGCGCAAGATGCTGACCACCTCCGTCTCGCTGAAGCAATCGAGGAACTGGCTCATCCATATCGCGTCGAAGCCCGTAGGGAAAGGCACACGCTCGTCCAAAAGGTTCGCACCATGTCCGTGGATCCTATCCGCACCAGGGATACCCTTCGTCTGGGCACGCATCATCTCCAGCTGTTGCGGAAGGTCCATGATGGTCACCTCGGCCTCCGCGGAGTGGGTGACGCAACGTGTGGCGAAGCGTCCCGTATTTCCCCCGACATCCAACAAACGCTTGCGATGTCCGTCGAAGACGATGTTCAGCGCCTCGTCGAACGAGCAGTCCGAATAGTAATGGTCGAACCCGAACCAGCTCTTCTGTACCTGCTTAGGCAGTTGGGAGAGCCCTTCGTAGATCGTCGGCCACTCTCCGAAGACCTTCAGGCCCTCAGGCTTGCCGTTTATGATAGACTCCTCCAGGCGGAAAAGTCCCAGATAGTTCACATCATGATTAAAATCCATGTTGACGCGCACCATATCGTCGTGCAGCAAAAACCAGCCCGCCTTCGCCAAGCGGAAGCGACCCTCCTTCAGGATAACGGTTCCGATCGTCAGGGAAGACTCCAGCAGGCATTGCGTACCATACTTGGAGAGATGGGAGCGTTCCGCCACCTCTTCCAACGTCAGGCCATCCTTGTTGTCGTCCAACAACTGGAGGATGCCGAACTTAACCATAAGGCGGGAAACCTGAAAGACAACCGGTCCCGCAGCGATCTCCTGCGCAAGCCGCTGCGCCTGCAAAGCCGAGAAACGTTCCTTTCCGTAGATCTCTTTTTGAGGGGATTGTAATTCCATATGCTATTTTATGAGTTCCAATATTGATAATAATTAAACCATTGAAGCGGGAAGCGTCGAACCATCGACTCCAGCTCCTCCACAAACTGCTTCGCGAGGAACTCCGCCTGCTCCGTAGAGTTTGCGGCGGTAGGAGAAGGATGCAACAACTTAGAATATCCGTAATATTTCGAATTGCTGATTTTCACGATGAACAACGTGGCGACCGGCACATTCAGCTGAGCGGCGAGCCGGAAGGTCCCCACCGGGAAATCAGCCTCACCGTCCAAGAACGTCGAGGAGATCTTCTTATTTCCCCCCAGGAAACGGTCGCACGGGATAGTGACCACCTCCCCCTCCTCCAAGGCATTTTTGATGGTGAAGAGGTGCGACATATCCTCCGTGACAGGGATCAGGTTAATATTCATCTTGCCGAAGGCCTGGTCACGGCGGTTCTGGAATCCCCCACGCTCACCCCCGAAGATAATACCGTTCATGCGTTTCTTTTCCTGATGGATAGAGAGTCCAGCCATCTCTAAGTTGCCGAAATGTGCGCTGGCGATGATGAAACCGCTCTCACCGTCTAGGAGTCCATCCACGATATCCTCCCCCTGCATCTCCACTTTGAATTGGGAAGTATTACCCGCAAGGATGGCGAACTTATCCAGCACCACTTCGCCGAAAAGGAAATGATTGCGGCAAGTAGAGACGAAGGATTGCCACTTGGAATAGTGGAGACGTTCGTGGAAATAAGAAAAAATGGCATGATAGCCCTTTCGGGCGAAGATCAGGTAGAAAGGAATGACAAGGCACAAGACAGGATAGAGCCAGACGACCCTCACCTTGGCGAGGAACATCAGCAGGAAGTTCTGTCCGAACCAACCGCCACCCGTCTTACCCTTCCAAGTCCTATTCCCCATCCGTCATAGGCTCTTTAGATTCAACGCAATCCTGAAGCAATTCGCGCATCTCCTTGAACATACGTTCACAGTGGCACATCTCGCGGGAGAGGAACGGATAGAACTCCGGCCACTGCTCCCTGCGGTGGATATCCAATCCGCCGAGATATCTGTAGATACGGGAGACCATCGTCCCGCACGGCTTCTCAAACTGCTCCTGCCACTCCGCGTCAGCGAAGAATTGGTCTACCACGACCTTATACTTCTTCATCAGCTCGAACATCTCAAGGCGTTTGCTGAGCTTCGGATGATTCAGTTCGAAAATGACATAGGCACCATCGCGCGTGGCATCGAACTTCAGTTCCACGCCCTTGATTTTAGTATTATACAAGATCCATTTACGCTTACGGATTTTAAAGCGAGGGAGTTCGGCGCAGAAAGCGTCGAAACCCGTCCAGAATTCACGTTTTAATATTTTGACCTCTTCCCTTGAGTACATGAGAAAACAATTTTAACGCAAAAATACGATTTCCCGCTGAAAAATAAAAAGGCGCACGGAGACGATTTCTGTCCGCACGCCCACATAAAATATTTGTAGCGAATCACTTCACAGTCGAGCGAATTCGGCTAAGCGTCTCCGGGGTAATACCCAAATAGGAAGCCACATAGATGGAAGGCACCCTCAAGACCAGATTCGGCTTCTCATTCAAGAGAATTTGATATCTTTCCTTAGCGGATTTGAATATCGTATTCTGGATCCTCTTTTTCTTCAAAAGAAGGGTCAATTCCGTCATCAACCTGAAGAAACGACGGATTTCCATATCCTTGCTACATAACTCCTCGCACTCTAAGCGAGGGAACAAATAGAGCGTGGTCGGCTCCAACATTTGGATGAACCGACGGCTAGGAGATTGATTAAAGAAACTCTCATAATCAAGGAATCCATCCCCCTCATGCGCAAGCTGTTCCGTAATTTCCTTGTCGTGTTGCAAATAATACACGCGTACCAAGCCCTCAGACACATATCCCCAAAAGCGACTCACGTCACCTTCAATCTGCAAGAACTCTCCCTTATTCAACCTGATTATGCGTGTGTAGGATCTTATCAACTCCTTCGATTCTTCGGAGAGATTCACATCAAGGTTCTCTCCCATCACATTTTTTAAGAAGTCATAAAAAAAAACTTTATCCAGACTTTCCATATCACATACATTTTTTCATTATCGTACAAACGTAACAAAAAAAATACTAATTGCAAATATTTTTTTGATTATTTTTAATAAGTGCCCAATGAGATGATATTTCCAAGTCTTATCAGTGGTCTCCATGACCTCCTCTTCCTCTGTCGAAACCTCCAGGAGCTTCACCTCCCCAACCTGGACCATGTCCTTCCCTAGGAGTCATACGGCGATTCCCGTTCGGACGACGCTCCTCCATGTCTGGTTCATCCTTCTCCTTAGCCGCTTTCGACCCCAAAGTATTGAATTTGTATGTGAATTGAAGAATAAAATAATTACCCAGTGTATTGGACCATGTTTCGACGATAGAGTTCTCCGTGATTCGGCGGGAGAGGTTGCTCTGTTGCCCCAAGATGTCAAACACCTTGAACTTAAATGCGCCGGCATTGTTCTTCAAGAACTGTTTGGTCAGGCTCGCGTTCCACAAAACAGCATCCTTATCGAACATATCACTATATCCGCTGTAGTAGTGGTAATCGATATCCGAGGCAAGAATCATATTCCATGGCAGGTTCACGTCAAAGCTCAAACCAGACCCGAACTCCTCGCTCTCCGTCGTACTGTTCTGGTAACGGCCCGTCACATACAAGAAGGTGTTGAATCTATCGTTTTTATAGCCCAACTGATATTTACCGAACAGATCGAGCATACCCAAGACGCGTCTCAGCCCATTATCCTCGAAAGAGACATCCCGGCTATAACCCGCCTTCGTATTGCTGGAGAAGAGGAAGTTACGATGCTTGCGGAAAGGTGTGCTGTTGGAGAATTGCGCGCTGAGGTCCCAGTTACCGTTCACGTTCGCACGGTGATACTCCTGCGCACCCGTAGTCTCATCATACAAGATGATGTTGGTGATTGCGTTCACCACGTTGCGGAAGGTCACATTCATCATGATACTGCTCTGCTTTGCCTGATTGTATTTCTTATAGCGCGCCGACACCGTGTTCGTATATGACGGTTTCAGGTCGGGGTTACCATACCGCAGGTTCAATGGGTCGCTCTCATCGATCACGCGTTGCAAGTCCTCCACATCCGGTGCGGAACTCTGTCCGTTGTAACGGAGCATCAGGTTTTGTTGCTTGCTGAACCTATATATGTAGCGCAGGCTAGGCGAGAAATTGAGGACAGTCTGTTTCGTATCCTTCCCCTTGTTCGCCCCCAGGAGATTCTCCGTCGAGGAGATTTGCGGCTGCAAAGCGAATCCGATGTTATAATTCATCTTGGCACCTTTCCCTTGGAAACCCAACTCAGCCCGATGGGTATTGTAATCATTCTCCACCGAACTACTGAGCGAATCGAGCATACGAGACAAATCGGAGGATTCGTACACATAAGAATACGAGTCGGAACCACGATGCTGGAAACGGTACTTAATCGTCAAGAAATGCTTAGGGAAGAGAGGCTCTGTATAGGAGGCCTCCGCGGAATAGTTGAAGGTATTCTTCATCTTATCCGTCCAACGATCCGTCATCAACGAAGAGTCCACCGACTCATCCATGTCAAACTCATCCTCATAGAATCGGAAGTCCGTACGGGTTACGGAGGTTTGGTCGGAAGGAGAATGGCTATAGCCAGAGTTGAAATTCAAGCCGATGTTCCTGCCCTTCGCGTTCAGCTTGCGGACAAAGCGCAACGAACCATTCAGGTTCAGGTTGTCGCCGTTGTTCCTGCGGGAAGAGATCTTCGAATAATTCATTTTGTGGGAACTATTATAATTCGAGGACAGTCCCTCGTTCTTCCCGAAAGTATGCGAATAGCTCACATTAGGTCTGAAGACAATACTCGTCATGGAATCAGGGCTCCACTTAAAACGGAAGCTACCCGAAACGTTGTCTGTATGTTTCAGCGACAAGGTATGGTCATCGGCATATGTCGTTCCGCCACGGCGGAAGGTCTCCCGGAATGTGTTCTTCTCCAAATCATTTTTGACGTGGCGGTACTGCACATTGCCTCCGTAATCATAATGTTCGTTCTTCTCCTTGGCGAAAGTAGCACCCAACGTGGAAGCGGTATTGATTCCGTTGTCCTGGGAAGCAGCCCTATCGCTATTCCCATCATATCCGTTCTTGTTCGTATTGTTGGAGGAGGCGACCATGGAGAAGTTGGAGTTGTCGGTGAATTTGCTAACGTTTCCACCCAGTTCATAGCGCAGATCAGGGTCGTCGACACGGAGGTCAGAGCCCAATCCACCGAAGATATTACCGATCCAGCCATCCTTCATGCCCTTCTTCACGGTCAGGTCGAGCACCATCTCATCCTCGTCATCATCCACACCCGTCAGTTGGGAGGACTCACTTTTCTTGTCGTATGCCTTCACATCCTTCACCATGTTGGCAGGAAGGTTTTTCAGAGAGACTTTAGGATCGTCGGAGAAGAACTCCTTACCATCGACCAATATCTTCTTCACCTCCTTGCCATTGACGATCAGCTTACCGTCGGTGGTCAATTCGGCGCCCGGCAACTTCTTGACAAGGTCCTCCAGCATAGCGCCATCAGCCACACGGAAAGAAGAGGCATTGTAGATCAACGTGTCCTCCTTCACCTGCAGAGGCGTCATCGTCGCCAAGACAGCCACCTCCTCGATCAGTTGGTTATCCGTTTTCAGGGCGATTTTGCCCAATTCGACCGAACTGGTATCCGTCGTCAACTTCACCTTACGGTAACGATCCACATAGCCCATATATGAGATACGCACCAAGTAATCCCCCACCTTCACATTCTCAAGGCTAAAAGCGCCATCCTCAGTCGACATCTCCCCTTTCACCACAGAACTATCCGAAGCGAGAAGAAGCTCCACATTCGCATAAGGCAAAGTCTCCTTCGTTTCCCGGTCTGTCACCTTTCCCGTAAGGGTAGCAGCGGAGAGAGAGAAAGAAAACGCACAAAATAAACCTAGGATTAGAAATAGGCGACCATTTAAAACACTCATAACAAAATAATTATATTAGACTAAATTAGGATTTGTGCGGAAATCTCCCCGAATTTCACCTTTCAAATACACATCTGAATGTCTTAAGACAAAGCGTCACCCTGAAAAATTTTCCGAAAATCGGACAAATATACTACTTTCACCGATGAAAATACATTTTTTAAGGAATAAGTGAATTTTTCTTTGTACATGAAAGAGAATTGACTAAATTTGCGAGGTTGAATATGATGAAAAACACGGTATGAATGAGTTTTGAAGATTTCCAACGTAGGAATCTAGAAGTATTAAACAAAGTATTAATCATTATACACTTATTCAGTATGAAAAAGAAAATTTTTACACTTATCACTGGTGTGGCATTATGTGCCTCAGGCGTGATGGCGCAGGAGGTGGCCACATGGGAGGATTGGGCCAAGTCGGCGATAACCTTTACCTTCGACGACGGTGCCAATGAGGCTAATTCCCATAGTTGGGCAGCCCAACAATTGGATCAATATGGATTCAAAGCAACCTTCTACGTTGTAACGGGCTGGACAAATGGGCAATGGGGCACATATAAATCCATAGCCCAAAAAGGACACGAGATTGGTAGCCACACAGACAGTCACAGCACTAATTCTGGCGAGTTGGCTTCTTCCAAGAACACAATCGAACGAGAGATCGGACAGCCTTGTTTGACCATCGCCTATCCGAACTGTAACGAGATCAGCAACACGCTGAACTACTACATCGGTGGACGTATTTGCGGTGGACAAACCAATAGCAAGTCTCCGCAAAACTTGGCAAAATTCGACTGCCAAATCTGTGGTACCCAAGGTATCAACTCACAAAGCCAATTCACCAGCAGATGTTCTGGCGCCAATGGCGGATGGATGGTGTTCCTGATCCACGGTATCGATGGCCGTCAAGCAAACGGTAGTTATTCTCCGACAAGTGCGGATGCCTTCACTGGTACGCTGAAATGGTTGGATCAAAACAAGAGTGACTATTGGGTATGTACGGCACGTGATGCGATCATGTACCTCAAGGAGCGTGACGCCGCTTCTTTCAAGAAGATCTCAAGCGACGCATCCAGCGACACTTACTCTTTGACGCTCAACTCAAGCCTTACCAGCAACACGCTGTGTAAGTGGGATTACCCATTGTCTGTCCGCGTGCCTATGCAGAGTGGCTGGTCCAACATGACGGTAAAACAGAGCGACAATGAACTTGAATTCGAGGAGAAGAACGGTTATGTATATTTCAAGGCTATTCCAAATGGTGGTGACATCGTGGTGGGCTCCGGCAGACCAGCCGTGCCAGAACCAGAGTTCACTCTCACCGTTTCATCTGCTGAGAAATATTGCAAGGATTCCTCTTACTCCATCTCTTGGACATTGGATGGTGATGTGGATGGCAGAACCTACTCTTTGAACTTCGGTTCAGGCTCCTCTTCCACAGAGGTTTCCATCAAAGACGTTAGCGCTTCTTCCGAGTGGGAGAACAACGGTACTCCATACTGGACTGTAGATAAGATCCTGAGCGATGACGGTAACCACGGAGGCAACAGCCGTTGGGGAACCATGACAGGTTCTAACGAGTGGGTCGCTTTCGACTTCGGCAAGACTCAGACCGTCGGTGGTATCAAGATCGACGAGTGCACCGAGTATAGCCTCATCTCAAGCTTCGAAGTACAATACGACGAGAACGGTTCATGGAAAACCGCTTACACTGGCAAGACAGTCGGTCACGACTTCTCCGCTACATTCGATCCGGTATCAACCCAAAAGATGAGACTCTTCATCAAATCCACGAACGACGGCGACGGATGTAACATCAACTACGTTGAGTTCACTGGCGTGGCTGGTTATGTGATCAAGAAGGACATCAATGCTGCAGGTAGCGTTGAGTGGAAGCCTAAATCTTCTGGAACTGGCGATATCACCATCACCAACTCAAGAGGTACTGTCTTGGCTAAGAAAGCTTCCGTTAAAGTTGAGAACTGCGGCGGTTCATCCGAAGGTGGCGAAGGTGGCGAAGGTGGTGAAGGCGGCGAAAGCGGCGAAGCCATCGACCCATGCCAGCAAAAGACTAAATTGTCTGGTAACGGAAAGACATTGACCAACAATGGTGTGCAGGAAGTCGGAAACGGCTACAATGTTGAGATGTGGAACGAGAGAGGTAACGGTTCTGTTACTTGCTTCGGTGGAGACGCTGAATGTGCTTTCAAGGCTAACTGGAACAACTCTGGTGACTACTTGGCACGTGTTGGTTACTAT
>JBGVCG010000021.1:0-51093 GCA_045226255.1 Paludibacteraceae bacterium | reverse complement strand
ACAACCGTCTGCTGCACGTGAACGATGCGGTGAGAAACAACGCCACCACGACGGACATCAAGGATCAGAACCAGAACGATGTTAGTTTCGAACAGCAGAAGCCGTCGACCCACAACTACGTCTACGACGAGGTGGGCAACCTCATCAAGGACAAGAGCGAGGAGATCGCCGAGATCCGTTGGACGGTGACGGGCAAGGTTTCTGATGTGATCCGCACCGAGGAGAGCAACAAGCCTAAGCTCCACTACGACTACGACGCCATGGGCCAGCGCATCGTCAAGACGGTGACCAACAAAAACGTCACTATGGGCGACAAGTTTGTGACCACCTACTACGTGCGTGACCCGCAGGGCAACGTGCTGGCTGTCTATGAGCACAAACATGGAGAATCGGACAATGGCACCTTCACCCTCACCGAGCAGCACCTCTACGGAGCCAGTCGTCTCGGCATGAAGAAGCGTGACTTGGCGCTGAACGTCGCCAATGCGAGTGAATCCACACCAGCTGCCACCCACTACGAGCTCACCAACCACCTCGGCAACGTGATGGCGGTGATATCTGATAAGGCATCCACCACAGCCGAACCTACCGTCGTGAGTCTTTCGGACTACTATCCGTTTGGTATGACAATGGGGGGAAGAAGCTATAGTGCAGATGAGTATCGATATGGATTCCAAGGACAAGACAAGGAAAAGGAGTTGTGGGGAGGAGAAGCATCCTTCTTTACATATCGTATATCCGACAACAGATTGGGAAGATTCTTCAGCGTTGATCCTTTGTCCTCGAAATTCCCTTGGAATAGTTCTTATGCGTTTAGTGAGAATAGGGTGATTGATGGTGTGGAAATGGAAGGTTTGGAATATTTGGATGTGAATAATCCTTATATAGAAGAAGGTGCAGTTGAAAATGTAAATGGACAAACTAATCTCACATTAGGTTCAAAAAAATTTGAGGGTGTACAAATTGAAAATATTGGTGGCGTTGACTATTATAATTTGGGGCAGCACATGTATATCACTGATGAGAATTGTTGGAGTGAGACGGGAAGTAGACACCAACAGCAAACAGACGAAACAAAAGTTGGAATCCAATTGGTAAATAATCTTTTAAATCTTTGGTATGCAGGGAAGTATGTGGATAGTAAACAAGAGTTGCCTTGGACAACAACATCAGTAGCTACGTCAGATAAAGTTGCTAACACACTTGTAAATCCAGGCGGAAAATGTCATGTGGTTACAATGTCTAGAATAAATGCAGCTTATGGAAAAAATGTATTGTCTATTTCTATTAAAGACGGTGTTGCTAGTAAAGATTTGAGAATTTCAGGTACTGTTCCTGGAGAGAAAACAAATAAATGGTATGGAGTTGCAGGAGCTTTAGCAAATAATGGATATGCAGATTTGGTTACCCATGATGAAATTTGGGAAGGAAAGTTGCAGATTGGTGCACCTGTTCAAAAATGGTGGTCGAGAGGTAAGGAACCAAGTGGACATAGTATTATTTTTTGGAGGTATAATTTTGATGAAAAAGGTAATGTAACTGGCTTCGATTACATTGATTCCCACGGAATTAATGGCGGTCATGATAGATGGGGTACCGTAGATGAATATAGCCCAATTTATATTGAGGAGGATAAAAAATATGATAGAGAACATTTTGGAGGTAATTTAATAGATAAATGAGAAAAATTGTTTTATGCATATTATTGTTTATTTTTCAGTATTCGATGGCTGAGTCAATCAAATCCAGTTATGATTTGAGGAGGGATTCGTTGACTTTTACAGGAGAGGGAAGCCTTGAACAAAAACATGTGAAACAAGCCTTGGCGAAATACCCACGTACAAAGATTGTCTATGTCGGTGGGAACGTTTCTAGTGTTGGATACAATGCATTCAAAGGCTGTAATAATGTGGAAACCATTCTTTTTTCACCTTCCGTTAAGGGTAATGGATTCGCTCCGGTTTGCGATTGTAGGAAGTTGTCCAAAGTGGTCCTGCCCGACAATTGGAAGATAATATCTTGTCTCTTATCCAATTGCCCCAATCTGGAATCTTTTGTTGTCCCGGATTCTGTTAGCGTAATAAAAGAATTATCGGCAAAATGCCCTTTTAAGTCACTGCATATAGGAAAAAACGTTCGGGAGATTGTCGGAGATTATGGTATTCAATCGAAACGTCTCTCTCATATTTCAGTTTCTTCTGGCAACAAGCTTTTTTTCTCGCAGGATGGGGTACTTTATACTTATTATCCGGGAGTGATGCACTATATTGAAGACAGTTATTTTAAATCCCATTATTTAAAGAAGGATATAAGAATCGTCAAATATCCTCCAGAGAAGAGAGATACGGTGTTTTTCTTTAATTATCCGACAATAGGTGGTATAAGCAATAAATATCTACGTGAGATACGTTTGGGAAGTGAGGTTCGTAGATGGGAGAGGTGTAGTGTGCCTTCCTTGTCTCGTTTGGTGGTGGATGATGCGAACGACGTCCTTTCCGTATCGGAGGATGTCCTTTTTGAAAAAGCAGGCAAATGCTTGGTTGCCTATCCACCTGCGAAAAAAGGGAATAGATATATGATTCCATCTTGTGTGGAGGAGCTTGGACTGTATGCCTTTACGGATTGTCAATTCGATACGCTTGTTTGTCCGGCATCAATTAAGAGGGTGTATAGAGATGCGGTACATCATTGCGTGAAACTTCGCTGTGTGGAAATGAATTGGCAGGACCCGAATGAGGTCTCATTTGATTCTTCACACCCATTTGACGAAATAAATACATCTGGAGTCACGTTAAAAGTTCCAAAGGGCACAAAGAATCTGTACATTGAATTGTTTAATAATCGAATGGGATATCAATTCATGGTAGAGGAATAAAGGAGTGGCACAGACTATCCCATGTCTACAGTGTGACTTGTCAAAAGAATATAATACTGCCTGTTTCTCGAACCATTTGCCAAATTAAGGAATACCCCTTAATTAGGCAACCATGAGAAATAACGGTACTAATATTACAGTGAGGTCTAGTTGCCAAAGAATATTGCACAACATCACCATGCCGCCCCGCACCGTATCTGGTCATGCCAGACCGAAGGAAGACTTCGTTCTTTACCCCCAATTGTTTGGTTCGCGAAAAAGTTATATCTTTGTTCGGTTGACTAAAAAAAGAAAAAACATGTGCATGCTTGGAACAGCGTCGCCCAATATGGACCGTGCGGAGTACGAAGAGAGTCTCAAGGTCTTCTGGGACTTCAGCAATGTTCTCTCTACTGCGGAGAGGAAAGGTCGAGCAGAGGGACGAGCAGAAGGCGAGCGAAACGAGAAGCTTCGTAGCGCTAAAAATCTCAAGGCGTTGGGAGTAGATGTGGAAACCATTTCCAAAGCGACAGGTCTCACCAAAGAGGAAATTGAAAGTCTGTGATGGTTGCCCTCAACAAGAACACGACCGACGGCACGGACAAGTTTGTGACCACCTACTACGAGCGTGACCGCAGGGGAACGTGCTGGCGGTGTGATATTGAAACGTTAAAGTCTAATATCCGAAACTGGTACTGAGTTTGAATATAGGCAAGTACATTGAGACAAGTATGATTCCCACAAAGACGCCTACGACAATGATCATGAGTGGCTCAATTATGCCATTTGCCATGCTGGTCTGGTAATCGACATCTTCCATGTACTGCTTCTTTAGACGGTTGAATACAATGTCCAACTGATTGACTTCCTCTCCGACCTTTAGCAATGACAGCATCCTCTTGTCAAATATCTTGAATTGGGAAAGGCTCTCGTGCAACGATTTTCCCTTCGTTATATCTTGCTCTGCCTTGGCCAGGGATGCCTGAATAGGGTAAAAGGTGATCATTTTCCGCACTAGCTCCAACGCCTGAAGCATTGGTATGTGCGCACTTGTCAGGAGAGACATGGCTAGTGCGAATCGAGACAAGTACATCTTGCGCACCAATTCGCCCCAGAAAGGGATCCGCAGAAGAATCCCTGATTTTACTCTGTTGAAGTGCTTGTGTCTCCTCGCAAGGAGATATAAGACTACCATCGCTCCCACGATGCCTATGATTGCCCACGAATTGTGGATAAGCGTGTCGGAGATGTTGATGACCACTTGTGTCAGGTATGGCAGTTCGTTGCCGAATCTTGCGAATACGTCTTGAAACATGGGCACCACGAAGATCATCATGAATATCACGGCGACGATTGCGATGAACAAGACAAACAGGGGATAGGAGAAGGCGCTTTTCATCTTCCTCTTTTGCTCGATTCTCTTGGCATAAAACGAGACGAGGTCCTTTAGTATGTCGTTTATGGAACCTGTTTCTTCTCCGATTTTCAGGCTATAGTATTCGTAGGTTGAGAACTTCTTGGTCCGTTCGATCGCCTCGGACAAACTCAAACCGTTGATCACATGTTTCCGTATTTGATCATACACTTTTTTCTCGTCTTTGTTTGTGGTCTCTTCGCTCATTAAAATCAGTGCGCTGTGGAGATCTATGCCGGACGAAAGGAGGATGTTGAGGTCGTTGTAGAAATTGGCTTTCTTCTTGTCGCTGAATTCTTTGCTGCCCAAGGAGATGTCTTTGGTCATTATGGTCCGAAGAAAGCTGCTATGGTTGCTCTCTTCCTTGCTCGGTTGCTGATTTTTCAGCTGTTTTATTTTTATAGAGGCCATATTGATGTTTTATTTTTTATCATCCAACTCAAGTGGATAGTTTTTGAATATCTGGATCGGATAGTGGGCGCCGTTTAGCTCGATGACAAAGGATAATTCCTCCGCTTTTTCTCTGTTTTGATTCCCCTGCTGGCAGGGTGGGGTGAAATCCGTCACTTTCAGGTTGAATGTGTCTGTCATGTCATGAAACATTCTGATGATGAATTGGTCCGTAAATTCATATTCCACATCTCCTTTGTACGGGGAGTGCGTGCATATGGCGGATTCGGATTTGCATGTGATGTTCTCCGCATCCCGGAAGTCATTGGCGATGGCGGTGTAGAAGGAGAATAATGTCTGGTACTGCTCGTTGTCCGTTTGATAGGAGAACAATTGGTTGTAGGTGAGCCTGAATATAGAGAAAGCGATGCCAGTTATCAAGAGACTGATGATCATCGTCACGATAACGTCGGTTAATGTGAATCCTCTTACTCTTTTCATTTTACGATTACCAATTGCTTAAATGAGTACAACACTCTTCCTTTCCCGTCGGATGCGATGATGGATAGGACTTTTATCTTCTCGTCGTTTTTGTACGGGTCCAGCTTTTTCGTGATTAGGAAGTTATCATGCTTGATCTCCTCTTCACCGTAGGAGGCCTGATGAATGGACTTTGACGCTAGGTTATTGACCTCGACAAATGCCTTTGTCTTGTTGGGGGTGTTGTCCGCTCGTAATATGTTGAGGTATATCATCGTGGACATCGCATAGCATGTCATGATGATGATCATGGAAACAACCGCTTCCATGAGCGTGAATCCTTTGTCCCTTTTCAGTGCAACCATTTTATGACCCCTCCTGATGATCCTTCCTCGATGATGTCAACGCCCACGTAATTCTTGGATAGTTTGGCGAGATCGATATTTGCGTCCATGATGGTGTTCTCATATATGGACGATGGTGTTCTTAGTATAAGTTTGTTCGTGTATAGGGAGCCGTTGATAGTCCCCTTGATTTCGGTGTATCTGTTAGAATATACCTGTCCGTTAACAGTCGCTCCGGTCTCGATGTGAAGGATGTTCTGGCATCCGTTGTCGCTTTGGGAGTGAAGGAAGGCAACTCCATCCAGGTGGCAATCCTTTTTTATCGTCAGGGCGGTCGGATTATCCGCCTTGTCGTTGTTGACTCCGACAACAGAGGGGTATTTTAGCAGACAATTCTCTTCTATGATGATGGAGTCGCTGGCATACAACTGGCAATTCCCGGAGAATCCTTTCATGATGTGAATGTATGGTGCGAAACAGATCACGTCAGACAGTGTCGTGGAAGCTTGGATGGTAATGGACCGCTCTGATACAATCATCACTTTCCCCATTAGGCATTTTCTGTCCAATAGGATTGGGTCATTGGCGTATAAGGTCGTTGTTGTGTCAGAGAGGAAGGAAACTGCCAGGGTGTCAGATGTCCATTCGTAGTATGTTACGACATGATTGCGCAATGCCTCAGGTATAAGGTTGTCTCCCTTTAGGTCTGCAAGCCGGGGTGTTAAGCTGGGCAATCTATCCTTGCTTGTTATGGCATTCACGCGGTTCGTGTTTCCTGTGAAATTGCGGCCCTCTATGCTGGGTTGGGAGAATTTGGATTGTGGTAGTTCGCATCTCCCGGTTATGTTCACATTCCCGACAAGAGCGATGCTTTTCCCTTCGTCGGGAATAAACAACGTGACAGCGGAACTGTCGTATCTATAGCTCCCGATGAGTGCCGAGTGGCTCCTTCTTATTCCCCGGCAGCTGGCGTCCGCTTTGATGATGTCGAAAGCTCCCCATCTCTCTTTATAGGTCGAGACGGAGTCCATGTTTTCTCCAAATAAGGAAAATGATTGGGTTTGGTGGTAGGGAAAGTCGTTTGTGTGTGCGATCATGATGTTTAATGCCGACATGGCATTCGAATCCATTTTTTCCATGATGAAAAAACGGTTAATGACCGTATTGTTTTCATAGGTGGCCAGTGTTATTGATCCACTTAGGATGATAACAACAACAAATACTAGTATGGCGAATGGAATGGAATATCCATTCAGTTTTTTGTTAGCCAGTTTCTTCATTCGACCTTTTTCTCATTCCCTTTTTTCTTGAGTCTTCTGTTGGAAGTGGTCTCTTTGTTCTCTTTCTTATTCCCCTTCTTATTATTTACTTTTTCTTTCTTGTCGTCCTTTTGCTTTTTTGAGAATAGCTTCTTGATGAAGGATTGTTTCTTCTCTTTCGGGGCTACCAGAACACCATCTTTGTAGCGTTCCTTTTTCGTCACCTTCTTGTCTTGATAGTAGTAACACGTGCCGTCCAGTTTGTCTTTTTTGTAGTTTAACTGGCTGATTTTGTTGCCTAGGGTATCATATTCTGTGGTGTAACCGTTTTTCTCTCCCTTTTTGAACATTGTTTCGGAATACAGATGTCCGTCTTTGTAGATTGCCCATTTTTTAGACTTTAAACCATTCTTGTATGATCCGGTTATCTCAGGGGAATTGTTCTCTGCGTATAGGATGAACTTGCCGTCCTTTTCTCCATCTTTGTATTCCGTGTATGACGATAGTGTGCCGTCCGGATTCCATTTGTACCATGCCCCGTCTTTTAGACCGTTGGTGAAGTGCCCCTTTTCGACCATAGTCCGTTCCTTCTTTGCCATTTTCACATATGCTCCATTCAGCAATTTGCCGTTATAGTTGCCTGCTGATGAATGGATGGCGTTGTTAAGGTACCAGAAGTAGGTCTTGGATAGAGTGGGTTTCATCACGGATTTCGATTCGGCGACGAAGCTATATGCATATAGTGAATCGGTGCATTGAAGGTGGTGGCTTTTCTTGTATTCGTCGAACATATCATTCATGTGGTTGTCTTTGGCGTAGCAATGACAACACAGAAACAGCAATAGGGTAACAGTAATCTTTAACTTCATTTCCTTATCGTTTTCGTTTGTTTTTTGTATGATACAATGATGCTGTCTTTCGTGATGGATTCTATTTTCACCTCCAAGAAAGTTTGTCCTTGGGCGAGAAATGATGTCTTTCCATTCACGGATATGATAGCGGTTGTCTTTTGATTCGATTTGATGGAACCTTCATATTTTATTGGTGGCCAAACCACATTGGCGGGAGCATTCGTCGTTGAAGGGCTTGCCTGATTTCTGTTTGAAGCGACGCTTTTGCTCTTTTGTGAGATGGGGGCTTTGGGGGCTCCCTTTTCTCCCCTTTTCATGGGCACTCGAATGAACGGGTCCGGATAGTCAAGGCGAAGGTGGTAATCGTATGTTGTGTCGCTTTGCGCCGATACCATTGTGGGGATGATGATGTCGGGTGTGGACTCCACCTCCTCTGAGTGGAAGAAAATCTTGTAGAAGATTGTCCCCCAGATTATCAGGACGAAAGCGGAGAGGAGATATGTTAGCGCTTTATTTTTCATCTAACTAACTTTTACTCTTTTGTGAATGAGAAGATTGTGGATTTCTCACTGCGGTTACCGGCTTTGTCGACTCCTAAGACTGCCCAATAGTAGACTCCGTTCTCAAGGAGGCCTTTATGTGAGTGTTGGTCTGTCTCAATGGAAATCACAACGTCAGAAAGGTTTTTGTCTTTTGCGACAATGAGGTTGTCAATGATTTCGGAACCTTCGTCGGTTGCCCTGTCCCATCTGAACATCACGCTGTCTTCGGTGATTGTTTCGTTGTTTGCTGGAATACTCAAAGAGGCTTTGGCAGGAGGAATCCTATCCACATAGAATGAGAAAGACGATTCCTCCGTGTTGGATTTCTCATTAAAGGCTTTGATGTGCCATGTGTATAGTCCGTCCTCAGGGAAGGAGGCTGTCACATATGCCTCCTCGACTGTTTTCTCGCATATGGTTTGATGCTCGGAATCCTCAAGGGTGTAAGTGTATGAGTCCGCATTGTATAATTTGCTCCAAGTGAATTTTAGACTGTCTTTGTTGGTGTATGATTTGTCCGTCGGGGAGTAGAGAATGATTACCTGTGGAGACAAATCCAGTGTGCTGTCTATCCTGAATGATGCGGTGGTGACTTTAGTCTCGCTTATATCATTTAGGGCTTTGACGCGCCATTCGAATAGGCCAGGTTCCAATGCGAACCTTATTTTGTTTGAGGTGACGATTGAATCGTGCCATAGTGTTTGCGCTTCGTCAAATGATGGACTTGCCACTTGAATATTATAAAAAGATGCATCCTCCACATTCGACCACCAGAATGTGATGTTTGAAGAGGTTAGGGCAGCTCCTTCTTTGGGCGCATATATTTCAACCTGACTGTCTGATATGTCGGACACCATTAGGTCTTGACAACCTATGAGGATAAATAGTGGGAAGAAATAAAACAATCTTTTTAACATATTACTTGTTCTTTAATTTAATATTCTGGAAATAAATGTTAGACACGAGACGCTCCTTTTTGGTGCGTATGTCTTTTTTCTTCGTTAATTGAATGGATGCTACCATGCCCGTCCTATTCGTTCTTTCCGAATCGTAAATGAACCGGACCTGATTGGTGAATCCGCCTTCCAATGCGATCTTGTTGGTGAGGATTTGATAGCCTTGGTATTCCGTGTATGATGTCTGAGGAAACTCGACGAGGAGAAGTCCGTTGTTTTTGCAGAAATTCGTTGTCTTTTCCAACAACAGTTGCTCCGTGTCTATTTCATCGGCATCTACGAGTAGGTGTTCCATTTGTTTGATTTTGGACTCAAGAATGGTCAGTTTTTGGGGAGCGTCCTTAATCGATTCCACCTTGTCGTGAAGTGTCCCGTATTGTGATATGACATCTATCGTGTTCTTGAAAGAGAGCATGAACGCGCAGGCCGTCACAACCACTAAGATTGCGATGGTAAGCATATAGACCTGTTTGTATGTCAATTCTTTTTTCATAACAAAATCTTAATTGAGAAGTTCGCACAAGATTCGCTATCCTTGTATTCGTATTCGAGTATGTTCACTTCCTTGAATTCCTCGATCTCTTTTAGTTTTTTTATCCAAGTGTTGAATTTATAGCTGTCGAAGCTGGATCCAGTCACTTGCATGATGTTCCTTTCGAAAGCGATTTCCTTTGACAGAGCGCTCTTTTTGATTTTCGGGTTGATGGTGATGTCCTCCAGCACAATAGAGGAGGGGATATGCGAGGCGAACAGATCCAAATAGTAAGCGTATTTCGTGTCGCTAAGCAACCCGGATTGTTGTAAGAACTTGCTTTTCGATGCGTATGACTCCTTTAGTTCGTCGAGACGGTTGATCAATTGCTCGTTGAGCGCTATCTGAGAATTCAACTCTTCTACTTTAGCGTAGTAGTGGTCGAAAAGGAAATAGCTGCACAAAAGGAGAACGAAGATTGCGGGCAAGAAGATCCTGATGAGATTGATGGACTTCTGCCTATATTGACTCTCTTCCCTATAGTGGTATACAGAATCCACCCCGGCATAGTTGCACTCTTCTCCTAATAAGAAGGCGAATCCCATGGCGAGCGAAGGAAGAAGATTGGAGTCGAATGTTTGGTCCGCCAATTCCAAGCTGTGGATAGTGCGGTCGTCCTGTTGAGGCGTAAAACTGGTTATGCCTTCCTCTCCAACCTCCACTTGTATGTTTTTGTATGCGACAGACGAGTGGGGCGGTAGAGACAAAACACTCAGAAGGTTGTCAAAGATGAATGGTCCTACGGAGAATGCGACGAGATGAACACGGCTCTTAAACTGGTCGATGATGGAATCCGCCAGTTCTTTCCTCACGATGGATAGTATCGCATTCCCCTTCTGCCCCGATGACGTTGGTGTGATGAGTCTTTGCAGATAGTAGTCATCCACATTGGCGTCGGGGAGAATTCTGTTCAATAGGGTGGCGCTGTTATCTTCTTCCGCACAATCCTTTATTGTACGGTATAATGTACCTTTCCCGTTTATCACAATACCCACGTTCGCCTCGTCGGGGATATTCTTTTGTATCTCCTCGATGTCGTGTGTGTTGAGAACCAAGAAAGAGAAATCCACATCCTCATTCTTCCTTGTCATGGATGTTAATGAGTAGTTGTGCGAATTCCCGTCGACAACTTCAGCGTCGATGACATAGAAACTGTTGCTAAAATTCAGTATGTCAGCAAGTCTAAACATGTTAGAACAGAATGGTTGGACGAATGAATATGTTCAGTTGAGAATCCTCTTTTTTCTTGCTTCGATTAGAGAAGAACCATTTTATCACAGGAATTCTGGAGAGCAAAGGCAATCCTGAACCCGTGTTGGAGGCGACGTTCTCTTCGAGACCGCCCAATAAAATCATCTCCTCGTTTCTCACCCTCATGATGGAGCTGAAGGTTTTGTTCTCAGATCCTGGAGGGGCGTCTTTGCCTGCGCTTTCCTTGAATCCGGATTGCGCCACTTTGATGTCCATCGTGATTTGGTCGTCACCGGAGTACATCGGTTTGATCGAGATTGACAAATTCGCATCGATTGATTTCCATTCGAACGATTGTATGTTTTGTGGATTTTCATTTCCCACGATGGTGTTTTGAACCTCCTTGTAATATTCGGTTTCGCCGACAACGAGAGTAGCTTCATGGCTGTTAAGCGTGGCGAGTTTTGGTGTCGAGTGGATTTTCACGACGCCTTGGTCTTCCAATGCGCTCAGGGACAAATAGAACGAAGAGTTGACCTTCCCTAAGTTGAAGAATGACCCCCACCTGTTGATGCCGGAAATGATGTCGTTTAAGACGGATGAACTCAACGTGGTCACGATGCCGCCATTTACTTGGAGGGACGAGCTGGAAGGAGCATTTCCCGAACCGAAATTTATTCCAGTGGAAACCCTTTTGTAGACATTAGAGCTGACCATTATCACCTCGATCAGGATGACAGGCACAACTTTGTCGATCTCGTTCAAGAAAGCCTCTATCTCGTCGATTGAGTTCTTGGATCCGCTCACAATCACGCTGTTCAATTCTGGGAATTCCGTCACTGAGGCTTCCTTTTGCAGGTTTTTAGGAATGTAATCTATGATCTTGTCTATGGAACGATATTGCAATTGGATAACCCTTGTTTCTCTTAGGTTCTCCGTCTGTTTTTCCCCAATCATGTAGATGTCCCCATTCTTTTGCGCAGTATAATTGCTACCGTTAAGAACCTTGGCGAGGAACTCCTCGTAGGTGACGTTTGAAAGGTTGGTCGTTATGTTGCCTTGAAGTTGGGAGTAAACCACATAATTGGTTTTCAGCTCGTTGGAGATGTCATTGATCAGATCGTTGATTGAGGCGTCGTTTGCCGTCAGCGAAATCTTGCCACCCTCTATCGTGTAATCGATGCCAGTTTTCCTGCTCTTGGATTTCCTTGATCTGCGGTCTGAAGAGGAAGAGACTTGTTGCTCTGTGGTTTGTTTCTCTATCAAGATGCAATTGTCGTCTGTAGGAGAAGAAACCAAGCCGTTGGTCATCGCCATCTTTTCTATGGCGCTTGTCAACTCCATGTTTTCAATGTAAAACGAGATGGGGAGATTGCCGATTTCAGGAGCGAAGACAATATTTTTCCCTGACAATTTAGTTATTTCTTTGGACACTTTCGACAGTGTGTCATTGTCCAAGTCCATGCTTAACAGTTGGGTGGCCGTGTTGTATTTGACGTTCAGCTCCTTGACTTTGACTGGCTCTGGTGCTTTTTCCTTTTGCGTGAATCTGGAGATCGATATGATGTTGTTATAGAAATCCAAGTTCAGATTGTATTGCTTGCAGAGGAAAAGCAAGATGGTGGATACTGTCACATTGGAGAAGTTGTTGCTGATCTTCATGTTCAGATCCGGGCTGATGTGGACATTGATTTTATTGGCGTTAGCTATGGCTCTGATAAAATCCTGGATGTCCAGGTCGGAGACGGAAAGCTCGATTGATTCGTTAAGCCCCGGCATTGTGGTGGACAACTGATTCAGTTGAGACTCAATTGCTTTGAGGCGTTCTTCCTGACCCGTGGTTTGTGCACAGACAACTACTCCGATGTTGAGCAAAAATAAGATGGATATGATAAAGACTCGTTTCACTTTTCGCTTTAATTATTATTTAATAAAATTGGATATATTTCTTCTAGAGAAGTGTTACCTTCCGCAAAATCGTTGAAAGCCGCTTCGGCAAGAGATAACACGTTTTTTTCTTTCCGCAAGTCCCCCATGTCGCTTTTGCCGGACCTAATCGTTTCCGAGACCTCCGCATCGACGGAAAGGACTTCGTATACGGCTTTACGGCCTTTGTAGCCAGTGTAATAGCAATGTTCACACCCCCGTGGCCTAAAGTGCGTTTTGGGAATTGAGATGGGTTTGAAAGTCCGTGGTAATTGTGACGGGTCGAAAGCTGTTTCTTCCTTGCAATGCGGACATAATAGGCGAATCAGACGTTGTGCGACGCACAGATTGACTGTGTCGGAAAGCAAGAATGGGGGTACGCCCATGTCTCTTAGTCTCGTTATGATTCCCCATGCCGAATTGGTGTGGATCGTCGACAACACCAAGTGTCCTGTTAATGCCGCACGGATTGCCATTTGGGCAGTCTCTTCGTCTCGTATCTCACCCAACATGATGATGTCCGGGTCTTGTCGGAGGAAGGTGCGAAGCGCGCGGGCAAATGTGAGTCCGATGTCCTCCTTCAACTGGACCTGGTTGATTCCTGACAAGGTGTATTCGACCGGATCCTCAATCGTTAGGATGTTGGATTCGCTCTTGTTCAGGATTTTGAGGGTTGCGTATAGTGTCGTGGTCTTTCCAGAACCGGTAGGACCGCTAATTAAAATGATGCCGTGGGTTTTCTTTATGTTTTCAGTGAACAATGCCTGTTGTTCCTCTGTGAAGCCCAGCTTGGAAATGTCGATGTTGGTTGAATCTTTGCTCAAAAGTCTGAGCACGATTTTCTCTCCGTTCAAAGTAGGTAAGACAGATACGCGGATGTCAAAATTGAGGTTGCCCTCCTCGAACAAAATACGTCCATCTTGAGGAAGCCTTTTCTCTGCGATGTCGATGTTCGCCTTGATTTTGATCTTATTTACCAGAGACGGATAATTTTCTTTGTCCAGTCTATACTTTTCAAGCAGTTTACCATCGATTCTAAATCTGACTCGGCATAAGTCCTCGTATGTTTCGATATGGATATCGCTGGAAAACATTTCCTTCGCCTCTTTGATCAGGGAAGTTAGGAAATCTCCGGAATTGGCATTGGAGATAGTCTGGATGGCGTGCGGCTCCGAATCAGGGATCCTATAATGCTGGTTGAGAACCCTTTTGAGAACTTCAGAGTCAATCACTTCGAAATGGATGGTCCTGTTAAATGTGAGCTCTAATTCTTCTTTGACAGTTTCATTGAGATGTTCTTGGTCTATATAGAGCGTCCATTCCGTGTTGGAAATCTCTTTGGGTACAATATGGTAATGCCATGCCTGTTGGTCAGAAACCACATGCCGTATATCTGTGTTTATGCTTATCGTATCTGTCATGTCGTTGGCAAAAGGCTTAATAGGAACGCATCATTGTAATTGTCTTTCAAAATGAGCGCATGAACCATATATATGATTGACATATAACCGATTAGAGGTATTCTGTTATGGCCCCGACGAAGTAATAGGTGAAGGAGCAAACTGATTATCAATGAGCCCGTAAGGAAAGCGATGAAATTGAGGGGAGAGAAGGCTCCCGCAAGGAAAATGAAGAAGAGTAAGTCTCCCATGCCGATAGCGTTGTTAATTAGCGGAGCATTATTCTCCTTGTTTTTGATCTTGTATACCAATTTAAGAGCCAAAAACTGGAGGGCCAACAGTGAGATGTTGATCAGAAAAATGGTTCCCCATTCTTTGACTCCAAGTTCGGCCACGCCAATGACGGCTTGAGCGCATATCAGTAGTGACAGCAACAACCTGACAACAGACATATGCTTGAGGTCCTGATAGGTTAGGATTAATAAAATTGGATATGTTAATAAAAAGATCATTAATCTTTGACAACTTCTTTCAGATTCTTATCTTGGTCAACTTCCCACACATTAAACACTCCGTCTCCGTCGAAATCCACTACAGCTGTTGCCCTTGCGGAGAAGGATGTTGGACCTGCGTTTGTGATTTCTATTTGGTAGTTGGCTTTACCTCCATCCGTGACCAGTTTCTCTTGCTCAAATCCAATTTCGTCTAAATCGGATGAGTATTTCGAATACATATAGAAGTAAGTTTTCTCCAAAGTGTGAAGATGTCCTAGCTGAAGTTGGGCCTCTGTGGCTTTGGTTTTTGATATCAATGGCATCAAGTTCGGTAAAGCTAATAATACCAATATACCGATGATAACTAAAACAATAAGCAATTCCGGCAGGGAAAAACCTGGTACTCTTTTTAATCGCATATTACAAATTTTTTCGCAAAAATAATTAATTCTCGTTTATTTGGCAAATATATGGCGTTTGTGAAGAATTTGCGCAATGCTTCTACATATTCTTTTATGTAAACATCGCATTGCACTACTTTTTTTGTATCTTTGCGCACATTTATAAGAATTTAAACTGATGAGCTTACTGGATTTGAGTGAACAGGAGATCTTAAGGAGAGAAAGCCTTAAGGAGTTGCGTGCGATGGGTATTGACCCTTACCCCGCTGCAGAGTACGTGGTTACGGATTATTCCACAAACATAAAGAGCGAGTTTTCGGATGATGCTCCCCGCAAGGACGTCACCATCGCCGGCCGTATCATGAGCCGACGTATCATGGGTAAGGCTTCCTTTATGGAGTTGCAGGATAGCAAGGGACGTGTCCAAGTCTATATCTCGAGGGATGATTTATGTCCGGACGAGAACAAGGACATGTACAACGTTGTCTTCAAGAAATTGCTGGACATCGGTGATTTCGTGGGTGTCAAGGGCTACGTCTTCCGTACCCAAATGGGGGAGATCTCCGTTCATGCGGCTGAATTGACGGTCCTGAGCAAGTCGCTCCGTCCATTGCCTATCGTGAAGTACAAGGATGGTGTCGCTTATGACGCTTTCGACGACCCTGAGTTGCGCTACCGCCAACGCTACGTCGACCTGGTGGTGAACGATGGTGTGAAGGATATTTTCGTGAAACGTTCTAAGGTGTACAAGACCTTAAGAGGTGTGTTGGATGAGGCTGGTTATATGGAGGTGGAGACGCCTATCCTTCAGCAGATTGCGGGAGGTGCGAGCGCCCGTCCGTTCATTACCCACCACAACACCTTGGATGTCGATCTCTACTTGCGTATCGCCACCGAGCTCTATCTGAAGAGATTGATCGTGGGTGGTTTCGAGGGTGTTTACGAGATCGGCAAGAACTTCCGTAACGAGGGTATGGACCGTACGCACAACCCTGAGTTCACCTGCATGGAGCTTTATGTGCAGTACAAGGACTATAACTGGATGATGTCATTCACCGAGCAATTGCTCGAAAAGATATGCTTCGCCGCCAATGGCTGTTATGAGTCGAAGGTGGGCGATAACGTGATCAGCTTCAAGGCCCCTTACCGTAGGTTGCCTATCCTTGACGCTATCAAGGAGAAGACCGGCTATGACTTGAACGGTAAGAGCGAGGAGGAGATCCGTGAGATCTGCAAGGCTTTGAAGATGGAGATTGATGACACGATGGGTAAGGGTAAGCTGATCGATGAAATATTCGGTGAGTTCTGCGAAGGAACCTATATCCAGCCTACCTTCATCACGGACTATCCTGTCGAGATGTCTCCGCTCACGAAGATGCACCGCTCAAAGCCGGGCTTGACGGAGCGTTTCGAGCTTATGGTCAACGGTAAGGAGTTGGCTAACGCATACTCCGAGTTGAACGACCCGATCGACCAGATGGAGCGTTTCAAGGAGCAGTTGAGGCTTTCTGAGAAGGGCGACGACGAGGCGATGTTCATCGACCAAGACTTCGTGCGTGCCTTGGAGTACGGTATGCCTCCTACTTCCGGTATCGGTATCGGTATCGACCGTCTCGTCATGTTGATGACGGGCCAGACAACCATCCAGGAGGTGCTCTTCTTCCCTCAGATGAAGCCTGAAAAGGCGCAATTGAAGGATCCTGTCTCCAAATTCACCGCTTTGGGTATCCCTGAGGCGTGGGTTCCTGTCGTGCAAAAGGCGGGCATCCTGACGGTCTCTCAGTTGAAGGATGTGAATCCGAACAAGTTCCATCAGGATATTTGTGGACTGAACAAGAAGTTCAAGCTTGAATTGGTCAACCCTACCCGCGAAGAGGTTGCGGAATGGGTTAGTAAAATATAATTTATGGACGTGAAAGAAGAACCAAGGATCGCCGTCATGGGAGGTGGTAGCTGGGCTACCGCCATCGCTAAGATTTGCATGGCGAACAGAGAACGTCGGATCAATTGGTACATGCGCAGGCAAGACCAGATCGATGACTTCAAGGAGATGGGCCATAACCCGGCCTACCTCTCCATGGTGCCTTTCGATTTGGAGAGGATTGATTTCTCCAACAATATCAATACGATTGTCAAACAATCCGACATCTTGATATTCGCTACCCCTTCGCCTTTCCTGAAACAACACTTGAAGAAGCTCCGCGCTTCCCTGAAGAATAAGATTGTGGTTTCCGCCATCAAGGGTATCGTGCCTGACGAGAACCTCACTGTCTCTGAGTATTTCCACCAAATTTATGGTGTGCCGCAGGAGAACCTGCTGGTTATTTCCGGTCCTTCTCATGCGGAGGAGGTGGCGATGGATCGCCTCTCTTACCTGACCATTGGTGGTGTCTCTAGGGATAACGCCAAGCTCTTCGCCACTATGCTTCAGAACAATTATGTCCGCACATCCACTGTGGACGACATCATTGGTCTGGAGTATGCTTCTGTGCTGAAGAACGTCTATGCCATCGCGGCGGGCGTTTGCCACGGACTGAAGTATGGTGACAATTTCCAGGCGGTGCTGATTTCCAATGCAATACAAGAGATGCACCGTTTCCTGAATATTGTGAACGAGAAGCAACGTAACATCTCCGAGTCTGCCTATTTGGGCGATTTGCTGGTGACTAGCTACTCCAAGTTCAGCCGTAACCGCACGTTCGGTACGATGATCGGAAAGGGTTACTCCGTCAAGACGGCGCAGGTCGAGATGGAGATGATCGCGGAAGGGTACTACGGTACGAAGTGTATCCATGAGATTAACAAGAACTTTCACGTGAATATGCCTATCATGGACTCCGTCTACAACATCCTCTACGGGAAGATTTCCCCTGCCATCGAGATCAAGGTGTTGACGGCTCTGCTCCGCTGATATAGATTGTGTATGATATTGTATTTTAATAAATTATAAGAATGGAAAACATCAAATTGAACATTGAAAATGCATTCACTTGCGAGGGTCTGTACATCTCCAAGCCATGCATCACAGCTTACGAGGCTAAGGTAAAAGAGTGCCAGGAAATGTTGCATTTCGGCAAAGGCAAGGGTAACGATTTCTTGGGATGGTTGACATTGCCTTCCTCTTTGGACGATAACTTCCTGAACAAAATCATCGCTACGGCTGACCGCTTGAGAAAGTCTTGCGACGTAGTGGTTGTGGCTGGTATCGGTGGTTCTTACTTGGGTGCACGCGCTGTCATCGAGGCATTGTCCAACGCATTCGCCGCATACTCTAAGAGCAAGGTGAACCCTGCTATCGTGTTCGCAGGTAACAACATCAGCGAGGATTATTTGGCTGAGCTCTCTTCTTTCTTGAGAAGGAAGCAGTTCGGTATCATCAATATCTCTAAGTCAGGTACTACTACCGAGACCGCTTTGGCGTTCCGTATCCTCAAGACTCAATTGGAGGAGCAGGTTGGCAAGGCTGAGGCTAAGAACCGTATCGTGGCTGTTACGGACGCCGCTAAGGGTGCGCTCCGTAAATTGGCTACCCAAGAGGGTTACGAGACTTACGTAATTCCTGACAATGTGGGTGGTCGTTTCTCTGTCCTCACTCCAGTAGGTTTGCTCCCTATCGCTGTGGCTGGCTTCGACATCAAGCAATTGGTGGCTGGTGCTAAGAAGATGCAGGAGATGTGCAACATCGACGTTCCATTCTCTAAGAACCCTGCCGCTCAGTACGCCGCTGTTCGTAACGAGTTGTACCAGAAGGGCAAGAAGATCGAGATCTTGGTGAACTATCACCCTAAATTGCACTACATCGGTGAGTGGTGGAAGCAACTCTACGGAGAGTCTGAGGGTAAGGACTTGAAGGGTATCTTCCCAGCAGCAGTAGACTTCTCTACCGACCTTCACTCTATGGGTCAGTGGATCCAAGAGGGTGAGCGTACGATCTTCGAGACCGTTATCTCCATCAAGAGAGCTAACAAGAAGGTGGTTGTCCCTGAGGACAAGGAGAACCTCGACGGTTTGAACTTCTTGGCTGGCAAGCGTGTGGATGAGGTGAATAAGATGGCTGAATTGGGCGTTGTTTTGGCTCACGTGGATGGCCAGGTTCCTAACCTGCACATCGATTTGCCTTCTTTGAACGAGTACTATATCGGTCAGTTGTTCTACTTCTTCGAGAAGGCCTGCGGTATCAGCGGTTACCTCCTCGGCGTGAATCCGTTCAACCAACCAGGTGTTGAGGCTTACAAGAAGAACATGTTCGCTTTGTTGGGCAAGCCTGGATACGAGAAGGAGACAGAGGCGATTAAGGCTAGATTGAATAAATAATATTTATAATTGGGTCAAACACAAGAGATTGTGTTTGACCTTTTTTTCTTCTTATGTATGGAAATACTTCAGTGGTGTCTCGATAATTTGAACTATTGGACCGTCATGCTTTTGATGGCTATCGAAAGCTCATTCATACCATTCCCTTCTGAAATCGTGGTTCCTCCTGCCGCCTACAAGGCCGCCGCAGGTGAGTTGAATATTGTGGGCGTGGTGGCATCCGCTTCATGTGGAGCTATTATTGGTGCATTGATCAACTATGTTTTGGCCCGTACTTTAGGCCGCACTTTTGTCTATTGGTTTGTCGAGACGAAGTTCGGACATCTCTGTATGCTCTCGAAGGAGAAGATGGAGCATGCCGAGGAGTATTTCAGGGAGCATGGCGTCTCTTCCACGTTGGTGGGACGTATGGTGCCTGCTGTCCGTCAGCTGATCTCCATTCCTGCAGGACTTGCGAAGATGAATCTTCACACGTTCGTCCTCTTTACCTTCTTGGGCGCATTCGTATGGAACTCCATCCTTGCCGCCATCGGTTATGGCTTGCATGGTGTGGTGCCTAAAGACCAATTGGCGGATTCCGTGGCGCATTACAAGCCATATTTGGCGGGTGCCGGTGTTATCCTTTTCCTCTGTTTCGTCTCTTACTTGTTCATCAAATCGAGGAAGAAGACCACCACGGATTGAAAATCGGTGGTTTTTCGGAATTAATCTTGTTTGAATCAGCCATTTTTTGCCTGGAATAACTTTTATTTCAGAGGGAAAAATCGTATATTCGCATTGATTTGGGTGCTTTCGGAACGAATTGTCCCCCAAAGAGGTTCTAAATGTGCGATTTGATGAGTGCTGAATGTAGATTCGGATTGTGTATGTGTAGGCTCTGCCTCGCCCTTCTGGTGCTGGCGGTTCTACCTGCATGCAGTTCCCATAAGGATATAGCCTATTTGCAGGAACAGGAGGGTGCGTTGCGTGCTGCGGCGGACTCGCTGTATGATGCCCGTATTAAGCCGAAGGATTTGTTGACGATTACGGTGAACACGTTCGACAAGGAAGCTTCCTTGCCGTTCAACCTCATGTATCCCTCCAGCACGCCGAACGGTTATTCCAACAGCGTGGGGGAGAATATCATGCAGAAGTATTTGGTGGACAATGATGGCGAAATCGATTTCCCTGTGTTGGGACGGATTAAGGTCGCCGGTCTGACCAAGAAGGAAGTGGAGGCATATCTCCGAGGCCGGTTGAGCGCTTATTTGAAAGAAGAACCACTTGTGAATGTGCGGATGGTCAACTACAAAATCTCCGTGATTGGCGAGGTGGCCCGTCCAAACACCTACACCATCACCAACGAGAAGGTGAATGTATTGGAGGCTTTGGCCTTAGCGGGCGATATGACCATCTACGGTATGCGTAAGAATGTGAAACTGATGCGTGAGACGGAGTCGGGAGAACGCAATGTCTATACGCTTGATTTGACGGACAAGAACCTGATCTATTCGCCTTACTTCTACCTCCAGCAGAATGATGTGCTTTATGTGGAGCCGAATAAAACCAAAATGCGTAACAGTCGTTATAGTGCCATGACGGGGCAGGTCCTGACGGGTACCTCCGTGCTGGTCTCCGTCGCCGGATTGATTGTGACGCTCACGAAGAAATAAATGAAGGTCATGGAGCAGGAAAATAATATCAATCAACGGAAAACAGACGAGGCTGGGGTAGACCTGAAGGACCTCGTGTATACGTTCCTCGCCTACTGGAAGTGTTTTGCTGTCTCCTTGATTCTATGTTGCCTGGCGGCTGTCGTCTATCTCCATTATACGATGCCTACGTATAGGGTCTCTTCGAAAATCATGATACGGGACGAGAAACGAGGCGGGGATTTCTTCTCGGAGATCTCTGTCTTCGACGATATTGATATGCTATACAAGGCGAATACGGAGAACGAAATAGAACTGCTCAAGTCTAAAACGCTGGTGAAGAATGTGATTCTGGAGCGTTCTCTCTATGTGGATTATTATGGGAAATCATTCTTCCGCAAGCGTGATGTGTCGGGCTTTTCTCCTGTCGTTTTGGTCGATAGTCTGTTCGATGCATCCTCGTTGAGTTCCATGTTGGTGGTTGACTTGAAACTGAATGGAGACCAATCCGTCCATGTGTCACTCTCTTCGGAGGGCGATGTGTTGCTGGATTCCGTCTATGCGAGTTTCCCAATAGAGGTGCAGACCTCTAACGGACCTTTGGATTTCGCTTTGGCGGATGCTTGGAACGATTCCTCCAGCTATGATCATATCGTGGTGGAGATCACACCGCCAGTATCTTTGGCGAAGAAATACATTAAGAATCTTTCTCTCTCTCAGGTGAGCAAGACCTCTTCCATCGTAGTCTTGACGCTGAACACGACCAATAAGTCAAGGGGTATCTCCTTCCTGAATGGTTTAATAGACATGTACAACCGATCCGCAGTAGAGGAGAAGAACGAGGTCGCCACCAAAACCGCCTTGTTCATCGACAACCGTATCAAGGTCTTGACGGATGAGTTGGGCGAGACGGAGAAGAACCTAGAGAAATATAAGAAGCGGGAAGGATTGACCGAATTATCCTCCAATGCCCAGCTGTACTTGCAGAAAGGCGCCGAATATGAGGCGAAGAGGGTAGAGTGCGAAACCCAATTGAACCTGGTGCGTTCCTTGAAGAGTTATCTGATGGATGAGGCGAACCGGGGGACTGTGATCCCTTCCAACATTGGACTGAATGACGCAGGGCTGATGGAGCAGATTAATCAGTATAATAATTTGTTGCTCTCTCGGGTGAAACTGCTACAATCCACCTCTGAAAATAACCCCGCTGTTACTCAAAAAACATTGCAGATCAATGGGTTGTATGAAAATGTCAGGCTTCTTGTCTCTAATGCGGAGAAGGAGTTGAACATCTCCTTGTCGGACTTGAATCGTCAGACAGACAAGTATAGGGGGCAGATCAGCAATGTGCCTACGCAAGAGCGACTCTTTGTCGAAATAGAGAGACAACGTCAGATACAGCAGCAATTGTTCCTGCTCCTGCTCCAGAAACGAGAGGAGAACGCATTGGCCATGGCTGCCACGCTGAATTGTGCTAAAGTGGTGGATGAGAGTATGGCGGATGATTTCCCTGTCGCTCCGAAGAAGGCTTTGGTGTTCTTCGTCGCTTGTTTCTTTGGCTTGTTGCTGCCAGCATTGATTTTGTACCTGAAGAGACTCTTCGCCTTCAATGTGACAGACTCCTATGATCTTGAGCAAGAAGGACTTACTTCTTTGCCTGTGCTTGCTGAGCTTCCGTTTAAGGATGAGTCCATGTCGGATGAAGAGTGGACGAAGATCAAGGAAGAGCCATTCCGTCTCCTTCGCACCAACCTGCAGTTTATCCAGCATAGCAAGGAGAATAATGTAGTTTTGGTGACTTCTTTCGTGCCGAATGAGGGGAAGACGTTCATCGCCTGCAATGTCGCATTCTCTTTCGCTTCCCTTTCCAAGAAAGTGATTGTGGTCGGAGGAGACATCCGTAATCCACAGATTAAAAGATATTTTGACAAAAGAAGGAAGTTCGGGCTCTCAAATTATCTGTCGAATGATTCCCTGAAGGTAGATGATATCATTGCCCAGACGGATACTCCGAATCTGGACTTCATATCGGGAGGAACGGTTCCACCGAACCCTGCGGAGTTGCTATCCCGTTCGAGGTTGGATGACTTGTTCGCAGAGTTACGCTCACGCTATGATTATGTGATTATCGATACGGCGCCCGTCTCCATTGTGACGGACACGTTGATTCTCTCCCGCGTGGCGGATTTGACGGTCTTCGTGTGCCGTTCTAAGGCTTTGAATAAACGTTGTTTCAAGTATATTAATTCATTGGCGGAGGAGAAAAGATTGCCGAATGTCGGAATCGTCATCAATGCTGTCCGTAAGTCCCGTCGTAACCGTTATGGCAAGAATTATGGCTATGGTTATGGCGCAGGCTATGGTTACGGTTATGGGTATGGTTACGGCTATGGGCATGAATACACGAATAAGGACTCTTCCAACTGATTCTACTGGATTCATCGCGCTTTTGCCAGTATGTTACTGACAATCACGAAGTGTTTTTGTTTTGCAAACGTAACTAATTGAATCATAGTGAATTAAATGTTTTATACGGCTAAAATGAATTTTTCCCCAGAGAATGTCAAGATTTGTGTGGTGGGGTTGGGCTATGTGGGATTACCGTTGGCTCGATTGTTCTCCACTCGATATAAAACCATCGGATTTGACAAGAACCGTGCCCGTGTTGAGGCGTTGATGAATGGACGTGACAACACGATGGAGGTGGATAGCGCTTCGTTACGCAAGGCCATGGAGAATGGTTTCTCCTGTACATCGAACATGGAGGATATCCGAGGCTGCAACTTTTATGTGGTGGCGGTTCCCACCCCCATTGATGCGGACAATGCCCCTGACTTGACGCCCCTCTACGAGGCGAGCGAGACGGTGGGAAAGGTGATCGGCAAAGGGGATGTGGTGGTCTATGAGTCCACTGTTTACCCAGGCATGACGGAGGACGAGTGCATCCCTGTGATCGAACGGGTCTCCGGCTTGACGTTCAACCGGGACTTCTTCGCTGGCTATTCGCCTGAGCGGATTAACCCAGGGGATAAGGAGCATACAGTGGATAAGATCAAGAAGGTGACTTCCGGTTCCACACCTGAGGTGGCCGATTTCGTCGATAGGGTATATGCATCTGTTTTGGTCAGTGGTACCCATCGGGCGCCCTCTATCCGTGTTGCGGAGGCCAGCAAAATCATAGAGAATACGCAGCGTGACGTCAATATCGCCTTCGTGAACGAGTTGGCGAAGATATTCAATGCCATGGGCATCGATACGAACGATGTATTGGAGGCGGCCGCCACCAAGTGGAATTTCATCAAGATGAAGCCTGGATTGGTTGGCGGACATTGCATCTCGGTCGATCCCTATTATCTGATACAGAAGGCACAGGTGTATGGAGTGTTGCCCCGTGTAATGATTTCCGCCCGTCGCCTCAATGATGGTATGGGGGCATACGTTGCCGAACAGACCGTCAAGTGCATGAACATGAAGGGGTTGGTTGTGAAGGATTCTAAGATCCTCCTGTTGGGTTTCACCTTCAAGGAGAATTGTCCGGACATCAGGAACACCAAGGTGGTGGATATCTACCATACGCTTTTGGAATATACGCAGGATATTGTGGTCTATGATCCATGGGCGGATGCGAAGATGGTGAAGACGGAGTATGGTATTACCTTGAGCGATGCTCCTCTTCCCGACTTATACGGTCGTTTCGATGCGGTGATTGTCTCTGTGGCTCATGATCAATTCAAGAAATTGGATGTCAGGCGGTTACTCTCTGACTCGAAGCGTGGAGTTGTTTATGATGTGAAGGGCTTTTGCGATAGGGACGAAGTGGATGCTAGACTTTAAGGGTAGTCCTGAAGAAAGCTCTTTTCAGGCGATGTGTATATGATTTTATGCCTGACGATTTAAAACAGAACATAGTCACTGCCGCAAAGTGGTCTTCCGTGGCGGAGATCGCAGCCAAGTTGCTTACGCCTGTGGTGAGCATGGTGTTGGCGAGGCTGTTGGCGCCCGAGGCTTTCGGAGTGGTCACATCTTTGGTGATCATCATATCCTTTGCGGAAGTCTTTGCGGATGCGGGTTTCCAGAAATATCTGATTCAGCATGAATTTGGCTCAGAGTCCGATCTGTACAGAAGTTCGAATGTGGCGTTCTGGTCAAATTTATGTTTGTCGTTTCTCCTTTGGATACTTATTTTCCTCTTCAGGGAACCTTTGGCGGCTTGCGTGGGGAGCCCTAATATGGGCACGGCATTGGCGGTGGCTTCTCTTTCCATTCCTCTGGCCGCATTCTCTTCCATACAGACTGCTCTCTATAAGAGGGCCTTGGATTTCAAGACATTGTTTCATGCGCGCATCGTGTATGTCTTGGTCCCTTTGTTGGTCACGCTGCCTTTGGCAATTTTCCTGAAAAATTATTGGGCGCTGGTGATCGGCACGCTCTCCCAAAACATGGTGAACGCACTTCTGTTGACCTGCTGGTCGAAATGGAAGCCCCGCTTTTACTTCTCGTTTCGGGAGTTGAAGGAAATGCTTTCTTTCTCTCTGTGGTCGCTCTTCGAATCCATCTCCATCTGGTTGACAAGCTATGTGGATGTCTTCATCGTCGGAACCATGCTGAGTCAATACTACTTGGGACTTTATAGAACGTCAAGCGTCTTGGTCGGTCAGGTTTTTGGCCTGGTGACCTCCGTGACCACGCCCATTCTCTTCTCTTCGTTGTCGAGACTCCAGAATGATCGGGCCTCTTTCCTCGATTTATTCTATAAGTTCCAAAAGACAGTTGCGCTGGTGGCTTTCCCGATAGGCATTGTCCTCTTCTCTTATGACGAATTGGTGACAAAAGTCCTTCTGGGTGAGTCGTGGATGGAGGCTTCTTTTTTCATAGGCTTATGGGGCCTTTCCTCCGCACTTATGATCGTACTGTCCCATTATTGTAGTGAAATCTATAGGGCCTTGGGAAAGCCTAAGTTGTCAGTGCTTGCCCAATGGCTTCATATAATTGTTTTATGGCCTGCCGTATGGTTCTCTGTCAGATATGGATTCCATACGTTGTGTTGGGTGCGTTCTTCTGTTCGATTGGAGTTCATTGCCGTTCATCTGTTGATTGTGTGGGTGGTGCTGAAGATATCTCCGTTGAAGATGACCCGGAATGTTGTTCCTGCGGTATTCGCTGCCGCACTGATGTTTGGTATGACCTTTCTGCTTCGGTGTGTAGGATCTTCGATGCCAATGCAGATAGGCTCATTATGCGTCAGCCTACTCGTGTATGTAGGATGCGTGATGATGTTCCCCAAGGAGCGTGCTTTGTTTTTTGATTTAGCTAAAATGGTTCGCCGATGAAGGTTTTGGTCGCTTCCGATTTCTGCCCCATGTCGCGTGTGGAGTCCTTGATAGAGGAGGGCGCTTCGTATAGGGTGTTCGCGGGGATCCGTCCGTTGGTTGAACGTGCGGATTATTCTTTCGTCAATTTGGAATGTCCGGTGTGGGATGGTGCGTCGTCTCCGATCACCAAGTGCGGACCACATTTGAAGTGCTCGGAAAAATCAGTCGAAGCATTGTGTGAGTTGGGTTTCTCTTGTGCGACGTTGGCGAATAACCATATCCTGGATTACGGAGATTCCAGCCTCGTGAACACGTTGGATGTGCTGACGGCAAAGGGCATGGAATATGTGGGAGCGGGAAGGAACCTAGAGGACGCAGGGCAAGTCCTCTACAAAGAGATCGGCGGTGCGACGCTTGCGGTCATCAACTGCTGTGAACATGAGTTCTCCATTGCGTCGGAGGAGAAGGCGGGTGCGAACCCTATTGAGCCGGTACGTCTCTTCCGTACGATACAAGAAGCGAAATCCAAGGCGGATTATGTCTTGGTGATAACCCATGGAGGCAAGGAACATTATCCTTTGCCTACGCCTAGGATGCAGGAATTGTACCGTTTCTTCGTGGATGCGGGGGCGGATGCGGTTGTGAATCATCATCAGCATTGTTATAGCGGGTATGAATGCTATAAGGGGGCTCCGATTTTCTACGGACTGGGTAATTTCTGCTTTGATAGTCCGAACAGACATTCTTCGTGGAACGAGGGCTATATGGTTTGCCTGGATTTTGGTGGAGAAAGTCTCTCGTTCGAGTTGGTGCCATTTGTCCAATGCGATGATTCCCCTGAGGTCCGATTGATGGAGGGGGAAGAGATAGTCAAGTTCGAGGGAAAAATTAGGGAGTTGAATGGGCAGATAGAAGACCCGTCGCGACTGAAGGCTGCATTTGATCAGTTAGCCAAGGAGCGAGGAGAGTCCTATTTGTCGGTTTTATATCCATATCAGAACCGGGTGATGTTGTATTTGTCGAGGAAACATCTCTTCCCGAAATTTCTCCGGAAGAGAAGGCTTGCCCGTTTCCTGAACTATATGGATTGCGAGTCTCATAGGGATTTGTTCTCTGTGTATATGAAAGCTTTTTTTACGGATAAGAAGTGATATTCGAGATGGGTGTTGTTTCCTTGTTGAAATATTTGTTGAGGCCACGGGATGTCGCGATAAAGGTGGTGCGTTGGACGGCACGTCTATTCCCCGACGAGCTATATCTTCAGGTGATGTATTACCTGCAGTTGGGGAAACGTCTGGATTTGAAAAATCCCCAGACCTACACGGAAAAACTGCAGTGGATGAAGCTCTACTATCATCGCCCGGAATGTACGGTTATTGTGGATAAACACCTTGCGAAACAGTGGGTGGCGGAGCGGATAGGCGACGAGTACATCATCCCCACGTTAGGCGTGTGGGAGCGTGCGGAGGATATCGATCTCGACACTTTGCCCGATCGGTTCGTCCTGAAATGCAACCACGACAACAATAGCGTGGTAGTCTGCAAGGATAAATCTTCCTTTGACATGCAGGCTGCAAGGAAGAAACTGAATCGTTGCCTGAAGCGTGATTTCTATGCGGAGACAAGGGAATGGCCCTATAAGAATGTCCCCCGTCGGATTATTGCGGAGGAGTATCTGGACGATGGGACGGATAATTTGAAGGATTATAAGTTCTTCTGTTTCGATGGAGAGCCTAAGGCTATGTATGTGGTCGCGAACCATTCTACTCACCCAACTTTTGATTATTATGACATGGATTTTCGTCCCCTGCCGATCGTCAGTAGGGTAGGAAAACCTACCGGAGTCATAATGGAGAAGCCTGAATGTTTCGAGGAAATGAAGCGTCTTGCCTCTACGTTGTCTGCGGGATTCCCTCATGTGCGGGTGGATTTCTATCAGGTGAATGGACGTGTTTATTTTGGGGAAATGACCTTCATCACCACAAGTGGCTACAATGACATGTGTTCGTTGGAGTGGGACCGTAAATGGGGCGAATGGTTGACACTTCCCCCTAAAATCATAGACGATTAATGGTGCTGAAAGAAAGACATATTCTCTTCTTGTATATTCTGTTGTGGTTCTTGTATGAATTACAGGGACTGCTATGGACAGAAGGAAATTTACTCTCCCAAGCCATCATCCTCACTTTGAATGGAGTGTCGGTATATTATCTCTGGATGGTGAACCTGAAGGTGACGAGCAAACCCTCTTATATCTATGCCCTGAACGCACTATTGCTCATGTTCTTCTTCTATGGAGTGATTTATATTCTGGAAGGGGAACATGTATATTTGGGTGTCTCAGTCTATAAGACGTTCAATTATCTGAAGAATATTATGAATTCCCTCCTGCCGATCTATGTGTTTTACTATTTCGCGTGGAAGGGTATCCTTTCTAAGAGATACTTGCAGGTGTTGACCTTCTTCTTCTTCGTTGTGGTTATCATCTCCTATTGGAGCTATGACGTGGATTCGAGGTCTGTCTTGGCGGAGAGAGGTGTGGAGCGCGATGGCATTGTCAATAACATGGGGTATGAGTTCCTTTGTCTTTTCCCTATCCTGACGTTTTCCAACAAGCGTCCATTGCTGCAATATCTGGGAATAATTTGTGTGATGACCTTTATTCTGATGGGAATGAAAAGGGGTGCCATTCTGATCGGTGCGCTATGCATGGTATGGTTCTTGTTGGAGATGTTCCGGACGGCGAAGCGCTATAAGAAATTACTGATTGTGGTTGTTTCCGTCGGGGCGGTTATCCTGATGTCTTATCTGGTGTGGCATTTGATGCAAACGAGTGATTTTTTCAGTCAACGTTTGCAGGCGACTATTGAGGGAAATGTGAGCGGTAGGGATTTCTTATTTGTCACCTTCCTGAACTATTTTCTATACGACACGACGTTCTTCCAGTTCCTGTTTGGCTCCGGGGCGAATGCCACGTTGGAAATCTCCGTTAATTATGCGCATAACGATTGGCTGGAGTTGGCCATCAATCAGGGTGTGTTTGGCGTTGTCGTGTATGCTATTTATTGGGTATGTTTCTTCCGTGCTTGGCGTTCTATGACTGATGATCGCTTGGTTAGCTTCGCATTCGGATTGGTGATGTTCATTTATTTCATGAGGACATTTTTTTCCTTGTCATATGGTGACATGAACATATATTCGACCATCGTGCTAGGATTCTGTTTGGGTGTTGAATCGAGGAAAAGGGAGGAAAACGCTATCGCTGTATGAATATCTTAATCGTTACGCCGGATTATCCAGACTCGCATAGGGTGAAATATCAGTTCGTGAAGGAACTGGTGAATGCTTTCGCGCGGTGTGGTCATCGTTGCTATGTGATTTCACCATATAGTCTCACGAGGAATAGACGGTTAGTGCCTTATCTGAGCGAGGAGGATGGCGTGATGGTGTGCCGTCCTAAGTTCGCCTCTTTTTCTACGTTGAGGCTCGGTGGCATATCGCTTTCGTACGTTTTCCGCAAGCGTGCCTTGTACAAGGCTTTGCGACGAATGGATTTCCGTCCGGATGTGGTGTATACTCACTTCTGGAACGCTGCGGAGTGGGCCTATGCATATGCTCGGGACAATGGGCTCCCGCTGTTTGTCGCTTCCGGCGAGGCTGAGATTGTGAAGCAGTTCGATATGAAACTGTTGACCAAAGATTTCACGGATTATGTGTCGGGCGTTGTTTGTGTTTCTCGGAAGAATCTAGAGGAGAGTGTTTCTTTGGGTTTGACTACCCCTGACAAATGTGAGGTCTTCCCGAATGCTGTTGATAGGACAATCTTCCGAAAGATGGATAAGAATCAGTGCCGCAAGGAACTGGGCTTCCCTCAAGATGCCTATATCGTTGCCTCCGTGGGTGCGTTTTGCGAGCGGAAAGGGACGAAACTGCTTTCTCAGGCTATCAGCAGTATCAAAGGACTGACCGTCCATTCTCTCTTTGTGGGGAGCGGAAGTGATCATCCTTCGTGCGACAATATATTGTTCCAGGGAGTGCTCCCTCATGATATGCTTCCGAAGTATTTGAACGCTTCGGATGTCTTTGTCCTTCCGACGCTTCATGAGGGGTGTTGCAATGCTGTGGTGGAGGCTTTGTCGTGTGGACTGCCTGTCGTCTCTTCTAATAGACCGTTTAATTGGGATGTCCTCAATGATAAAAACTCGATTATGATAGAGCCAACGAATGTGGAGGAGATAGCGACTGCGATTGTCTCGCTCTCTGACGAGAAGCGCAGATGCGCCTATGCGGAAAATGCATTGGCCTCTGCGGAAGAGCGGACGATCGGCAAGCGTGCGGAGGGCATTCTCCGTTTCATCCAAACTCGTATGGGGACACATAACCAAACCTTATGAAAGTCGTTTTTGTCTTAGGTTCGCTGCATAACCAACGAAGCATAATGCGTGTGCGTTCGTTCCTCAAACGGGGCGCCGAGGTGGAGGTGTATGCCTTTCGGCGGGCTTCGGAAACGTACGATGAAAAGGTAGGGTTCCCGATCGAGGTCATTGGTTCTTTCCCGAATGAACTTCCTTATCTGAAGCGCATTCCCCTTATGCTGAAATCCATGGGAAGGATTGTTCCCACGGATGCTGATCTCTACTATTTGAACGGTTTGGATGTCGCGCTGATGTTTTCCCTTCGCTGTCACGGCAGACCATACGTGTACGAGGAGCTTGATTTGGTGCATACGTATTTGCCTAATTCCTTCGTACGCAAGGCGTTGGAGCTCTTGGACAAACGTCTGATAAAGAAGTCGCGTATGACGGTGCTCACATCGGAGGGTTTTGTCCGCTATCATTTCGGAGACGAATGTCCGGACAATGTTCGTGTCGTGCCGAATAAGCTTGTCCCTTCGGTGGCGGACTTCCCTTTTGTGCCGAAGTCCGCACATGAAAAACTTCGTGTCGGGTTTGTGGGGAGAATCCGTTTCCATACGATTTTTTCCTTCGCTGACATCTTCTGCCGTCACTTTCCTCAGCATGAGTTCCATTTCTACGGGGATTTCCCTTCCGAACATAATCGTCAGCAGTTTGAACCCCTAAACCGATTGGGTAATTGTTATTTCCATGGCCCGTATGAGTCTCCCCGTGACCTGTCAGCCATCTATGCGGAGATTGATTGGGTCCTTTCCGCTTACGACACGGATTATGCGAATGTGGTCTATGCGGAGCCTAACAAATTATATGAAGCCATCTATTTCGAAACCCCTATCATCGTCTCAAAGGGCACTTTTTTGGCGGAGAGGGTGGACCAATTGGGCATCGGATTGGACGTGAATGCCTCGGATGAGGAGAGCGTCGTCGCTTTGGTGAATGGCCTGTCGGAGGAATTAACCCAGGAAAAAATAAAACGAATCCGTGCTGTGCCTAAGTCGTCCGTGATAGATCAATCGGATGATTGGCTTGATGCTATTTTCCCTGCATGATCTTTGGTATATATAGTCGATTGAGAATATGGTGCTGAAACTTTTGTATAAATTGACCCATAAGGGTGTGAAAGAGGAGGATATCCCTTATTACTGGAAATATTCTCTGTGGAAAGTCTTTACCATACCCATCCGTAAATGGTTTTCTGCCGCTTTTATTCCTTACCTGCCATGGAATTGTGTGCGCATCGTCTTGTATCGTATGTGCGGCTATAAAATCGGCAAGCATGTATTCATCGGGATGCGTTGCTATTTGGACGACAAATGCTACGACTTGATGACGATTGAGGATGATGTTACTATCTCCTATGGCGTCTTTTTCTCTTGTCATGGCAGAGGACAAGGGCATAATCGTATTGTCATAAGGAAGGGTGCCTATATTGGTATGCGTTCCACTGTGCTTGCCCGAACGGATATTGAGATTGGAGAGGAGTCTGTCGTGGGAGCGATGTCTTTGGTTAACAAGTCTATTCCTGCCGGCTGTAAGGCAGTCGGAGTACCTTGTAGGGTTGTGGCAGAAGACCATGAATGATTCCTCCGTGTTGCGTTTGAAATGGAGAAACTGTAGCGTTGGATATGCAGAATGATTTGGTTTCCATCATCACGCCGGTCTACAATTGCGCGGACTTTTTGCGGGAAGCGATTGCGAGTGTGCGTGCCCAATCGTATGCCAATTGGGAGATGATCATCGTCGATGACGCCTCCACTGATGGCTCGTTGGCGTGTGTGGAGGGCTTCGACGATGTCCGTATCCGTTGCTTTCGGAACGAGGTGCGCTCGGGGGCGGCGGTCTCGAGGAATCTTGCCTTGCGAGAGGCCCGTGGACGATGGATCGCCTTTCTGGACGCGGACGATGTATGGTCTCCGCTTAAACTGGAGCATCAATTGGCTTTCATGCGTGAGAACGGTTATGCCTTCTCCTATACGGGTCGTGGCTTCATGCGTGAGGATGGTACCCCAATGAACCGCTATGTGACGGGTCCCCGCCACATCACGAAATGGGGCATGTACTGTTTTTGCTGGCCGGGTTGCCTCTCTGTCATGTACGATGCGTCTGTGGTGGGCTTGGTGCAGGTGGCTGACCTGAAAAAGAACAATGACTATGCGATGTGGCTGAAAGTGTCTGCCGTGGCGGACTGCTATCTGCTGGATGAGGATCTGGCCACCTATCGTGTCAGGAAGGGTTCGATAAGCAATCATAGCTATCTCTCGCTGATAAAGTGGCACTACCGCTTGTTCCGCCTTTCGGAGGGAAAGTGTGTCGCCTCTGCGCTCTTTTGGACGGGTATGAACCTTCTCTTTGGGGTGGTGAAGAAGGTTTGGTTCACGAAGAATGTACCTCCCTTGTCTGGAGAAAAATGAATGAAACGTTTTGATTACATAGATTTTGCGAAGGGCTTAGGCATGCTCTGTGTGATATGGGGGCATATCATGTACGCAGGACTGAGTGCGAAGGTGGTCTATGCATTCCATATACCGCTCTTTTTCTTTCTGAGCGGCATGGTGTTCTCTAAGGATCGCTATGATGGTTTCATGCCTTTCCTGAAACGAAAGGTCTCCTCTTTGCTTATCCCTTATGCGATATTCTCTCTCCTCACCTGGGCGTTCTGGGTCTTCTTTTTGCGTGTCTCACATCAACCGATGGATGAGTGTTGGAAGCCTTTGGTGGAGACGTTCCTGGCCCGTGGGTCGGAGGGCTATCTGGTCCATAATGTGCCATTGTGGTTTGTCCCTTGCCTCTTTGTGGTGGAACTGCTCTATTTCTTCGTGCGGAAATGCTCAGTGGCCGTGCGTGTGGTACTGTCCCTGCTTTTTGCGCTGATGGGGTGCTTGATGGTGCGTGGTGAATGGTCTTATGACTTCACAGCGTTGCCATGGAGCATTGATGTGGCTTTGTTCGCATTCCCTTTCTATGCGTTTGGGAACCTTGTGGTGGAGAAGGCGGGAAGCCTTCGCTCTTTTGAGGATTGGATTGCAGCCCGTGGCAAATGGACTCCCCTTGTGATGTTGCTTTGCTTCCTTTTCTTGTGTGTGGGGGCGGGGTGGAATGGTCACGTTTCGATGGGTCATGCCATGTTGGGGAAAACAGTGGCTCTGTTTTACCTCGATGCTTTTTGGGGAATTGCCGCAGTCCTCCTTTTGTGCTTTGGGCTTCAGACTCTTTCCTCCGTATATCCGTACCGCTTTTTCAGGTGGTTGAGGTGGTGGGGGAGGAATAGTTTCACGGTGATGGCCGTACATAATCCAATCAAAGGAGTTATGGTCATGGCTGTTTCGTCGGTGTTCGGGACGGTGCCTTCCGTGGTTAATCGTACAACGCTTTATGCGGCGATCGCTTGCGTGTGCGTGGTGTTGCTCACCTCTTTGTTGATCTATTGTTTCAATGGTCTATTCAAACGTTTTTTCACGATAGTGGGATGAAGGCTAACGTCTTGATTTTCGGTGGCGGTCTGCAGGCTTTGTCTACCGCACGGTCTTTGAAGTCGTCTGGATGCCGGGTGGTGTTGGCGACTTGTGGAGATCGTGTGGCTTCCAAGTCCAGTTTTGCGGATAAGCACATTGAGCTAGAGAATGATAGTGACCCTGAAATCGTCTTTCCTCTGTTGTCTCGCATCGTGGCGGAGGAGTCCATCGATGTGGTGATCCCCATGGAGGATGAACAGGCGTCTTGCCTGAGCAGATGCAAGGCTCGCCTTGAGGATGGTTCGCATGTACGGTGTGCCGTGGCGGAGGAGTCTCTCTTTTTGCTGGTTCATGACAAATCATCGTTCATGACCTTTTGCCAAGAAAACGCATTGCCTCATCCGAAGACCGTGGTCTTGGACGAAAAGGGAAAGGGACGTGGTGACCTTGCGTTCCCTCTGCTCATCAAGCCTAATCATGCGGCGGGTGCGAGGGGTATTGCCTTGGTACAGAATGAGGAGGAACTGGACGCTTCCTTGCCGACGGTCGTCTCTGCTTATGGAGGATGCCTATTGCAGGAGTATATCTCGGTGAAGAGTTATTATTACAGCGTGATGCTCTATAGGGATGCTGCGGGACGTTTTGTGAATCATTGCATCCTGAAGATCCTTCGTTACTATCCGATTAAGGGGGGTAGCAGTTGCTGTGGCGTCACGGTGGAGAATGAGGAACTGCTTCGTGTCTGTGAGTCCGCTTTGGACAAGCTGGGCTGGGTCGGTTTCGCCGATCTGGACGTGCTGGAGGCGGAGGACGGTGACTTCCGTATCGTGGAGCTGAACCCTCGTTTGCCTGCCTGCCTGCGCGCGGCGGATGTCTCTGGCGTCAATTTCCCCGAACTGATTGTGCGGGATGCGTTGGGGCATGAGGTGGTGCCGTTTGAGTATAAGCCGGGGAAGACGTTGCGTTTCCTCGGACTGGATCTGGCATGGTTCGTCTCTTCGCCTGACCGCTTGAGGACGACTCCTTCCTGGTTTCGTTTCTTCGGGAAGGACCTGTATTACCAAGAGGGTGGTTGGAAAGACGCGAAAGCATTTCTTTATTCGATGTTGGAAGGAACACGGAAGTTCTTCTCGAAGTCATTCCAAGCGGAGAAGGCGGGTATGAATAGCTGATTTTCAGAAGATAAAGGTATGAATGTTTTGACTTTCGATGTGGAGGATTGGTATTGCAACTGTGTCTGGACGGACATGGATTGGGAGAAATACGAGTACCGCCTGCAGCTGTGGATGGACAAGATATTGGAGGAGTTGGAGCGAAGGGGGCTGACCGCCACATTCTTCTGCTTGGGATGGGTGGCTGACCATCACCCCGAACTGATCCGTAAGATATATGCGCAAGGGCATCATATCGGTTGCCATTCCTATCAGCATGAACTGTTGAAGGATTTTTCACGGGAAATGTTCGTGGAGAACACGGTGCGGGCGAAGAGAGCCATAGAGGATGTGATCGGTGCGGAGGTGGATGCCTACCGTGCGCCGGCGTGGAGCGTGGGCAAGGATAATGTATGGGTCTTGGAGGAGTTGTCCCGTATGGGTTTCAAGTATGACAGCTCCATATTCCCCTCCACGCATTCGTTCGGAGGATTCCCTGATTTCGGAAAGGATGAGCCTGTGCTTTGTCGGGTGGGGGATGCCTCGATCATAGAGTTCCCGGTGAGTGTGAAGAGGATGTTCTCCAAGCAGTTTGTCTTTTCGGGTGGCGGTTATTTCCGCTTCTTCCCTTTCCCTTTGGTGAAATGTTGGATGGAGGGCAAGCCATATAACCTCTGCTATTTCCACACGCAGGATTTTGATGCGGAACAACCCGTTGCCCATGATTTGCCCTTGGAGAGACGTTTTAAAACCTATTATGGCATCTCTGGTGCATTCGCTAAGTTCTGCAGACTCTTGGATGAGTGCGGCCCGTTCCTGGATATTCGGAAGGCTGCTAACCTGTATGATTGGCGTGTGAATGAAATTGATTTATGTTCTAAAAAATAATATTGTCCAGTGTTGAAGTTTTGGTTTGATAGATTATCCGCTTTCGTAGGTTTGATCCTATGTTCATGGATTTTGTTGCTGATTGCTTTGTTGATTCGTTTGATGGATGGAGCTCCTGTCCTCTTCTGCCAACGTAGGGTGGGGAAGGATGGCGAATTGTTCGTCATGCATAAGTTTCGGACAATGTCAGGAGGCAGTGATGGCACGACTGTCACGGTGGCGGGAGACCGTCGTATCACGAAGTTGGGGGCCTTCCTCCGTAGAACTAAATTGGATGAGTTACCTGAACTGTGGGATGTGTTGCGGGGAAAGATGAGCTTCGTCGGACCTCGTCCGGATGTGCCGGGTTATGCTGACAAACTGCAGGGTGATGACCGTGAAATCCTATCCTTGCGTCCGGGTCTTACGGGTCCGGCGACGCTGAAGTATCGGGATGAGGAGACGTTGTTGGCTCTGGTGGAGAATCCCCACCAATACCACGATGAGGTGATCTACCCTGATAAGGTGCGCCTCAATCGTTACTATCTGCACCATTACTCGTTTTTCTTGGATTTGAAGATTATTTTCGCTACGTTGTTGGGCCTGAAGATTCACTTCGCAGGCGAAACCATTTGATATGTTCTTGTAAGGCTATTGTTTGCTATGGAGGTGAAAAAACGTATTCATCTGTGCCTTGCGCACATGAGTGAGGCGGGCTGGGAAGAGAAGTTCGTCAAGGAGGCGTTCGATACGAATTGGGTCGTCCCGTTGGGTCCTAATGTGGATGCCTTCGAGGCTGATCTGGAGCGTTTCTTGGGCGAAGAAAAGTCTGTCGCCGCCCTCTCGTCCGGCACCGCCGCTGTCCACTTGTCGATGGTGTTGCTGGACGTCCAGCCGGGAGATGAGGTGATCTGCCAAAGCTTCACCTTCGCGGCTTCGTGCAATCCTATTGTGTATCAAGGTGCTACACCAGTCTTCGTGGATAGTGAGACGGACACGTGGAACATGGACCCGGACCTGCTGGAGATGGCGATCAAGGACCGTCTTTCCCGCACGGGACGCTTGCCTAAGGCCATCGTGCTGGTTTGTCTCTACGGTATGCCTCCGAAGTATGACGAGATATTGGCGGTCGCCGACCGTTATGGAATCCCTGTCGTGGAGGATGCGGCGGAGGCGTTCGGCTCAAAATACAAAGGTAGGTCTTGCGGTACTTTCGGACGTTTGGGCGTGTTGAGCTTCAACGGTAATAAGATGATCACCACCTCGGGAGGAGGTGCGCTGGTCTGCCCCGACGAGGCGGTTAAGCGGAAAGCCCTTTTCTATGCTACGCAGGCGAGGGAACCTTTCCCCTATTATCAGCATGAACAGATAGGCTATAACTACCGCATGAGCAATGTCTGCGCGGGTATTGGTCGTGGACAGATGTACGTTGCGGAGAATCATATCCGCCACCACCGCCTGTTGGCTGAACAGTATGTCCGTCTCTTCGCTGGGGAGGATAAGGTCTCGGTACATCTCAATCCTTTGGTGGCGTTCGACTCCAATTATTGGCTGAATACCATCACCTTTGACGGCCTGGCGGCTGGCGAGATTGAACGGATTCGCCTCATGCTGGATGATGCGGGTGTGGAGTCCCGCCCTTTGTGGAAACCGCTCCATCTGCAGCCTGTCTTCAAGGATGCCCCGCGGTATCTGAACGGTGTGAGCGAGGGTTTGTTCGCCTCTGGACTTTGCTTGCCGAGCGGTCCGTGTGTCTCCGTGGAGGATGCTGGTTTTGTGGCGGATACGATAAAATCCGCACTCTGATTGACGGATTTTCATGGGACGTTTTTAACTCAATTCGGCTCCGTCCACATTGAATCGTTTTGCTTTTTATCATCTGTCGATAAATTCACGTAAAAAAGGCTTGCCAAAAATTGTGTTTGGTGAGCCTTTTTTGTATTTTTGCCACTTGTTCAGATGTGTCTTACGTGTTTGTTGGAAGAGATATGATGTATGGCTGATTTCTTAGGAAAGGCGTTTTGTAAGTTGTACACCTTGTATGGCCAATGGTCGCCTTCGAAATATTTTGTGTTAGCGTTTGATTTGCTGATAGCGGTTGTCGTGTTCTTGTTGGTACGTTACGGATCGTTGTCGGGAGGGCATTGTCTCTATGATGTTCTTTCCGTGTTTGCGCTATTCCTTATCTCTTTCGTCGTTGTCCGTTCTTACGTCGGACTGATTCGACACACTGGTTTCTACGATATTTTCCGTATCATCTGCTCCTGCCTGTTGTGCTTCGTCTTGTACTGGCTCGTCAGGTGGGCACTGACTTCCTTCGCCCCTCAATTCCTGGATTATATACCGACCGTGATTGAGATGGTTTTGACTGTTTCCGTAGTGGCCCTCTTCATCGTGCTGATCCGTCTGCTCGTTAAGTTCGTCTATTTCGTGGGCAAAAAGAATGGCAGCAGGCAACGCAGGGTGGTTGTGATCTATGGTGCGGGCTCGCAGGGTAGTGTGACGAAGAATGTGCTGTTGGGCGATGATTCGGTCCGCTTTAAGATCCCTTATTTTGTTGACGATGATTATGCCAAGTCCGGCAAGGTGATGGATGGTATCCCTGTCTTGTCGGTGGAGGAGGGCCTCTCGCCTGAATATGTCGAGAAATACAACGTGGACACGCTGGTGTTGGCCATGCCGAATATCTCCCAGGATAAGAAGCGCATGGTGATCAACGAGGGGGTGAAGATGGGCCTGCACGTCTTGTCCGTCCCTTCCCCGAACACGTGGATGAGCGGTACGTTCAAGGTGAACCAGCTGCGTGACCTGAAGATTGAGGATTTGCTCGGACGTGACCCGATCTTCCTGAAAGGGGAGGAGGTGCGCACGTTCCTGAAGGGCCAGGTGGTCTTGGTTACGGGTGCTTCTGGCTCCATCGGACAGGAAATCGTGCGGCAGGTGCTGGGTTGCGACGTGAAGCAGGTGGTCTCCCTTGACCAGGCTGAGACACCTACCTTCGATATGCAGTTCGAGATGTCCCGCAACTTCTCGGAAGCTGTCTCTTCCGGCAAACTGCACTTCGTCGTGGCGGACGTGCGGGACGAGACTCGTATGAGGTGCGTCTTCAGAAAATTCCACCCTACCATTGTCTTCCATGCAGCTGCTTACAAGCATGTGCCGCTGATGGAGGAGAATGCCTATGAGGCGGTGCGTATGAATGTATTCGGCACGAAACTGATCGCTGACCTCTCGGTGGAGTTTGGCGTGAAGCGATTCGTGATGGTCTCAACGGATAAAGCGGTTAACCCTACCAATGTGATGGGGGCGACCAAACGCTTGGCGGAGATGTATGTGCAGTCTTCCACCAATTCGTCCACTTCCTTCATCACTACCCGTTTCGGCAATGTCTTGGGCTCGAATGGCTCTGTCATTCCACTCTTCCGTAAGCAAATCGAGGAGGGTGGTCCTATCACGTTGACCCACAAGGATATTGTCCGCTACTTTATGACCATCCCGGAGGCGTGCTCCTTGGTGCTGGAGTCCTCGCTCATCGGTGAGAACGGTGAGATTTATCTCTTCGACATGGGTAAGCCTGTGCGGATCTACGATTTGGCTGTCAGCATGATCCGATTGTCTCGCGCATCGGACATAGAAATCAAGGAGATTGGTCTTCGCCCTGGCGAGAAACTCTACGAGGAGGTGCTCTCCGACCGTGAGAAGGCTTCTCCGACTTCCCATCCGAAGATCCTCAAGGCTAAGATATGTCCGTGTGATTCGGCTAAGTTGAATGAGCAGATCTCCGAGTTGCAGGATATATTGGCTTCCTGCGATGATTTCGCCATCGTGGCGAAACTGAAGGAGATGGTGCCTGAGTTTATTAGTAACAACAGTAAATATTCTGTCTTGGACGGAAATAATAGGGAATGTGCCTCGGAATCGTGATGCTTTATGGATGCTTGGCCATGCGTAAGTGCGCTTGCCGCCAGTTGATTTTGTAATTGATGAATGTTAGAATGGAAACACTATATCCTTTGCTTTTTAAATTGAATCTTCACCAACTGGTGTGGGGTGGAAATCGCTTGAAACCTTTCAAGGAACTGACTCCCTCCGAGGATGACAGAATAGGGGAGAGTTGGGAGATCAGCGCGGTCCGCGACAGTGAGTCTGTCGTGGCGAATGGCCCGTTGAAGGGGGTGAAGCTGAACGAACTGGTCTCTTCCTACAGGGAGCTGTTGCTGGGTAAGGTGGTCTATTCCATGTATGGGGTTACCTTCCCTTTGCTGGTGAAGTTCATCGACGCGGCGCATGACCTCTCCGTGCAGGTGCACCCGAACGACGAGCTGGCGATGAAAAGGCATGGTTGTTTCGGAAAGACGGAGATGTGGTACGTCATGGATGCGCTTCCGGAGGCGAAGCTCTATTGCGGTTTCAAGTCCAGCATATCCAAGTATGAGTACGGAAAGCGGGTGGAGGACCACTCCATCTGCGAGGTGTTGCAGGAGTATCCTGTCAAGAGCGGGGATGTCTTCTTTATCCCTGCAGGACGCGTGCATGCGATCTGTGGCGGTTCCTTGATCGCCGAGGTGCAGCAGAGCAGTGATGTGACTTACCGTATCTACGATTACGGACGTCTGGGCTTGGACGGACAACCGCGCGAACTGCATACCGAGCTGGCGAAGGACGCGATCGACTACAATGTGGTGGAGAACTACAAGACGGAGTATGAACGCAAACTGAACAAGCCTGTCTGCATCTCTGAATGTCAGTTCTTTACGGTTAAGTTATTGGAGATCAACAGGGGATTCCACCGCAAACTCTTCAAATACGACTCTTTCATCATCTACATGTGCCTGGAGGGAAATTGTACCATCAAGGTGCTCTCTACCCGTGGCTTCGACGGTGATATGCCGCTGATCAGGGAGGTCCATCTCTCCAAGGGAAACAGCTGCCTCGTGCCGGCTGCCGTGGCGGATATCATGATCACGCCTATGAATGAGGAGGGACGCACGAAACTGTTGGAGGTATATATTGACAATAAGCACTTTAACAAGGATTAAAGGATTTTGTGAGTTGGGTGTGCGGATTGCTGGATGTTTAACCACATGACATGTGTCATTTGTCATAATAGTTTGTTTGTGAAATGATGAAGTTTGTCTTTCGAACGCTATTTTAATGATAAATTATAACAGGAGTATGCCCGATTTTTACTTTTATTTGAGAAAAAACAAATAAAAAATAGGTTATTGGTTGTATTTTATGTGAAAATTCTTATATTCGCGATACTAAAAAAAACAAAAAGGAACGGATAAACATGAAAGCAAAAATTTTGGCGATTGTCGCAATCCTTGCTCTTACTGGCATTGAGGCGAATGCACAATGTAAAGGGAAATGCAGAAATGGTTTCGGTACATTCACCTTCGAAAGTGGTGAAACGTATACTGGCAACTTCGTTGACGGTAAATTCGAGGGAAAGGGAACTTACAAGTTTAAGTCCGGTTCTGTCTATGAAGGAGAATACAAGGCAGGCGTTCGTGAAGGACAAGGAAAGTTCACGTACCCTACGGGTGACGTATACGAGGGTCCTTTCGTGAATGGTAAGCCAGAGGGCGTTGGCGTATATACTTACTCCAACGGCGATAGATACGAGGGCGAGTTCAAGAACGGTAAGAAACACGGTAACGGTGTCTACACGTTCGCTAGCGGAACCAAGCAGACTGGTGTTTTCGAGGATGGTGACATCATCGAGGAGATCAGCATCGAGCGTCCTAGAAAAAATGGTTAATTTTTGAATCTAAAGGTTTAAAGGGACATTCCTCTTGGGGTGTCCTTTTTTTGTGATATGGCGAGATATATCCTCTTTTTATCCTTGGCCCTTCCGCTGTTCGTCTTCTCATGCTCGGACGGGTCCATCGTCGGCCAGGAGGGGGCGGAGTCCTCGGTGTCGGACTGCACCTCCCAAAACTTGTTGCTCTCCGATTCGCTTGTGGCGGATTCCATCGCGGTTGATTCCGCTCATGCCATCCCCGCCGATTCGGTGCGCATCGTCATCGAGTTCTTCGACGCTTTCGGTGAACCGATGAACCACCCTGTGGAAATACAAGTGGAGGATAATTTCTTCCCTGATACGCGCATGACGGACCGCCATGGTACGCTCACCTACATGACGCACAAGGACCATGTCGTCTATGTGGTCTACTCGAACGATACGCTGGTCACGTATGAGAGCATGAAGGGTGGGGAGGAACTGAACGACCACCTCCAGCTGAATGTGCGCCCTATGTACGGTAGGATTATGGACAATAACGGTACGCCTCATGTCAATATGCCTGTCCACATGCACTTCCGTAGCGGAAGGAAGGACCGTACCTCCGCCTGTGGCTCCGATGTGTTCTTTACCACCGATTCCTCGGGCTATTATCACACCTATGTGCCTACGTATTTCCATAGCATTGTCTTGCGTACTTGCGGCTTTGTCTTTGGCGTGATCCCTCGTGCCGAGTTTGAGTCTTACCCGAAGCAGAACTTCCTCTTCGACCCGTTCGAGGTGGAGAACCGTTGCGCGTATGGCTTGCCTCATCACGATTTTTTCATAGAGATCCCTGTCTCTGAAGGCTTTGATAATATGTCTGTCGAAGCGAAGAACTGGCCTGCCTTGTTCGCACTGGACCAGACGTTGGAGATGGAGGAATCCGTGCGGCTGAAGGTTGTTTTCCCTCATCGCACCTCTACCTACAAACTAAAGAAGCGAAATGGTGCGTTCTACGTGCCTAAATTGCAGGTTTGCATACGTTGACCCTATCGGAGGTTTGATTGCCTCTGACACGCTTAGAATCGCTCCTTTCGGGCGATTTTTCTTTGTTGGTTGTTATGGATTGTACCTTGAGCCTTGCAGGATCTTCTGCGCGTTGTTTTCGTGGATCAGGTCTGTCAGACTCATGTTCGGGTTGTGCGCCATGTATTGGGCGATGATTTGCCAACCCAACCAGACGGCGGCCCTTCCCGGGGCGGTGTACTTGTCGGTGGAGAAGTACTTGGTGGAGCCTGCCATGATGACGAAGTCTGTGATGATCTTGTTGTCTGTCTCGAACAGGAGGTTGTTCTCCCGGAGGTAGTTCCACATGCTCGCCTCGTTTTTCTCGCACCATTCCCACTCATCCTCCGAATAGCCTATGATGTTCTTTGCGTCTTCCTGTGGCAGAATGGCCTCTGTGATGTAGAGCATCTTGCCGAAGTACAGCAGGTTGTCGAGCAGGTTTCCCGCCTCGACTTCAAGCGGGAAGTGCTCGCAGGTGCACTCGTAGATGGCGTCCGTCACCATCCGCTCGCGCTTCAGGTTCTTGATCTGGTATTGGTATATGCCCGGCACGTATTGGTAGTTCTTGTAGTCCTCCCCGAGGAAGTATTCGAGCGACACGTACAGCGTGTTTTCGTCGATGCTCAGGTAGTCTCCGAAGCCGGAAAAGATGTAGAATATGTTCTGCGGTATCTCATAGCCTGGAATGAGCTGCTGCGCCCGTGAGAAGGCTTTCGTGAAGTAGGCGTTGAGGTCGGACACGTCTTGGTACCTATCCTGGCAATCCTTGTAAAGCTCGTGGTAGGCCTCGTTGGAGAGGAAGAGGTAGAAGAGCGTCTCGTTGGCGACGTCGTATCCGCTGGACAATTCGCCTAACATCATGAGGTAGTGCTTGAACTGCTCAGGATATTTTTCCTTGATTTGCGCGATCCTCTGTTGCAGGCAAAGGGAGTCTTCGTCGGGGATGTCCACCTTCAGCAGGTCGTAGTCGCCTGCCACAGCGGGTCTGCGGATGCAGTTGTCCAAGTCGTAGATGACCTGGTCGAATCGCTCGTAGTTGATGGTGGCTTCCGCTTGCTGCGTCTTCTGCTCTTTGAATCGGTTTTGATGACCACCGTTGCAGGCGGAAAATAGGGCCATGATGCCTAAACATGCGGCTATTGTTGCATTCCTTCTCATCCTTCTCCCTCCTATGGATTGAAAAAAGAGGAGACGTGCGGTCACGTCTCCTCTCTCTATGTGTGATTATTATTTCGCGTAATATTTCTCTTTCAACGCCTTGATGTCGTCGCTGAGGATATAGTCGTCGTAGTCCATGCGTTTGTCGATCGCTCCGTTTGGCGTGAGCTCGATGACACGGTTGCAGACCGTCTGGATGAACTCGTGGTCGTGGGACGACATGAGGATGTTGCCCTTGAACGACTTCAGCGTGTTGTTGAAGGCTTGGATGGACTCCAAGTCGAGGTGGTTGGTCGGAGAGTCCAGCACGAGGCAGTTGGCGTTCTTCAGCATCATCCTGGAGATCATGCAACGCATCTTCTCACCTCCCGAAAGCACGCTGGCCTTCTTGTAGATCTCCTCGCCGGAGAAGAGCATTCTGCCGAGGTATCCTCGTACGAACGACTCGTTGGTGTCTGGCGAGTATTGCGCCAACCAATCCACCAGTTTCATGTCCGTGTTGAAGAAATCGGTGTTGTCCAACGGCAGGTAGGCGGAGGTGATGGTCACGCCCCACTTGTATGTTCCTGTGGTTGGTTTCAGCTTCTCGTTGATGATCTCGAAGAAGGCGGTCATCGCCCTCGGATCGTGCGAAAGGAAGACCACCTTGTCGTCCTTCTCCACGTTGAAGCTGACGTTCTTGAAGAGTACGTCTCCCTCTGGCGTGGTGTAGGAGAGGTCGTTCACCTCGATGATCTGGTTGCCCGGCTCCCTCTCAGGCGTGAAGATGATGCCCGGATATTTACGTGTGGATGGTTGGATCTCTTCGATGTTCAACTTCTCCAACATCTTCTTTCTACTGGTTGTCTGCTTAGACTTCGCCACGTTCGCGCTGAATCGCTGGATGAACTCCATCAACTCCTTACGCTTCTCCTCGGCTTTCTTGTTCTGCTGTGCCTGCTGACGGAGGGCCAACTGGCTGGACTCGTACCAGAAACTGTAGTTGCCGGCGAACATGGTGATCTTACCGTAGTCGATGTCCACCGTGTGTGTGCAGACCGCGTCGAGGAAGTGACGGTCGTGGGATACGACCAACACGGTATTCTCGAACTCTGCCAAGTAGTTCTCCAACCACATGACGGTCTCAAGGTCGAGGTCGTTGGTAGGCTCGTCGAGCAACAGGTTGTCCGGCTTGCCGAAGAGCGCTTGCGCAAGCAATACGCGGACCTTCTCCTTACCGCTGAGTTCCTTCATTAGCTTGTAGTGCAGGTCTTCCTTGATGCCTAGGCCGCTCAACAATGCGGCGGCGTCGCTCTCGGCGTTCCATCCGTCCATCTCGGCGAATTTCTCCTCGAGTTCAGAGGCGCGTATACCGTCCGCGTCGGAGAAATCCTCCTTGGCGTACAGCGCGTCCTTCTCCTGCATCACGTTCCAGAGCGGTTCGTGTCCTCGCAGAACAGTCTCGATGACGGTGCATTCGTCAAACTGGAAGTGGTCCTGTTTGAGCACGGAGAGACGCTCGCCTGGTGCGATGGTCACGGTGCCCTTGGTCGGATTGAGCTCTCCGCTGATGACTTTCAGGAAGGTTGATTTGCCGGCGCCGTTGGCACCGATGATTCCGTAACAGTTACCACCTGTGAATTTAAGGTTCACATCTTGAAAAAGTATTCGTTTGCCGAATTGTACTACAATGTCTGAAGCAGTTATCATAAATTTTTCCTTTTGTTTTCTGTCCGCGAATTTACTATTTTATTCTCTATTCTCAAATTCGTAGAGGGTTCCTTCGGTTTTATCGCGCGTTTTATTTGCGGTTCAGTGTCACTTCAATTCCGAAATGAATTTTAATCCACTGATCAATCCTCAATTATAGTCTGTAGTAGACACGTGCTCCAACATTTGTTTTGTCCATATAATCGTTTCGAATAGACTTTTTTATACCAAAATTTTGATTGCCACAACAATCAGGAAGGAGCTAACAGATAAGAAATTTTGATTGAGAAAAATAATCATATAGAATTACCATAAGGTATCTATTCCTAATATGTTGGCGACAACCAGATGTTTGGAGACTTTCGGTTTATTACAGAAATATATATTACAAACAATTTATCTCTTTGTGAAAAAGGCCATAAACCAACAAGACATAAAATAGAACGTTAAGAAATAAACAAATGATAGCGGGTATGAAAAACGATTCTCCGAAAACTGGACCTATTGCTGACAGGATGACGGCAAGAAAAAAGATCGCATCAACTTCTAGTCCTAGGAAGATGGTGATTGCAAGTCTAATATCCTTTCCCATTGCTTCTCCCACAAAACATATCATAAACAAAACGACAAATATAAATGCCACCACAAGTAGCGTATGGTCAAAATTCTTAAGACCATTTGCAATAACCCACGTGTCTGGGAACAATTCTCCAGGCACAAAGAGTACAAAAAGTAGTGCTAGCACATAAATGCATGATACGCCCAATGTCGTAATGTTATCATACTTTATTTTCTTTCCCTTGGATTTCATATTCAATGTAATGGGTGGTTAATCACAAAGATAGCAAAAAAAAGTCGGAATTGCTCTATTGCCTTCTCCTCAATTGTTCCTTCGGTTTTATCGCTCTTTTATTCGTGGTTATTTGTCACTATAGATTTCCCCGACATGAATTTTTCACCACTGATCAATCCTCAATTATTGTCGGACGACATGTGCTCTTGTCGGCCTGCTACAATTAACGAATCTAAAGCTTTATAATATGCTAGACTGTCATTTGTAGGGGCCCAGTCACTAATTCTTGAACAATCAGGTCTTCGTTTTGAGTAAGTAATCAGAATTTCTCCCCAAGTCTCAGATCTTTTCTTGATCAATAAATAATTTTTTCTTGAGCATGTTGTTGCTATACCATGATTTTCTCCTTTTGTGTCATTAAAGTAATATATAATACTATACCTGCCTCTATTGTTAGATTCCACATTGCATGTGGCATATGCAATACACGGGTCTTCTTTTATCAAATTATCCTTGTACCAAGAATCAATCCTAGGACAAATAAAAAGCAAAAGAAAGACAAATAAAAATAATTTTAATTTTTTCCACCCGACATAACATACACAAAACAAAAGACTAATAATATATATACCTAACAATATGGGGTTTATATTGTCAAATGCAAATATATCATACGGGAAAACATGACGCATCTCCAATCCTATAAGATTAAACACAAGCCATGAAAACGCCAAAGCTAGAATGATGTTGTTTTTATTATTCATACTAGTATGAAAATTGCGGAGTGATTTTAAAATCAGTCATTTTAAACTCGACTATTAATCCTTTGAATTTAGTTGTAATTTCTTTGAATTGAGCATGCGAACGGTCAATTTATGAAGCCTTAATATTGTTTCAGTGTCTAGCCTATGTTATCTTCACTCCAAAGCTCTCGGGCTAACAGGGTGAAGTATTGGGAGGTGTCCTGTAAATAACCGACCAAGTTGTTACATGACGTAAATGTATTCTTGTTGGGGGCTGACAGGTGATCGTGGATATAGACCATTAGCTCATGCCAAGTGGAGTCAAACTCGCCTCTGTGGTATGAGGGATCTTCGTCCAATGCATGGAGGTCCATTTGTTGTTTGTACGGCAAAGACAAAGGTTTGCTTGACTCCAGTTTCGCCCTGAAATTCTTGCGGTATTGAGCCGCTTCTTGGGCGTCTGTCCCTGTCTCGCATCCTGTGCATGTGAGGAGGCAAAACAATACGCTTAGTGCGAGATGATATAATCTTTTTGTCATGCTTGTTGTTCTGTACTTGTCTGTCCGTGCAATCATGCCGTAAAGGCTTTTTTTAATACCAAAATTTTGATTGCTACAACAATCAGGAAGGAACTAACAGACAAGAAATCTTGACTGAAAAAAATAATCATAAAAAAATACCATAACGTATCTATTCCTAATACATTGGCGACAACCAGATAGTTGGAAACTTTCGGTTTATTACAGAAAATATATATTACAAACAATTCTAAAAGGAATTGCAATGTAAATGGAACAACAAGAAACGCGACGACAAATGAATCAGATCCTTCGTACAATTCTGGTCCTAAATTTATATATTCCCAAATGATAATCACAATCAAATTCAAAATCAGCTTGATTGTTAATGTTCCCAAAAGTTTCATTTTACTTGTTATGTTTATATTTAATTGTACACTTTTGCGTCAGCCAATCTACTTGCCGCTTTCCCATGATTCATCGAATCCATCTCATGTTATGCGGTTTTGTGTCTTTATAAGTCGATTAGTTATATTATGTTTTTTTTAATTCTTTGTAATAGAAGGAATAAAGCAACAAGGCGTAAAGCAATGCGTTAAGCAAAAAACAAATGATGGGAGATAGAAGAAACTCCCCTCTGAAGAATGCCAAACTTAATGCCGCAATGCTGACTAAGACGAAGAGCGCAACAACTTCTATTCCCAGAAAGATGGTGATCGCAATTCTGATGTCCTTATTTGTCGCTTGTCCTATAATGCATATGATAATCAATGAGATAAAACAAAATGCGATTATAAGCGGCATATGTCCCAATCTCTTAATCCATGTTGCGACAGGCCAACTGTCCGGGTTCATTGCTTCAGGCATGAAAAGGATTAAAAGTAGTACTATCACATAAATGAATGCCTTGCCCAATGACTCGATATTCTTGCTCGATATGTCTTTTTCTTTAGATGCCATTTTTACTCTGCTATCTTCGTAGATACATGTTTTTTGAACAATCCATCCGGTTGGGTTTGTCATGTCAATTTTGGTACACTCTTTTTATTCCATTTCTGACGTTTTATCTGTATATAGGAGTTATTATATATTCGGTTGAATTATTCCGAATTTTAAAGCCTTCGATTTTCTTTGTCAATTCTTCATTAACTTTCAAATAGTTGTCTATGAATTTAACGATTGGTTCTACCTCTTTTGTGTTTCTTACAACTTTGCCATTAAATTCATCTGTCTCTTTGAAACCTGAACCAAAATAATAATATGGTCTTACAGAAGCATCTACAGTGAAACCTCTTACATCATCAGCCAATATTTTTATCGGAATATTAAATGATCCAATTTTTTCATTATTTTTCTTCGCCTCTTCGACTCTTAGAATATAAATATGAAAAGCAAATGTCGCATCTAATTTTTGTGCTTTGTTTGTTGTCGCTTTATCCGCAATTTCTATAATTTTATTTATTTCTGCAATAATTTCATCTTCTGTAGCAATAGCATCTTCGTTGATGTTTTTTTCTCCTTTAGTTACATCCATGATTTTAAATAATTCCACAGATTTCCTTAAATAGAAATCGAATAAATCTTTTCTCATAAGAATATTATCTACATCTTTACCATCTGGATGACATATGCTCCATCCATGTCCTAAAGTAAAACTTCCAGCATATATATCCAAATTAGGAGTTGGACCATTATACATAATATACTTGAATTGGTCTTTCTTCCCCATCTTGTCTTCTAATTTTTTTAGTATACCATCTCTGATATCATCAAATTCAAATGAACTATTTATTAAATATGCTTCTGGATCTAAATCTTCGAGTTCGTTATCATCAGAACATTTAATTACGCTTTGTAACATTCTCCATATTACATCCTCTTTCTTCAAATTTGTTCTCACATTCATTTTTATGCTACCAATGGAATATTCCTTATAGTTTCTAACTATTGGCTTTTCAAGCTTTTCTGTTGTGAAATCAATATGGGCCAACTTTTTTTCTAAATATTCATTAACCGCATCTATATATTCTTGCAATTTATTGGTTTTATCAAACCCTTTTTCATCATTATCCATTTCCATATGGGCAAAAGAATCACCAAATCTATGTAATAAATAGCCCCAAAAATCGTCTTTGTGAGAATTCCTACATTTGGCAATCATGTAAGCGGTTACAGCTAATTCAACTCCATGATATCCACCTGTCAAAGAATGATATTTCTGTTGAGTACCACCTACAAGCCATGTGATATTTTCTAACATGTCTCCTTCTTTTAATCCTCTAATAAAATATATTCTTTGAGGTCTGCCGTATCCATCTTTTCCTATTTCAATATATCCTCTTTTAAAATCCACTTCGTTAATTGTGTGATCGGGCCATTCATACACATTTGTAGGAATAAAGAAATAACGACCATCCACAGTGATTTTAGATACCGGTCTTGAAATGACAATATTACCTTTTGTTAATTTATCTCCGACAACAGATGAACCCTTAATTACATCCTTCAATGGAATCTTTTCATTTTTGCCAAGAACAACGTATCCATTATTTATATCTTCTTGGGTTAGCACATATGTGTCTGGCTTCTCTGCTGCAATTCCATATTTCTTTGCCGTATTATATAGCAATCCCATCCTCATTCCTATATAAGTGAATAAATAATAATGCCCATCAGTAGTCCACAAACCATCCTCATCATCTTGTAAAACCTTCCATACGAACATGACTGAGTCTTGCATGACACGCCACTGGTAGTGAGCCAAGAAGTCACCATTATTGTAATCCATCAAATTGTCTGTAGACTTTTCTGGCAAACCATAATCTTTTGTGTGCTGGAATTTGTATACACCATGGCCAATTTCATGTGCTACCACATGCCCGTCATCCAATTTTTTATTGTTATTCATGAAGATGTATCCGACAGACTGATTTCTCGGCATATCTCCCTCTACAGACTCGTAAGGTGCCTCTGCATGATTCACCAAGAATAGATATGCGGCTTTTTTGTCCATATTAGGATGACTTTCAGTGTACATCTCACGTATCAATTTCATCTCGCCACTTTCAACAGACCAACGGCTCTCTTCATCTGCATTTATATCCAACCCATTTTCAAGAATAGCATTCGCAACTTCATCATTCACAAAACTCCTATCCTCCACGACCTCGTATGTCACACCCACACGTCCATAGATGGCGTCCAATTGTTCCTTGATCTT